>NZ_JBSGDR010000023.1:0-114987 GCF_053602455.1 Amycolatopsis sp. NPDC004378
TTGTGTGGGGGGGGGGGTAGCCCCCCCCCCACCACTCACGACGAGCCGCGGCAGAACTCAGAGGGTCTTCTCCAGGCGGCTCGCCAGCAGCTTGATGAAGCGGGCCGGGTCGCCCAGCTCGCCGCCTTCGGCGAGCAGGGCCATCCCGTAGAGCAGTTCGGCCGTCTCGGCGAGCCCGGCGTCGTCCGGGCGCGCCGCGTGGGCCTCGCGCAGGCCGGTGACCAGCGCGTGCTCCGGGTTCAGCTCGAGGATGCGCTTGATCGGCGGCAGCTCCTGCCCCATCGCGCGGTACATCTTCTCGAGCGTCGGGGTCAGGTCGTGGGTGTCCCCGACGATGCACGCCGGCGACGTCGTCAGCCGCGACGAGAGCCGGACCTCCTTGACGTCCTCGCCCAGCGCCGTGCCCATCCAGCCCAGCAGGCCTTCGAAGTCCTTCTTCTGCTGCTCACGCGCGACCTCGGTGGCCTTCTTGTCCTCGTCCGACTCGAGGTCGACCTGGCCCTTGGCGATCGACTGGAACTGCTTCCCGTCGAAGCCCGGCACCGCGTCGACCCACATCTCGTCGATCGGGTCGGTCAGCACCAGCACCTCGTAGCCCTTGGCCCGGAACGCCTCCATGTGCGGGGAGTTCTCGATGGCCGGGCGCGACTCGCCGGTCATGAAGTAGATGTGCTCCTGGCCGTCCTTCATCCGCTCGACGTACTCGCGCAGCGAAGTCGGCTTCTCCGCGTCGTGCGTCGAGGAGAACGACGAGATCTCCAGGATGGCTTCGCGGTTCTCGAAGTCGTCGAGCAGGCCTTCCTTGACCGCGCGGCCGAACTCGCGCCAGAACGTCGCGTACTTCTCGGCGTCGGCGGTCATCATCGACTTCACCGTCGAGAGGACCTTCTTCACCAGGCGACGGCGGATCAGCTGGATCTGCCTGTCCTGCTGCAGGATCTCGCGCGAGACGTTCAGCGAGAGGTCCTGGGCGTCGACGACGCCCTTGACGAACCGCAGGTACTCCGGCACCAGCGATTCGCAGTCGTCCATGATGAAGACGCGCTTGACGTACAGCTGCACGCCGCGCTTGCGCTCCCGCAGGAACAAGTCCATCGGGGCCTGCGACGGCAGGAACAGCAGGGCCTGGTACTCGAACGTCCCCTCGGCGTTGAGCCGGATCGTCTCCAGGGGGTTCTGCCAGTCGTGGCTGACGTGCTTGTAGAACTCGTGGTACTCGTCCTCGGTGACCTCGCTCGACGAGCGCGCCCAGAGCGCCTTCATCGAGTTGACCGTCTCGGGCTCGGCGTCTTCGCCTTCGCCCTTCATCCGGATGGGCCAGGTGATGAAGTCGGAGTACTTCTTGACGATCTCCCGGATCTTCGCCGGGGACGTGTAGTCGTAGAGGTGGTCCTCGGCGTCTTCCGGCTTGAGGTGCAGGGTCACCGTGGTGCCCTGCGGCGCGTCTTCGACCTCCTGGATCGTGTACGTGCCTTCGCCGGTCGACTCCCAGCGGACGCCTTCGGCGGTGCCGGCCTTCCGGGTCACGAGGGTGACCTTGTCGGCGACCATGAAGCTCGAGTAGAAGCCGACGCCGAACTGGCCGATGAGGTCCTGCGACGCCGCTGCGTCCTTGGCTTCCCTCAGCTTGGTCAGGAACTCCGCGGTGCCGGACTTGGCGATCGTGCCGATGAGGGCGACGACGTCCTCGCGGCTCATGCCGATGCCGTTGTCCCGGACCGTGAGGGTCCGCTCGGCCGGGTCCGTTTCGAGCGTGATGTGCAGATCGGTGGTGTCCGCGCCGAGGTCCTTGTCGCGGTACGACTCCAGCCGGAGCTTGTCGAGGGCGTCGGAGGCGTTGGACACGAGCTCCCGCAGGAAGGTGTCCTTGTTCGAGTAGATCGAATGGATCATCAGCTGCAGCAGCTGACGCGCTTCCGACTGGAACTCCAGCGTCTCGATCGGGGTGGTCACTTCCGTTCCTTTCGGTGCAACGGCCGAGGTGGGCCGATCCTACCGACGGGGTCCGACAACCCCGGCCGTCACCCGGTCGCGCACTTTATGAACGCAATCTGGCAGGCCCGGTCGAGCGGGGTGATGCTGGCCACGCCCCGCTGCCGATCAAGGAGGATCGAGTGCCCGGACGCCTTCCCCGGTGGGCCGCCGCGTTCGCCGCGGCCTGTGCCCTGACCACCGCCTTCGCCGCTCCCGCCGCCGCGGCGGGCGTCGTCGACCACCCCGTCCGCACCACCGGCTGCGGCCGCGCCGCGCCGGTCCCGGCCGGGGTGACGACCACGCGGCACGTCGTCTCGGGCGGCCTCGACCGCGAGTACACGGTGCACCTGCCGGCGCACTACGACCCACGGCGGGCGTACCCGCTGCTGCTGTCGTTCCACGGCCACAAGCGCACGTCGCAGTACCAGGAGGAGCTGTCCGGCTTCTCGGCACTGGACGCGATCTCCGTCTACCCGCAGGGCCTGGTCGGCACCGACGGCGAGACGGCGTGGACCGGCGCGCCCTATTCGGCGTCGGCCGACGACGTGCTGTTCACCAGCGACCTGCTCACCTCGCTGCAGCGCACGCTGTGCGTCGACGTCGACCGCATCTTCGCGGCCGGGAAGTCCAACGGCGGCGGGTTCGTCGGCGTGCTGGCGTGCCGCCTGGCCGGCCGGATCGCGGCGTTCGCCCCGGTGTCGGGCGCGTTCTACCCGCAGGGCGGCGCCTGCGCTCCGAGCCGGGACGTCCCGGTCCTCGACTTCCACGGCACCGCCGACACGACGATCCCCTACACCGGCAACCCGGCCAAGGGCCTGCCCGCCATCCCCGACTGGCTCGCCGCGTGGTCCACAAGGGACGGTTGCCTCCCGAAACCCGTGACGTGGACGCCGGTTTCCGGCGTGCTCGCCCAGAAGTGGCTCGGCTGCGACCACCACGGCGCCCTCGAGCACTACCGCGTCGAAGGGGCCGGGCACGTCTGGCCCAGCACGCAGCCGAACAACGACTCGGCCACCCCGGCCGTCATCGACGCGACCCCGGTGATCTGGCGGTTCTTCCGCGCGCATCCGCTGCGCTGAAACACGATTGACGCACCGCTTTCCTCTCGGCGACGATTTTCGCCGAGAGGAAAGAAGGTGTGTTGTGAAGGTACTCGTCCTGAACGCCGGTTACGAGCCGCTGCAGACCGTGTCGGTTCCGCACGCGATCCGGATGCTCGTGCGGCACGTCGCCGAGATCCACGAGGCCGAGGACGGTCTCGCCTACGGCCTGTTCCCGCGCCCGAAGATCGTGCGGTTGCTGCGTTATGTCGTCATGAAGTGGCGATATACGCAGCCGCCGCGCTGGTCCCGCCGCGGGGTGCTGACCCGCGACGGCCACCGCTGCGCGTACTGCGGCCGCCGCGCGACGACGATCGACCACGTGACGCCGCTGAGCCGCGGTGGCGCGCGGACGTCGTGGCTCAACACGGTCGCCGCGTGCGGTGGCACGTCCCGCAGCTGCAACGCCCGCAAGGCGGACAAGCTCCCGGCCGAGGCCGGGATGACGCTGCGGTTCACGCCGTACGTGCCGACGTGGGACCAGCTGCACGTGCCCGCCGCGTGACGCGCGGCCTGCCCCCGGGCAGGCCGCGCCCGTCGGCGTGCCGGGGCCGGGGTCGTTAAGCTCGAACCGATCGTCCCCCGCATCCGTGTGTTCCGGGGAAGGCCGGGAGGTCGTCGTGACCGACGCAGGACAGCTGATCGCCGGGCGCTACCGGCTGGCCGAGCGGGTCGGCCAGGGCGCGATGGGCGTCGTCTGGCGAGCTCGTGACCAGCGGCTCGACCGGGTCGTCGCCGTGAAGCAGCTGGGCTACGAACCGGCGATCGGCCAGGCCGCCGGCGCCGAGGCCGCCCAGCGCGCCCAGCGGGAGGCCCGGCTGACCGCGCGCCTACGGCACCCGCACGCGATCACGGTCCACGACGTCGTCGAAGAGGACGGCGAGCCGTACCTGGTCATGGAGTACCTGCCGTCGCGGAGCCTGGCCGACCTGCTGCTCGACCGCGAAAGCCTGCCCGCCGACGAGGTCGCGCGCATCGGCGTGCAGGTCGCGTCCGCGCTGGCCGCCGCGCACGCCGAGGGCATCGTGCACCGCGACGTCACCCCCGCCAACGTCCTGATCGGCGACTCCGGGATCGCCAAGATCGCCGACTTCGGCATCTCCCGCGCCACCGGCGAAGGCACGGTGACCGGCGGCGGCTTCATCGCGGGCACGCCCGCCTACCTGTCCCCCGAAGTCGCAAGCGGCCGCGACGCCGGCTTCCCCGCCGACGTGTTTTCCCTCGGCGCCACGCTCTACCGCGCGCTCGAGGGCGTCCCGCCGTTCGGCAACGACGACAACGCGATCGCGTTGCTGCTGCGGGTCGCCCGCGAGAACCCGATCCCGCCGCGGCACCGCGGCCCGCTCGCCGAGGTGCTCGGCCGCCTCCTGCACCGCGACCCGGCCCAGCGCCCGGCGATGGCCGAAGTCCAGGACCTGTTCGAGGCTGTCACCGGCGGCCGGCCGCTGCCGCCGCCCCGCCCGCGGCCCCGCACCGAGACGCGTCTGCTGCGCGTCCGCCGGTCGAGGCGCGGCGTGGTACTGGCCTGCGCCGGCGGCGTGGTGCTGCTGGCGCTGGGGGTGGTGATCGGGACCGCGGTCGTGCCGGACCGCGGCACGCCGGTCGCCGCCGCGCCCGTGACGTCCACGTCGCCACCGCCGGCCCCGTCGACGACCCCCGCCGACCTGGGCTGCGCCGCTCGCTACGAGGTGACGAACTCCTGGCCGGGCGGCTACCAGGTGCAGGTGACGGTCCGCAACGACCGCTCCGCCGACCTCGCGGGCTGGAGCGTCCGCTGGGCCCTGCTGGACGGGCACCACATCACGGGCCTGTGGAACGGCACCTTCACGGTGGAGGGCTCGACGGTGACGGTCGACAACGCGGCCTGGAACGCGAAGCTCGACGCGGGCGGGTCGACGACGTTCGGCTTCATCGCCCTCACCGGCACGGGCGACGCCGCCGGGCGTCCGCAGCTGACCTGCCGGACGGTCTAACCGCCGACGGTCCACTCACCGCCCGCACGCTCCAGCCGGTCCAGCACCGCCCGGATGTCCGGCCGCCGCGCCGTCCCCGGCCGGGTCAGCGCGAACACCCGCCGCGTCAACGGCTCTTCCAACGGGTGCAAGCCGACGTCGAGCGGACCCGGCGGAAGTGCCATCGCCGGGACCAGTGCGACTCCGGCACCCGCGGCCGCCAGCGCCACGAGCACCGCGAAATCCGGGGACTCCGCGACCACCGACGGCACGAACCCCGCCGCGCCGCAGGCTCGTTGGATCATCTCGTAGCACGACAGATCCGACGTCGGGACCAGCCACGGCTGTCCGGCGAAGTCGGCCAGGCGGACCGGCGTTCCGTCCGCCGGGCCGGCCATCGCCAGCAGCACCGGGTCCTCGAGCAGGGCCCGCTCCTCGAACCGGGACGGGACGTCCCGAGGCAGCAGCGAATAGCTGTGCACGACGGCGATGTCGACGTCCTGGCGGCGCAGTGACTCCAGGGCCGTGCCCGGCTCCTGCACCAGCAGGCGCAGCGAGACCGGTCCGCCCCACGCGCGCGGCAGCAGTGCACGTGCCGCGGAAGCGAACGCGGCCACCCGGACCGTCCCCGAGCCGTTCTCGGTCACCTCGGCCAGGGCCGACTCCGCCGCGGCCAGGTCGTCGAGGATGACTTCCGCGTGCGAGACCAGCAGCCGCCCGGCCGGGGTGAACGCCAGGCCCCGGCCCTGCTTCTCCAGCAGCGGGACGCCCGCCTCCCGTTCGAGGGCCGCCAGGTGCTGGGAGACGGCGGGCCCGGTCAGGTGCAGTGCGGCAGCCGTCGCGGCGACGGTCCGGTGCTGGGCGAGGGCGTACAGGACGCGCAGGCGGCGAAGCTCCAACATGAAGTCAGACTTCCTGATCCAAGAAGAAACCGTAACTGGTGCTTACGCAGCATACCGCTGACGATGGACGGGTGAAACTCTTCGCACTCGCCCTCACCGTCGTCCTGTGGGCGGCGGCGTTCCCCGCCATCAAGGTCGGCCTCGACGGCTACGGCGTCGCCGGGCTGTCCTTCGCCCGGCTCGCCGTCGCGTCGGCCGTCCTGCTGCTCGCCGCGCCGATCCTCAAGGTGCGCCTGCCCCGCCGCAGGGACCTGCCCCTGATCGCGGTGTGCGGGCTCGCCGGGATGAGCGCGTACCAGGTGCTGCTCAACTGGGGTGAGGTGCACGTCCCGGCGGGCACCGCGAGCCTGCTCGTCTCGGTGGCGCCGGTGTTCAGCGTCCTGCTCGCCGCGGTGTTCCTCGGCGAGCGGCTGACCGCCACCAAGGTCCTCGGCAGCGCGGTGGCGCTCGGCGGCAGCACGCTCATCGCGGCCGGCAGCGGCCTGGCGTACTCGAGCGCCGCGTGGGTCGTCCTGGCCGCCGCGGCCGTCCAGGGCGTCTACCACTTCTGCAGCAAGCCCCTGCTCAAGCACTACACGGGACTCGAAGTCGCCTGCTACGCCATGTGGGCCGGGACGCTCTTCCTCCTGCCCCTCGCCCCGGAAGCCTTGCGTGGCAGCGAAAACCCGCAGGCGACGATCGCCGTGGTCTTCCTCGGCGTGCTGCCCTCGGCCGCCGGGTTCGTCGCGTGGGGCTGCGCCGTCGCGCGGCACTCGATCGCCGTCGCGACCGGCGCGCTCTACCTCGTGCCCGCGATCGCCCTCGCCGTCGCGTTCGTCTGGCTGGGCGAGGTCCCGACCTGGGTGGACGCCGCCGGCGGCGCGCTCAGCATCGCCGGCGTCGTCCTCATCTCCCTCAGGCGCGGAGCCGGTCGAACGGCAGCCGCAGCACCTGCCCGGCCGGCACCGGCGCGTTCACCCGGCGGATCGCGTCGAGCTCCGGTGCCGTGAGAGCCCGGCGGTAGAACCGGACCTCGTCGAACGAGCCGGTCCAGCGGAACTGGTTGTCCAGCCGCTGGCCCAGCTGCAGCTGGAACGACACCGTCCGGCTGACCGACCCGGCGGCCGCGGCGCCGGAGGCGACCTGGACGCCGTCGACCCACAGCAGCAGCTTCCCGCCGGTGCGTTCCAGGGCGACGTGGTGCCACGCCTGGTCGTCGTACGCCTGGCTCGTGGTGATCGACGCGCTCCCGGCCGCCGTGGTCATCATCGCGATCAGACGGTGGTTCGCGGGCTCGCCGCGCAGCCACAGCTGCGGCGCGGTGGCCCCCATCCCGCCGAGCCAGAACAGGACCTGGTTGCCCTTCGTGGCGCCGTACCGGAACCAGCCCGTCCAGGTCAGGTCGCCGTCGCCCGGCGGCTGCGCGGGGTCGTAGGGCACACGGACGTAGTCGTCGGTGCCGTCCAGGGTCAGCGCGCCGCCGAAGCGTCCGGCGACCGGGGAAGCGCCCCCGAGCACCCGGGCGTCCGCATGCCCCGAAACGTCCGGTGTGGACGGACCCGCGGAGTTGTGCCACCCCAGGGATGACTCGTCGAAACGCGCGAAGCGGATCTCGTCCCGGGCGTCGACGGCGCCGCCTTCGTACACGAGCCCGATCCTCGGGCCGCCGATCTGCACCAGGTCCGAGTACCCGGACCAGTCGGTGGTGAGCTGCGTGCCCTGTTCGGCGTTCTCCCACGTCCGGCCGTTGTCGTAGGACGAGCGGATCATCATCCAGCGGCGCCGGTCGGTGTCGGACGGCGACGAGAACAACAGCCGGTTCCCGACGCGCAGGATCGAGCCCTGCACCATCGGCGTCACCAGGTCGGGGATGGTGGTGAAGGACTTGGTGAACGTCTGGCCACCGTCCCGGCTGAGGGCGTAGTCGCGGTTGCCGATGTCGGTGCCGCCCTGCTCGCGGCCGCCGGCGTAGACCGTGCCGTCGGGCAGCTCCACGACCGTGACTTCGGACGGCTTCTGCGTGTACGTCCCGCCGACCGGGTGCGGATAGCTGTTCACGGCGCCGACGTGCCAGGTCCGGCCGCCGTCGTCGCTGTAGACCAGCCCGGCGTGGTTCTCGACGGAATGCGTCCCGTCGCTGGTCTCCGCGTTGACGCCGAACACCAGCCGTCCCGCGTGGCGGCCGTGCGTCAGCTGGATGCCGTGCACCGGCCCGGACGCGTACCAGGAGTCCCAGTCCGGCAGCTTGGCCTGCGCGCTGATGTCGACCGGCGCGGACCAGGTCAGCCCATCGTCGTCGCTGTACTGAGAGTGCGGGGTGCGCGGGCACGGGACGTCGCACGCCTTGTCGTCGGTGCGCCCCTTGTTGTACGTCGTGATCAGCACGATCCGGCCGGTCCGGCTGTCCACGACGGGCACCGGGTTGCCGTGCGTGTCCCCGCCGCCGCGGTTGACGACCTGCAGCGGCGACCACGTCTTGCCGCCGTCGGCCGAGCGCTTCAGCACGAGGTCGATGTCCCCGGTGTCGCCGCAGTTGTCGATGCGGCCTTCGGCGAAGGCCAGGAGCGTGCCGTGGGTGGACTTCACGATCGCCGGGATCCGGAAGCAGCTGTAGCCGGGATCCTGCGACGCTTTGAACAGCACCTGCTGGTCGAACGGCGGCGCGGCCTGGGCCGGGCCCACGGCGACCAGCGAGCCCGCCAGCAGGGCCACGAGCGCGGCCCCTCTCCCCAGTGTTCTCATTCTCATCCCTTCAGGACGGCGACACCTCGCGGGGCGAGCCGGACGCGCCCGACCGGCCGCGAGGGGTCGGTGAGCAGGTCCGGCGCGGCGTGCGGCAGGTCGACGGTGACCGGCTCGGTGCCGTGGTTGAGCAGGATCAGGTAAGCGCTTTCCCCGCCGTGCCGGACGACGGCCTGCACCCCGGGCGGTGCCTCGATCACGGGCGTCACCCCGGCTTCCGCCGCGATCCGGCCCAGCACCGCACCCAGGTCCGGCCGGGTGCCGACGTACCAGGCGACGCCGTCACCGAACGCGTGCCGGGTGATCGCCGGGCGCATGGCCAGCTCGCCGGCTGCGAAGGAGGCGACCACCTCGGCGCCTTCGGGCTCGATCCACTCGGCCCAGATCGTCCCGGCACCCGTTGTGCCGTCGGTGAAGTCGAGGGCGATGCTCCCGTCGAGCGGCCAGAACTCGTCGACGCGCAGGCCGAGGATGTCCCGCAGCGGCGCGGGGTGCCCGCCGAGGTAGGCGCGGTCGCAGCCGTCGACGATGCCGGAGAAGTACGACACCACCAGGTGCCCGCCACCGGCGACGTACTCGCGCAGGTTGTCGGCCGTCGGCTGCTCCAGCAGGTACAGGTTCGGGACGACGACGAGCCGGTACCCCGAAAGATCCCGTGAAGGGTGGACGACGTCGCACGTGATGTTGGCGTCGAACAGCGGCGCGTAGTGCGCCAAGTGCGTCTCGAGCTGCTCCAGCTCGGCCGGGTGCGAGTCCAGTTCGAGGCCCCACCAGCTCGGCCAGTCGTGCAGGAGCGCGACGTCGGCCCGCACGCGCGTCCCGGCCAGCTCGGGCACGCGCGCCAGTTCCCGGCCGAGCGCGGCCGTCTCGCGGAAGGTGCGGGTGTCGCGGCCGCCGTGCGGGACCATCGCCGAGTGGAACTTCTCCGCGCCGCCGCTGGTCTGCCGCCACTGGAAGAACAGGACCGCGTCGGCGCCCTGGGCGATCGCCTGCCAGCTCCCGAGCCGCATCGCGCCGGGTGGCTTGGGGCTGTTGCGGGTCCGCCAGTTCACCGCGCTCGGCGCCTGCTCCAGCAGCAGCCACGGCCGGTCCTTCGCCGACCGGACGAGGTCGTAGGCGAACGCGGCCTCGACGTGGGCGCGCGGGTCGTACGGGTCCGGGTAGGAGTCGAGGCTGACGACGTCCTCGTGCGGCGTCCAGGTGTGCCAGTCGAGGGCTTTCTGCACCAGGCCGGCGAAGTTGGTCGTGAGCGGGACGTCCGGTGTGATCCGCCGCAGCACCTCCTGCTCGGTCCGGAAGCAGCCGAGCGCGGCGTCGGAGGAGAACCGGTGGAAGTCGAGCTGCTGAGCGGGGTTCGGGAACGTCGGCGCGACGCGCGGCGGCAGGATCTCGTCCCACGCGGAGTAGTGCTGGGCCCAGAACGTCGTCGTCCACGCGGCGTTGAGCGCCTCGATCGTCCCGTAACGCTCTCGCAGCCAACGGCGGAAGTCCGCGGCGGACTCGTCGCAGTAGCACGCGCGGATGTGGCAGCCGAACTCGTTGCCGACGTGCCACATCGCCAGGGCCGGATGACCCGCGTAGCGCGTCGCCAGCTCCGTGACGAGCCGTGCGGCGTGCGCGCGGTAGACGGGGCTGGACGGGCAGAACTGCTGCCGCGCCCCGGGCGAGAGCCGGACGCCGTCGGCGCGCACCGGGAGGATCTCCGGGTGGGCGCGGGACAGCCACGGCGGCGGTGACGCGGTCATCGTCGCCAGGCACACCTGCACGCCCGCTCCGGCGAGGCCGGCCATGACGTCGTCGAACCAGCCGAAGTCCCACTCCCCCGGCTCCGGTTCGACGCCGGCCCACGAGTAGATCCCGGCCGTCACCATCGTGACGCCCGCTTCGGCCATCAGCTCCAGGTCTTCCCGGCGGACCTCTTCGGGCCAGTGCTCGGGGTTGTAGTCGGCGCCGTAGCGGATCATCAGAGCAGGCCCGCTTCCGCGAGCTTTTCCTTGATCCGCAACAGCTCCTCGTCGTCGAGGGGCAGCTGCGGCGGCGCCATGACAGCGTTGTCGATGAACCCGCGCAGCTTCATCGCGGCCTTGAACGCGCCGAGCCCGGCCGACCCGCGGCCCATCCGGCTCGGCGGCGCGACGGCCGTGATCGAGAACAGCTTCATCAGGCGTTCCTGCTCGCGGCGCGCCGCGGCGAGGTTGCCGGACTTGAAGTGGTCGTGGATCAGCACGTACCCGACGGGGTCGACGTTGCCGAGGCCCGGGACCGCGCCGTCGGCCCCCATCGCCAGGGCCGCGTCCACGACCAGCTCGGAGCCGGTGAACACGGCGAAGGAGTCCAGGCCGCGGTCGCGCTTGCCGAGCAGGACGGCGCGGAAGGACGCCTCGTCGCCGCTGGAGTCCTTCAGCGCGGCGAGGACGCCGTCGGCGGCGAGGTCGAGCACCATCGGCCCGTCGAGCTTCGTGTGGACCGCCACGGGGATGTCGTAGGCGACGATCGGCAGCGACGTGCGCTCGTGCAGCAGCCGGAAGTGCCGGTCGACCTCGGCCACGTGCGTCCGGGTGTAGTACGGCGCGGTGACGACGACCGCGTCGGCCCCGGCCGCTTCGGCGGCCTTGACGTGCTCGGCGACCCGCAGCGTCGTCATGTCGATACAGCCGGCGAGCACCGGGACGCGCCCGGCGACCTGGTCGACCGTCGTTTCGACGACGACCCGGCGCTGCGCGTCGGGCAGGAAGGCGACCTCGCTCGAGGAGCCCAGGACGAAGACACCGTGCACGCCGGCGTCGAGCTGGAACTCGACGTGGCGCCGCAGCGAGTCGGTGTCCACGCTGAAGTCGTCGTTCAACGGCGTGCACAGCGGCGGGACGATTCCGGCGAACTTCGGCATCAGGTGCTCACTCCGGTAGGCAGATCTGGGTGGATGCAGCGGTAGGTGTGCCCGCCCTCGGCCGCGGCGAGCGGCGGCAGCTCCGCCGCGCACTCGCCGGTGGCCTTCGGGCAGCGGGTGCGGAACGGGCACCCGCTCGGCGGGTGGGTCGCCGAGGGCACCGGGCCGGCGAGCACGATCGGCTCGACCGGGTGGAGCAGGCTGGGTGTCGCGGAGAACAAGGCCCGCGTGTAGGGGTGACGGGCCTGCGCCCCCACCGGGGCTTCTTCGACGATCCGGCCCAGGTACATCGTGACGATCCGGTCGCTCATCTTGGCCACGGTCTGGATGTCGTGGGACACGAAGACCATCGCCAGGTCCAGCTGTTCGCGCAGGTCGAGCAGCAGGTTGAGGATCTGGGCGCGGACCGAGACGTCGAGGGCGGACGTCGGCTCGTCGGCGACCAGCAAGGCGGGGCGCAGGGCCAGGGCGCGGGCGATGGCGACGCGCTGGCGCTGCCCGCCCGACAGCTGGCCGGGCACCGCGTCGGCGACGCTGTCCGGGAGGCCGACCAGGGACATCAGCTCCCGGACACGCTCGTCGCGCTCGGTCGGCGTCCCGGCCCGGTGGACGTCGAGGGGGTCGCGGATGATCTTGGCGACGGCCAGCCGCCGGTTGAGCGCGGTCGAGGGGTCCTGGAAGACCATGCCGACCTCGCGCCCGGACGTCCGGGGCTTCCCGCGGAACCGGACGCCGCCCGCGGTCGGCCGCTGCAGGCCGACGATCACCTTCGCCAGGGTGGACTTGCCGCAGCCGGACTCGCCGACGACGCCGATCGTCTCGCCCGGGTTCACCACGAGGTGGGCGTCGGTGAGGGCGTGGACGTGGTCGTGGCCGAACAGCCCGCGGCCGCGGACCTTGTGGACGACGTGGACGCCGTCGACCTCCAGGAGGTTCACGCCGTCGCCTCCTTCTCGCGGGCGATGTCGACCGCCGGGAAGTGGCAGGCGACGAGGTGGTCGACCGGCTCGCCGAAGCGGACCGGGGGTTCGTCGTGGCACTTCGCGCGGGCCGCCGGGCAGCGGCCGGCGAAGCGGCAGCCGGCCGGGAACTCGGCCGGGGCCGGGACGACCCCCTTGATCTGCGTCAGCCGGGCCTCGTTCTCCTCCAGCGACAGCACGGCGCTGAGCAGGCCGCGCGTGTAGTGGTGCCGCGGCGAGCCGACCACCTCGGCGGTGGTGCCCAGCTCCGCGACCTGGCCGCCGTACATGACGACGACGCGGTCGGCGAGCTCGGACACCAGGGCGAGGTCGTGCGAGACGAGGACGAGCGCGAAGCCGAGCTCTTCCTGCAGCCGCAGCAGCAGCGCCATGATCTGCGCCTGCACGGTGACGTCGAGGGCGGTCGTGGGCTCGTCGGCGACGATCAGCTTCGGGTCGCGCGAGAGCGCCATGGCGATCAGCACGCGCTGGCGCTGGCCGCCGGACAGCTCGTGCGGGTACGCCCGCAGCGTCCGTTCCGGATCGAGGTTGACCAGGTCCAGCAGTTCGGCCGGGGTGCGGGTGCCGCCGCGGCGGCAGAACTGCTTGAGCTGCGCCCGGATGGTCATCGCCGGGTTGAGGGAGCTCAGCGCGTCCTGGTAGATCATCGCGATGTCGTGGCCGAGGTGCCGGCGGCGCTCGCCGGGCTTGAGCGCGAGCAGGTCTCGCTGCGCGAACCGGATCTGGCCGGACACCCGGGCGCCCGCCGGCTGCAGGCCGAGGATCGACAGGGCGGTGAGGGTCTTGCCGCAGCCGGACTCGCCGATCAGGCCGAGGACCTCCCCGGCCCGGACGCTGAAGGACACGCCGTCCACGACGTCGACGCCCTCGTGGCGGCCGGGGAACGCGATCCGGAGCCGGTCGACCTCCAGGACCGGGTCGCGGTGGTCCAGGGATCGCGCGGTGCGGGCCAGCCGCTCCCCCGCCTCCCGCAGGCCGGCGATCGGCAGGACGGGCGCGGTGTCGGCGTCGTCGCGGGCTTCGACGGCCTTGGCGACCTCGGCCGCCTTGACCGCGCGGGCCGAGGGCGCGGCCCAGGCGTCGGAGATCCGCTCGGACAGGATGTTGAGCGCCAGCACGGTGCTCAGGATCAGCAGGCCGGGGAACAGCGTCGCCCACCAGCCGCCGGTCAGCACCAGGTCCTTGCCGTCGGCGAGTACCGAGCCCCACGACGGGTCCGGCGGCTGGATGCCGGCGCCGATGAACGACAGCGAGGCCTCGAAGACGATCGCGTCGGCCACCGTGACCGTGCAGTAGACCAGCACCGGGGCGGCGCAGTTGATCGCGACGTGCCGGGTCAGCACGAAGAACCGGCGGGCGCCGATGACGCGTTCGGCCGCGACGTAGTCCTCGCCGTACTGCGCCAGGACGTTCGCCCGGATCACCCGGGCCACCGGCGGCGTGTTGAGGAACCCGATGGCCAGGACCAGCACGAGGATCCCGTGCCCGAACACCGCGACGAGCACCGCGGCCAGTGCGATGCCGGGGAACGCCATGACGACGTCGAGGACGCGCATGATCACCGCGTCCACCCGGCGGTGCGACGTCGCGGCGAACGCCCCGATCACCGCTCCCGACACGAGCGCGAGCGCCACCGCCCCCAGGCCGATGGCGAGCGACCAGCGCGTGCCGGCGACGAGCCGGGAGAAGATGTCGCGGCCGGACTGGTCGGTGCCGAACCAGTGCGCGGCGCTCGGACCGCCGGTGTCGGTGCTCAGCGCGTCCGGGTTGTGCGTGGCCAAGAGCGTGCCGAGCACGGCGACCAGCACCAGGACGCCGAGGAGCGCGAGGGCGGGCCACGACCCGCGCAGGCGCTTCACGCGTGGCTCCGCAGGCGCGGGTTCGCGATCAGGTACAGGACGTCGACGATCAGGTTGACCAGCACGAACCCGATCGCGATCGTGATCACGAAGCCCTGCACCTTGGCGGTGTCGCCGTCCTTGACGGCCTGGATCATGTTCTGCCCCATCCCCGGCAGCGCGAACATCGTCTCGATGACGACCGCGCCGCCCAGCAGGTAGCCGACCCGCAGGCCGAGCACGGTCAGCGGGGTGACCAGCGCGTTGCGCAGCACGTTGCGCCCGACCACGACCACCGGCGGCAGCCCGCCGCCGCGCGCGGTGCGGACGTAGTCCTTGTCCAGCTCTTCGACCATCGACGTCCGGATCACTCGGGTCAGCTGCGCCGCCACCGGCAGTGCGAGGGAGATCGCGGGCAGCGTCAGCGAGTTCAGCCAGCCGCCGAAGGAGTCGGCCGGGCTGACGTACCCGCTGGTCGGGAACAGGCCCCGGCCGACGGCCAGCCACTGGACCAGCAGCAGCGCCACCCAGAACGCCGGCGCGGCGACCCCGGCCAGGGTGACCACGCGGATCGCCTTGTCCGGCCAGCGGTCGCGGAACAGCGCGGACGTCACGCCGAGCACCAGCGAGGACACGAGCGCGATGACCAGCCCGAGCAGGGTCAGCTGCACGGTGAGCGGCAGCGCGGTCGCGATGGTCTCGCCGACCGGCTGCTTGGTGATCACGCTGGTGCCCCAGTCGCCCTGGACCAGGTGCCAGACGAAGTGGACGTACTGCAGCGGCAGCGGGTCCAGCAGCCCGTTCTCCAGCCGGAACTGCTGCAGCTGCTCGGCGGTCGCGTTCGCGCCGTCGAACGCGGCGAGCGCCGGGTCGGTGGGCGCGAACCGCATCACGACGAACACGAACAGGATGACGCCGAGCAGCAGCGGGATCAGGGCGAGGACGCGGCTGAGCAGCATCCGCACGACGACGGCCACGGGTGTTCTCCTCCTAGACCGGCTTGGCCTGGTTCAGGTAGATGCCCGGGTAGCCCTGGGCGTGCACGCCGGTGATCGCCTTCGGGTCCCAGGCCGTGCCGAGCTGGGTGAAGACGACCGGGTAGATGACGGCCTGCTCGGAGATCCGGTCGAGCAGCTGCTTGGTGAGCGAGCTCCGCTTGGCCTCGTCGGTCTCGGCCGCGGCCTGGTCCTGCAACGCGAGCAGCGCCTGGGCGTCCGGGCCGGTCCAGCGTGCGTACTTGCTCGTGAGGATCGACTTGGCGTCGTAGTAGTAGCGGATCATCAGGTCGGGGTCGTTGCCGAACTGCAGCGGGTTGTTGGTCGTGGCGACGACCTGGAAGTCGTGGCTGGCGTCGAGTTTCGAGAACAGCGCCTTGGTGTCCTGGGAGTCCAAAGTGGTCTGGACGCCGATCGCGTCCCAGCCCTCCTTGATCACCTTGACGCAGTCGGCGACCAGCGAGGTGTTCGTCGTCGACAGCGTCACCTCGAGGGTGCCGACGCCGG
Source organism: Amycolatopsis sp. NPDC004378 (assembly GCF_053602455.1). NCBI lineage: Bacteria > Bacillati > Actinomycetota > Actinomycetes > Pseudonocardiales > Pseudonocardiaceae > Amycolatopsis > Amycolatopsis sp. NPDC004378. Next base: position 15,857 of record NZ_JBSGDR010000023.1, read on the forward strand.
CTTGCTGCAGCAGCTGCTTCGCCTTTTCGGGGTTGTAGGCGAAGTCCTGCGACGCGGGCTGCGAGGACGGCAGCTTCGGGTTGATGAACGACGTGCCGGGCGAGCCGGCGCCCTTCAGGCCGATCTCGACCATCTTCTGCTTGTCGATGGCGTAGTGCAGCGCCTGCCGGACCAGGTTCCTGTCGAACGGCGCGTGCGCGGTGTTGAAGAGCAGGAAGAGGTTGTTGCCGCCGTCGGCGAACTCGACCGTGCGGCCGGCTTTGCGGAGCTGGTCGGCGTTGGCGGCCGGGATGTTCTCGGCGATCTGCGCGTCCGGGTTCGCCCCGGAGATGGCGGCGACGCGCGGCGCGGAGTCCACGATGGACTTCCACAGCATCTTGTCGTAGGCCGCCGGGCGCGGGCCGGTGTAGCCGGCGAACTTCTCGAAGCTCGTGTGGCTCAGCGGTGCCTGTTCGACGACCTTGTACGGGCCGGAACCGACGACCTTGCCGGCCGCGGCGTCGGCCCACTTGCCCTCGAAGACGTGCTTCGGGACGATCTTGCAGCACTGGATGCGCCGCAGCGCGTACGGGAAGGGGAACTTGAGGACGAACTCGACCGAGCGGTCGCCGGTCTTGCGGACCTCCTTGAGCCAGGTGGAGAAGAAGCTGTGGACCAGCACGTTCTCCTGGTCGTCCAGCGCCCTGGCGTAGGTGAAGACGACGTCGTCGGCGGTCACGGGCTGCCCGTCGTGCCACTTGGCGCCGTCTCGGAGGTCGAACTTCAGGCTCGTGCCGGTCGCGTCGGGCAGCGCTTTCGCCAGGCCCGGGAACGGCGCGCGGGTGATCGGATCACCCTCCACGAGGGACTCGTAGCAGTGCAGGATCGCCGCCATCGAGAACGCGGACGCGGTCTGCAGCGGGTCCCACGACTGGTTGTTGCCGTAGCCGACGACGGCGGTCAGCGAGCCCGCCGAGCTGCCGGTCTTGTTGGTGGACGCGGGCCCGCCGCAGGCGGCGAGCACGGTGGGGAACGCCACGGCCGCCCCGGCGAAGGTGGTGTAGCGCAGCAACTGGCGGCGGCTGAGCGACGGGCTCTGGGACATCGCTGTCTCCGGGGGCTCGAACGGTAGGACGTGGGACGTCCTATGACCGGCGTGAGCCTAGGATGCGTTCGCGTGCCGGTCAACCCTTCTGGACGTATGACGTAGGATGTCCTCTCACGACGCATCCGGGGAGGACAGCAGTGGCCCGTCCGCAGCGCAGCGAAGAGATCACCAAGCGCATCATCGACCTGATCGTCGAGCGGGAGCTCCCGCCGGGCGCGCCCATGCCCACCGAGCTCAGCCTGATGGAGGACATCGGCGTCAGCCGCAACTCCATCCGCGAGGCGATCAAGGCCCTCCAGGCCCTCGGCATCGTCGAGATCCGCCACGGCTACGGCACGTTCGTCGGGTCCGCCGGGTCCGAGTCGCTGCAGACGTGGCTGCTGTTCCGCACCCGCGCCCGCGGCGCCACCGACGTCGGGCGGCTGCGCGACCTCCTGGAGGTGCGGGAGATGCTCGAGACCGAGCTGACCCGCCGCGTCGCCACCGACCACCGGCCCGAGCTGGTCGAGGACCTGCAGGCCTGCGTCGCACGGATGAAGCGCAAGGGCCCCGACGCGGCGGACGCCGACCGCGAGTTCCACGACCTCATCTGCGCCGAGGCCGGGTTCGACCTCGCCCGCGAGCTGACCGGGTTGTTCTGGGACGTCTACCAGATCGCCGAAAGCGAGCTGGGCGGGCCGGCCGGTTCCCCGACGGCCACCGCGAAGCGGCACCAGGCCATCGTCGACGCGCTCCTGCTGCGCGACGCCGACGCCGCCGCCGAAGCCGTGCACCGGCACTTCGACGAGGTCCGCAAGCGGGCGAAAGCCGGGCCGTACGGCGGTTTCGGCGTCGCGCGCCCGGTTCCGGCCGCCCGGTCCTGACTGTCCGTCGTTCGCCCGGTCAGGGTAGTTCGACTGGGCCGTGGAGTCCACTTTGGACGTCTCGATGGATCCCGGCGGCGGGCGGGGGCCGGGCTACGACGCCACGGGGTGTCCCGCAGCCCCTTCAGCCCGGCCGGCACAGCCCTCGCTCGTAGGCCAGCAACCCCGCCTCGGTCCGGTGCGCGCAGCCCAGCTTGCGCACCACCTGGGTCACCAGGCCGCGCGCCTCGGGCTCCGCCAGCTCGAGCCGGGCCGCGATCTCGACGTTCGTCAGGGCCTGGCCCACCAGGACCAGGATTTCGCGCTCGCGCCAGGACAGGGCGTCGACGCGCGCGAGCCGCTCGTCGCGCGGCCCGGAGAGCCGGGTCGCCGCCGAGACGAGCCGGCGGGAGGCGTCCGGGGAGAGCACCACGTGCCCGTCCGCGGCCAGGCGGACCACCTTGATCAGCTCGTTGCGGCGGGCCGACCGGAGCAGGAACCCCGATGCCCCGTCACGCAGGGCACGCAGGATTCCCGCGTCGGAGTCGAACGTCACCAGCGCCACCACGGCCGGGCGGCGGAAGACCGGGCCCAGCGGTCCCAGGCGCAGGTCCAGCAGCAGGACGTCCGGGAGCCGGCGGCGCAGCGTCAGCGCGGCCGTCTTCGCGTCGGGCGCCGAGCCGACCACCTCGATGCCGTCGGCCTCGGCCAGCAGGGCGGCGAGGCGGGCCCGCACGGCCGGGTCGCGTTCGGCCACGAGCACCCGGACCGGCGGGGCGGGCACGGTCAATCCCGGGGCCGCAGGCGGATCAGCGGCAGGTCGGTGCGCGAGGCGCCCACCAGGTCACGCCCGCCCGGGCCGCGCAGCCGCAGCTCGCGGAAGCGCACCGCCGACAGCTGCGCGGCTTCGATCGGGTAGACGTCGCCGTAGCGCTTGATCTTGTCGACGAGCTCCTTGCCCAGCAGCTCCACCAGCCCGGCGTGCCGGGTCGCGCCGCCGCCCAGTGGCACGTCCAGCTCCTTGCGGACCTCGGGGAAGCGCTGGTCGAGCTCGACGGCCAGCTGGTGGATCGTGACGTAGGCGGGTCCGAACTCCGACGCGTCCGGCCCCGGCGGGATCTCCTTCAGCACCTTGATGAGCTTGTCGTCCATCGCGAGCTTGTCCCACAGGGTCACGTTTTCCTCCCGTCGCGGCCGCCGCAGGTCTACCAGAGGACCGGCACGCGGTCCACTCCCCCGGTGACCCGGTTCGTCCGGACCTCCAGTTCGTCGACCGGCACCGCCAGCCGCAGGCCCGGGAACCGCCGGAGCAGCGAGCCGAACACCACGCGCAGCTCCGTGCGCGCCAGGCTCGCGCCGATGCAGAACCAGCCGCCGTAAGCGAACGCCACGTGGGGGTTCGGCTTGCGGCCGGGGTCGAACTCGGCCGCGTCCGGGAACACCGACGAGTCCCGGTTCGCCGCGGCCAGCGAGAGGACGACGGCGTCGCCGCGGGCGACCGTCACGCCGCCGAGTTCGACGTCGTCGTGCGCGTACCGCAGGATGCCGAGCCCGCCCGGGGCCGCCAGCCGCAGGATTTCCTCGACCACGCCGTGCGCCCGGCCGCCGGGGTCGGCGGCCAGCGCGTCGCGGCGCGCGAGGTCGGTGAGCAGGTACAGGACGCCCAGGTCGATGCGGTTGGACGTCGTCTCGTGGCCGGCGAACAGCAGGCCGGCGGCGAGCCGGGCGAGGTCGTCGTCGGTGAACGCGGGGTCCTGCGCCTGCGCCCGGACCATGTCCGAAACGACGTCCTGCCCGGGCTCCCGTCGTTTCGCGGCGGCGAGCCGGCCCATGTAGGCGGCGAACTCCTCGAGCGCCGCGTCGGCGCCGGTGCCGATGTCCATCCGGCCCATCCGGTCGGACAGCACCCGGAACGTGGCGCGGTCTTCGTACGGGACGCCGAGCAGCTCGCAGATCACCAGCACCGGCAGCGGGAACGAGAGCAGCTCGTGCAGGTCGACCGGCCCGCCGTCGAGCCGGGCGCGCTCCATCGCGTCGTAGCAGCCGTCGGCCAGTTCCTGGACGTGGCCGGCGAGACGGCGGATCCGGTTGGCGGAGAACGCCGGCACGAGCATCTTCCGCATCCGCGCGTGCCCGGCGTGCTCGGTTTCGTGGTCGCCCTGCGGCCGGCTGAGGATGGCGGCGTCCGACAACGCCGACGCCTGCTCGGGCGCGGGGTGCGAACGCCCGAAGCGCAGGTCGGTGAACACCGCGCGGACCTCGTCGTACCCGGTGACCAGCCAGGCGGGGTCGCCGGCCGGGGTGGTCACCCGCACCACCGGCCCTTCCCGGCGCAGCACCTCGAAGAGCGGGGCGATCTCCAGGACGTTCGGCCGCTCGAACGGCAGGCGCGGGGTGTCCGTGGTCGCGGTCATCGGGTCTCCTCCCGGGTGCGCGGCCGGCAGGCGACGCGGGCGGCCCGGTCACCGGCCGCTCCCCCGGTCCCCCTGCGCTCCACGGTACTCGGGAACCCGGCCGTGGGGCGGGGAAAACCGGTTCCCCGCCCCATCGGACCAAGATCATCGCCCGGGCGGGCCTACAGCAGCTTCCAGGCCCGGGTCAGCGTGTCGCGCAGGATCTGCTCCATCTCGTCGAACTCGGCCTGGTCGCAGACGAGCGGCGGCGACAGCTGCACGACCGGCTCGGCGCGGTCGTCGGCGCGGCAGTACAGCCCGGCTTCGAACAACGCGTCCGACAGGAACCCGCGCAGCACCCGCTCGGATTCCTCGGCGCTGAACGTCTCCTTGGTCGCCTTGTCCTTCACGAGCTCGATGCCGTAGAAGAACCCGGCCCCGCGCACGTCGCCGACGATCGGCAGGTCGGTCAGTTTGTCCAAAGTGGACCAGAAGGCCGCCTCCCGGGAAAGCACGTGCCCGTAGAGGTCTTCCCGCGCGATCAGGTCGAGGTTCGCCAGCGCCACCGCGCAGGAAACCGGGTGGCCGCCGTAGGTCGAGCCGTGCATGAACGTCGTCGACCCGCGGGTGAACGGCTCCATCAGCCGCTCCGAAGCGAGCACCGCGCCCAGCGGCGCGTAGCCGGACGTCAGCCCCTTCGCCGTGGTGATGATGTCCGGCTGGTAGCCGTAGCGCTTGGCGGCGAAGTCGTGGCCGACGCGTCCGAACGCGCAGATCACCTCGTCGGACACCAGCAGGACGTCGTGCTCGTCGCAGATTTCCCGCACGCGCTCGAAGTAGCCCGGCGGCGGGACGAAGCAGCCGCCGGTGTTCTGCACCGGCTCGAGGAACACCGCCGCGACGGTGTCCGCGCCCTCGAACTCGATCGCCTGCTCGATCTGGTCCGCGGCCCAGCGGCCGTAGGCCGCGTAGTCGTCGGCGTGCTCGGTCGCCCGGTAGAAGTTCGTGTTCGGGACGCGCAGCGTGCTCGGCACCAGCGGCTCGAAGTCGGCCTTCGCGCCCGGGATGCCGGTGATCGACAGCGCGCCCTGCGACGTGCCGTGGTAGGCCAGCGCGCGGCTGATCACCTTGTGCTTGGCCGGCTTCCCGACCAGCTTGAAGTACTGCTTGGCGAGCTTCCATGCCGTCTCGACCGACTCACCGCCGCTGACGGTGAAGAACACGCGGTTGAGGTCACCGGGCGAGGCGTCGGCCAGCCGGGACGCCAGCTCGATCGCCGTCGGGTGCGCGTGGCCCCACAGCGGGAAGTACGCGAGCTGCTTGGTCTGCCGCGCGGCGGCCTCGGCGAGTTCCTCGCGGCCGTGGCCGACCTGGACCGCGAACAGGCCGGCGAGCCCGTCCAGGTAGCGCTTCCCGCGGGCGTCCCAGATGTACGGGCCTTCGCCGCGCACGATCACCGGGACGTCGGTGTCGTCGTAGGCGGAGTGGCGGGTGAAGTGCATCCAGAGGTTGCTGCGGGCGGCCTGCGCGAGACCGGAGGCATCGACGGCGGCGCGGTCGGCGGTAGTGGTCATGCCCCGGTTATCGCACGCGTCGACCAGCCATTGCAAGTGATTCAGTCGTACGGCCGATCCTGAGCGACTAATTCAACATCAATTAAGCCACAATACCTTCGGATTTAGTCGTCACACTCAGCGAGTCCCCCACTGGTAAGTCTGCTTCCGCAGCTTGAGGTAGACCATCGCCTCCGCATGCCGGACGCCGGGCAACGCGCGGATCCGCGTCGAGATCAGCTGGAGCAGCGCCTCGTCGTCGGCGCACACCGCCTCGCAGAGCAGGTCGTAGCGGCCGGCGCAGAGGATCACGTACGCGATTTCGTCCATTTCGGCCAGTGCGTCACCGACCGGCTCCAGCGGGCCGTCGACCGTGATCGCGACCATCGCCTGCCGGAACAGCCCGACCTGCAAGGGATCCGAGACGGCGACGATCTGGATGACCCCGGAGTCCGACAGCCGCTGCACCCGCTGCCGCACCGCGGCCTCCGAGAGGCCGACCGCCTTGCCGATCGTCGCGTACGCGCGCCGCCCGTCTTCCTGGAGCTGCGCGATGATCTGCCGCGAGATGTCGTCGAGCACGGGCGGCGCCGGCCGGCTCGGGGTGTCCTGGCTGCTCACGCCCCGGATCATCCCCGAAGCGGGCAGTGCGGGGCAAACCCTACCCCCTCGTCACAGTCAGTGACTAAATCCGAAGGTTCGGCCGCGTGCAGACGACGGATTCAGTCGAGTTTGCGGCGTTGACAACACCGAAACGGTGCTGTTCCATCCGTCGCACCTTGCCCCCGGCCGGAGGGAACGCCCCGTGACCCGCACTCCCGCCCCGCCCGATGCCGACACCGCCGCCGTCCCCGCCGGACGCCGCTCGCTGACCCGTTCCATCGGCGTCGGCGGCGGCACGCTGCTCACGCTCAGCTGCGTGACACCGGCGTCGTCGCTGTTCGTCCTCGTGCCCCCGCTGTTCGCCGACCTCGGCACCGGCACCGCGCTCGCCATCGCCCTGGCCGTGCTCCTCTGCGTCGGGATCGCCTTCTGCTACTCGGAACTCGGCACGCTCGTCCCGAGCGCCGGCGGCGAGTACGCGATGGTGACGACCGTGGCGAACCGGTTCGCGGGCTGGCTGACGTTCGTGGTGGCGTTCATCGTCGTCCTCGTCGTGCCGCCGATCATCGCGCTCGGCGTCGCCGACTACCTCGCCGCCGTCGTGGACATCAGCCCCTCGGTCGCCGGGGCGCTCGTGATGCTCGCGTCCACCGTGATGGGCCTGCTCAACCTGCGGTCCAACGCCTGGATCACCGGGATCTTCCTGGTCATCGAGATCGTCGCGATCTTCGTCGTGTCACTGCTCGGGTTCACGCACACCACGCAGAGCCCGGCCGTGCTGGTGAAACCGAGCCTCGGCACGAGCGGGATCGGGCTGATCGCGGTCGTCGCCGGGCTGGCCGTCGCACTGTTCGTCGTGCAGGGCTTCAGCACCGCCGTCTACCTCGCCGAGGAGATGCGCGAGCCGCGCCGGACCGTGGCCCGCACGGTGTTCTGGACGCTCGGGATCAGCGCGCTGGTCATCCTGGTGCCGGTCGTCGCGATCACCCTCGCCGTGCCGGACACCGCCGCGCTCGCCGGCGTCGACCTCACCGCGCTCGTCACCGGCTGGAGCACCTCGGCGGTCGGCGTCGCGATCAGCCTGTGCATCGCAGCGGCCATCGTGAACGCCGTGATCGTGATGGTCATCCAGAACTCGCGGGTGCTGTACGCCTCGGCGCGCGACCAGGCGTGGCCGACGCCGGTGAACCGCGCGATGAGCGTGGTCAGCGAACGGTTCGGCGCGCCGTGGGTCGCGACGCTCGTGGTCGGGCTCTCCGAAGCCGTTCTCTGCTTCGTGCCGGTGGACACGCTCAGCGGCGTCACCGGGGTCGCCGTCGTGGCGCTGTACCTCAGCGTCGCGGCCGCCGCGCTGCGGGCGCGCCGGGCCGCGCACCGGAAGCCGCACGTGTGGCGGATGCCGGCCTGGCCGGTGATCCCGGTGCTGGCCGTCGCGGCTTTGGCCTACGTCCTGGTCGAGCAGAGCGCGCTCGACCTCGGCATCACCGCGGGCGTGCTGCTGGTTTCGGCGCTGTACTGGTGGGGCTACCTGCGCCGGCGTCCCGAACGCTGGGTCGTGACGGTCCCGCAGGAGTAACTCAGCGCTTCGGGCCCTTCAGCACGCGAAGCAAGGCGACACCCGCGGCCAGCACGGCGGCGACCGAGACCAGGATCCAGATCCAGCCGGGGATGCCGACGTCGACCTTGGCCGGCGCGGCGACGTCCGACTCGGGCGTGGCCGAGGGCGCCGCCGAGCCGGGCGCCGCGGCCGACCGGGAGGCCGCGGTCGTGAGGGTGAAGTGGATGGTGCCCGTGACGTTGTCGCCGTCGTCCGCGATCACCTTCCAGGTCAGCGTGTACGCCTGGGCCGGGCCAGCCGGGACCACGGACGCCGTCACGACCGCGCCCGCCACGGTCGGCGTGGCGACCTTCCACGCCGTGCCGTCGCGGCCGGTGACCTTGAGCGCGTCCGGCGGCAGCGTCACGGGCTCGCCGAAGGTGAGCCGGACCTCGGCCGGCGCGGCGGCGAGGGCGGCGCCTTCGGCGGGTGAGCTGGATTCGAGCTCGGTGTGGGCCGCGGCCGGTCCGGCCAGCACGACCAGGCCGGTGAGGGCGGCGAGAAGGGCTCCGAGCACACGACGCGGCGTCATCCGGACATCCTGCCCTATCCGCCCGTGCAGTGTTCGCGTCCACCCGTGCACCCTGGCCGCGGAGCCCGGCGCTCAGCTTGGTCATGGTTCGACCTCGACCCGCCGGGTACCCCGCCCGGTGGCCGCGGTGCACGCGGGGACAACCCGGCTGCACGCGCGGCTCAACCTCCGGGGCCGCCCGGCCGTACTGGTCACCGGAAGGTCGCTCGGCGAGGGGATGGACGGATGCGCGGATCCGGGGTGGTGACGGTGCTGGGACTGGCGCTGGTCACGGCGGCGTGCTCGGCGCCGCGCGCGACGACGCCCGGCCCGATCGCCGAACCCGAGCCGCCGGCGAAGGCGGCCACGACGGCACCCCCGTCGCCGCCGTCGCCGCCGTGCGACGTCACGACCGGGGCGTGCGTGAGCCTCGCCCGGCGCCTGGCCTGGCTGCTGCGGGACGGCGAGGTCGTCCGCGGCCCGGTCCCGGCCGGGTTCGGGCCGCCCGATCAGACGACGCCGGCCGGCTCGTTCCACGTCGTCTGGAAGGACCGGGAGCACACGAGCAGCGAGTACGGCACGAACATGCCCAACTCGGTGTTCTTCGCCGCCGGCGGCATCGCCTTCCACGCGGGGCCGCTCGACGCGCCGTCGCACGGCTGCGTCCACCTCTCGGACACCGATTCGGCGGCGTTCTTCGACGGCCTGAACGTCGGGGACGCGGTGCAGGTCCGGTAGTCTCGCTCCCTGTTGGACACCGCCACTGTCGTTTCGCGCCTGCGCGCCGCGGGCTGCGTCTTCGCCGAGGACGAGGCCGAGCTGCTCCTCGCCGCCGCCGCGACCCCCGCCGAGCTCGCCGCCCTGGTCGAGCGCCGGGTCGCCGGGCTGCCGCTGGAGCACCTGCTCGGCTGGGCGGAGTTCCACGGCCTGCGCGTCACGGTGCGGCCCGGGGTGTTCGTGCCGCGGCACCGCACCGAGTTCCTCGTCGACGTCGCCGTCTCGCTCGCGCCGCCGGACCCGGTGGTGCTCGACCTGTGCTGCGGTTCGGGCGCGCTCGGCGCCGCGTTCGCCGCGGTGAAGCACCCGAGTGAGCTGCACGCGGCCGACGTCGACGACGCGTCCGTCGCGTGCGCCCGCGAGAACCTGCCCGGCTTCCGCGTCCACCAGGGCGACCTCTTCGACGCGCTGCCGTCGTCGCTGCGGGGCCGGGTCGACGTTCTCCTGGCGAACGTGCCGTACGTGCCTTCGGACGCCGTCGCGACGATGCCGCCCGAGGCCCGGCTGCACGAACCCCGCACCGCGCTCGACGGCGGGTCGGACGGCCTCGACCTCGCCCGGCGCGTCGCCGCGGGTGCGCCGGGCTGGCTGGCGCCCGGCGGGACCGTGCTCGTGGAATCGAGTGCGCGCCAGGCGCCCGTGCTGGCCGCCGTCTTCGCCGAAGCGGGCCTGACGCCGCGCGTGCACGAGTCCGACGAGCTGGGCGCGACGGTCGTCACGGGCACCCGATCTCACGTTCCGGCGGTCCCGGGCGTCTCCGGGGTGTGATCGTGAAACCGTTCGAGCAGATCGTGGCCGAGCACGGGCCGATGGTCCTCCGGGTCTGCCGGGCCGTGCTGGGCCCGGCCGACGCCGAAGACGCCTGGTCGGAGACCTTCCTCTCGGCGCTGAAGGCGTATCCCGAGCTGCCCGCCGACGCGAACGTCCAGGCGTGGCTCGTCACGATCGCGCACCGCAAGGCCATCGACGTCACCCGCGCGAAGGCACGCGGGCCGCTCCCGGTCGGCGACGTCCCGGACCGGCCCGGCCGCACCGAGGAGCGGGACGGCGACCTGTGGGACGCCCTGGCGAAGCTGCCGGACAAGCAGCGTGCCGCCGTCGCCTACCACTACCTGGCCGGGCTGCCCTACCGCGAGATCGCGGAGATCACCGGGGGCAGCACGGACGCCGCCCGCCGGGCGGCCGCCGACGGCATCAAGGCCTTGCGGGTCACCTATCCCCTGGAAGGAGCGCGCTCATGACGGACCTCTTCGCGACGCTGCCGCCGCCCGACGACGCCACCACCCGCCGCCTGCACGACAAGCTCACCGCCGCCGCATCGCGGGAGGGGCTGCTGGACGTCGCCTACCGGGTCCTCGACTCCCCGGTCGGCCCGCTGCTGCTCGCCGCGACGCCCGAAGGCCTGGTCAAGGTGGCTTTCGCCCGCCAGGACCACGACGCCGTCCTGACCGGCCTGGCCGCCGCGGTCAGCCCGCGGATCCTGCAGGCCCCCGGCAAGCTGGACGCGGTCGCCCGGCAGCTCGACGAGTACTTCGCCGGCGGGCGGCGGGCGTTCGACGTCCCGCTGGACTTCCGGCTGGCCCGCGGGTTCCGGCTGGCCGTGCTGGCGCACCTGCCGGACATCGCCTACGGCCGCACGGAGAGCTACGCCCAGGTCGCGGCGGCCGCGGGCAGCCCGAAGGCGGTCCGCGCGGTCGGCACGGCGTGCGCGCTGAACCCGCTGCCCCTGGTGGTGCCGTGCCACCGGGTCGTGCGCTCGGACGGGTCGTACGGGCAGTACGCGGGCGGCGAGGAAGCCAAGCGGCTGCTGCTCACGCTGGAAGCCGCGTAACCCGATCTCACGTTTCGCCGCGGCGGCGCGTCTACCGGGCATGAGCACTTACGAAAACCGCGTCGCCGCGGCCGACTGGGCCGCGGTGGCCGCCGAGGTCGACGACCACGGCTGCGCGCTGCTGCCCCGGCTGCTCACCCCGGCCGAGTGCGCCCGGCTCGTCCGGATGTGGGACGAGCCGGGGCACTTCCGGGCGACGGTGAACCTGCGGCGTCACCGCTTCGGGGACCACGGCGACTACCACTACTTCGCCGCGCCGTTCCCCGAGCCGGTCGAGCGGTTGCGGCAGGCGCTCTACCCGCGGCTGCTGCCGATCGCCCGCGACTGGTCCGCGCGGCTGGGCCGCGAGGCCGAGTGGCCGTCCACTTTGGACGAGTGGCTGGCCGTCTGCCACGACGCCGGGCAGCGGCGGCCGACGCCGATCCTGCTGCGCTACGAAACCGGCGGCTGGAACGCGCTGCACCGCGACCTCTACGGCGACAAGGTGTTCCCGCTGCAGGTCGTGATCAACCTCAACGACCCGGGTGCCGACCACACGGGCGGCGAGTTCCTGCTGGTCGAGCAGCGGCCGCGGGCCCAGTCGCGCGGCACGTCGACGCTCATCCCGCAGGGCCACGGCCTGGTGTTCACCACGCGCGACCGGCCGGTCCGCTCGGCCCGCGGCTGGTCGGCGGCACCGGTGCGGCACGGCGTGTCGGTGGTGCGTTCGGGGCGGCGGCACACGCTCGGGCTCGTGTTCCACGACGCGACGTGACCGGCCCGGAGCTCGACGCGCTGCTCGGCCTGATCGGCCGGGCGCGGCACATCGTCCTCGGCACCGCGGCCGACCCGGCCTCGCGAGCCGACGGCGAACGGATCGCCGCGGCGTGGGGCGGCCTGGTGCTGGCGACGGTGACGTGGCCGGAGACGGCGGCGTCGTGGCTGCGCCAGGCCCGCCGGTTCGCCGCGCCCGACCCGGACGTCTGGGTCGTCGCCGCGACCCCGGCCGGCTGGGCGTCGATGGTGCGGCGACTGGAGAAATCGACGTCGTGGCGTCCTCATCGGACGGTCGTCACGGCGGCATTGGCGGAGGTCCGGCTGCCCGGCGTGCGCGGCGCGCGGGCGGACGGCAGTACCTGGGAGGACTGATGAAGCACACGGTGGCCGATTCCCCGATCGGCGAACTGACCCTGGTCGGGTCCGGCGAGGTCGTGCGGGGGCTGTATTTCCCGCACCACTGGACGCGGCCGGACCGGACGACGTTCGGCCCGCGCGACGACACGGCGTTTCCGTCGGCCGTCGAGCAGCTGAAGGAGTACTTCGCGGGCCGGCGCCGGGAGTTCGACGTCCCGGTCCTCGCCGAGGGCCCGGCGTTCGAGCAGGCCGTCTGGGCCGAGATCGCGAAGATCCCGTACGGCTCGACGGCGACGTACGGCGAGCTGGCGCGCTCGGTGGGCGCGTTGCCGCACGAGGTCGGCGCGGCCGTCGGGCGGAACCCGCTGAGCATCCTGGTGGCGTGCCACCGGGTCGTCGGCAAGGACGGGAAACTCACGGGTTACGCGGGCGGGGTGAAGCGCAAGCAGTTCCTGCTGGAGCTGGAGCGCCCGCCGGCTTCGGAGAGCGGCCGGCTCTGGTGATCAGACGCGGCCGAGCAGCATCGTCGCGCCGAGGCCGGCCATCGTCACGGCGATGACGACGTCGAGCACCCGCCACGCGACGGGCTTGGCGAACACCCCGGCCAGCCGCTTGGCGCCGAAGCCGAGCGCGCTGAACCAGACGGCACTGGCGACGCCGGCGCCGAGGCCGAACAGCCACCGCCCGTCCCCGTGGGCGACCGCGACGGAGCCGAGCAGCAGGACGGTGTCGAGGTAGACGTGCGGGTTGAGCCAGGTGAAGGCGACGCAGGCGAGCACGGCCTTCCGCAGCGGCGTGCGGTCCTCCCCGACGGTCATGACCGAGGGCCGGAACGCGCGCCGCGCGGCCAACGCCGCGTAGGCCAGCAGGAACAACCCGCCGCCGACCGCGATCACCCCGATCGCGGTGGGCCACCGCTGGAGCACGGCCCCGATCCCGCTCACGCCGAGCCCGATGAGCACGAGATCGGAAACGGCACAGATGACGACGAGCGGCGCCACGGCACCCCCGCGCAGGCCCTGCTGCAGCAGGAAGGCGTTCTGCGACCCGATGGCGACGATGAGCGAGAGGCCGGTCCCGAACCCGGCGGCGAGCAGTGGAAGCACGGTTTTTACCGTATGCGCGTCCCGGTGCATCACTCCAGCTAAAGATTCTTACGTAACATTAGCGCTCGTGATGTCAGATCTTCCCCTCGACCAGGTCAGGACGCTGCTGGCGGTCGTGGACGAGCACAGCTTCGACGCCGCGGCGGCGGTCCTGCACGTGACGCCGTCGGCGGTGAGCCAGCGGATCAAGGCCCTCGAGCAGCGGACGGGCCGAGTGCTCCTGCTCCGCACGAAGCCGGTGTCGCTCACCTCGTCCGGCCAGGTCCTGGTGCGCTTCGCGCGTTCCCTGGCCCAGCTGGAGCAGGACGCCCTGGCGTCCCTGGGCCTGGGCTCACCGACGCGAACGCTGTCGATCGCGGTGAACGCGGACTCCCTGGCGACGTGGTTCCTCCCGGCCCTCGCCCGGGTCCCGTCGTCGCTCTCGGTGTGTTTCGACCTGCAGCGGGAGGACCAAGACCACACAGCGGCGTTGCTGCGTGAGGGGTTGGTCATGGCGGCCGTGACGGCCTCGCCTCAGCCGGTGCAGGGGTGTTCGTCGGTCCGCCTGGGCCGGATGCGCTACCGGGCGATGGCCTCTCCTGCATTTCTTGCCCGCTGGCTGTCCGAGCCTCTTCCCGTGTCTCTGCCCGCGGCGCCGGTGATCGTGTTCGACCGGAAGGACGACCTGCAGGACCGATTTCTCCGGGGCCTGACGCGTCGCCGCAACTTCACGTTGGTGCGGCACCACGTCCCGGCATCGGAGTCCTTTGTGGACGCAGTGGCGGCCGGGCTCGGGTGGGGCATGGTGCCGGAGATCCAGGCGACGTCCCGCGGCGAGGCGTTGGTGGACCTCGCCTCCGGGCGGCCGTTGGACGTGCCGTTGTACTGGCAGCAGTGGAAGCTGGACTCTCCTGCTTTGTCTGCCGTGGCGAAGGCGGTGGCGGAGGGCGCGAAGGAAGCGCTTCGCTAGCCCGATGGACGGCTCAGTCGTCAGCCGAAAGAGCCTGGAGTTCCTCCACAGTAAGCCGCTGCGCAGGATCTGCCGCTCCGCCCACGAACCGTAGCCCTTCACGCCGCAGGACTTCCGTGACCGTGTCGGCACGACCGTCCTCCCACCGGAAGCCGGCCGAGGGTGAGCCGTCGGCCGAAAGCAGACGCCAGGCGTTCTCGCACTGCCGGCAGCTGCTCACATGCCGGCCCAGCGGCTGACCTGCAGTACCCACAACCGCGGCAACATCGCCATAAGTGGCCCAACGGCCGGCCGGAACGCGCGCCAGCAACCGATGCAAGCCGGACCAGTCGAATCCGCTCTTACCCGCGCCGGTGCCCGCGAGGCCGGCGAGGGTCTGCCCGTCGGCCGTCGCGACGACCTCCGTTGCCGCACCTGCCGGTACCGCCGCCTGGGCCTGCTTGTACAGGTACTTGACCAGGCCGGTCACGGTGAAGTTGCCGGATGCTCCCCAGTCGGCCGCCTCCGTCCCCGACCAGCGCAACGGCCGGGTGGGCGTTCCGGCCCAGACCGCGCGGTCGCGGCGGGCGGTGGCGGCCCACGCCGCGAACTGGCCCGCGTCCGGGCCCGCCGCGAGCACGATCAGCTCGGTGCCCGGTTCCAGCGCGCCGCTGGCGACCAGCTGGCGCACCGCCGGTTCCGGCCGGGAGCCGCGACGTTCATCCTCGTCTCGCTTGCGCTTGGCCAGCAACGGCGACACCGTGAACTCCTCGACCTCCGGCACCGGGTATACGGCGGAGACGGAGATCACCGGTCCTCCGCCGGCCTGGTACGCACTGACCGCACGCAATGTGATGTCCACGCCCATTTCCCGCAGCCACACGGCGACCGCAGTCGTCGAGGGCGTAAACCCGCCCGCCAGCAACACGATCCGTGGCTGGCCCAACGGCGCTCCCGCCAGTCCCCCGACGTCTTCCCCCAGATGTGCTTCCAGCCGCGCGAATGCCTCGTCCTCGCTCAGGACCTCGCCCCGGCCCGCCAGCCACTCCCGGTACTCCTCGGCCAATGTCTCGGGCGTGAACCGGCTGCAGTACGCGGCGTACTTCAACGCCTGCAGCTCGACCGTCTCCGGTGCCACGTCGCGTTTGAGTTCGGCCACCACCAAGTGGCCATCGGTGTCCAACGCCAGGACATCGAGCCGGTCCCGCGCCCGACCTCGTGACGACGTCCACCGATCGCACTCGCTCGTGACGATCAGCATGCCCGTGCCCAGCATCTCCGGGTGGGCGAGGACCCACTCCTGCAAGTGGTCGCGCTCCCTCAGACCGGCCTGGGCCAACGTGATCGGGGTCGCGCGTCGGGCCGCGGCACCGGTGACCTGGTAGACCAGTTCGTCCATGGCCCGACCGTACCGCCGCGCCGCTCGTTCAGCCCCATCGGTTACCTCCCGGTACGGTGAAGGCACGACACCGACCACACGCACGCGCCGAACCGGAGGAATGGTCCATGCCCCAGCCCGAATCGGCCGCCAAGGATCCTGACAAGGGTTATCTGGCCCTGCTCGGCTGGAGCCTCAACGCGGTCGAAGCCCTCGACCGGTTCGATCGGCGGTACGTCGTCGTCGCGCCGGAGTGGGCCGAAGAGTACTGCGTCGACCACGATATCCCTTACGTGCCTTGGAACTTCGAACGGCTCAACGACCGGTCGCTCGAGATCGCCGAGATCCTCGCCGACCGGGGCGTCGACGTCGCCATCCCGCTCTTCGAAGAGACCGTCGAGTGGGCCGGGGCCATCAACGCCGTGCTGCTCGACAACCCGCGGCTGTTCGGGCAAGCCATGCTGCTGCGGGACAAGTCGTTGATGAAGCGGCGGGCGCAGCTCGGCGGGATCCGGGTCGGGATCTTCGAAGAGGCGCACGACCGCGACGACGTCATCCGCTTCCTCAAGCGGGTCAACCAGACGCTGCTCAAACTGGACGGTGACCCCAACGACCCGATCCACCTCAAGGCCTTCGACAAGGCCGGCTGTCTCGGGCACCGCGTCATCCGCACGCCCGACGAGGTCGACACCATCCCGGACGACGAGTTCCCCGTCCTCATGGAGTCCCACCTCGACGGCTGGGAATTCGCCGTCGAGGCGTGGATCCACAACGGGAAGATCAAGTTCCTCAACATCTCCGAGTACGTCACGCTCGGGTATTCCGTGTTCGTGCCGGCCACTTCGGAGCTCGAGAGGTACCGGCCGCAGATCACCGCGCAGATCGAGAAGCTCATCAAGACCTTCGACATCGAGTTCGGCTTCGTGCACCCGGAGTACTTCGTCACCAGCGACGGCGAGATGTACTTCGGCGAGGTCGCCTACCGGCCGCCGGGGTTCAAGGTCTTCGAGCTGCTCGAACGGGCCTACGGCTTCAACGCCTACCAGGGCCTGGCGCTGGCCTTCGACCCCAAGACGACCGAGGAGGAAATCGACGCCTTCTTCCCGCGCGAGGTCGTCGACGCGACCGGCGTCGCGGGCTGCTTCGGCGTCTATCCGCGCCGGCGGGTCGTCAGCGACCTGCAGATCCCCGAGCAGACGCGGGACGACGACTACTACGAATCCCACGACCTTTCGGCGCCGCTCGAGGAAACGGTCACCAAGCGGACGGCCTTCGGCACCCACTGGGGCCTGCTCTACTTCTTCGGCGACGACGCGTACCGGATGCGCGATCTGCTGAAGGAGCAGGAAGAGTACGACTTCTACGTCTGATGTGGAGGGCGGAGAAGCCCGTGAAACCGACCTCCGGCGCGATGCTGGACAAGCGCGTCGCCGCGCTGGACGACGCCGTCCAGGCCATGGCCGAGACCCGCGACTTCGGCAAGCACACCAAGCTGAGGCGCGTCCTGGAGGCGCTGCGGCGGGTCCTGCTGCTCCCGGGCGGGCCCGCCGCGGTCCAGGCCAGAGCGCAAGCGATCGAAGAAGCCGGCCTGTTCCAGGGCACGGACTGGGCGACGCCCGAGATCCTCGTCCCGGCCCTCGTCGGGCCCGGCCTGCGCAGCGAAAACGGCGACACCGTCGTCATCGAGGCGACCAGCGAACTGCGGATGCTCGCCGTCGCCCGTGGTGACTTCAAGCACCCGACGCTGTCCGCCGAGGACGCGCACCAGTTCCTGTCCCAGGTGCTGGCGATGAACCTGGAGCTGCTGTTCACCCCGCCCAGCGAGGCGGAACGGGTGCGGCAGGGCCGCACCGCGCAGCTGATCCGGGACCTGTTCGGGCACATCGCCGACGAGGTCGGCTACGACAGCGTCCTGGACGAGCTGGTCGACGAGATCTGGCGGATCCTGCGCCAGCGGCCGATCCAGGTCGACCAGGTACAGTCGCTGATCACGCGCATCGCGGTCTACCGCGGCGACCCGGACGTCGGACTGGGCGCCGCCTCCAGCCAGGGCATCGACCGGCTCATCACCAGCCTGTTCGGCACCACCGAGGCGTGCCGCGAGGACCCGGGCATCGACGTCTTCCGGTCGCGGCTGGAGGCGATGGACGCCGGCGGCCTGCAGTACGAGGCCACCGGGTTCGCCCGGGCGATGCACGACACGGGCCTGGTCTCGCCCTACCACGCGGAGCTGGTGCGGTTCCTGCGCCACGAAAGCGACTACCTGCTCGGCGAGGCGCTCGGCCTGTCCGAAACCGGGCGCAACTGCCTGCTGCGCTACCGCGACCTCGTGCACTGGCTGATCGAGGCGGCCGTGCACCCGCAGACCGCGCAGTGCATCTACGGGCTGGCGCTGCTGCTCGACCGCGGCATCCTCTACGAGCCGCCGGTGGTGCCCGCGCTGTGGCGTCAGCTGGCGCTGGAGCTTTCCCCGGCCGCGCGGGAACGGTTGACGACCGTCTTCGGCGACCAGCCGGGGCCGGAGGCGCGGCTGGTCGCGGGCGTGCTGTCGATGCTGGGGCTGCCGCTGGGCGTCGGGCAGGGCGACAACCCCACCTGCCAGTCGGCCCGCGCGCTGTCGATGTGGGCCTACAACGACCCGGACTACCTGCTGCAGATCGTCGCCTGGGCCGCGCGCGACGACGAGGTCATCATGCACTTCGAGGGCCAGCCGATCTCGTCGAAGGACAGCGCGGCCGGGCTCGCGGCCACGCTGCCGATGGACCTGGACCCGGTGTCGCTGCTCGTGGTGCCGCACCTGGACCGGATCTACGCGGAGATGGGGCGGCGGTGCGCCGGCCGGCCGGGCGACCCGCACCGGTGGGTCAACCCGGAGTTCCACGGCTGGTGGACCGCCCGCGGCTTCCGGATCAACGTCGACGTCGCGACCGGGCAGCTGATCGACCTCGACGAGTTCTACCGGCACTTCCACGCGAGCTACCACCCGACCTACAACGGCGGGCAGCCGCTGATCCACCCGCAGCCGGCCGGGGTCGCCGTCACCGACAGCGCCGCCCGGTACGTCGGCTGGCACGCGATCACGATCCTGCGGGTCGCCCCGGACCCGCAGGAAGTCATGCGCGTGTACTTCTTCAACCCCAACAACGACAGCGGCCAGGACTGGGGTGACGGCGTCGTCGTCTCCACCGCGGGCAACGGTGAGCGGTTCGGCGAGGCGTCGCTGCCGTTCGACCAGTTCGCGTCGCGGCTCTACATCTTCCACGTCGACCCGCTGGAACGCGGGGCGCCGGAGAAGGTGCCCGCCGAGGACGTCACGCGGATCCTGGGCTACGTCGAGCGCAGCTGGGGCGTGGACCGGCTGCCGGGCGGCGAGCTCCAGGCGGCGGGCCCTAGCGTCCCTCCGCCTCCCGGCGAGTGAGGACCAGGGGCGCGTCCTCGGTGACGGCGATCGTGTGCTCGGAGTGGGCCGTGCGCGAGCCGTCGGCCGAGCGGATCGTCCAGCCGTCGGGGTCGTAGACGATCTTGTCGGTCGTCATCGCGAACCAGGGCTCCAGCGCCAGCGTGAGGCCCGGCCGGAGCTTCATGCCGCGGCCCGCCTGGCCCTTGTTGGAGACGTGCAGGTCCTCGTGCATGGTGCGGCCGATGCCGTGCCCGCCGAACTCGGTGTTCACCGGGTAGCCGTAGGCGGTGGCGACCGCGTAGATCGCCGCCGAGATGTCGCCGAGGCGGTTGCCGGGGCGGGCCGCGTCGATCGCCGCTTCCAGGGCCTCTTCGGTGGCGCGGACGATCCGCTGGTCCGCTTCGGCCGGCGTGCCGACGATCACCGTGCGCGCCGAGTCGGCCGCCCAGCCGTCGATGCTGACCGCGAGGTCCGCGGTGAGCACGTCGCCGTCGCGCAGGACGTAGTCGTGGGGCAGCCCGTGCAGCACCGCGTCGTTGACCGACAGGCAGATGACGTTGCGGAACGGGCCCTTGCCGAAGGACGGCGCGTAGTCCCAGTAGCACGACTCCGCGCCGCGCCGCTTGATCATGCCGCGCGCGTGGTGCTCCAGGTCCATCAGGTTGACGCCCACGTCGGCGAGCTCGCCGACCGCGGTGAGGATCTCGGCGACGAACCGCCCGGCCACGTGCATGCGGTCGATCTCCGCAGGCGTCTTGAACTCGATCACGAAAACCTCACGTCGGGGATACCGGTATTTCTATACCGACACCGTAGCACGGCGCCGGTATAGAAATACCACTACGCCGGTCACAGCGGCTTGTCGAGGACCGCCTTCAGGTTGGAGAAGGTGTCGATCGAGTACTTGCCGTGGTAGCGCCCCATGCCGCTCTCCCCCACCCCGCCGAACGGCAGGTCGGGGGCGGTCAGGTGGGCGACCGGAAGGCCGAAGCCGACCGCGCCCGACGACGTCTCGGCCAGGATCCGCCGCTTCGTCTCCGCCGAGCCGGTGAACGTGTACAGCGCCAAGGGCTTGTCCCGGCCGGTGATGAACGTCAGGGCGTCGTCCAGGGATTCCACGCGCAGGACCGGCAGGATCGGCCCGAAGATCTCCTCGCCCATCACCGGCGAGTCCGGCGGGACGTCCGCGAGGACGGTCGGCGCGATGTACTTCGCGTCCCGGTCCGTCTGACCGCCGGTCACCACGCGGCCGCTGCCCAGCAGGCCCGACAGCCGGTCGAAGTGCCGGGCGTTGACGATCCGGCCGTACACCGGGCTCCGCGCCGGGTCGTCGCCGAAGCGCTCGCGCAGCACGTCGGCCAGCAGCTTCTCCAGCCGCTCGCCGGTGTCGCCGACGGCCAGCACGTAGTCCGGCGCGACGCACGTCTGGCCGGCGTTCATGAACTTCCCGTGGACGATCCGCTCGGCCACGACACGCAGGTCGACGTCGGTGTCGACGACGACCGGGCTCTTGCCGCCCAGCTCGAGGACGACCGGCGTGAGGTGCTGGGCCGCGGCCGTCATCACGATCCGGCCGACGGTGCCGTTGCCGGTGTAGAAGATGTGGTCGAACCGCTGCGCCAGCAGCTCGGTGGTCTCCGGGACCGCGCCCTCGACGACCGCGACCGCCGAAGTGTCCAAATAGGACGGGACGTGCCGCGCGATCGCGGCCGACACCGTCGGCGCCAGCTCGCTCGGCTTGACGACGGCGGCGTTGCCCGCGGCCAGCACGCCGACCAGGGGTGCCAGCACGAGGTGCAGCGGGTAGTTCCACGGGCCGATGACCAGGGCGACGCCGAGCGGCTCCCGCACGACCCGGCCGGCCCCCGGCAGCAGGTACCGCGGCAGTGGCGCGTCTTCCGGCGCGACCCACGCGTCGAGGTGGTCCAGGGTGTGGTCGATTTCGTTGGTGACGAAGGTGATCTCGGCACTGCGGGCTTCGGCCGCGTTCTTGCCCAGGTCGGCGTGCAGCGCCGCGAGGAAGTCGTCGGCCTGCTCGGTCAGCATCGCCCGCAGCGCGGTCAGCTGGGCGCGCCGCCAGTCGAGGGGCTTGGTCACGCCGGACGAAAACGTCGTGCGCAGGCGCGAAACGACGTCGGGGACGGAACTCATCGGGTTACCTCCGGGGCAGCCATTCGGCGCGGCCGGAGCCGCGGGGCACGAGGATCGTGGAGTACGCACCGGGGGTCTCGGACATCCGGACCTGGTCCGTGACGCCCTGGTAGTGCCCCAGCGGCGTCTCGGCGGTGAACGTCTCCGGGTCGAGGTAGGCGTGCCGCCCGCCGGTGCCGGCCACCGAACGGGCGTAGTCCTTGTCGAACACGCCGAGGCTGATGATCCACAACGCGATGCGCGTCAGGGAGATGTGGACGCGGTAGCTGCCACCCTCGGTGGCGCGGCGCATCAGCGCGGCGCAGATGCCCGCCGTGGCCAGCCACGGGACGAGGTAGTCGTTCACCACGCCGATGTGCGGCAGCACGGGCTGGTCGGGCGAGCCTTCCAGGGTCATCATCCCGGCGACGCAGCCCGCGGTCTGGTCGAACCCGACCCGCGTCGCCCACGCGCCGCGCTCGCCGTGCAGCGAGACGGTCGTGTGGATGATGCCGGGCCGGATCTCCGCGGCCCGCTGCGGCGAAAGTCCCAGCCCGGAAACGAACCCGGGGCGGCGGTTGGCGTAGAAGACGTCGGCGCCGCGCAGCAGCTCGTGCACCTTCGCCGGATCGTTGGGGTAGTCCACTGTGGCCGACCGGACCCCGACGTTCGCCGTCGAGTAGACGACCGGGTTCTCCCATTCCGACGGCCGCCACAGGTTCAGCGCGTCGCCGCCGTGCAGGGCCAGGGACCGGCCGATCGCCGCGCCCGCGATGACGTGGCCCATGCCGAGCGCCCGGACCCCGTCGAGCGGCTGCGCCGCGCCTCCGGGCAACGGCTCCGGGGCCGAGTCACCGATCTTCTCGAGCTCGATCAGCGGGAGGCCGGCCAGCACGTCGCGGTACTGCCGGGTCTCCAGGAACTCCTCGGTGCTGCGGACCATCGGCATCACGACACCCGCGTCGGCGCCGGCTTCCTCCAGCTCGGCGGCGTCCCAGCGCGCGATGGCGGCGGCGAGCGCCGTGGCGTCGTCGTAGGTGCGGAGCAGCTTGAGGGTCCTGGACTTCAGCTTCGGGTAGATGTTCAGCGGCATCACCCAGCGGCCGTCGCCCGCGCGGTAGAACTTCAGCGACAGCGGGCTGGCGGGGTCGGCCGTGTTGGTCGGCGGGAGGCCGTTGAGCAGCTCCCACTTCTTGTCGTAGAACGGGCACAGCCGGTGCGGCGCCGTCCGCAGGTCCATGGCGATGTCCTGGCCGGGACCGCCGCGGTGGCGCCACACCGCGGCCAGCGCCACGGACTTCGCGACCAGCCCGATCGCCGGGGCCGCACCGAGCCGCACGACACTCGGCACGACCGGGTCCGCGCCGGTGAACTCGACGCGGCCGCCGGAGTCCTTTTCGGACAGTCCGACGTCGGACAGCACCTCGTTGAGCGCCGCGTGGATGTCGAAGTCGTCTTCGGCGGAGATCGGGTTCGCCAGCGCGGCGCGGATCCGGTCGGTGACGCTCATCGGCCCAGCGCCTTCATCAGGGCGATCTGCGCGGTGTCACGGGCTTCCGCCAGTTCGGCGATGGTCCCGCCGAAGTCCGACGCCTGCTCGCTGAGCAGCTCGACCGTGGCCTCGTCGAGGTCCGGCGTGCCGAGCTGGCCCCAGCGCTTGCGCAGGCCCGGGCCGAGGTGCTCCAGGAAGTGCGGCAGCCCGCCGGGGCCGCCGCCGAGGTGGAAGCTCAGGAACGGCCCGCTCACCGCCCACCGCTGCCCGAGCGAGGACGTGACGACCTCGTCGAGCTGCTGCTCGGTGACCACACCCTCGGCGACCAGGTGCACGCACTCGCGGAAGATCGCGGCCTGCAGCCGGTTCGCGACGAACCCGGGCACCTCCTTGGCCAGCACGATCGGCTTCTTGCCGAGGCCGCGGTAGAACTCCACCGCCCGCTCCACCGCCTCGGGCGAGGTCTTCTCACCGGGTACGACCTCGACCAGCGGGATGAGGTGCGGCGGGTTGAACGGATGCCCGACGACGAGCCGATCCGGCCGCTTGAGCGCGGTGGCGATCTCGGTGGCGGGAATGCCCGAGGTCGAGGTCAGCAGCAGTGCCGCCACAGGCGCGTTTTCCTCGATGGTCCTCCAGATGCGGTGCTTGAGGTCGAGCCGCTCGGGTCCGTTCTCCTGCACGACGTCGGCGTCGGCGACCGCCTGGGCCAGATCGGGCTGGAAGGTCACGACGAGGTCGGTGGGCAGCCCGAGCTCCCGCAGCGCCGGGGTCAGCTCGGCGAGGCCGGCCCGCACGGTCTCCTCGATGCCCGGCGCGGGGTCGCTGACGACGACGTCCAGCCCGTGCGCGGCCATCAGGCCCGCCCAGGAGACGCCGATGACCCCGCCGCCGACGATGGTCGCCTTCATGCCTGCTCCCCCGCGAGGTAGTCGTGCACGGCCGCGGCCCGGCCGAGCGTGAGGTCGGTGAGGATGTGGCTCGCCGACACGATCTCCAGCACGGGGAGGTCGGCGAGCGGGGCCAGCGCGTGCGGCACGAGGTGCAGCCGGGCCGGCCCGGTCCAGGCGCCCTTGATGGTGAGGTCCGAGATCCGGCTGCGCGCCAGCTCGCAGATCCGCGGCTTCCCGTCGTAGCCGGGGACGATCTTGAGCATGTACGTCGGGGCGGTCAGCTCGGCACGCGCGTCCGCTTCGGCCAGTTCGCGGTGCTTGTACCCCATGGTGGCCAGCGCGACCCGGACCGAGCCGTAGTCCAGGGTGCCGACCAGGGTGTCGGAGTCGGCGAAGAGCCGGGGCTTCCCGAGCTTCTTCGGGTAGGCGGCGACTTCGCGGCCGCTGGCGATGGCGGGGTGGCTGTCGACGTACATCCCGAGCGTGAACTCCCCCGGCTCCCCGTCGTGGGTGACCATCGCGACCTGCCCGGACTCGGTGTAGTCGCCGAGGCCGGTGACGTCCGGCATCCGCATCACCTCGAACCGCACGAGCGGTTCGGGGACTTCGAGCGGCTCGGGCACCAGGGCCCGCAGCGCCGTGGGATCGGTGCGGTAGGTGATGTTCAGGTACTCCCGGTCGGTGAACCGGTAGGGCCCGCGGGGGAAGGCCGGCGCGGAAAGCGGCGTGGTGACCTGGCGGAGAACCTCGTCCTCACGCATGGGCGGCATCCAAGATCACGATCGCAACCTACCTCCGGACCGCGCGAGCCGCATCAGCTGCCGGGGAAGTCCCCCACCCCGTGTTCGGCCAGGTCGAACGCCTCGTCGATGACCGCGACCTGCTCGCGCCGGACGACCTCGGCGTCGTCGCCGGCCACGATCCGGGTCATCGCGTGCGAGAACACCGTCGCGATCGCCGTCGTCAGCAGGCCCGCCACCATCCGGGACCGGAACGCGTTCCCGGTCTCTTCGGTGAGCACCTCCGTGATCGCCTGGGCGATTTCCCGTTCCTGCTCGAACCACCGGGCCATCAACGCGGGGCTGGACGTCAGCACCCACCAGAACCCGGGACCGCCGGCGATCGCGCCCGACAGCGGGTGCCCGGCGGCCAGCAGCTCGTGCTGGTGCCGGCGCAGCGCGGCGGCGGCCGACACGCCTTCCGGCCGGGACCGCACGACCTCGGTCAGCTCGGCGAGCCGGTCCGCGTGGCGGTCCAGGAAGAGGTCTTCCTTGCGGGGGAAGTAGTTGAACACGGTCATCTTCGAGACGCCCGCAGCTTCGGCCACTTCCGCCACCGTCACGTTCTCGAAGCCGCGCTGGATGAACAGCCCGGTGGCGACGTTCGAGATCAGCTCTCTGGTCGCCTGCTTCTTCCGCTCGCGCAGTCCGTGATCCGCCATGAGCCGAGAGTATAGACTGAGCACAAAGTTTGACTCGGTAAAATTTCTGCGGCACCATCGGAGCCATGAACTGGGATGTGGTGATCTCCGGGGGCGGGCCGGTCGGGTTGATGCTGGCCTGCGAACTCCGGCTCAGGAACGTGGACGTGCTCGTCGTCGAGCGGCTGACCGAACCGGACCCGACGATCAAGGCCGGTTCCGTCAACCTCACGACGGCCGAAGCCTTCTACCGCCGCGGCCTGCTGCCCGCGGTGGACGAGGTCGTGCAGCAGAACTTCGAGAAGATCCAGGAGTTCCTCAAGTCCCGCGGCGGGGGCGGGCCGAAGCCCGCGATGCCGGTGGGGCACTTCGCGGGGATCATGGTCGCCTCGCACGGCGTCCACTTCGACGACCCGGCCTTCCGCGACGTCGGGCCGGCGGCCCGGGTGGTCGTGATCCAGCAGCAGGCCGTCGAGGCGATCCTCGCCGCGCGCGCCGCCGAGCTGGGCGTCGAACTCCGGCGGGGCGTCGAGGTGACCGGGTTCGACGCCGAAGCCGACGGCGTGACCGTGCGGCTGTCGGACGGCGACCCCGTGCGCGCCGGCTGGCTCGTCGGCTGCGACGGCGGCCGCAGCTTCGTCCGCAAGGCGGCCGGGTTCGACTTCCCCGGGACCGGCCCGGCCATCACCGGGCGGCAGGCGCTCGCCGAGCTGACCGGCGCCGAGGTGCTGCCGGGCGGCTGGCAGCACGGCAACGACGGGCTCTACGTCCACGGGCCGATGCCCGGCCGGATGCTCACCGTCGAGTTCGACGGGCCGCCGGAGGACCGCGAGGCCCCGATCACCGCGCAGGAGATCGAAGACAGCTTCCGGCGCGTCTCCGGCGCGGACATCCGCGTGACCAAGATCCACAGCGCGACGCGCTTCACGGACAACGCACGGCAGGCGACCACCTACCGCAAGGGCCGGGTGCTGCTGGCCGGCGACGCCGCGCACGTCCACTCGCCCTTCGGCGGGCAGGGGCTCAACCTCGGCATCGGCGACGCGGTCAACCTCGGCTGGAAGCTCGCCGCGACCGTCCACGGCACGGCGCCGGATGGCCTGCTCGACACCTACACCGACGAGCGGCACCCGATCGGCGAGTGGGTCCTCGAGTGGACGCGCGCGCAGGTCGCCCTGATGCGCAGCGACGTCCGGACGAAGGCGCTGCGCCAGGTCGTCACCGACCTCCTGCTCACCGACGACGGCGCGACCTATCTGGCGAAGAAGCTCTCCGGGGTCCTGCACCGGTACCCGCTCGAGGGCGAGCACGACCTCACCGGCCGGGGCGCGCCCGACTTCGAGTTCGCCGACGGCACCCGGCTCGGCGAGCACCTCCAGGACGGCAGGGCGCTGCTGCTCGACCTCGCCGACGACGCCGGGCTGCGCGAAACGGTGGCCGGCCTGGCCGGCCGGGTCGGGGTGCTGACCGCCAAGAGCGTCGGCGAAGGGGCCTTGACCGGCGTCCTGGTCCGGCCGGACGGCTACATCGCGTGGGCTCGCGAAGACGGTTCGGCGACCGGCCTCGACACGGTGCTGCGCCGGTGGTTCGGCGAGCCCGCCTGAGGGCCGGACGGGGGCGCGCCGCCACGGCGCGCCCCCGAAAACCTCAGTAGGCGACCGCGAACGCGTGACTCATCGCGTCGTTGTGCGTCGCGGCCGAACCGGCCGCGTCCGGCAGGCCGCTCGCCGCCAGCTGGACCGCGCCCGTCGACCCGCTCAGCCAGTCCGTCTTCACGTAGAAGTTGAACTTCGGCACGCAGCCGTTGCCCGTGGCCGCCGCGAAGTGCGTGTTGAGCGGGACGACCAGGTGGTGGACGTCGCGGCGCACGACCGCCGTCACGCTCGAGGACGCATCCGACTTGCACAGCGTGCCGTCGGCCTTCCACTGGTTGACGAACAACGTCACGCGCGCCGTCATCTCGTTCACCGGGCAGTCGTAGTTCGCCGGTTCCGGGTAGCAGGCCATGAGTTCCATGTCGCCGAAGACGCTGAGCCCGGTCACCGGCGCCGTCTCGAAGATCTCCGTGCCCGGCTCGCGGACCGTCTTCGCCGACGAGTTCAGGGCGATGACGCGCCCGGACGGCGTGTCCCCGTCGTCGGCCTGGGGCGGCGTGCCCGCGGTGGTGTTCGCGACGCTGGTGTCGGCGAACTTCAGCTCGCCGCTCACCAGGCGCACGGTCGAGGTCCCGAGCCCGAGGTTCGCGCTGCGCAGGTAGGTCGTGCAGGTGACCGTGCCGGCCGCGCCGGGGTGCACCAGGAACCGGGTCGTGACGCCGATGTCGCGCAGCGACGCCGGCGCGTCGGCGCTCGCGATCAGGACGTTCTGGCCGAGCACCTCGTTCTTCGTCCAGCCGCTGGTGCTCGCGCAGCGGACCTCGTTGTCGATCAACGTCGTGTTCGACGCGTTGTTCGCGCGCAGCGTCGAGTAGACGTACGCGGTCTGGTTCGCCGTCATGGACAGCTGGACCGAGCCCAGCGCCGCCACGTACTGGGTCTCGTGCGGCGAGGTCACCGTGCGCGGGGTGAACGTCACCGCCGTCGCCGCCTGGGCCGCGCCCGCCGTGCCGAGCAGCCCCGCGAACGTGGCCGCGCAGGCCAAAGCCGCGGCGAAGATCCTGCGTTTCATCGAAATCCCCTCGAAAGAAGTGGGTTCGTCCGGAATGATCACCGGCCGGAACCGATTCTGGCGCGGGCACGGCGCGACCGGACCGGTCGGTAGCGGACATTGACCGGAGGTGGACACCCGCATGGCCGAGCTGTTCCCGCTGAACGAGCCCGACGCCCAGGGGCTGCTCGACGTCGGCGACGGGCACCGGATCCATTGGGAGACCAGCGGCAACCCGGCGGGCAAACCCGCGGTCGTGCTGCACGGCGGGCCCGGCCAGGGCAGCACCCCGGGCATGCGGCGGGTGTTCGACCCGGCCCGCTACCGGGTGGTGCTGCTCGACCAGCGCGGCTGCGGCCGGAGCGTCCCGCACGCGACGACGTCCGTGCGGGACAACACCACCGACCACCTGGTCGCGGACCTGGAGAAGCTGCGCGAACACCTGGGCATCGAGCGCTGGCTGGTCACCGGCGGCTCGTGGGGCACGACGCTGGCCCTGGTGTACGCCGAACGCTTCCCCGAACGAGTGACCGAACTCGTGCTGAGCGCGATCAGCACCACGCGCCGCTCCGAGATCGACTGGCTTTACCGTGGTGTGGGCCGCTTCTTCCCCGAGGAGTGGGCGCGCTTCACGCTGGGCGCCGAAGACGACGTTGCCGCGTATGCGCAGCTGATGTCCTCGCCGGATCCCTCGGTCCGGGACCGGGCGGCGGCCGCGTGGTGGCGGTGGGAGAACGTGGTCCTGTCACTGGAGCCCGGCGCCGCCCCGGTGACCGACGAACCGGTGGACGACGCGACGCGCGCGTTCGTCACCCTCACCACGCACTACTACGCGAACGCGGGCTGGCTCGAGGAAGGCGCGGTGATCCGGGACGCCGGCCGGCTGGCCGGCATCCCGGGCGTGCTGATCCACGGCCGCCTCGACCTGAGCTGCCCGGTCACCACGGCGGTGGAACTGGCCGAAGCGTGGCCGGGCGCGGAGTTGTTCGTCGACGACCACTCCGGGCACCGCGGCAGCGACGTCAAGCGCGACTGGAAGCTCGCGGCCCTGGACCGCTTCGCGGGTTAGCCCTCCGCGGCCAGCGTCACCGCGACGTCGATGATCATGTCCTCCTGACCGCCCACCAGGGCGAGCTCGCCGCACCGGCGCAGGATCGCCTGGGCCGGAACGCCGTACCGCTCCGCCGCGCGCTCCGCGTGCAGCAGGAAGCTCGAGTACACCCCGGCCCAGCCCTGGACGACCGCGTTGCGGTCCATCTTCGGCCAGCGGTTCAGGTACGGGCGCACGACCTCCTCGGCCGCGTCGAGCAGAGCGCCGACGTCGAGGCCCGTGTCGATCTCGAGGCGGTCGAACACCGCCGCGAGGACCTCGGTCGGCGAGTTGCCGGCGCCCGCGCCCAGCGCGCAGAGCGAGCCGTCGATGTAGCGGACGCCCGCTTCGTACGCCAGGACCGAGTTCGCGACACCGAGCGAGAGGTTCTGGTGGCCGTGGTAGCCGACCCACGCCGTGTCGCCGACCTCCGCGACCAGCGCTTCGAACCGTGCCCGGGCTTCGTGCATCAGCAGCGCGCCGGCCGAGTCCGTCACGTACGCCGCCTGGCAGCCCGCGTCGACCATGATCCGCGCCTGCTTGGCCAGGTCCTCCGGTGGCGTCCGGTGCGCCATCATGAGGAACCCTGCGGTCTCCATGCCGAGTTCGCGCGCCAGCCCGAAGTGCTGCGGCGAGACGTCCGCCTCGGTGCAGTGCGTGGCCACGCGCACCATCTCCGCGCCCGCGTCGAACGCCCGCTGGAGGTCCTCGGCGGTGCCGATCCCCGGCACGAGCAGCACGGCGATCTTGGCCTGCTTCGCCTCTTCGCGGGCCGCGGCGATCAGCTTCAGCTCGTCGACGGCGGAGAAGCCGTAGGTGAACGACGAGCCGCCCAGACCGTCGCCGTGCGTCACCTCGATGACTTCGACACCCGCGCGGTCCAGCGCGCGGACGGTGTCGCGCACCTGCTGCTCGGTGAAGCGGTGGGCCATCGCGTGGCTGCCGTCGCGCAACGTCGTGTCGACGATCCGGACGTCGTGCTTCAGTTCGGACCGGCTCATGCGGACACCTCCTGCTTGGCCTGCGCCATCAGCTCTCCGACCCGCGCGGCCGCAGCCGTCATGATGTCGAGGTTCCCGGCGTACTCGGGCAGGTAGTCGCCGTTGCCGCGGACCTCGAGGAAGATCCCGACGCGGGCGTGGCCGTCCCAGTCCTCGCGCGCGTCGTCGAACTGCGGGTCCGCGCGCAGCGTGTAGCCGGGGACGTACTTGCGCACCTCGTCGACCATTGCGTGGATCGACGCCGTGATCGCGTCGCGGTCGGCGCCGGGCCCGATCGCGCAGAACACCGTGTCCCGCATGATCATCGGCGGTTCGACCGGGTTGAGGATGATGATCGCCTTGCCGCGCCCGGCACCGCCGATCTCGGCCACCGCCTGCGACGTCGTGCGCGTGAACTCGTCGATGTTCGCCCGCGTCCCCGGGCCCGCGCCGCGCGACGCCACCGACGCGACGATCTCCGCGTACGGCACCGGCGTCACCCGGGAAACCGCGTGCACCATGGGAATCGTGGCCTGGCCGCCGCAGGTGATCATCGAGACGTTCGGCGCGTCGAGGTGGGTGCCGAGGTTCACCGGCGGGCACACCATCGGGCCGAGGTGCGCCGGGGTCAGGTCGATGGCCTGGATGCCGGCTTCCTCGTACCGCGGGGCGTTCGCGGCGTGCGCCTTCGCCGACGTCGCCTCGAACACGACCTCGGGCAGGGGGTCCTGCCGCAACAGCCAGTCGACCCCCTCCGCGGACGCCGCGATCCCCTGCGCCCGGGCGCGCGCGAGCCCGTCGGACTCGACCACGCCGACCATGTAACGGACTTCGAGAACTTCACTGCGTCGCAGCTTCGCCAGCAGATCGGTGCCGATGTTGCCGGGGCCGACGATCGCCGCCATCACGGGAGCCATGCCCCGACCGTCGCACCGCGCTCGGTGCCGATGACAGCCTTGTGTTCCGACCAGTGGAACGTCGACACTGGTCCGATGGCATTCGAGGTCGTGGCGGGCGCGGGGTCCCTGCGCAGCGAGACAGGCGTGCGGTTCCCCCACCGCTGGACGGATCCGGGCGTGAGCGTCGACACCGAGTTCACCGGCGGTCACCTGCTGAACCTGGCGGCGGCCGGCTGCGTGCTGAACGACCTGTACCGGGAAGCCGGGCAGCTCGGCATCGAGCTCGCCGGCGCCCGGGTACGCGCCTCCGGCGGCTTCGACACGACCACGTGGACGTCCACCGGCATCACCTACGCCGTCGAACTGGACTCGACGGCGCCGGCCGAGGACCTCGCGCGGCTGCTGGAGGTCGTCGACGCCGTCGCCGAGATCCCGCGGGCGCTGCGAGCCGGGGCCCCGGTGCACCGCGCGCCCTGACGCCTTCGCGGGCGCCGGGCGCCGGTTTGATCGACTCCCGATCGGGGCAGATTCGAGGAGAAGCCGGATCGAGGAGGGTTCGATGGCCGAGCGACGTTGGCGCTTCATCCCGGCGACCGCCCCGCTGTGCTGGCTCAACCTGGCCGCGGGAGCATTGCTGCTGTTTTCGAGCGTGCTGACGATGACGGAAACGGACTCGGGAGTACCGGTGCTGTCGGTGGTCGCGGGCGTGGCGGCGGTGGCGCTGATCGTCCTCGCGACGATCGGCCTGGCGCGGCCCCGGTTGCGGGGTCGTTGAGCCCGGCCCGGACCGCGGTCGCGACGTCAGCGCGGGAGTCGCCGGTGGTCGGGCGGCCGCGCCGGGCCCCGCGGCGGCGCCGGGGCCCGGGCAGGCGGCTCACAGCTCCTGGTGGTCCGCGTGCTCCACCCGGGCGTCCGGCACCGGGCGGCCGTCGCTCACGCGGAAGTCGTCCACGTCGTCCAGCACGAACGTCGGGGTTCCCTCGACCTTGTCCGCGCGGCAGTGGTGCACGTCGAGATCTGCCACGTCGCGCACCACGAACGCCGGCCGGGTGTCCTGCGCTCCGAAGTGGACGTCCACATTGTCCAGACTGATCCCGCGCGCGTGCCGGAAGAAGAACCCGTACGCCGGCAACGTGCCGAACATCGACGGCTCCGGGTACGCCGTTTCCAGCTCCGGCGGGTTCTGCACCGCGTCGCCCGGGGTGAGGCCGCCCGCCAGGTGGTGGCGGATGGAGCTCAGCTTGACGTCTTCGATCGGGTGACCCGGGATCCCGGCGATGCACGACGGATAGCGCGGATCCGCGTCGACCGTCGTCACGTCGCTGATGCTCACCCGGCGCAGGAAGCCGACCGGGCTGCCCGCCGGCCCGCGCATCCGCGCGCCCAGGCGGAGGAACAGCGGCATCTGGACCTTGCGCATGGTCAGGTTGCTGATCGTCACGTCCTCGAGCCAGCCGCCGTCGACCGTCTCCAGCGCCAGGCCGCGGCAGTACTCGAAGACGACGTTCGAGATCGCGATGTTGCGGAACCCGCCGTTGGCCTCGGTGCCGAACTTGACCCGGCCGGTGCGCCCGTACGACGCCGTCTTGAACGTGCCGTCCACCAGCGTGCCCAGGTCGTAGCCGCTGACGAAACAGTTGTCGATGGTCACGTTTTCCGTGTCGCGCACCCGGTTCAGCGCGTACGAGCTCTTCAGCACGATCGCGTCGTCGTTGGGCGAGTTCACCGTCGTGTTGGCGATGCGAACGTTCTTGCAGCAGTCGATGTCGATGCCGTCGCGGTTGGTGTCGATCACCAGCCCGTCGATGCGGAAGTTGTCGACGCCGGTCGGCAGGATGCCGAAGTGCCCGCCGTTGACGATCGTGATGTCGCGGATCGCGACGTTGCGGCACAGCTTGAGCGCGATCGCCTTGTTGCCGTTGAGCGGCGCGGATTCCGCGCTGCCGCCGGCGACGAGCCCCTTGCCGTCGATCTTGCCCGGGCCCTCGATGGTGACGTTCTCGAGGTTCTCGCCCCAGATCAGGCTGTTGTGCCAGTGGCTGTGCCCGAAGTCCTGGTACGGGTTGCCCGCGCCGGGCTCGGCGGGGTCGTACCCCTTGCCGCCGGCCGGGGCGGCCGCGAGGATCGTCGCGTTCGCCCCCAGGTACAGCGCCACGTTGCTCTTGAGGTGGATCGAATAGCTCGCGTACGTGCCGGCCGGGAAGTACACGGTCCCGCCGCGCCCCGCGGCCGCGTCGATCGCGCGGTTGATCGCGGCGGTGTCGATGGTGCAGCCGTCACCCTTCGCGCCGAACTTCGTGACGTCGAAGAAGCCGCCTTGCGAGAGCTCCTCGGCTCCGGCGGCCGGTGATCCGACGAATGGCAGTGCGGCAGCACCCGCCGCACCCCAGGTGACCGCCTGCCGGCGGCTCACCGATCTACCCACGTCTGCTCCCTGAAATCGCCATGGCGGAAGCACCTCGCGGCGCTCCCGACGGCGGATCGGGATGTGACTCAGGCTAGGAAGATTCATCCGATGAGTCAAGCTCGTCCCCGCCCGGGGACGGGGACGAGCCCGATCTTCAGTCCAGCACCTCGCGCACGGTGCCCGCGGCCACCGTGAGGCGGCCTTCGCGCATCGCGAACCCGAGGCCCGGGCTCAACGCGACCGGCTGGCCGAGTTCCACGGTCAGCGAAGCCGCCTCGCCCGGCCGGACCACGCTGACGCCGTCGTCGAGCGTGACCACTCCGACGACGTCACTCGTGCGGAAGTGGAACTGCGGCCGGTAGTTCGCCGCGAACGGCGTCCGCCGGCCACCCTCGGCCGCCGACAGCACGTGGACGTCCGCGCGGAACCGCGTGTGCGGCCGCACGCTGCCCGGCAGGCAGACGACCTGGCCGCGCCGGACCTCGCCGCGCTTCACCCCGCGCAGCAGCACGGCGGCGTTGTCCCCCGCCTCGGCGCGCTCCATCGGCTTGCCGAACGTCTCGAGCCCGGTGGCCACGCTCGCGACGGCCGGGCCGAGCCCGATCACCTCGACCGCCTCACCGACCGCGAGGGTGCCCTGCTCCACCGCGCCGGTCACGACGGTGCCGCGGCCGGTGATGGTCAGGACGTTCTCGATCGGCATCAGGAACGGCAGGTCCAGCCGGCGCGGCGGCACCGGAACGTGCTCGTCGACGGCGGCGAGCAGGTCCAGGATCCGTTGCGTCCACAGCGGGTCGCCCTCGAGCGCGCGCAGCCCGGACACGCGGACCACCGGCACGGCGTCGCCGTCGAAGCCGTAGCGGGTCAGCAGCTCGCGCACCTCGAGCTCGACGAGGTCGAGCAGGTCCTCGTCGTCGGCGAGGTCGGCCTTGTTGAGCGCGACGACGAGGTGCTCGACCCCGATCCGGCGCGCCAGCACGACGTGCTCCCGGGTCTGCGGCATCGCGCCGTCCTGCGCCGAGACCACGAGCACGGCGCCGTCCAGCTGGGCCGCACCGGTGATCATGTTCTTGACGTAGTCGGCGTGGCCGGGCATGTCCACGTGCGCGTAGTGCCGGGTGGGCGTCTCGTACTCGACGTGCGCGATGGTGATGGTGATGCCGCGCTCGACCTCCTCCGGCGCGCGGTCGATGCGGTCGAAGGCGACGTAGTGGTTGGCACCACCGGGCTCCCGCTCGGCGAGGACCTTGGTGATGGCCGCGGTGAGGGTGGTCTTCCCGTGGTCGACGTGCCCCATCGTGCCGATGTTGAGGTGCGGCTTGGTCCGCACGTACTGCTGCTTGGTCATGGGATTTCCCTGTGCTGAGAGGTGAATGCGCGCGAAACCGGGCGAGCGCGGCGACCCTCCCCCGGCGGTTCCGCGGCAGGACAGGGGAATCGGGGAAGGGTCAGCTTCGAGCGCCGCTCAGCCGTGCCGAACCGGCGCTCGGCAGGGACGAGCCTGCGAGCGTCGCGCGATCGGACACGGGGAACATGCCGGGAAGGTTCGCACGGCGGCGGTCACCGTGTCATCCGGTTTTCCCTACGGACGCGCGGAACGCGGGCGCATCACGAGCGCGGCGACGTGGTACTCGCAGGGTTCGTCGGCGCGGTTCGCGTACGAATGCGTTACGTCGGCGGGAAAGTACAGCGAATCTCCCGCCGCCAGCACGTACTCCGCCGATCCGACGCCCAGCCACAGCGTGCCCGACGCGACCGTGACGAACTCGTGCGAACCCGGGGCGTACGCCGGGAAGTCGCCCGCGTCGCACCGCGGTGGCAGCGTGGTCCGGATCCATTCGAAGTTGACGCCCGGGACGACCGGGGTGAGCACCGTGCGGTGCCAGCCGCCCGGTTCGGCGACGTGGTCCTGCTCCGCCGCGCGCCGGACGACCACCCGGTCCGTCTCGAGGTCGGCGAGCAGCCGCGACAACGACAGCCCGAGGCCGTCGGCGATGCGCGACAGCACCACCACCGTCGGTGTCTTCTCGCCGCGCTCGATCGCCGACAGCATGCTGACGCTCACGCCGGCTTCCGCGGCCAGCGCGCTCAGCGCCAGACCGCGGTCGGCCCGCAGGGAGTGCAGGCGGCGGCCGAGGCTCACGGGGTCAATCATTCCCCTATAATACAGATCATGTCCACTATAGAGGAAGCGACGGAGGCCGACGCCGAAGGCATCGCGGCCGTCTTCGCGCCGTACGTCACCGATTCGGTCGTCACGTTCGAGACCCTTCCGCCGACCGCGGACCAGTGGCGCGCGAAGATCCGCGAGAGCGAGCTGCCGTTCCTCGTCCTGACCGACGGGCGCATCCTCGGGTACGCGCTGGCCACGCCGTGGCGGCCGAAGCCGGCGTACCGGCACACCGTCGAAACCACGATCTACCTCGCGCCGGAAGCCACCGGCCGGGGCTACGGACGACGGCTCCTGGACGAACTGCTGAAGCGCTGCGCCGACGCGGGCGCCCGGCAGGCGATCGCCGTCGTCGTCGACTCCGGCAGCGACGCGTCACGCGCCCTCCACCGCTCGGCCGGGTTCACCGACGCGGGGGTGCTGCGGCGCGTCGGGTTCAAGCACGGCCGCTGGCTCGACACGTTCCTGATGCAGCGCGATCTAGGCTGACGGCCGTGGAAACGGACCTGCAGGCCGCGGCTCGGGGCGACCGGGACGCGTTCGACCGGCTCGTGCGGCCGTACCAGAGCGAGCTGCGCGCGCACTGCTACCGGATGCTCGGCGCCCTGCACGACGCGGAAGACGCGCTGCAGGAGGCGTTGCTCGGGGCGTGGCGCGGTATCGCCGGCTACGAGGGCCGCAGCTCGGTGCGCGCGTGGCTGTACCGGATCGCGACGAACGCCTGCCTGAAGCTGATCAAGCAGCGTCCGAAACGCATGCTGCCCCGCGACCACCACCCGGCGGCGAACCCCGGCGACCCGCTCGCCGACCCGGTCGACGGCGAGGCGTTCGTCGAGCCGTACCCCGAGGACGACTGGGATCCGCAGCGCCGCTTCGAGCTGCGCGAGAGCGTCGAGCTGGCGTTCGTCGCCGCGCTGCAGCACCTGCCCGGCACGCAGCGGGCGGTGCTGATCCTGCGCGAGGTGCTCGCGTTTTCCGCTGCGGAGGTCGCCGAAGCGCTCGACACGTCGGTCGCGTCGGTGAACAGCGCCCTGCAACGGGCCCGGACCACCCTGAACCGGCAGGCACCGTCGCGGAGCCAGCAGGCGACGTTGCGCAGCCTCGGCGAAGACGCGGAACGCGCTCTGGTGGCGAACTTCGTCGCCGCGTGGGAACGCGCGGACGTCCCGGCGTTGCTGAAGCTGCTCACCGACGACGCCCGCTTCACGATGCCACCGCTGCCCGCCTGGTTCGACGGCCGCGACGACGTCGCCCGCTTCCTGTCCGGCACCGTGTTCGCCACCCCGTGGCGGCTGGTGCCACTGCGGGCGAGCGGCCAGCCGGCGTTCGCGTGCTACCAGCGCCACCCGGACGGCGTGTTCCGCATCGGCTGCGTGAACGTGCTGACACTGCGAGACGACCGGATCGCGGAGATCACCGGCTTCCTCGACCCGGCGATGTACGCGGGGTTCGGCCTGGCCGCGGAGTTGAAAAACCAGCCGTAGCGCGCGGATTCCCGACGGGCGATGATGCGTCGATGACCGTCGCGCCGGATCCGACCACGATCATGCTCGCCGAATACTCCGCGCTTCGCAGCGAGACCGAACGCCGATCGACGATCCAATGGAGTGTCTTCGCCCTCCAGATCGCCTCGGCCGGCGCGATCATCAGCGTCGCGATCGCGTCCGCCACGCAATTCGTCCTGCTGCTCGTGGTCCCGCTTTCGTCGTACATGCTGGGCAACCGCTACCTCCTGCACGACTTCCACCTCAAGCTGATCCACCGGTACATCCGCGACGATCTGAATCCCCGGTTGTCCGGGAACCTCCTTTGGCAGTCCTGGCGGGACGAGCAGCTGAAGCGCGAGACCGAACCCCGTCGGTGGTTCACCGCGACCGGGTGGAACCCCGGGCACCCCACCCAGCTGGCGTTCGCCGGGATCGCCGCGCTCGCCCTCGCCGGCGCCCTGATCGCCGGGATCTTCCTCTGGGCCACCCGGGCGCCCGCCTGGTACGTCGTCACCGGGTACGGGCTGGCCTGCCTGGTCGACGCCCTGGCCACGCTGCAGCTCTACCGGACTTTCGGCACCGCGCGCGACAAAGACCCCGCTAACGCGACTTCGCCCGCAGGTGCAGTCGCTCCCCTTGCTTCCCGAACAGGCTGAGGATCTCCGCCGGCCGTCCCACCGCGCCGAACCAGTGGGGCAACCGGGTGTCGAACTCCGCCGCCTCGCCCGGGCCCAGGGTCATGTCGCGGTCGGCCAGGACCAGGCGCAGGCGGCCCGACAGGACGTACAGCCACTCGTAGCCTTCGTGCACCTGCGGGTCCGGCTCGCCCGTCTCCGGTTCCAGGATCATCTTGAACGCCTGGGGCGCGCCCGGCTGGCGGGTCAGCGGCAGGACCGTCATCGTCGCGCCGTTGGCCCGCGGGAGGCGGCGGGGGGTCAGGCGGACGCGGGGGTCGCCGACCTCCGGGGCGCCGACCAGCTCGTCCAGCGGGACCTGGTGGGCCTGGGCGATCGGCAGCAGCAGCTCGAGGCTCGGCTTCCGCTGGCCGGACTCCAGCCGTGACAGCGTGCTCTTCGAAATGCCCGTGGCCGTCGAGAGGTCGGCCAGCGTGACCCGCCGCTGGGTGCGGACCCGCTTGAGGCGGGGGCCGACCTCGGCCAGGGCCTGGGTGATCGCGTCGGTCATGCCTCCAGGAAACGCCCTTGTCCCGGAAACGGCAACATTTGTTGTCGGAATCGCGAAGCGGGTTCAGGGTGGCGGCATGACCGAAAACAGCTATGACGTCCTGGTGGTGGGCGGTGGCGCCGCGGGCCTCAACGCCGCCCTGATGCTCGGCCGGGCGCGGCGGCGCGTCCTGGTCGTCGACGGTGGTTCGCCGCGCAACGCCCCGGCGTCGCACATGCACGGGTTCCTGTCCCGCGACGGCCTGCCGCCGTCGGACCTGCTCGAGATCGGCCGCGAAGAGCTCACCGGCTACGGCGTCGAGCTCGTCCAGGACCAGGTGGTGCGGCTCGAAGAAGGCTTCACGGCCGAGCTCGCGAGCGGCCGGACGCCGACCGCCCGGCGCGTGCTGTTCGCGACCGGCGTCCACGACGACCTGCCGGACATCCCCGGGCTGCGCGAAAGCTGGGGCACCGACGTGGTGACCTGCCCGTACTGCCACGGCTACGAGGTGCGCGACCGGCCGCTCGGCGTGCTCGGCACCGAACCCGCGAGCGTCGAGCACGCGCTCCTGGTGCGCCAGTGGTCGCCGGACGTCGTCTACTTCGCGCACACCGAACCACTGTCCGAAGAGGACCGGGTGCGCCTCGACGCCCGGGGTGTCCGGGTTGTCGAAGGCACTGTGACGGCCGTCAGGCGCGAACACGGCCACCTCACCGGCGTCGAGCTCGGGAGCCGGTTCGTGCCGCGGGTGGCGCTGTTCGTCAGGACGAAGACCGTCGCGCACGACGAGCTCATGCGCGGGCTCGGCTACGAAGAGACCGACGCGATGGGCCGGACGAACGTGCCGGGGCTTTGGGCGGCCGGGAACGTCGTCGACGCGCGGGCCACCGTGATCATCGCCGCGGCCCAGGGCGCGGCCGCCGCCGGTGCGCTCAACCACGACCTCGTGGGCGAAGACGTCCGGCGGGCGGTCGACGCGTTCGGCGGCTTCACCCCGGCGGCGGAGCGCGCGGCCGCGGCGGCCCGCTGACGTCCTGGCGCCGGGCGGCCGGCCGTGCCAGGCTCGGCGTGTGCGTCCGACGTTGTACGAATTCGCCGGCGGCGACCCCGCGTTCCTCGCGCTGGCCGCCGCCCACCACGAGCGCTGCCTGGCCGATCCCGAGCTGAACCACCCGTTCTCGCACCCGGGACAGCACCCGCGGCACGTCGAGCGGCTGGCGCGGTACTGGGCCGAGGTCATGGGCGGGCCGCCGCGGTTCTCCGAGGAGTGCGGCGACCATTCGGCGATGCTGCGGCTGCACGCCGGCAACGGCGACATGGCCGACCTCGGCCGCCGGTTCGTCGACTGCTTCGTGCGGGCCGCCGACGACGCCGGCCTGCCCGCCGATCCCGAGTTCCGCGCGGCCCTGCGGTCCTACATGGAATGGGCCGTGGCCGAGGTGCTCACCTACCCCGGACCGGCCGAGGACGTCCCCGCGGGGCTTTCCGTGCCGCACTGGTCGTGGACCGGGTTGCAGCCGGTGTAACGCCCGGGGCGCCCGCCGCGTCTTGTGAGCAACGACCGGCTGTGGAGGTCCGTCGCAGAGCCGGCCCCGGGCGCGTTACCCCCCAACCCGCCCGGGCCGGCTCGTCCACGACGGCCGGATCCCGCGTGCGCGGGGGCACCGCGCTACTCCAGAGTGGAGACCATGCTCCTCGACCGCTTCCTCGTCGCCAGCCGGGACTTCGAACGCCACCTCCGCACGGTCGCCCCGGACGGCTGGGGCGCGCCGACCCCGTGCCCCGAGTGGGACGTGCGGACGCTGGTGAACCACATGACCCGCGGCAACCTCAACTACATCGAGCTCACCCGCGGCTGCAGCCGCGACGAGTTCCGGGCCATGCGCGACGCCGACGCGCTCGGGGACGACCCGGTCACGGCGTTCACCGACTCGGTCCGGGCGTTCGCGGCGGTGTTCGCCGAGGACAGCGTGCTGGACCAGGTCCTCGACTACCCGCCGGGCAAGCTGACCGGGCGGCGCGCGCTGGCGATGCGGACCGCGGACAGCGTCGTGCACACCTGGGACCTCGCGCGGGCCCTCGGCGCGGACGAGACGCTCGATCCCGGTCTGGTCGCGTGGATCGACGAGGACTACGAAGCCATCTTCGCCGGGCTCACGCTGGGGCCGCGGTTCTTCGCCGAGCCCGTGGCGGACGCGCCGGGCGCGTCGCTGCAGGACCGCGTGCTCACGCGCTTCGGCCGCGATCCTCGCTGACGGCGCAGTCCAGCCGCGCCGCCAGCTCGGTGAGCGCCCGGCCCAGCGGCCGGTCGACCCGCACCGACGCGTAGCGGTCGCCGCGGGTCTCGCCGTGGTTCACGATCACCACGGGCTTGCCCGCGGCCGCCGCGTGGCGGACGAACCGGAGCCCGGACATCACCGTCAGGGACGAGCCGAGCACGAGCAGCGCGCCGGCGTCGTCGACCAGCCGGTAGCACTGCTCGACGCGTGGCCGTGGCACGTTCTCGCCGAAGAACACCACGTCCGGCTTGAGCACGCCGTCGCACTCCGCGCAGGGCACGAGCGTGAACCGGCGCGCGACGTCCTCGGCCAGCTCGACGTCGCCGTCCGGGTTGATCCGGGTGGCGGCGCCGTCGAACGCCGGGTTCGCCGCGCGCAGGCGCCGGTCCAGCTCGGCGCGCGGGCTGGTGCGGCGGCAGCCGAGGCAGATCACGCGGTCGAGGCTGCCGTGCAGCTCGACGGCGTCCGGGACGCCCGCCGCCTGGTGCAGGCCGTCGACGTTCTGCGTGATGACGCCGCCGAGGTAGCCGCCTTCGCGCAGGGCGGTGACCGCGCGGTGGCCGTCGTTCGGGTCGGCGCGGGCGATCGTGCGCCAGCCGAGGTGGCTGCGCGCCCAGTACCGCTGCCGCCCTTCGGCGCTGGTGACGAACTCGTCGTAGGTCATCGGCGTGTGCCGGCGCAGGCTGCCGGTTTCGCCGCGGTAGTCGGGGATCCCGGACTCGGTCGACAGCCCGGCGCCGCTGAGCACGGCGACCCGCCGCCGGGCGACGACCTCGGTCAGCTCGTCGAGGCTCGACGTCCGGGGCAGCGGCGCGTCCGGCGACGTCCAGCTGAGGGTGGGGCGAGTCCGCACTAGGCCAGGGTACGTGGGCCGGGCAGGTGTTTCTCGAACCAGTGATCGGCGTAGTGCTCGTCGTTGAACGCCGGGACCTCGCGGTAGCCCGCCGCCCGGTACAGGCCGATGGCCTCGCCGAGCGAACGGTTCGTCTCCAGCCGCAGCGTGCGGACGCCTTCCGCGGCCGCGTACGCCTCCAGCTCGGTCAGCAGCCGCCGGCCCAGCCCGAGGCCGCGGGTGGCCGGCGAGACCCACATGCGCTTGACCTCGGCAGGCGCGTCGCCATGGACCTTCAGCGCGCCGCAGCCGACCGGCTCTTCGTGCAGCGTCGCGACGAGCAGGACGCCGGCCGGCGGCGTCATCTCGTCGTCGGCGGCGGAGATGCTGAGCCCGGGGTCGAAGCCGTCGTCGAACCGCTCGGCGAGCTCGGCGAAGTAGGCGCGCAGGCAGGCCCGGGCCTTCGGGTGCCCGGGCGGGAGCGGGGCGACATCGACCGCGGAGGCCGTCAGCAGGCGTTCGACCTCGGCCATCGCGGCGACCAGCCGGGTGCGCTGGCCGCCGGACAGCGGGGCGAGGAGCGTGGCGGCCGCGTCGTCGGACAGCCGGTCGAGCGTGGCGCGCTCGGCCAGGCCGGCCTCGGTGAGCCGCGCGACGCGGACGCGGCCGTCGGCGTCGCCCGGCTCGACGCGGACCAGGCCGTCCTGCTCCAGCCCGCGCAGCAGCCGGCTGAGGTAGCCGGAGTCGAGGTCGAGCCGGGACCGCAGCTCGCGAACGGCAAGCCCGGCCGCGCCGATCTCCCACAGCACGCGGGCCTGGCCGAGCGGGCGGTCGCGGCTGAGGAAGGCGTCGTCGAGCGCGCCGGCGCGCTGGGTGACCGTCCGGGTGAACCGCCGGACGCCGTCCACGAGGTCGCGGTCCATTCTCT
Source organism: Amycolatopsis sp. NPDC004378 (assembly GCF_053602455.1). Lineage (NCBI taxonomy): Bacteria > Bacillati > Actinomycetota > Actinomycetes > Pseudonocardiales > Pseudonocardiaceae > Amycolatopsis > Amycolatopsis sp. NPDC004378. Next base: position 57,793 of record NZ_JBSGDR010000023.1, read on the forward strand.
GACTTTAGTCAGCCATCGGCGTGTAACGCCACGGCGGGCGGCACGACTACCCGGTGTCCGGATGCCTGGTGGAGGGAAGCGCGTGAGCCGGCAGTTCGGGCCCTACCGCGTGGAATCGCTCATCGCCCGCGGCGGCATGGGCGAGGTCCACCGCGCCTACGACACGCGCCACGACCGCGTGGTGGCCCTCAAGCTGCTCGCCCCGGACTTCGCCGCCGACCACGAGTTCCAGGAGCGGTTCCGTCGGGAGGCGCACGCGGTGGCGCGGCTGCGCGAGCCGCACGTGATCCCGATCCACGCCTTCGGCGAGATCGACGGGCGCCTCTACCTCGACATGCGGCTGGTCGACGGCGGCGACCTCGGCACCCGGCTCACCACCGGCGGCGCGCTGGCGCCGGCCGACGCGGTCGACGTCGTCGGGCAGGTCGCCCAGGCACTGGCCGCCGCGCACGCCGAAGGCCTGGTGCACCGGGACGTCAAGCCGTCGAACGTGCTGGTCGGCGCGAGCGGGTTCGCCTACCTCGTCGACTTCGGCATCGCCCGCGCGGCCGGGCCCGGGAGCGGCTTCACGGCGACCGGCGGCGCCGTCGGGACCCTCGACTACATGGCGCCCGAGCGGTTCACGGACGCGCCGATCGACCACCGCGTCGACGTGTATTCGCTCGCCTGCGTGCTGCACCAGTGCCTGACCGGCGGCAAGCCCTTCGCGGCGACCACCGCCGCGGCGCTGGTCGGCGCCCACCTGCACCGGCCGCCACCGCGGCCCAGCGCGCTGCGGCCCGGGCTGCCCGCGGCGTTCGACGCCGTGATCGCGCGGGGCATGGCGAAGGACCCGGCGCAGCGCTTCGGCGGCGTCACGGAACTGGCGGACGCCGCCCGGGCCGCGCTCCGCGGGACGAGCGGTTCCCCGACCCGGCAGGCCACGCGGGTGGCACCACCGGCGCCCGCACCCCCGGTCCGGCGGCGGTCGAAGGCGCCTTGGTTCGTGGCCGGGGCGGCCGTGGTCGCCCTCGCGGCGGTCATCGGGTGGTCCGCGGCGCTCAAACCCTCGGCCCCGGCCGGCACGACACCTCCTCCGGCCCCGCCGGTCACGACGACGCCGGTGGCCTCGGGTGTCGCGAGCGGCCCGGATCTCGGCCTCGCGACCCCGATGACCACGCCCGCGTGCGACGGCTCGTACGTCGTGGTGCTCGGCTCCGCCATCACCCCGGTCCGCTACCGCGCCGACGTCCAGGGCTTCCTCGACGCCCACCCCGGCGCGGGCTACCTGCACACGCCGACGACCGGCTGCCGCTCGTTGCGGCAGCGGGTGAACGGCGCCGACGTCTACGCCGTCTACAGCGGGCCGTTCGCGACCAAGGACGCGGCGTGCGCGCGGCGCAGCTCCGGGGCCTACGTCAAGCGGCTCGACAACACGACACCGCCGACGCAGGTCATCAACTGCTGACCGCGTTCCACACGGAGTTCGTGTCCACAAAGGACCGCAGCAGGCCGGTCAGGCGGGCGTCCCCGCGCCCGTTCAGCTCGTCGGAAGCGATGCGGCGGGCGACCCCGGCGAGGAAGTCGGCGACCTGCACGCGGGCGTCGGAGCGCGAGTCGACGAACCGGACGCCGGCCAGCCGGTGCCCGAGCGCCGCCTTGAGCTGCAGCACGCGTTCGCCGGTCAGGGCGAGCTGTTCGTCGTGGACCAGCGCGACCGGGGTGCCGTCGGCGCTGAAGTGCCGGACCGTGTGGGCCACCGCGGGCACCAGCGGGTCCAGCACCGGCACCAGGCCCGGGTCGGTCTCGAGGCGGGCGCGGTAGGCGGCCACGCGTTCGGCACCTGCACTGAGCAGGCGCATGATTTCCCCGGCTTCGCCCTCGCCGGCGAGTTCCCGGGCCAGCGCGAAGAACTCTTCCGGCGACGTCGTCACGCCACGCCGGGGCCGCAGGCGCAGCACGCTGGTGAAGGCGGCCAGGAAGTACGCCCAGCGGTCGCGGCCGAACGCGGCCGGACCCTGGCGGTGGAGCGTGCGCGCCATGACGTCGGTGCCGTGCTCGGCCAGCAGCGTGACCGCGGCGCGCACGGCGAAGAACGTCTTGTCGGTCAGGTGCACGTGGCCGTGCCCGGCCAGCGGGCCGCCGGGGTCGAGCAGCCACTCGAGCACGCGGCGGTGCTTGGCGCGCAGCAGGTGGTTCGCCTTGTACTCCTCGGCGGGCGAGCCGATGCGGTCGCGGATCTCCGCCACGCAGGCGCGCGCGGCCGCCGGGGTCAGCCGGACACCGGCGTGGGCGAAGACGTCGGTTTCGCCGCCGACGAGGTTTTCGCCCTCCGAGCCCGACTCGTCGCAGGCGATCTCGACCGGGCTCACGAGTGCGATGGTGCCAGACCCGCCGGGCCGCGGCGACCGATTACCGGCGCCCGGGCGCGGTCACGGTTGGGCCACGGCAGGTAACGACCATGCCGGGTCAGGTGACTCGGGAAGAGTAGGTGTTCTGGGAGGCGTCGAATGGCCACCAACGACCGGCCCGCCCGGCTCGCCCTCATGGCGGCCGTGGTCGTGCTGCTGCTGGGCGGAGCCGCGGTCCTCGTGCGGCAACGGGTTTTCCCGCCGGAGACGGCCGGTCCGGGTGGGACGGTCGCGGTCGCCGGGATCCAGGTCGTCGCTCCGGCGGGCACGCGCGTGTCGGTGCGCCCGGCCGCGGAACCGCGCTCCCCGGCGCCGCTGACGCGGCGGATCGGCGGCGGCGCGGAGCTGAGCTTCGACGGGCTTCCGCCGCACGTGAGGATTTCGGTGCCCGCCGCGCCGCCGCCGGGGTTCGCGCCCGTCGTCGTCATCGCCGACGGAACCCGGCTCGTCCCCGCCGGCTACGACCCCGCGACCCGGAGCATCGTGGCGGCGGTGGCTCAGCCGGGCGGGTTCTGGGGCGGGCTGCTCGACCTCGCCGCGCTCGGCCGCGAGGTCGTGCCGGATCCGGCGCCGCGGCCGGACTGCGCCGGCCGTCCGGCGAGTTCCGCCGGGGTGACCGTCGACGTCGGCGAGCCCGATCCGGCGGCGCCGGTGTGGGCGTGCGCCACCGCCGCCGACGGCCGCGCGAGCATCACCCTGACCTCGAACGCGCGCGTGCCCTACCGGCTCGCCCTGCCGCCGGGCTGGCCCGAGCCGACCGCGCGGACCACGGCCGAGAGCACGTCCGCCGTGCAGTTGTTCGGCCGCCCGCGCCAGCGCGACCTGCTCTGGCCGGGCTCCGCCGTCACCTACGACGTCCCGTTCGGCAGCCTGCCCGCGACCCTGCGCGGCCAGGCGGAGCCCGGCCCGGCCCTCGGGACGGCGCTGGCCGCGGCGGCGCACCGCGCGGCCGTCCTGTTCGGCCTGGCCGGCGGCCCCGGCCCGGCGCCGGCCGTGCTGACCTGCGCCGCGGACGCCGGGGCCGCCCACTACGCCGCGGACCGGCCGTTCGCCGAGGTGGCCGGTGACGTCTGGGCGGCACTCGCGCCGTGCCACCCGGACGGCGGCGACCTCGTCGGGCGGTTCCTCCCCGCGGGCCCGGTGACGAGCGGTCTCGCCACGGCCGGTCCCGCGCTCGAGGTCCCCCTCACCACCGGCCGCGCGCAGCGGTTCACCCAGACCGTCGAGTACCGGCCGAGAACCGGCGCCACGACGACCCGCGCGTCCGGCACCTGCGGTGCGGTTTCCGCGGTGTCCGGCCGGCACGACGCCTACCGCTGCACGACCGGCGACACCACCTACGACCCGTGCTTCGCCGCGCCGGGGACGCGGCCGCAGGTCGTCTGCCCGACGTCGGCGACGAAGGCCGTGCTGCTCGGCTACACCGGCGCGCTGCCGGCCACGCCCCAGGACGGTGGCACGGCCGACCCCTTCCTGCTCACACTGGAGAACGGCCTGCAGTGCCTGGCGGTCTCGGGTGACCCGGCCGTCCGGTACGCCTGCGCGGACGGCCGGACCGTCCTGCGCGGCGCCCCGGACCAGTCGAGTCCGGTGTGGACAGTCGACGGGCGGACCGTCGCGAAGGCCTACACCTAGGCCAAGGTGATCTTGCCGCCGGTCACGGTGACGGACTTCTTCGCCAGCGCCTGCGTGGCCGGGCCGTTCGCGACCGAGCCGTCGGCGATCTTGAACTTGCTGCCGTGGCACGGGCAGTTGATGGTGCCGCCGGCGACGGTGTCGACGGTGCAGCCCTGGTGCGTGCAGACCGCCGAGAAGGCCTCGAACGTCCCGGCGGCCGGCTGGGTCACCACGACCTGCTTGTCCGCGAACACCTTGCCCCCGCCGACCGGGACGTCGGCGGCCGCGCCCAGCTCGGTCCCGGCGGCCGCGGCAGGGGGTGCGGCCGCGGACGTCGCACTGCCCGAGTTGCCGCCGTAGGTGCTGCAGCCGGCCACCAGCCCGGCGCCGACGACCGCCAGCGCCGTCCGGCGCGCGACCCCCGGCTCCACTTCGTCGTTGCCCACGATCGTCCCCTCAGAACTTCAGGCCGGATTGGGTGAAGAACCACAATGACGCGCTCAGCCACAGGCCGACCAGCGCGGTGAAGACGAGCCCGCCGACGACGGGCAGCGACCAGCCGGGCGCGTTGTCCTTGCGCAGCAGCAACATCTTCGCGACGAACACGCCGTAGAAGAAACACCCCAGCAACGAATGCAGGAGGACCCGGGTGTCGAACGACTGGAACCCGAGCGCGTACAGGCAGTGCAGCGCGACCGGGATCGAGACGAGGAACGCCAGCCGGCCGGACCAGCGGTGCACCGGCGAGACCCATGCGGGGACCGTGCGGCCGAGCTTCCCGTACATCGCGAGCGCCGAGACCAGCTGGACGAGCGCCAGCACGACGACGACGGTGGCCAGCCACGCCTTCACCGACTGCGCGCTCGAGAATCCGGCGATGTTCACCGCGACGCCGGTGGGCGTGTGCAGGTTCCCGTAGACGCCGAGGACCACCGAGACGACGGCGCCGACCACCAGCGGGACCAGGAGCGCGACCGCCGCGCGGTTGCCGGCCGCGGGGGCGGTCATCAGAAGTCACCGGTCCCGGCCAGGCCGCTGATCGCCTCGGCGGTCACGGGCGCGCCGTCGACGATCGCGGTGCCGGCGGCCGGATCGAGCGCCGGGGCGGCCGTCGAGTCTTCGCCGGTCGTCAGGACGCCGACCTGGCTGCCGTCGGGCTGCACGATCCAGCCGACCTTGGCCGCCTTGCCCTTCACCTTGGGCGTCGCGCGGTAGAGGCCCGCGGGCTTCTTCGCCGGGGGCGCGGTGAACTGCCAGGTCCGGCCCGAGGCCGTCACCGTGCCGGTGACCGAGGCGGCGTCGTAGCTACCGGTCAGGCTGGAGTTCTTGGCGCCCTTGAGGTCCAGCTTCCCGCCGGCCGTGACGCCCTGCAGCCAGGCTTCGACCTTCTTGCCGTCGCAGAGGTAGGCGATGGCGTGGCCGTCGCGCACCGAGACCGCGACGGACGCGCCGCCGCCGGTGACGCGCCCGGCGTAGTCGGCCCGCGCGGGCGCCTCGGCTCCCGGCGCCTCCGACGTCGGTTTCGGGGGCGGCCCGGCCGTGGTGCTCACGGCGGCCGCGTCGGCGGCGCCGGCGACCGGCGCGGCGCCGGTTCCGGTCGCCAGGTTGACGATCCCGATGCCGCCGGCGAGCACGACGCCGGCGAGCAGTGTGAACAACGGCCCAGGATGTTTCATGGTCTTCCCCGCATTCCCCTGACCCACCACCGTGCCCATAACACGGCTGTCGGGCCGAAGCGGCTCAACGCTACGCGCGGAAAAGAGGTATCGCTTAGCCCCTGCAACCGGTTCGGCGTGGTTGACTGGCCGCATGCTGCCCTGGGACGGCGAACTCGCCGGCCGGCTCGACCGGCACACCGTGGACTCCGCGCTGCTGCGGGACAACCCGCTCGGCGACCCGCACGAGCGGCCCCTGTGGGTGTACGTCCCGCCGGGCTACGACGACGGCGACGAGCGGTACCCGGCCGTGTACGTCATCCAGGGCTACACCGGGCACCTGGCGATGTGGGCCAACCGGACGCCGTTCCGCCAGCCGTTCGTCGAGACGGCCGACGCGGTCTTCGCGGACGGCGCCCCGGGCTGCGTCGTGGTGTACGTCGACGCGTGGACCGCCTACGGCGGCTCCCAGTTCGTCGACTCGCCGGGCACGGGCCGCTACCACTCGTACCTGTGCGACGAGATCGTGCCGTGGGTCGACGCGCGCTACCGGACGATCCCGGACCGCGAATCCCGCGCGATCGCGGGAAAGTCGTCGGGCGGCTTCGGCGCGATGATCACCCCGATGCTGCGCCCGGACCTGTTCGGCGCCCTGGCGACCCACGCGGGCGACTCGCTGTACGAACTGTGCTACGTCCCGGACTTCGGCAAGGCGGTCCGGGCCCTGCGCGAGTACGACCAGGACATCCACGCGTGGTGGGCGGACTTCCGCTCGCGCCCCGCGTTCACCCACCCGGCGGACCCGACACTGCTGCAGCTGCTCGGCGTCTCGGCGTGCTTCTCGCCGCGCCCGGACGGAACCCCGGAACTGCCGTTCGACCCGGCGACGGGCGTGCTGCGCCCGGAGGTCTGGCAACGCTGGCTGGACTGGGACCCGGTCCGCATGGTCCCGTCCCGCGCCCCGGCGGTCCAGTCGTGGCGAGCGGTGTGGATCGACGCGGGCACGAGCGACGAGTACTTCCTCGACGTCGGCGCGGAGGCCTTCCGGGCGGAGGTCCTCAAGGCGGGCCTGCCGGAGGAGCGGCTGCACTTCGAGCTGTTCGACGCCGGCCACGCAGCGATCGACTACCGGTACCCGCTTTCGCTCGCCTGGCTGGCCGGGAAGCTGGCCCGGTGAACGTCCTCGAGACCGACGTCGCCCTGCCGGACGGACGCTCCCTGCACGTCTACGACACCGGCGGGCCCGCGCGGCTGACCGTCTTCTGGCACCACGGGACGCCCAACCTCGGGGCGCCGCCCGGGCCGCTGCTGCCGCCGGCCGGACGGCTCGGTGTGCGCTGGGTGTCCTACGACCGGCCCGGCTACGGCACTTCCACGCAGCTGCCCGGCCGGACGATCGGGAACGCCGCCGAGTGCACCGCCGCCGTCGCCGACGCTCTCGGGATCGAGCGCTTCGCCGTCATGGGGCACTCCGGGGGCGGCTCGCACGCCCTCGCCGCCGCCGCGCTGCTGCCGGATCGCGTGACGGCCGTCGCGAGCCTCGCCGCCGTCGCGCCGTTCGAGGCCGGCGGCTGGTTCGACGGCATGGCCGACGGGAGTGCCGCGTCCCTGCGTGCCGCCGCGGACGGCCGGGCCGCCAAGGAGAAGTACGAGGCGTCCGCCGAGTTCGATCCGGACGTCTTCACCAGCGCCGACTTCGCCGCCCTCAAAGGATCCTGGGCCTGGCTCGACGACGTCGTCCGGCCCGCACTCGGCGCGGTCGGGCTCATCGACGACGACCTCGCCTACGTCGCGCCGTGGGGGTGTGACCCGGCGGCCATCACCGCGCCGGTGCTGCTCGTGCACGGCGAGGACGACCGGATGATCCCCGCCGGGCACAGCAAGTGGCTGGCGGCGCGGTGCCCCGCCGCCGAGCTGCGGCTCTCCCCCGGCGACGGGCACCTCTCCGTGCTGGACCAGGCCGCCGACGCGCTCACCTGGCTCGCCGGTCAGGACAGCAGCGCCAGCGACGCAACCGCCGGCGCCATGTAGATCACCGGGAACGCCAGGTGCCCGTACGACCGCGCGCGGGCCACGGTCACGAGGGCACCGAGGAAGTACAGCACCAGCCCGATCGCCGCGGCGATCCCGATCGGCGGCCAGACCAGGCCGGCCACCAGGCCCAGCGCACCGGCCGCCTTGGCCGTGCCGAGCCACGGCCACCACGCCTCCGGCACGCCGTAGGAGGTGATCGGCTCCACGACCCACTTCGCGCGGGTGAAGACCGAGACGGCCGAGAACCCGGCCAGTGCGGCGCCGACGAGGGTGACGATCACGTAAGCGGTGGACATCGGAACTCCTCCAGGGCTTGCGGACGCCGGTGCTCCGGGTCCGTCACCCCCACGACTCCACCCACCGGGTCGATGTGACCGGCCGTGACCGCGATCACAACACGAGCCGCAGCACCGGTTCGCCGTCGTCGATCTCCCCGGTCGGGACGAACCCGAGCTTCCGGTAGAACGCCCCGGGCCCGTCGTCGCCCGGCTGGTGGCTGGTCAGCAACTCGGTGGCGCCGTCCGCCCGCACGAGCGCGACGACCTGCGCGAGCACGGCCCGGCCGATCCCCCACCCCTGGTACCGCGCGTCGACGATCAGCCGCCACAGGTAGTACGGCCCGAGGATGCCGGGCCGGCCGGGCGGCACGTCCCAGCTGAGCATCACGAACCCGACGGGCTCGTCCCCCACGTAGACGGCCCGGTACCAGGGCTCGGCTTCCGGCGTGCTCGCGGCGTCCGCCAAGGACTTCGCCACCGACGAGACGAACCGTTCCTGCCGGGGGTGCACGCGCAGGGCACAGACGGCGTCCCGGTTCTCGTCGGTGATCTCGACCAGGCGAACGAACGGCGTCACGACGCGCCCGCCGGCTCCGGCGAGGTCCCGACGGGAGGAGGTCCGCGAAACGCGATCGGCCGCGCGCCGATAACGCGCACATCCTCCCGCAGCGCCATCTCCACGCCGCTCCACCGCTCGACCCGGCGGCCGCGCAGCGACGTGAACTCCCGCACCGTCTCGGCCAGCCACGCGGACCTGGTCACGATGTTCCCGTCGGCTTCGGCACGCCCACCTCGTCCGGGCTCCGGTCGGGACGCAAGCCGCGCCAAGACGTGTGGCGCAGCCGGAGGTCCGGCGTCACGCGGCGGAAGACCACCTCGCCGACCAGCTCCGGCTCCACCCAGTGGGCGCCGCGGGCGCGGTCGCGGGGCAGCTCGTTCACGAACGGGGAGTCCTCGCGGGACAGCGGGGTGAGCACGTCGCGGAGGCGGTCGAGGGCGTCGTCGGTGAAGCCCGTGCCGACGTCGCCGATGTACACCAGGGAGCCCGTGTCGTCGTAGCCGCCGAGCAGCAGCGCGCCGAGCGTGCCCGTGCGGCGGCCGGCGCCCGTCCGCCAGCCGCCGACCACGACCTCGCGGGTCTGGGTCAGCGCTCGTTTCGTCCACAGCGGCGAACGGGCGCCCGGTAGATACGGCGCGTCGAGGCGCTTCGCGACGACGCCCTCGATCCCGTGCTGGGCCGCCGTCGCCAGCAGCTGGTCCGGCGTGATGTCCGCGCGGGTGTACCACGGCGGCACGACGAGCCGGCCGTCCTCGGGGCGGACCAGCTCGGCGAGCAGCGCGCGCCGCTGCTCGTACGGCCGGTCCAGCAGGGACTCCGTGCCGACCCGCAACAGGTCGAAGGCGAAGTAGACCACCGGGACCTCGGCTCGCAGCTTCGCCGTCGGCTCGTGCATCGCGCGGCGCTGCATCAGCTCGAACTCCGGGCGGCCGGCCGCGTTCAGCGCGACGACCTCGCCGTCGAGCACCACCGCGTGCCCGCCCATCGCCGGTCCGAAGACGTCCTGCAGCTCGGGGTAGCGGTGGGTGTGGTCGCTGCCGCTGCGGCTGGTGATCCGGGCCTCGCCGGTGTCGGCGACCCGCGCGCAGCCGCGGAACCCGTCCCACTTCCACTCGTAGCCGTGGTGGTCGTCGTCCGGCAGCGGCCCGTCGACGGCCAGCATCGGCGCCACCGCGTCCGGCATCGTCCCCATCGCTCCAGTGTGGAGGATCGACGCCCGGCGCGTCACCCGGCCGGCAGCAACGGCAGCAGCTCCTGGTGGCGGCCGGCGCGGCGCAGCACGGGTGAGCCGGGTCCGTCGGGTGCCAGGTCGCCGGCCCGCAGCGCGGCCAGGAACCGCACGACCACGAACGGCTCCGGCAGGATGTCGGCGCCGCCGAGGTAGGCCAGCACGATCATCTCCTCCCCGCACGCCGCCTCGACCGCGACGGCCCAGCCGTGCACCTCGTCCCACAGCAGCGCCACGTCGCGCTCGGGGAACCGGCGCAGCCGCCAGTCCACCGCGACGTAGGCCGACACCGGGACGTCGACGTCCACGGTGCAGGACTCGAAGCCGCAGCCGAGCGCCCCGGCCACCTCCCCGAGGTACGCGCGCAGGCCGCGCTGGAACCAGAACTCCAGATCGGTGTCGATCAGGCCGGACACCCGTTTCCCTTCTCCCGGACCCCGGCCGCGCACCCTGCGCGGCCGTTCGAAGCGGATCACCCGAGCGCCGCCAGCGCGTCGGCCCGATCCCGGTAGCAGGAGAAGCCGGCGACCCCGGTCCCCCGCAGCACCCGCCACATCGACGGCGTGCACACCACCCACGCGAGCGGCACGCCCAGTTCGTCGGCGCTCTGCTGCACCTGGTGCAGCGCCCGCAGGCCGACACCGGAGCAGAACGTCACGCCGCCGAGGTCGACGACCACCGCATCCCCCGGTTTCGCCGCCGTTTCGACGCATTCGACAAAAATGGCGACGGTGGCGAGATCGATGTCACCCACCACCACGAGAAGGGTGGTGCGGTCGCCGGGGAACAGCGTGGTCACCGAAAACGGCTCGCACCACGCGCCCGCCGCGGAACGGCCGAAGGCTCGCGACAGCCGCGGCGGTTTCTGGATCTTCATGACCGGCTCCGGCGGCTCAAGATGGTGGTTTACGCGTAGACGGTACCCACTTCGTCCAGCTTGGCGCACAACTGAATCCGCCCGGCCGTCGGGCCGTGCACCGACACGGCCGTCTGCACGTGCAGTGCTCCACAAAGGACTGTCCGAATCGCCTGGTGGAACCATTCCTTCTCACCGTCGTGGAGCGCCGACGGGAACCGGAGCGGATTCGCCGATGAATTGCGAAATCCGAAATTCAGCCGAACGCAGGAATGGGTACGCGCGTTCGGTCCAGTTCGGCGAAGAGGTCGCCGACGTCCTCGACCCGGTCGAGCACCTCGTCGGCGGTGAACCGCAGGTGGGTCACGTGCCGGCAGGCCCGGACCTCGTCCCACGTGACCGGGGTCGACACCGTCGGCTCGTCGCGCCCGCGAAGCGAGTAAGGCGCCACCGTGGTCTTGAACGGGTTGTTCTGGCTCCAGTCGATGAAGACCTTGTTCGGCCGCAGCGTCTTCGTCATCCGCGCCACGACGAGGTCCGGCGTCTCCGCGGCGAGCCGCTCGGCCAGGGCCCGCGCGTACTGCGACGTCTCGCCGGGGTCCGTGGTCACGACGCCCGCGTAGAGCTGCATGCCCTTGGAGCCGCTGGTCTTCGCGACCGGGGTCAGCCCGTCGCCGGTGAGCACGTCGTGGAGCCGCTCGGCCACGCGGCAGCAGTCGACGACCGTGGCGCCGGGGCCGGGGTCGAGGTCGAACACGAGCCGGTCCGGGGTGCTGCGCTCGTCGCCGGGCTCGACGGTCCACTGGTGGACGTGCAGCTCGAGCGCGGCGAGGTTGGCCGCCCAGACCAGCTCGGGCAGGTCGTTGATCAGCGGGTAGTCGACGATCTCGTGCTCCTTGCCGCGGCCGCCGCCGACCTCCAGCCGCGCCGTGCGGACCCAGCCGGGCGCGTGCCGGGAGACGTTCTTCTCGAAGAACGAACCGCCGTCGACGCCGTCGGGGAACCGCACGAACGTCATGGCGCGGTCGCGGATGTGCGGCAGCAGCAGCGGCGCGATGCGCGTGTAGTAGTCGAGCACCTCGCCCTTGGTGAACCCGTGCCGCGGGTAGAGCACCTTTTCGAGGTTCGAGAGCGTCAGCTGCCGCTCGCCCACCTGCACCGTGATCCGGCTCCCCGCCACACCGCCCACGCTATCACCCAAAGTTATGATACGCTCGTATCAACAACGGGGAGGGGAGATCGTGAAGTTCGACGTGCTGCAGATCCTGGGGGCGGTCCTGACGGTGCTGGGTGCCCAGGGCGCCATCCGCCTGCTGGTCGACCACGGGAACACCGGGCTGCTCGGCTGGCTGGACGCGGGGTTCGCCGGGACCCTGATCGGCTACGTGGTGGCGACGGCGATCGGCGTGGTGCTCGCCGGGTGGGCCCACGACCGGGCCAAGGCGCTCGGGCGCCGCGAGTAGGCCGCGGCCGCGGCCGAGCGCCGGCGCCCGGCCGCGGCGACCGGAGACCCACCCGGGAGTCGAACCCGGACCGGACGGCTTTGCAGGCCGTCGCACGACCGTCGTGAAGTGGGCCGGAGTGGAAGACGAGGGGGTCGAACCCTCCCCGGCGATCGTGCAAGGATCACCTGCGCTCCGGCGCGTCTCCCGCATTTTCTCGTACCCCCACCAGGATTCGAACCTGGACTGGACGCGTTCTGAACGCGTTGCCTCTCCCGTTGGGCTACAGGGGCGAAAGAGCCGCGAAAAGAAAGGCGCGGCAAAAAGAAAACCGCCCGGCTCGGTTTCCCGAGGGGGCGGCTCCCGGACGCGACGGTTTCCCGTCACGGTGGGGAGCTCGCGCCACCCGGCAGGCAGGCGAGCCGCGCGCACCACGAACACACGGCGAGTGCCCGCCGCCGGTTCGCCCGCGTGCTCGTCATGACTTCTCCTCGCCGAAGTGGTGTGCGGTCAGCATGCACCCGGCCCCGCGCCGCCGTCAATCGGTTATCGCCGGGAATTCACACCACGCCACTGGAAACCACGCGGGCGACGAATTGCGTCGCGACTTCGCGCAGTTTCACGTTCTCGCGCTGCGACTGCCCGACGAGGAGGGCGAACGCGGCGTCGGCGTCGATCCGGCGGATCGCCATGAGCATGCCCTTCGCCTGGTCGATGACCGCGCGGGAGGTCAAAGCCGTCCGCAGGTGCTCGGCCGTCTCGCGGGCCTTGACGTAGCGGTGGTAGACGCGGAACACCGCCTCCACCGCGGTCGTGTACAGCTCGAGCAGCTGCGCCTCGATCTCCGCGAAGCCGTCGTCCTGGCGGCCGTAGCAGTTGACCGCACCCGAGTAGCGCTCGTCGGCCACCAGCGGCGCGGCGAGGAAGCTGCCGAAGCCCGCCTCCCGTGCGCCGCGGGCGAAGGCGGGCCAGCGTTCCGTGGCGCCGGCGACCGGGGTGCGGACGATCTTGCCGCTGCGGACCGCCTCGAGGCACGGGCCGTCGCCGACGCGGTACTGGTCGTCGTCGAGGTCCGTGACGACGGCCGCGGTCGACGACGCCGTGTGTGGCTCGTCCCCGCCCACGAGCGTCACGGACGCCTCGTCGACGCCCGGGACGGCCTGGCGCACCTGCAGGCACACGTGCCGCAGGAGGATCCGGAAGTCGTCCTCCTGCCCCAGGACGGCCCTCAGGGCTTCGAGCGCCCCGGTGACTTCGTCGAGCCGTGGTGAAGCCGTCGCGGCGGCCTCCGGCCGGTCCATGTGCGCTCCTCCCGCCGGGAACCGATCACTTCCGGGTACCCACTCCACGCCCGGTCGTATCAGGGCCGGGCCACCGCGAGCAGCTCCCGCAGCGCGTCCGACAGGGACGCGAACATCGGGACCACCGCCGCCAGGCCGGTGATCCGGAACAGCCGCGCCAGGGTCCGGCTGTTCGCCACCACCCCGAACCGGCTGCCCTCGGCACCGGCGCGCTCCGCGGCGGCGGCCAGGGCCCGCGCGCCGGCCAGGCCGAGGAACGCCACGTGGCTCAGGTCCACCACCGTCGTGCCGGGCGGGACCGTCGCCAGCTCGCGTTCCAGGATCGGCAGGGTCAGGGCGTCGATCTCCCCGGCGAGGGTCAGCACCAGCAGGCCGGGGCGGTACTCCGTCCGGCGCGCCGTGAGCGGCGCGGACCGGGTGGGGACCGGGGTCGTCGGGGACACGGGTTCGGCACGCCTTCCGCGCCGGCGGGGCCGGCGTCGCCGCGGGGTGATCAAGGACTGGGTCTTGATACCCAAACCGGCGCCGGGGAAACGCCCGGTTCCGCGTCCCGGGCGCGCACGTCGACCCGAACGTGCGGTTTATCCCCGGTTTCCGGCCGGGTAGCCGATCTTCGCCAGCCGAAGAGGAGGCGCCATGACCGAGCGGTGGTACCGGTGATGTTCAGCGAAGTCGTCGTCGTCGGGCAAATCGCCCGTGACCTGGTGATCGGCGCACCGGACGGACCGGCGCCGGTGCGGGACCGGCAGGAGCTGCTCGGCGGGAAGGGCGCCAACCAGGCCGTGGCGTTGAGCCAGCTCGGGACGGCGGTCTCGCTGGTCGGCGTCGTCGGCCAGGACCGCGTCGGCGACGCCCTGTGCGCGCTGGCCCGCGCCGACCGGATCGGCACCGCGCACGTGACCCGCCGGCCCGGCGTCGAAACGGCCCTGCTCGTCGACATGGTGGACGGCCACGGCCGGCACCGGCACATCGAGCACGTTCCGCCGGAGACGCTGGTCACCGAGGCGGACGTGCTGGCCGCGGCCGCGCCGATCTCGGCCGCCGGCTCGGTCATCGTCCAGCTGCGGCAGCCCGCTCCGGCCGCCTTGCTGGCGGCCCGCCTCGCCCACCGGGCGGGGACTCGCGTGGTCCTGGACGGCGCGCCCCGGGACGATTCCTCCGCCGCCGACCTGCTCGCGCTCGCCGACGTCGTCCGCGCCGACGGCCCCGAGACCGAGCGGCTCACCGGCCACCCGGTGGACGACGTCGCCGGCGCCGCCCGCGCCGCGGCCGAGCTGCGGCAGCGGGGGCCGTCGCTGGTCGTGCTCGAGGTGCCCGGGCGCGGGCACCTCTTCGCGGGGCCGGAGGGCTCGTGGTTCGTCCCGCACGAAACCGACGTCGTCGACCCGGCCGGGGCGGGAGACGCGCTGGTCGCGACGCTGACCGCGGCCCTGACCCGCCGCCGCCCGCTGGAGACGGCGGCCTGCCAGGCGGTCGCGGCCGCCGCGGCGACCACCCGGCACGCGGGCGGACGGCCGCGGTTGTCCCGTCCCGCGCTCGACCGGCTGCCGCCCCGGCGGCTCGAGGCCGTCCACGCCTGAGGTCCTCAGCTCGCGCGCCCGTCGACCGCGGCCAGGACCAGCGCCGCGCAGTGCCGCACCGTCACGCCGCGCTCCTGCGCCATCGAGATCAGGGTCCGCTGCGCGGCCGCGCCCGTCATCCCCTGGGCCACCAGGACTTTCAACGCCAAGGCCACGACGTCGGTGGCGGGCGGTCGTGCAGCAGGCATCGAGGTGACCTCCGGCTCGGCGACGGCGAACGCGACCGGATACCCCGGCGATCCGCGCTTCACACCAGCCCGGCCGGCCGGAATCCGCTCAGCGCCCGCCGAGCCACACCGCGCCGTCCGGCGGCACGCGGTCGCCGTCCAGCGGCTCGCTCGACAGCAGCACCCGCGACCCGGCCGGCAGCTCGAACGGCTCGCCCGACAGGTTCACCACGCACGCGAAACCCGGTTCCCGCACGAACGACAGCACCCCGGGTGCGGCCGGCGACCACGTCATCGTCCCGTCGCCCAGCGCCGGGTGCTCCCGGCGCTGGGCGAGGGCGGCGCGGTACAGGGAGAGCATCGACCCCGGGTCGGCCGCCTGCGCCTCCGCGGTCGCCGCGGCCCAGCGGGCGGGCTGCGGCAGCCAGGTCCGCACCCCGTCGGGGGCGAACCCGAACGGCGGCTCGGTGCCCGACCACGGCAGCGGCACCCGGCAGCCGTCGCGGCCGCGGCGGGTGTGGCCGGAGCGTTCCCACGTCGGGTCGGCGAGCACCTCCTCCGGCAGGTCCTCGATCTCGTCCAGCCCCAGCTCTTCGCCCTGGTAGAGGTACGCGCCGCCCGGCAGCGCGAGCATCAGCAGCAGTGCGGCCCTGGCCCGCCGCGTGCCCAGCTCGAGGCCGGGACCGAACCGCGTCACGTGCCGCACGACGTCGTGGTTGGACAGCACCCAGGTCGCGGGCGCGCCGACCGCGTCCAGCGCTTCAAGGGTCCGGTCGATCACGTCGCGCAGCGCCCCGGCGTCCCAGGCGCAGCGCAGGAAGTCGAAGTTGAACGCGGTGTGCAGCTCGTCCGGGCGGACGTAGCGGGCGAGGCGGTCCGGCCGGTCGACCCACGCCTCGGCGACGAACACCCGGTCCGGGCCGAACTCGCCCGCGACCCTCCGCCACGAGCGGTAGATCTCGTGCACGCCGTCGAGGTCCCAGTGCGGGTGCGCGTCGCGGTCCGGCGGCTGCGCGATCTCTTCGTCATCGGCGCCCAGATCGGGGAAGGCCGGGTCCTTGCGCAGGCCGTGGGCGACGTCGATGCGGACGCCGTCGACCCCGCGGGCGAACCAGAACCGCAGCAGGTCCTCGAAGTCGGCCCGCACCTCGGGGTTCTCCCAGTTCAGGTCCGGTTGCTCCGGGGCGAACAGGTGCAGGTACCACTCGCCGTCGGCCACACGGGTCCACGCCGGGCCACCGAAGACGCTGCGCCAGTCGGTGGGCGGCAGTTCGCCGTCGTCGCCGCGACCGGACCGGAAGTGGTACCGCGCCCGTTCGGGGCCGCCCGCGAGCGCCGCCCGGAACCACGGGTGGCGGTCGGAGGTGTGGTTCGGCACGACGTCGATCAGCAGCCGCAGGCCCGCCCGGTGCGCCTCGGCGATCAGGTCGAGCACGTCCTGGTCGGTGCCGAACAGCGGGTCGACGGCCCGGTGGTCTTCGATGTCGTAGCCGCCGTCGACCATCGGCGAGCGGTACCACGGCGTCGTCCACACGGCGTCGACACCGAGGTCGGCCAGGTAGCCGAGGCGGGCGCGCAGGCCCGCGAGATCCCCGGTACCGTCGCCGTTCGCGTCGGTGAAGCTGCGCGGGTAGACCTCGTACACAACGGCGTCGCGCCACCAGTTCGCGGAGTCCATGACACCCGAGTATCGCGATCACCGCCGTACGCTGCAGCACGTGACCTGGGAATGGGACCCGTCGCTGTACGCGGGCAGCGCCGCCTACTACGCCCGCGGCCGCGCGGCCTATCCCCCGGAGCTGGCCGCGGCGTTCGCCACCGAGCTGGGCCTGGACGGTTCGGGACGCCTGCTCGACGTCGGCTGCGGGCCCGGGTCGCTGACCCTGCTGCTGGCCGGGTCGTTCGCCGAGGCCGTCGGGGTCGACGCCGACGCGGACATACTCGGCGAGGCCGGCCGCCTCGCGGCCGCGACGGGGATGGCGAACTGCCGGTGGGTGCACCGGCGCGCCGAGGAGCTGCCCGCCGGCCTCGGGACGTTCCGGCTGGTCACCTTCGCCCAGTCGTTCCACTGGTTCGACCGGCCGCGCGTCGCCGGAGCGGTGCGCGGCATGCTCGCGCCCGACGGCGTCTGCGCCCACGTGCACGCGACGACCCACGAAGGCGTCGAGGGCGACCACGCGCTGCCGCACCCGGTGCCGCCGAACGACGCGATCGCGGCGCTCGTCCGGGCGTATCTCGGCCCGGTGCGGCGCGCCGGGCGGGGCGGGCTGCCGGACGGCACGCCCGCGGGTGAGAGCGAGATCTACCGGGCCGCGGGGTTCACCGGACCGCGGCGGTTCGAGGTCCCGGGCCGGGTCGTGACCCGCACGGAGGACGACGTCGTCGCGACGGTGTTCTCGCTGTCCAGCTCGGCACCGCACCTGTTCGGCGACCGCCGCGCGGAGTTCGAGGCCGACCTCCGGCGGCTGCTGCGGCACGCGAGCCCGGACGGCGTGTTCGCCGAACAGCTGCGCGAGATCGCCGTCGACCTCTGGCGGCCGTGACGTCCACTGTGGACGACGGCTACCAGGGGTTGTTCTGGAAGTCGTCGTCCTCCTCGGCCGCCCGCGGCCGGCGGGCGCGCCGGCCCGCGTCGTCCCTTGTGGACGGTCGCGGCGGCGCCGCGGCGAACGGCGGCGCCTCGCCCGCGGCGGAGTACTCCTCCCCGTCGAACGCGGACGGCGGCTCCGCGTTCGACCGGTCGGTGCTCCAGCCGGACTTCGTCTTGCGCTGGGCCAGCTCGCGGCGGTGCATGACGTACCGCTCGGCCGCCTGGACCTGCTTGGTCATGTACTCGTGCGACTGGGCCTTGATCTCCTCGCCGCGCTGCTCGCGCAGGGCCCGGCGCTCGGCCTGCTCGCGGACCAGGCCGTCCAGCTCGGCCTTCATCCCGGTGATGTCGGTCATGCGTCCTCCTACCAGGTCCGGGCGGACGGCGGGTCTTCGTCGTCGTTCAGGGAGCCGATGATCCGCCGGCCGGGCTCGCCGAGGTTGTCGAAGAGGGCACCCTCGATGTGGTAGGCGGGCGAGCGGCGTTCGCTGTCTCCCCCGCCGCCGCCGTGCGCACCGGCCCCCATCGCGCCCATGCCGGGCATGCCTCCCATCGACTGGCCGGGCGCGCCCGCCGGAGCGGCCGCCTGGGCGAACGCGGCCGCGGGCTGCGGCTGGGCCGCCCCGACACCGGCACCGGTGTGCGCGCCGCCGGACGTCGGCGTGTCCCCGAGACCGCCCCCGCCCGCCGGCTCGAAGCCGGACGTCGAAGGAATGCTCCCGCCGCCACCGTGCGCCCCGAGACCCCCGCCTCCGCCGCCGCCGTGCGAGCCCGCCCCGGCGTGGTCGCCGCCGTGATCGCCGCCGTGCGAGCCCGCCCCGGCGTGGTCGCCGCCGTGCGAGCCCGCCCCGCCGTGGTCGCCGCCCGGGGTGAGGTCTTCGAGGGTGCCGCGGTGGGTGGGCAGGTCGTCGTCGAGCTTCTTGCCGGGGGTGTCGCCGAGGGCGTCAGCCGGCTTCTTGTCGTCCTCGCCGAGGGTGTAGGTCGTCGGGGTGCCCTTGCCGTCGTCGACGGTCACCGTCGTCGGGCCGTCCGGACCGTCGGGGCGCTCGGCGGTGATCTTGAGGTCGCCGTCCTGGATGTGGATCTTGCCGTCCGGACCCGGGTGGAAGGCGCCGTCCGTCCCTTGTGGACCGTCGCCGGCCTTGGCCGTGCCGTCGGACCAGTCGAGCTTGAAGTCCTTCGGGTCGCCGTGGCCTTCGCCGACCTTGATGTCCATCTTGCCGTCGTGGTCGGGTTCGGTCATTTCGAAGGTCTTGTCGCCCTGCTTGACCTTCAGCGTGTCGGGGGTGTCGTCCCCCTTGCCGTCGCCGTCCTTGCCGTCGTCGCCGAGCAGGCCGTCGGGCTTGCCGTCGCCGTTCTTGTCCGCCCCGGGAAGGCCGTCCGGCTTGCCGTCGCCGTTCTTGTCCGCCCCGGGATGGTCGCCGTCCGTGCCGGTGCCCGTGTCGCCGAGGCCGCTGCCGCCGGGGTCGGTCTTGATGCCGTCGCCGCTGAACTCCTTGAGCGCGTCGGCCGCCTTCTTCTTGGCGTCCTCGGCGGCCTGCTCGGCCGCGGCTTTGCCGTCGTCGCCGGAGGAGCCCGAACCCGAGCCCCCGCCGGAACCGGAGCCGGAACCGCCGCCGCCGAGGCCTTCGGCGCCGCCGAGCCCGGAACCCGAACCACCGCCCGCGCCGGCGCCGGAGTCGGTCTGGATGCCGGGACCGCTGAACTCCTTGAGCGCGTCCGCCGCCTTCTTCTTGGCCGCCTCGGCGGCCGCGGCCGCTTCGTCCTGACCACTGGACGACGGAGGCGGCACCGACGACGGCTTCGTGTCATCGGAACCGGAACCCGAGCCGGAGCCCGAGCCGCCGCCGAGGCCGGATCCGCCGCCGTCACCGGATCCGGTCGACAGATCGGGGATCGACGGCATCGAACCGCCACCACCCGCCCCGGAGCCCGAACCGGACCCACCGCCCGAGCCGGACCCGCCGCCGGTGGACACGTCCGGGATCGGCGGCACCGAACCCCCACCACCGCCGGTCCCGGAGCCCGAGCCACCACCGGTGTCACCGCCCGCCCCGCTGGGCAGGTCGGCGCCGGAGCCCGAACCACCACCGGGGATCCCGGAACCGGAACCGGAGCCGCCCTCGGGAATCGGCGGCACCTGGCCACCCGAACCACCGGAACCCGAACCACCCGAGCCGGACCCCGAACCGGAGCCGGACCCAGACCCCGAGCCACCCGAGCCCGAGCCGGAACCCGACCCACCGGGACCGCCGCCACCCGGCGCACCCGAGCCCGAGCCGCCGGGCATCGACACGCCCTCGAACTCGTTCTTGATGGCGCCCATGACCTTGTCGAGGGCGTCGTAGGCCTGGTCGACCAGGTCCTTGGTGTCCTTGCAGGTCTTCTCGAAGCCCTTGTAGAGCCGGTCCCACATGTCGGGGTTGAACTGGTTCTGGATCCACTGCTTGGCCAGGTCCTGGCCGTGCTTCTTGATCTCGTCGCCGTCGCAGCAGCCCTGGTCGTTGAGGGTCTTGACCAGGTTGGTGCCGAAGTTGAGGTCCATCCAGCCGGCGATCTGGGCCAGGTCCGACTCGTTGCCGTGCTCGCCGTTGGCGACCGCGACGACCTTCTGCGCCATCGTGTAGTCGGCCTTGCCGACCAGGTCGGTGTACATGCCGATGACGGCGTCGGCCTTGCCCTTGCACAGCTGGAACACCGTGGTCGCGGTGTTGAGCGTCGCCTCGCTCGCGTTGCCGAGCGTCTGGGACAGCTTCGCGGCCTTGGGCTGGATCTTGTCGTTGTAGGTGTCGGACGCGGCGTCCGCGCCGGCGCCGCTCCACGTCTTGTACAGGATGCCCAGCTGGGAGCCGGTGTCCTGCACGGTCCGGTCGACGGTCTCGGAGCCGGTCTTGAAGTGCGCGGCGTCGTCGACGAAGTCCTTGAAGCTGATCCCGCGCTGCTCGTCGAACGGCGTGCGGATGTCCTTGTCGAGGTCGAGCGCGCGGGTGTTGCCGCGGCAGTCGTCCGGGATCTTGGCCAGCAGCGACCCGAACGTCTCGAACAGCTTCAGCGCGGGCGCGGCGGCGTCGAAGATCTCGTCGGACGTCTTCGTGCCGGTCGAGTCGCCGCCGTTTTCGCCGGCGGCGGGCGGCTTGGTGTCGTCGAGCTTCGCCTTGCCGTCGTCGACGGCCTTCTTTTCCTGGTCCTCGTTGTAGCTGTTCTGGTCACCGCTGGACTTGGCCTTGTCGTAGGCCTCGTCGACCGACTGCCCGGCGAAGAGCGGGTTGGCGTTGTACGCGTTCGCGTACTTCTCGGCTTCCTTCCGCTTCTCCTTGATGTCGTCCGGTTCCTGGTCGGCCAGGAACGGCGGCGGAGGCGGGTTCTCGCGCAGCCAGCTGCTGATCAGCGTGCTCTTCTGCGCGGCGGGGACGCTCGGGTCGTCCAGGATCGCCTTGACTTCGCTCCACTTCTTCGCCATCAGAGCGAGCCTCCGGCGTTGGTGATCGCGCCCGCCTGGTTGTCTTCGTTGGTGCTGTAGCTCGACCCGGCGGTGCCGAGGTTGGTGCCGAACGAGCCCAGGGTGCTGCTGTACCCGGAGACCGCGGCCCACAGCGCCTTCGCGCCGGTCGCGTACTTCTCCCCGTGCGCGGTGTGCGCCCGGCCGAACTTCTCGGCGGTCACCAGCGAGTTCTGCAGGTCCGGGTTGTCGTCCAGCAGGTGCTCCGCCAGGTCACCGATGGTCTTGGACGCCGTCGACAACGCTTCCGTCGTCGCGGTGTACCCCCCGCCGCTCATGTCAGCGCCTCTCCTCAGGTCCGCCTGTTGCCAGGGCTTCCGCGAGCACGTCGGCCACGGATCCCACGTCCGTGAACCGGTCGAGCTGGTCCAGGTCGATCGTCACGCCGTAGTAGACCTCCAAAGCCGCCAGGAGCTTGATCCGGCCCTTCGAGTCGATGCCCAGCTCCTCCAGGGGAGCGTCGGGCTCGACGAGGGCCGGGTCGAGCCGGAAGGTGTCGCTGACGACCTTCGTGACCTCGGCGCGGTGATCACCCACGGAAGTCACCATAACGTGCCCGCGCGGCCGACCGGGCGACCTTGCCACTGGAAGTGCGCGGAAGTCCGCCGGAAGGGACCAGACGTACCGCACGGAGCGTGAGGTCGTGCTCCCGTGACACCGCGCGCAGCACCGCCCGGGTCACTTCTTTGACGTCCGCGTCGGCGTCGCGCGCCCATTCGGCGACCACCATGGCGCCCTCGCCGCTCTCGTCGGCGACGCCGAACGCGGCGACGCGGTCGCGGCGGACCGCCGGGTGGGCCTCGCCCGCGGCGGCCTCGATGTCCTGCGGGTGGAAGTTGCGGCCGTCGACGACGATGAGGTCCTTGAGCCGGCCGGTGACGTAGAGGTCGCCGCGGTGCACGACGCCGAGGTCGCCGGTGCGCAGCCAGCCGCCCATGCCGTCGAGGACGCCGCCGAACGCGCCGGCGTCGCCGCGGCCCCAGTAGCCGGTCGCGACGTTCGGGCCGTGCACCCAGATCTCGCCGACCGCGCCCTCGGGCTGCTCGTGTCCCTCGTGGACGATCCGGACGAGCTGCCCGACCGGGCGGCCCACGGACACGAGCTCCGGTCCGTCGACGGTTTCGACGGCCTGGCCCTGCGCGAGGGCTTCGCGGTCGAACTTCGCGCCACGCGGGCCTTCCGGTCCCGCGCTGGCGACGTACACGGTGGCTTCGGCGAGGCCGTACGACGGCCGGTACGCCTCGCGCCGGAAGCCGTGCGGGCCGAAGACCTCGAGAAAGCGGTCCACGGTGCGCGGGCGGACGGGTTCGGCTCCGTTGAGCGCGACCCGCACGCCGGAAAGGTCGAGGTCGTCCCCGGCACCGGCGTCGGCCGCGAGGTCGTAGGCGAAGTTCGGGGCGGCGGTGAACACCGCCGGGTGGTCCGCCATCTGCCGCAGCCACCGCCGGGGCCGGTGCACGAACTCGGCCGGGGCCATGAACACCGCCCGCCCGCCGGCGAAGACCGGCAGGCACAGCAGCTGGATCAGGCCCATGTCGTGGAAGAACGGGATCCAGCCCGCGCACGTCGTGCCCTCGTCGACGCCGTAGGCCCGGCTGCCCTGCCAGCAGGCCGCGACGATCGCCCGGTGCGGGATCACCGCGCCGGCCGGCTCCCGCGTCGACCCCGACGTGTACTGCAGGTACGCGGGGCTTTCCGGCTCGGCCGGCACCGGGTCGGTGCCCGGCCCGGTCAGCTCGTCGACCACGACGACGGCGCCGCCGCCGGGGACCCGGTCCGCCGCGGCCGACGACGTCAGCCACACCCGCGCGCCGCAGTCGTCCAGCACGCCGGCGAGCCGCTCGGCCTGCGCGGCGGTGCCCGGCGGCATCAGCGGGACGGCGACGAGCCCGGCGGCCAGCGCGCCGAAGAACGCGAGCGGATAGGCCAGTTCCTGCCCGGCGAGGATGGCGACGCGCTCCCCCGGTGCCGCGACCTCGCGCAGGGCGCCCGCCACCACGCGGACGCGCGCGGCGAACTCGGCCCACGTCAGCGTGTGCTCGACGCCGCGTGTGTGGTCCTGGTGGGTGAACAGCGGGCGCTCGTCGTCCGCCCGCGCGAACAGCCGCTCCACGATCGAGGTGCGCAGGACGTCTTCGGGCACCGTCACGCCAGGCAACCTACTGGACGGCCCAGAGCCCGCCCAGCCCGGCCACGTCCACGACCGTGGCGGTGCGGGGGAACAGCGTGCCGGTCAGGAAGTCGTGCGTCTCCTGCTCGCGGTCGCC
Organism: Amycolatopsis sp. NPDC004378; assembly: GCF_053602455.1. Taxonomy (NCBI): domain Bacteria; kingdom Bacillati; phylum Actinomycetota; class Actinomycetes; order Pseudonocardiales; family Pseudonocardiaceae; genus Amycolatopsis; species Amycolatopsis sp. NPDC004378. Next base: position 81,256 of record NZ_JBSGDR010000023.1, read on the forward strand.
GCAGCCGTCGCGCAGGACGACGATCCGGTAGTCGCGGTCCATAGCCTCGCGGACGGTGCTCAGCACGACGCCGCTGGTGCTCAGCCCGGCCAGGACGAGCGTGGTGACCCCGCGCTTTTCCAGCTGCTGCTCGAGGTCGGTGGTCGAGAACGCGCCGACGCGGATCTTGCGCACCGAGACGTCCTCGGGCCGCGGCGAGAACCGGGCGTGGATCTGCGTGCCCGGGGCGTCGGCGCGCATCGCGTCCCGCATCTCGGCGGCCGCGGTGAACCGGGCGAACATGCTGGTCCCGGGGATCGCGTCGAACTCGGCGTCTTCGAACGCGACGCGCACCCAGCCGACGTGCCCGCCGCGCGCGCGGACGTCCTCGACCACACCGGCGACGCGGTCGAGCAGCGGACCGGTGTCGGGCAGCTGCCCGACGATCCCCTCCTGGTAGTCCATCACGAGCAGGGCCGTGCGGTTCGGGTCGAGTGCGGTGTCAGTCATCGATCTCTTTCTCGGTTCGGGTGGTGCGTCGGGACAGGGAACGGTCGAACACGGTGACGAGCAGGAAGACCACGCCGATGCCGACGAGCAGCAGCGCCAGGTCGTGCAGCCCGCGGGTGTCGGCGGCGGCGCCGTAGAAAGCGCCCTGCAGCGCGGAAGAGACGATCGCGCCGAGGTAGCCGAAGGTGCGCAGCAGGCCGGCGGACGCGCCGATGTCGTCGGGGTTCGCCTGGCGGTAGACGGAGTTCTGCAGCGCGAGGCTGTTCAGCCCCTGCGGCACCCCGGCCACGAGCGCGACGACCACGAGCAGCCAGACCGGCGCCGCCCCGTCCAGGGTCAGCAGCAGCGCGCAGCCGGCGAGCTGCCCGAGCGCGGCGACGGCGAGCTTGCCGCGCACCGCCTCGCGGCGCCCGGTCAGCAGCGACACGGCGATCCCGGTCGCGAACAGCGGCAGCGTGGCCAGCCCGGCTTCCGCCGCGGACAGGCCGCGGCCGTGCTCGAGCCATTGCGTGTAGCCGTAGAGGAAGCTGTACGCCACGACGTACGCCAGCAGCGCGCGGCCGTAGGTGCGCAGCAGCGGGCCGTTGCGCCCGAGCAGCCGCAGGTCGATGAACGGGTGGGCGTGCTTCAGTTCGCGCACGGTGAAGCCGGCGGCCCCCACGACGGTGATCGCGAGCAGGTACCAGTCCCCCGCGCCCGGGTGCATCAGGAACAGCAGGAGCGCGACGAGCGTGCCGGCGAACAACGCCATGCCGGGGAAGTCGAGGTCGAACGAGCCCGTCTTCGCGGGCTTCGCGACCTTCGGGAACCGGCGGGCGCCGAGGACGAAGGAGACCAGGGCGATGGGGATGTTGATCGCGAAGGTGGCCCGCCAGCCTCCGACGCCGATGAGCAGGCCGCCCAGCGCCGGGCCGATCACCGAGATCGTCTGGGTGGAGATCGCCAGCACCGTGAGCACGGACGCCGGGCTGTCGCGCCCGGTCCGGTCGCTCTCGTCGCGGATGAGCCGCATCGCCGCCGGGTAGCCGGCGCACGTGCCGAAGCCGAGGACGACCCGCGCGACGATCAGCACGGCGAGGTTCGGCGCCAGGGCGCCGATCACGCCCGCCAGCCCGACCAGGGCCGTCGCGGGGAGGAAGAGGCGGCGCGGGCCGTACCGGTCGATCAGCCGCCCGGTCACCGGCTGCCCGACGGCGGTCGCCAGGTACAGCGCGGAGATCAGCCACGCGGTCGCCGACGCCGGCTGCCCGAAGGCGACGCCGATCGGCACCAGCGCGACCGCGATGATCGTCGAGTTGACCGGGTTGAGCACGGCGCCCGAGACGAGCGGGGCCAGCAGCTTCCGGTCGAAGCCGTCGCGGACCCGGTCCCGCGTCGTCATGGTTCGACGACGCGGCCGAGCAGCGCCAGCGCCTCGTTGACCACGGCCAGTTCGTCCTCGGTGAGCCGCTGCGCGAGGGTGCGGGAGAGCCACTCCTCCCGCGACGCGCGGGCGCCCTGACCGTACGCGCGCCCTTCGGGCGTGAAGTGGATCAGCTGGCGGCGGCCGTCCGCCGGGTCGTCCTCGCGGCGGACCAGGCCGAGCTTCTCCAGCGCGGCCACCGTCGCCGCCATCGACTGCGGCCGCACGCGCTCGGCGCCGGCCAGCACGCTCGCCGTCGTCGGCTCCAGCTTCGCGAGCCGGGCCAGCGCCGAGGCCTGCGCGGAGGTCAGGTCGCCGACCTGCGTCGCGTCCATCATCTTCCGCCGCAGCCTGCCGACGAGCACGCGCAGCGTCTGCGCGGCCGCGACCGCCGATGCGGGAACCGTCTTCGAAGCCATATCGACAGGCTAGGCTTATCAGTTATGACTGTCAAATTTTCGGGACGAGCACGCCGGCTCCGGCCGCGCCGCCGGTGTCCACAGTGGAAAGCTCGTGCACCGGCGGCACGGGTCCGGGTACCGTCCGCACCATGCCCGTACCTTCCGCACTGGTCGCCGCGCTGGCCGACCCCGGACGCCTCGAGCTCTTCGCCCGCATCTGCACGGCGCCCGGCGGGCTGTCGGCCGGCGAGGTCCCGGCCAAGCTCGCGAAGCGGCTGCTCGAAGCCGGGCTCGTCACCACGGCCGGCGACCGCTACCACGCCGTGCCCGAGGTCTTCCGCGACGCGCTCGCGAAGGCCCCCGCCGATCCGCTGGAAGCCCTGTTCAGCCACGGCCGCCTGGTCGGCATCCCCCGCGCGCCCCAGCGGCGGCGAGCCCTGCTCGAGCACCTCGCCGAGCGGTTCGAACCGGGCCGGCTCTACACGGAGCGGGACGTCCGCGAGAAGCTGACGATGGTGCACGACGACCACGCGACGCTGCGCCGCTACCTCGTCGACGAAGGCCTGCTGCAGCGCAGCAACGACGGCCGCACCTACGGCCGTCCCGCCGAAACCCGTGCGGCCGGCTAGACGACGGCCGGCAGGTCGAACAACGCCAGCACGGCGGGATCGGCGAACACCACGTTGTGCGCCACGCCCGCCCCGGTCACCGTGAACACCTGCACGGTGTGCAGCCGGTACTCCCCCGTTTCGTCGCGGCAGTACGCCACCAGCGCGGGCTGGCCGTTCGCCGCCGCGCGGGTCATGCGCCAGTCCGGGCCGCGCATCGCGAACAGGCGGTCCAGGAACCGGCCGTAGTTCTCGCGGCCGCGGAACCACAGCGGCACCGGCGGCATCTCCATCACGACGTCGCCGGTCAGCAGCTCGACCAGGCCCGCGACGTCGGCGCGCTCGAACGCCCGCACGTAGCGGTCCAGGACCGCCTCGACCGCGCTGTCGGCCGGCTCGGGGACCTCGTCCGCCGACAGGTCGCCGAGGCCCGCGCGGGCGCGCTGCAGTGCGCTGTTGACCGCCGCGGACGTCGTGTCGAGGAAGCCGGCGACCTCCGCCGCGCTGAACTCCAGGACGTCGCGCAGGATCAGCACCGCGCGCTGCTTCGGCGGCAGCGTCTGCATCGCCGCGAGCAGCGCCAGGCGCAGCGTGCCGCGGCGGGCCAGGCGCAGGCCGGGATCGTCGAGGCGCGCGTCCGGGAACGGCTGCAGCCAGGGGATCTCGAACGACGGCGTCAGCGGCGCGCCCGGGTCCTCGCTCGCCTGGCCGAGCCCGGAGGGCAGCGGCCGCCGCGCGCGGCCTTCCAGCGCGGTCAGGCAGACGTTGGTGGCGATCCGGTGGAGCCAGGTGCGCACCGACGCGCGGGCGGAGTCGTAGCTCTCCCACGCCTTCCACGCGCGGACCAGGGTGTCCTGCACCAGGTCTTCGGCCTCGTGCACCGAGCCCAGCATCCGGTAGCAGTGCACCAGGAGCTCACGCCGGTGCGGCTCGGTGCGGGTCACGAAATCCTGCCTCATCGTCCCTCCCGCCGGAGAATGTACCGGCGGACGGGCCGGTATTACAGGTCGTCGAAGTCCTCGGGGCGCAGGCCGTCGAGCTCGGCGCGGAACCGGGCGACCTCGGCCTCGGTGTCGAGCAGGTCGGAGGCCGGTCCTTCGGTCTCCTGCTCGACCTCGAGCTGCACGGACGCGACGTCGAGGACCTCTTCGGCGACGCTGATCGGCGCCCCCTGGCGCAGGCCGAGCGCGACGGCGTCGCTGGGGCGGGCCGACACGCGCGTACCGGACGCGAGGACGAGGTCGGCGTAGAAGATCCCGTCCCGCACCTCGGTCAGCTCGACCGCGGCGACGCCCTGGCCGAACGCCGCGAGCACGTCGCCGAGGAGCTCGATCGTGCCCGGGCGGGGTTGTGCGACCTGCTCCCGCGCGCGCACGAGCGCTTCGGCCTCGCCGTACCCGATCATGATCGCCAGCCAGCGACGGGCCCCCTCCGGCTCGCGGAGGAGCATCAGGGGCGCCTCCCCCGGCACCGGAACGGCCATCCCGACGACTTCGATCGGGATCATGCTGACCACCCCACCCTCCGTCCAACGGAATCCTCGCGCGCGGGGTACCCAGTTCGCACGCGCGGCAACCCGTTTCCGGCTGCGGAATTTTCACCGCCCGCTCTCCTCCGCTGCGGACTTCGCCGTGACGCCTTGCCGGACGTGTCCGGACGCTGTCACCGTCGAGGGCGTGGAGCCGACGATTTCGCGCAGCATCGACGTTCCGGTCGCCGCGGAAACGGTGTGGTCGTGGGTCACCGACCTGCCGCGGATGGGCGAGCTGAGCCCGGAGAACGTCGGCGGCCGCTGGCTGGACGAGCCGGGCCCGGGCGCGCGCTTCCGCGGCCGCAACCGCAACGGCGACCTGCAGTGGTGGACCCGGGTTCGCGTCGTGGCGTTCCAGGAGAGCCGCCGCTTCGCCTTCGACGTGCGGACGCCGATCGGGTCGCGGGTGTCGCGGTGGGAGTACGTGCTGACCCCGACGGCGCAGGGGTGCCGGGTGACCGAGAACTGGTACCGGATCGGCAGCTGGGTCGTGCGGAAGTTCATGGGCCCGCGCGTCACCGGCCGCGCCGACCGGCCCGGGTACAACGTCCGGTCGATCGAGCACACCCTCGCGGCGCTCAAGGCCCGGGCCGAAGACCACGCGGCGGCGGCGTGACTTAGGTCGCGCCGAACTGGTCAGTCTCTTGTTGAGACCCACCCTTTCGGGCTAGGTTGAGTTTTCCAACCTAGGAGGGTCATGCCCGACACCGCGCCGAAGCCCGGGCTCGTGCTGCTGGTCGTCTCGACGGCGGCGTTCCTCGCGAGCCTCGACACCTTCATCGTCACCGTCGCGTTCCCCGGGATCCGGGCCGCCTTCCCCGGCGACGACCTCGCCACGCTCTCGTGGGTGCTCAACGGGTACACGGTGTTGTTCGCCGCCTGCCTCGCCCCGGCCGGGCGGCTGGCCGACCGGTACGGCCGCAAGCGCCTGTTCCTCCTCGGCGTCGCCGTGTTCACCCTCGCCTCGGCCGCCTGCGCGGTGGCGCCCTCGATCCCCGTGCTGATCGCTTTCCGCGCGGTACAGGCGATCGGGGCCGCGCTCGTCATGCCGACGTCGCTCGCGTTGCTGCTGACGGCGTTCCCGGCCCACCGGCGGCCGATGGCGGTCGGCGTCTGGGCGTCGGTCGGCGCGGCGGCCGCGGCCCTCGGCCCGCCCGTCGGCGGCCTGCTCGTCGAGGCGTCCTGGCGCTGGGTGTTCCTGGTGAACCTGCCGATCTGCGCGCTGACGCTGCTGGCCGGGCCGCGGGTGCTGCGCGAGTCGCGGGACACCTCGAGCGGCGTCCCCGACCTGCTCGGCGCGGCGGGTCTCCTGGCCGGGGTGGGCGCGCTGGCCTACGCGCTGGTCGAGGCGTCCGACCACGGCTGGGGCGCGCGGCCGGTGCTGCTGGCGTTCGCGGTCGCCGTGGTCGCGCTGGCGTGGGTTCCGCTGCGCTCGGCGCGCCACGCGGTGCCCGTGCTGGACCTGCCGGCCCTGCGCGTCCCGACGCTCTGGCTGGCGTGCGTGACGACGGGCGTCTTCGCGGCCGGGTTCGCCGCGATGCTGTTCGGCAACGTGCTGTTCCTGACGTCGGTCTGGCACGACTCGATGCTGGTGGCCGGGCTGTCGCTGGCGCCGGGCCCGGCGATGGTGGTCCCGGTCTCGATCCTGGGCGGCCGGTTCGTGCACCGCTTCGGCCCGGGCCCGGTGGTCGCCCTCGGCGGCGTCTCGTTCGGCGCCGGCGTGCTGATTTGGTTGCTGCGCATGGGTTCCGTGCGCGACTACGCCGGGGCGATGCTGCCGGGACAGCTGCTGACGGGCATCGGCGTCGGGCTGATCCTGCCGAGCCTGTCCGGGGTGGTGGGCACGGTCCTGCCGCCGGCCCGCTGGGGCGCGGGTTCGTCGATGGTCAACACGACGCGGCAGATCGGGACGGTGCTGGGCACGGCGGTGCTGGTGGCCGTCTTCGCCGGGACGCCGGACCTGACCGGCTTCCGGCACGGCTGGCTGCTCGTCCTGGCGACCGCGGTGGCGACGTCGGCGGGCGGGCTGCTGATCGCGGCGCGGCGCCGCACGGATCACTTCGTGGAGCCCCAGGCCCTGTCGAGTGCCGCGAGCCCCGCGTCGATGCGGTCCGCCGGGATCGAGCCGTAGCCGAGCACCAGCCCCGGCGCCGGGTAGCCGCCGCACAGGTCGGAAAGCGTCTGGACCGCCACCCCCGCGGCCGAGGCCCGGGCGGCGACCGGCTCCAGGTCGACGTCGGCGCGGGCGCACAGGTGCAGGCCCGCCGCCGACGGGACCACCGCCAGCCGGCCCGCGAAGGCACCGTCCAATCCGGACACCAGACGCTCGTGCCGTTCGGCGTACACCTTCGTCGCGCGGCGGATGTGGCGGGCGAACAGCCCTTCGTCGATGAACTGTGCCAGCGCTCCCTGCGCCGGGACGTCGCCGTGCCAGTCCGTGAGCCGGCGGGCGTGGCGCAGCGCGTCGCGGAGTGACGCGGGTGCGACCAGGAAACCCAGGCGCAGCATGGGAAGGAGCGTCTTCGAGAACGACCCCACGTACGCGACGCGCCCCGCGCGGTCCAGGCTCTGCAACGGTTCCAGGGGCCGGTCCGAGAAGCGGAACTCGCTGTCGTAGTCGTCCTCGACGACGACCGCGTCCACCCGCTCGGCCCACGCCAGCAACGCCGTGCGGCGAGCCAGGGACATCGGCGTGCCGAGCGGGAACTGGTGCGAAGGCGTGACGTACACCAGCTTCGTCTTCGGCGGCAGCGCTTCGACGTCGAGGCCTTCGCCGTCGACCGGCACGCCCGTGACTTCGGCGCCGTGGGACGCGAAGAGCAGTTTCGCCTGCCGGTAGCCGGGTTCCTCGACGGCCACCCGGTCGCCCGGCGAGAGCAGCACCCGGCACAGCAGGTCGAGGGCCTGCTGCGCGCCCTGCGTGACGAGCACGTCGTCGGCGTCGGCCCGCACCGAGCGCGAAACGCCCGCGTGCCGGGCGATCGCCGCGCGCAGGCCGGGGTGGCCGCCGGGGTCGGCGTAGTGCGCGAACCCGGCCGCGGCCCGCAGTTCGCGCGCGACCAGCCGCCGCCAGGTTTCGAGGGGGAACAGCGCGGCGTCGGGGATGCCGACCCGGAAGTCGTACTCCGGCGCCGCCGCCGGGACGACCGGCGAGGGCAGCGACCGCCAGATCGCCTTCGGCCGCGGCCCGGGTCCCGACGGCGCCGTGCGGGACCGGACGCGCGCGGGCAGCGAGCCGCTGACGTACGTCCCGGCGCCGACGCGGCCGGTGAGGAACCCGTCGGCGGTGAGCCGGTCGTAGGCGACCGCCACGGTGTTGCGGGAGACGGCGAGCCGCCGCGCCAGCTCCCGTGTCGGGGGCAGCCGCTCCCCCGCCCGCAGCCGGCCGTCCAGCACCGCGTCGCGCAGCTGGCGGTAGATCCGGACGGACAGGTCGCCGCGCCCGGCCAGGCTGACGTGGAAGTCCATCCGGCGAGCCTACATTGGCCCAATCCGATTCGACGGAATTGGATCTGGGATCGGGCCAAGTGGGGCTCTAACGTTGCTCGCATGACGTTGATCCAGGACCGCACCAGCCGCTTCCTCGCCGCCGCCCAGCTGGCCGGCTCGCTCGGCGACGGTGCCTTCCTGACCTGCTCGGTGCTGTTCTTCACGCGGATCGTCGGCCTGACTCCGGCGCAGGTCGGGCTCGGCCTCACGCTCGGCTGGACCGTCGGCACGCTCGCCGGGGTGCCGATCGGCCACCTCGCCGACCGCCACGGCGCGCGCGGTTCGGCGGTCCTGCTGGCCTTGGCGACGAGTGTGGCGATCCTGACGTTCCTCTTCGTCCGCACGCCGCTGCCGTACGTCCTCGCCGCCTGCCTCTACTGCACCTGCCAGACCGGGCAGGCCGCCGTCCGCCAGGCACTGCTGGCCACGCTCGCCGACCCGGAGCGGCGGACGCGCGTGCGGGCCCAGCTGCAGTCGGCGGGCAACGCCGGGCTCGCGATCGGTGCCGGGCTGGGCGGGCTCGCGCTCTCGGCCGACACCGCCCCGGCGTACCTGACGGTCTTCGTGCTCGACGCCGCCGCGTTCGTCGCGACGGCCCTGCTGCTGCACCGGCTCCCGGCCGTCCCGCGGCTGTCGGATCCACGCACCGGCGAGCCGAAGCTGGCCGTGCTGCGCGACCGGCCGTACGCCCTGGTGACGCTGCTCAACGCGCTCCTGTTGCTGCGCATGCCGTTGCTGAGCGTCGCCATCCCGCTGTGGATCGTCGAACGGACCGCCGCGCCGGGCTGGGCGGTGTCCGCGCTGTTCGTGCTCAACACGGTCGTCGTGGTGCTGCTCCAGGTCCGCGTCGCCGGACGGCTGGCGAGCCTCGGCGCGGCGGCGCGGATGGTCCGCCGCTCCGGTGTCCTGCTGCTCGCCTCCTGCGTGGCGTTCGCGCTGTCGGCGGCCGGGACTTCGCCGTGGGCCGCCTTCGGGGTGCTGGTGGTGGGCGCGCTGATCCAGGTGTTCGGCGAGATGCTGCAGTCGGCGGGCACCTGGGAGATCGGCTTCGGCCTCGCCCCGGCCGACCGGCAGGGCCAGTACCAGGGGTTCTTCGGCACCGGGGTCTCGGTGGCCCGCGCGCTCGGGCCGGTGCTGCTGACCACGGTCGTGGTCGGCTGGGGCCTGGCCGGCTGGCTGCTGCTGGGCGCGGTCTTCCTGGCCGCGGGCTGGGCGATGGGCCCGGCGGTCCGCTGGGCGCAGGCCTCGCGGGTTACGACTTCAGCTGCCGTGCGTTGAGGCCGTACTGCGCCATCTTCCGGTAGAGCGTCGCCCGGCCCATGCCGAGCTTCCCCGCCGCCTGCACCACGGTCGCGCCCGGCTCCGAAAGGCAGCGGACGATCTCGTCCCGCTCCAGCGCCTGCAACCGGCTTAGCCGGTGCCCGACGCCGGTGAAGATCTCGGCCGCCAGGTGCGCGGTGTCGATCACGTCCGACCGCGAAGCCGCTTCGCGCACCACACGGCGAAGCTGCTTCGCGTTCTCCGGCCACTCGTACGCCGTCAGCGCGCGGGACGCCGCCGAGGTGAACGTGACGTCCCGGCGCCGGTCGCGCCGGGCGAAGTGGTGGGCCAGCGGGAGGACGTCGTCCGGCCGGAACCGCAGCGCCGGGACCTCGACCACCCGGTCGACCAGCGGCCGCAGCGCCGGCGGCACCGACCCGGCGTCCTCCGCGGTGAGCACGAACGGCGGCGGCCCGTCGGCACCGGCCTCGGCGAACCGCCGGGCCAGCTCCTCCGCCGCCCACGCGGGCAGGCCCTCCACCCCCGACACGATCACGCACGTGCCGTCCTTGGCCAGCTCGGGCGTCCACAGCGTGAGCCACGTGTCGACGTCGTCCGGCGCCGGCGGGCGCGCGTTCAGGACGCGCTCGCGGGGCCGCAGCTCCCGCCGCGCCAGCGACGCCAGCGCCGTCTTGCCCACGCCGGGCTCGCCGACGACCGCGACCACGCGCCCGGCCCGGAACGCCGCCTTCGCTTCCCCGACGGCGGTCGTCCAGGCGGGCGACAGCCGCGGCAGCGTGCCCGGGTCGACGCGGTCGGCGTAGACCCGGAACACCTCGCCGCGCGGGGTCGGCCGGGCGGTGCGCCCGGACGCGCGGGCCAGCATCAGCGCCGCCGTGTTCCCGGCCGCGGCCTGCGCGAGCGCCAGCAGCAGCTCCGAGGACTGCTCGGACCAGGTCGTCAGGTTGACGCTGCCCGCGAGCGCGCCGGTGAGCGGGTCCAGCACCGGCACCGCCGCGCACGTGTACCCGCGCAGGTCGGTGCAGTAGTGCTCACCCGCCCGGACCAGCGACGGCGCCCGGTCGGCGAGGGCGAGCCCGAGCCCGTTCGTGCCCGCGTTGCTCTCCGCGAAGTAGAACCCGGGCGCCAGGTGCACCCGGTCGAGCGAGCGGTTGATCGACGCGTCGGTGCACAGCCGGCTCAGCACCAGGCCTTCGCTGTCGGTGATCATCAGGCTGATCGGCTCGTTGGCCAGCGTCGCCTGCAGCCCGCGCAGCACCTCGCTGCCGCATTCGTAGAGCAGCGAGCCGGTGTCGACCGCGCCGGAGAACACCGGCAGGACCTCGTCCTCGGGCACGCCGTAGCGTTCGCTGCGCTGCCACGACGCCCGCAGCCGGGGCGCGATCGCGGCGGCTCCCGCGCGCGCGTCGAACGACCGCGTGACGTGCACCTGCGGGTTCTCCACCTGGACCTCCCGGGACGCGGCTCTGCGCCGGACTCCTCCACCGTACGTCGTCCGGCCCGGCGACGGCGACGCCCGCTGTCTCAAACTGAGACACGCGAAGGGTCCCTGACCAGCGCCGACGTCCCTACCGTCCCAGCCACACACGAAGACGTGGAGGGATCCGGATGTACAGCAAGGACGGCGAGAACTACTTCATCGTGGACGCCCACGTGGCCCTCTGGGACGCCCGCCCGGAGAACCAGCGGACCATCCACGGGAAGCAGTTCATCGACTGCTTCTACGACTACCACCGCAACCTCAGCCCGGAGTCCGAGGTGTGGCCCTACGAGGACTACCTCTACCAGGGCGGCGAGCGGCTGATGCGCGACCTGTTCGAGAACGGCTACGTCGACCACGCGATCTTCCAGCCCGCCCACCTCGGCGCGTTCTACAACACCGGCTTCGGGCAGACCGAAGAAGCCTTCGCGCTCCAGCAGAGGCACCCGGACAAGCTGACCTACAACCACAACTTCGACCCGCGGTTCGAGCAGGCCGGCATCGACCAGCTGCGGCGCGACGCCGAGCGGTTCGGCCTCAAGGGCGTCAAGCTCTACACGGCCGAGTGGCAGGGCGACTCGCGCGGCTACAAGCTCGACGACAAGTGGACGTACAAGTACTTCGAGGCCTGCCAGGAGCTGGGCATCAAGAACATCCACGTCCACAAGGGACCGACGATCCGGCCGCTGGACCGCGACGCCTTCGACGTCGCCGACGTCGACCACGTGGCCACCGACTTCACCGACCTCACCTTCGTCGTCGAGCACTGCGGCCTGCCGCGGCTGGAGGACTTCTGCTGGATCGCGACGCAGGAGCCGAACGTCCACGCGGGCCTCGCGGTGGCGATGCCGTTCATCCACACCCGGCCGAAGTACTTCGCGCAGATCATCGGGGAACTGCTGTACTGGCTCGACGAGGACCGCATCCAGTTCTCCAGCGACTACGCGATCTGGACGCCGAAGTGGCTGATCGAGCGGTTCGTCGACTTCCAGATCCCGGAGGACCTGCCGGAGTACGCGCCGCTGACCGTCGACCAGAAGAAGAAGATCCTCGGCCTCAACGCGGCGGCGCTGTACGACATCCCGGTGCCCGAGGAGCTGCGGCTCGCGCCGGTCGAGACCCAGGCCGTATCGGTGGCCTGAGATGGACGCCTACACCGCGCTGGACGCGGTCCTCGACCCGGAGCTCGACGAGCCGATCACCGACCTCGGCTTCGTCAAGTCGCTCGACGTCGACGGCGGGCGGGTGACCGTCCACTTGCGACTGCCGACGTCGTTCTGCGCGCCGAACTTCGCCTACCTGATGGCGTCGGACGCGAAGGACGTGCTGACCGCGCTGCCGTGGACCACCGAAGTGGTGGTCGAGCTCGACGACCACCACGACTCGGACCTGATCAACGCCGGGCTGGCCGCGGACGCGGGCTACCGCGGCACGTTCGGGCACGAGGCCGACCAGGACCTCGAGGAGCTGCGGGAGATCTTCCGCCGCAAGGCCCACCAGGCGGCGATGGAGCGCGCCCTGACCGTGTTGCTGCGCGCGGACGAGGACGTCGACCTGCACGGCGTCACCCTCGCGGACCTGCCCGAGGTGCCCGCGTCCGCGGCCCTGCTGCGGCGGCGAGCGGCGCTCGGGCTGCCCGGCGAGCCGTCGTCGCCGGTCCTGGTCGACCACGACGGCACCCCGTTCCCCCGCGAAGAAATCCCGCTGCGGCTGCGGTTCGCCCGGTCGGTCCGCATTTCGATCGAAGGCAACTCGCACTTCTGCCGCGGGCTGCTCCGCACCCGCTACCCCGAAACCCGCACGGAGGCAACAGCATGAAAGCGGTCCAGGTCGTCGGGTACGACGCGCCCCTGCGGATGACCGACGTTCCCGAACCGGAGGTCACCGGCCCGTACGACGTGATCGTGCGGATCGGCGGCGCCGGGGTCTGCCGCACCGACCTCCACATCCTGGAAGGCCAGTGGCAGGAGAAGTCGGGCGTCACCCTGCCCTACACGATCGGGCACGAGAACGCGGGCTGGGTGCACGCGGTCGGCAGCGCGGTCACGAACGTCGCCGAGGGCGACAAGGTGATCGTGCACCCGCTGATCACGTGCGGGCTGTGCCGGGCGTGCCGCTTCGGCGACGACGTCCACTGCGAGCAGTCGCAGTTCCCGGGCATCGACACCGCGGGCGGCTACGCGGAGTACCTCAAGACGTCGGCGCGCAGCGTCGTGAAGATCGACGACGCCCTCGAACCGGCCGACGTCGCGGCGCTGGCCGACGCCGGCCTGACGGCGTACCACGCGGCGGCGAAGGCGGCGCGGCGCCTGCGTCCGGGCGACAAGTGCGTCGTGATCGGCGCGGGCGGGCTCGGGCACATCGGCATCCAGGTGCTCAAGGCGATCTCGGCGGCCGAGCTGATCGTCGTGGACCGCAACCCGGACGCGGTGAAGCTGGCGCTGTCGATCGGCGCCGACCACGGCGTGACCGGCTCGCCGGTTTCCCAGGTCCTCGACCTCACCGACGGCCACGGCGCGGAGGCGGTGATCGACTTCGTCGGCGAAGGCGGCGCGACCCGTGACGGCATCGCGATGCTGCGCCGCGCGGGCGACTACCACGTCGTCGGCTACGGCGAGAACATCGACGTCCCGACGATCGACATCATCTCGACGGAGATCAACCTGATCGGCAACCTGGTCGGCTCGTACAACGACCTGTGCGAGCTGATGGTGCTGGCCGCGCAGGGCCGCGTCAAACTGCACACGGCCCAGTACGCCCTGGACGACTTCCAGGCCGCGCTGGACGACCTCGACAACGGCCGCATCCGCGGCCGAGCCATCCTCGTGCCCTGACGACCCGTGCGCGAAGAGGCATCACGCGTGATCCAGCAGGCATCACGCGTGATCGGACGGGCATCACCGCGATGCCCCGCCAATCACGCGTGATGCCCCTCCAGACACGCGTGATGCCTCTCTGATCACGCGTGATGCCCGTCGGGTCATTGGCTTTGCCGGGCCGCCGGGGCTTGGTGCAGTGAGAGGTCCGGGCCGGCGGCGGAATCCTGGGCCCAGGCTCCGGACTCCGCCGTCCAGGTCTGGCCGGCGAAGCTCACCTTGTCGACGCCCAGCGCCTCCGCCCGGGCGACCAGCCAGGTCGCGTACGTCCAGCCCTGGGCCGCCGGGTGCGCGCCGCTCAGCTTGGCCGTGCCCAGCTCCGCCGTGGCCGCGGCGGCGATGTCCGCCGGGGCCGCCAGGGTCAGGTTGCGGCAGGTCAGCGCGGCCGGGAACTGGCCGTTGAACGCCGCGGCCAGCGCGCGGGACTGCGGCTCCCACTGGGCGTACGCGTCCGGGACGCCGGAACGCTGGATCTCCTGGGCCGCTTCCGTGATCGGCAGCGTCTCCCAGCCCGGCAGCTTCTCCAGCTTCTGGTAGAACGCCGTCGACGCGTAGACCGGGTCGCGCAGCTGCGCGACCGTGCCCCAGCCCTGGCTCGGCCGCTGCTGGAACAGCCCGACCGAGTCGCGGTCACCGCTTTCCAGGTTGCGCAGCTTCGACTCCTGCAGAGCCGTGGCCAGCGCGACCGTCGCCGCGTGCGGCGGCAGCCCCAGCTTGGTCCCGACGGCCGAGATCGTCGCGGCGTTGCCGGTCTGCTCGGGCGTGAACGTGTACGCGGTCTGCCCGGGCAGCGCCACCGTGCAGCCCGGCGTGCGGACCGGGCTGCGCGACAGCACCACGACCACGACGATCCCCGCGGTCAGCACGACGACCGCCCCCAGGAAGATGGCCACCTTCAGGCCACAACCACGCACCCTGCCTCGCCTTCACCCGTTCGCCCCAGTCTGCCAAAGCAGGACGCGGGGCGACGGGCGGAGGTTCAGTGGCCGACGCCGAGGAAGATCGGGTTCGACATCGCCACCATGGCGTTCGGCTGGCTCGTGTTCGGGCCGCCGGACGGGCGGCGGACCTCGACGCGCACCCAGCGCGAGTACCGCGGGTAGGTGGTCCACGTCACGGTCGCCGCGCCCGAGTCGCCGACCGTCTCCGTGTGCTCCGGGCCCAGCTGGTCCAGGAACGTCACCGTCGTCCCCGGGACGCCGCCCACCACCGCGCGCACCGTCACCGGGGTCCCGATCCCCAGCGGCAGGCGCTCGCCGATGCCCGCCGTGCGGCCGCCGCCGGACGCCGTGAAGTCCAGGTTCACCGCCGACGACTCCGCCAGCCACGACCGGCCGGCCTTCAGCCCGGCCAGCAGCTCCTGGCGGCGCAGCCGGTCGGCGTACACGACGGTGTGCGGCAGCGCGACGCGCTGGTCCGGGTTGTGCGCGTCGGAGTCGCCGATCGCCGGGATGAACCGGCCGCCGCGCAGGAGGCCGTCCCAGTGGATGACGCTCGCTTCGTCGTCCTGGGTCCACGGGCCGTTCCAGACCTCGACGAGGTCGGCGATCTCGTACGCGAACTCGTAGGTGCAGCCGAAGCAGTTGGCGAACGGGTGCGCCGCGGTGACCAGGCCGCCCGCGCGGTGCACCTGGTCGGTGAACCGGCGGAAGTCCTGCGGGTCGGCCGCCCGGTAGCGCCAGTCGATCCAGGTCCCGGCGGGCAGGCCGATCGCTGGCCAGTGCCCCGACCGCGTCGTGACTTCTTCGCCGTTGAGGATCAGCAGGTCGTCGGTCGCGTAGTCGCCCCAGACGAGCTGGGAGCTGGACGTGTTGTGGTCGGTGGAGATCATGAAGTCCAGGCCGGCGGCGCGCGCGTCGGCGACCAGCTGGTCCGGCGTGCGGCGGCCGTCGGAGTGGACGGTGTGCAGGTGGCCGTCGCCGCGGTACCACGCGCGGCCCCGCTCGCGGGCCGGCGCGGACTCCGGCGCCGGGTTCGGCTTGAACGGCGCGGCGTCCGGGCCGAAGGTGAGCGTGATGTCGACCCGGTAGTTCAGGCCCTGCGGCGCGACGGTGTACGGGCCGAGGATGACGTGCCAGCGGCCCGGATTCACCGGGCCGGCGAGGTAACCGGGCGTCGCCTCGCCGGCGTTGATCGAGAACCGGTCGCGGAAGCCGCCGGACCAGCCGCGGAAGCCGCGGGCGTTGCCCAGTTCGTGGCCTTCCGGGCCGAACATCCCGATGTCGCAGGCGTTCCCGCGGGTACCGGCGGGCACCGAGGGCCGGTCGTAGGAGTAGACGACGTCGATCTGCTTGACCCCGCGCGGCACGTCGACGGGCAGGTAGTACCAGTCCGGGATGTCCGGCTTGAAGGTGCCGGTGACGGTCCTGGTCTGCGTGCCGGTGCCGCCCGGCTGGTCGGCGAACGCGACGCCGGGCAGCATCCCCATCGCCGCCCCGGCCGCGGCCACGCCGCTCGCGCGCAGCAGGGTGCGCCGGCTGAAGTCCCCAGAACTCATGCGTACCTCCGCATCGAAAGACGCCCCGACGCTAGGCGGCGAACGCGAACGCCGACAAGGAACCGGCGGTGAACTTTCGGCGTGCGGCGGCCCCTGCCGGTCAGGACCCGGCGCGCCGGGCGAGGATCTTGGCGAGCGCGACGACGGTGACGGCGGCGGCGATCCCCAGCCGCGTCACGTCGACGGCGGGCACCCAGGTCACGGTCCCGCCCCGCACGACGAACGCCCCGGCGGGCCGGGCGAACACCCCGAACCCGGCGCCCTCCCGCACCGGCAATGCGCCGTTGTCGTCCGCGCCGCCGCCTCCCCCGCCGAAGACCGCGGCGGCCGGGATCACGATGGTGCCGTCACGGTCCACCGGTTCGCCGTAGACGAGCTTCGCGGTGAAGAGGTCGCGCGCGGTCGTCGCCAGGTGCCCGAGTTTCATCCCGCCATCATGGCGCGAACCGGGGTGCCGCGGCGGGGAACGTCCGCGAGCGTGCGCCGGTCCGGATCGTTGCCCGTCGCCGGGATGTCCACTGTGGCCGGTTCCGGCTGACGACCGGCCGTGACCGGGAACGGGCCACGGAATCGGTGCAGCCCTGAAAAAATTCGGCTGAAGGTGTGGGACCGCAACGCATCCGGCGATTTTCGGCGGATGCGCTTGTAGCGTCACAGCGCGTGCCCGCCGAGAGGGACGGCGGTGCACCGGGGCGGACGGGCCGGCACCGCGTCGGGGGGTGCCGGCCCGTTCTCGTGCCGACCACCGGGGCCGCGGGTCAAGCAGGGGTTGACGGCGATCCGCCCAGTTCACCGTCGTGACCGGCGGAAACCGGCCGGACGCTGCGAAATTCGTGACGAACCCGGCCGGTCCTCGCTGACTTTTCACCCGCAGCGGGTGTGAACTACGTGTATCCGGGGCATTAACCGGTGACACCTGTGCTTCAAGGGGAGTGCCCGGACCGAGGGGAGACCGCGATGACCTTCGACTTCGTCAGCCGCTGGCTGGGCAGGTATCGCGAACGGCCCGGGGTCACGGTGGACCTCTCGTGCGGCGGCCGGGTGACCCTGCGCGAGATCGACGGGCGCCCGGTGCTGGCCATCACGACGGCCCCGGGTCCGGACGGCCGCTGCAGCGTCGCCGCCGTGCCGCTTTCGGAGGCCGAGCGCCACGAGCTGGGCCACGTGCTGGAGTCGGACGTCCTCCTGGCGTCCTGAGCCCGGCAGCCCCGGGAACAAGGGTCCCGTACCGGCGCTTCACCGGGGGTTTCCCTACCGGTTTCCGTCGTAGGCTACGCACCGTGCTTTGTGGCAGTCCTCGCGAGAATCACGGCCCCCACAGTGTGGCGCGGGTCGCTTTTTGTGGGGTTCCCACAACTCAGCCGCCTCGGCATGCGCCATGGCGGACAGTGGTCTACCCGGTGGTAATCCAGCAGGGTGTAGACAGGTGCAGGCGACGCTCCGGGACAGGTGCGTCGCCTTCTGTGCGTGGGTACTTGGGAGGCTCAGCCGGTGTTCAGTCGTGTCGCCATCGTCAACCGCGGAGAGGCCGCGATGCGGCTCATCCACGCCGTCCGGGATCTGTCGGCGGAAACCGGGACGCGGATCGAGACGGTCGCCCTCTACACCGACGCCGATCGCACCGCCACGTTCGTCCGTGAGGCCGACGTGGCCTACGACCTGGGTCCGGCCGCGGCGCGTCCGTACCTCGACCTGGCCAAGCTCGAGCGGGCCCTGGTCGAGACGAAGGCCGACGCCGCGTGGGTCGGCTGGGGCTTCGTCGCCGAGGACCCGGCGTTCGCGGAACTGTGCGAAAAGGTCGGCGTCACCTTCGTCGGGCCGAGCGCCGACGCGATGCGCAAGCTCGGCGACAAGATCGGCGCCAAGCTGATCGCCGAAGAGGTCGGCGTGCCGGTCGCGCCCTGGAGCCGCGGCGAGGTCGCGACGCTCGAAGACGCCCTGAAGGCCGGCGACCGGATCGGCTATCCCCTGATGCTCAAGGCGACCGCCGGCGGTGGCGGGCGCGGCATCCGCAAGGTGGCCTCGGCCGACGAGCTGGCCGACGCCTACGAGCGCACCAGCCAGGAAGCCCTGCGCGCGTTCGGCTCCGGCGTCGTGTTCCTGGAGCGCCTGGTCACCGGCGCCCGGCACGTCGAGGTCCAGGTCATCTCCGACGGCGCGACGGCGTGGGCGCTCGGCGTCCGCGACTGCTCGGTGCAGCGGCGCAACCAGAAGATCATCGAAGAGTCCGCCTCGCCGGTCCTCGCGCCGGAGCAGACCGCCGAGCTGAAGGCGTCGGCCGAGCGGCTCGCCGTGGCCGTCGGCTACCGCGGCGCGTGCACCGTCGAGTTCCTCTACCACCCGGGCGACAGGCTGTTCGCCTTCCTCGAGGTCAACACCCGCCTGCAGGTCGAGCACCCGATCACCGAGATCACCACCGGCACCGACCTGGTCCGGCTGCAGCTGCACGTCGCGAACGGCGGCAAGCTCGAAGGCGACCAGCCGGCCGAGAGCGGCCACGCCGTCGAGGCGCGCCTGAACGCCGAAGACCCCGACCGCGACTTCGCGCCCTCCCCCGGCCGCATCTCGCGGCTCGCCCTGCCGGCCGGGCCCGGCATCCGCGTCGACACCGGCGTCAGCGAGGGCGACAGCATCCCCGCCGACTTCGACTCGATGATCGCGAAGATCATCGCCTACGGCCGCGACCGCGACGAGGCGCTGGGCCGCCTGCGCCGCGCGATGGGCGAGACCACCGTCATCATCGACGGCGGCGCGACCAACAAGAGCTTCGTGCTCGACCTGCTCGACCAGCCCGAGGTGATCGACGCCAGCGCCGACACCGGCTGGATCGACCGCGTCCGCGCCGAAGGCCGCCTGGTCACCCACCGCCACTCCGCCGTCGCGCTCGCCGCGGCCGCCATCGAGGCCTACCAGGACGAGGAAGAAGCCTCGGTGCAGCGGCTGCTGTCCACCGCGCACGGCGGCCGCCCGCAGGTCCAGCACGAGAGCGGCCGCCCGCTCGACCTCAAGCTCCGCGGCGTCGGCTACCGCGTCAGCGTCGCCCGCGTCGGCGAAAAGCGCTTCCGGGTCGGTGTTTCGGCCGGTGCCGACGTCCACCACGCCGACGTCGAGATCAACCGCTTCGACGCCCACACGGGCCAGATCCTGGTCAACGGCGAGCGTTTCCGCCTCGTCTCGGCCACGCACGGCCCGATCCACCTCGTCGAGGTCGACGGCGTCACCCACCGCGTCAGCCGCGACGAAGGCGGCGTCGTCCGCTCCCCCGCGCCCGCGCTGGTCGTCGCCACGCCGCTGGCCGTCGGCGACGAGGTCGAAGCGAACGCGCCGATCCTCGTGCTGGAGAGCATGAAGATGGAGACGGTGCTGCGCGCGCCGTTCCGCGCCCGCGTCCGCGAGTGCCCGGTGTCGGTCGGCAGCCAGGTCGAGACGGGCGCGCCGCTGATGCGCCTGGAGCCGCTGCAGGACGACACCGAGGACGAAGCGGCCACCGAGGCCGAGACCGTCGAGATCGAGCTGCCCGCCGAGCCCGCGGGGGTCTCCGCCGAAGCCCGCGTCGAGCGCGGTCTCCAGGACCTGCGCAGCCTGCTGCTCGGCTTCGACGTCGACCCGGCGGAGCGCAAGCGCGTCCTGGCGGCCTACACCGCCGCCCGCGCCGAGCTCGGCGGCCGTCCGGTCGAAGGCGAGCTGGAGCTGCTGACCGTCTTCGCCGACCTGTCCGAGCTGACCCGCAACACCCCGGGTGGCGAGGCCGACGCCGAGTCCGACGGCCCGGTGCACAGCCCCCGCGAGTACTTCCACAGCTACCTGCAGAGCCTCGACGTCGAGCGCGCGGGCGTCACCGAGGGCTTCCAGGCGAAGCTGTCGAAGGTGCTGGCCCACTACGGCGTCACCGACCTGGAGCGCACCCCGGAGCTGGAGTCCGCGGTGTTCCGGATCTTCCTGGCGCAGCAACGGACTTCGGCCGACGTCGCGGTCGTCTCCGAGCTGCTGCGGCTGTGGCTGGCCGGAGCGGCGCCGGTGGAGGCGCTGCGCGAACGCGCCGGGCTCACCCTGGAGCACCTCATCGAAGCCACGCAGGTGCGCTTCCCCGCCGTCTCCGACCTCGCCCGCGGCGTCGTGTTCCGCTGGTTCGCCCAGCCGCTGCTGCGCCGCCACCGCGCCGAGGTCTACGCGGCCGTCCGCACCGAGCTGCACTACCTCGACCAGCACCCGGACGCGCCGGACCGCGCCGAGCGGATCCAGGCGATGATCACCGGCTCGCAGCCGCTCGTCCGGCTGCTCGGGCAGCGCATCGGCCGCCCGGGCCGCGACCACGCGCCGCTGCTGGAAGTGCTGACCCGCCGCTACTACGGCAACCGCCGGCTGTCCGGCGTCGCCGTGCGCGACGCCGCCGGCTGCCGGTGGCTGACCGCGTCCCTGGACACCCCGGACGGCGCGCTGCCGCTGGTCACCACCGCCGTCGACTTCGCCGCCCTGCCCGACGCCCTGCGTGCGCTGGGCGAGGTGGCCACCGAAGGCGTGGTCGCCGACCTGTACGTGCGCTGGGAAGACCAGCCGGAGGTCGACGCGACCGCCGAGCGGCTCGGCGCGCTGCTGGCCGAGCACGTGGTCCCGGAGAGCGTCCGCCGGATCGTCATCACCGTGGCCGGCACCGGCGGCGCGGTGATGCACCACCACTTCACCTTCCGGCGCGACGACGCGGGCTTCGCGGAAGACCGGCTGATCCGCGGCCTGCACCCGCAGATCGCGCAGCGCCTGCAACTGCAGCGGCTGGCCGAGTTCGACCTGACCCGGCTGCCGTCGGCGGACGAAGAGATCTACCTCTTCAAGGCCGTCGCCAAGACGAACCCGGCCGACGAGCGGCTGATCGCGATGGGCCAGGTCCGCGACCTGACGCCGCTGCGCGAGGCCGACGGCCGCCTGGTCGCCCTGCCCGCGCTCGAGGACGCCGTCACCGCGTGTCTCGCCGCGATCCGGAACATCCAGGCGCAGCGGCCGCAGAACAAGCGGTTCGACACCAACCGGATCATGATGTACGTCTGGCCGCCGACCGACCTGACGACCGAGGAGCTGAACACGCTCGTCCAGCGCATCCTGCCGACGTCGGTGGGCGCCGGGCTGGAGGAGGTCCAGTTCCTGGCCCGCCGCCGCACCGAGGCCGGGAAGCTGACCGAGCTCGCCGTCCGCGTCGCGTTCGACCCCGGGCACGGCGCCAAGCTGCACCTCGAGACGCCGTCGACCGAGCCGGTGAAACCGCTGGACGCCTACCGCCTCAAGGTGCTGGGCGCGGCCCGCCGCGGCACGGTCTACCCCTACGAGCTGACCGACCTGCTCGCCGGCCCCGGAGGCACCTTCGTCGAGCACGACTTCGACGAGGCCGGTGCCTTGGTGCCGGTCGACCGGCCGAAGGGGCAGAACACGGCGGCGATCGTCGCCGGTGTCGTGACGACGCCGACCGAGCGGCACCCCGGCGGCGTAAGGCGCGTCGTGCTGCTCGGCGACCCGACGAAGGCGCTCGGTGCGCTGTCGGAGCCGGAGTGCTCGCGGGTCATCGCGGCCCTCGACCTGGCCGAGCGGATGCGCGTCCCGCTGGAGTGGTTCGCCGTCTCCGCGGGCGCGCGGATCTCGATGTCCTCGGGCACCGAGAACATGGACTGGGTCGCCGCGGCGCTCAAGCGGATCGTCACCTTCACCCAGGACGGCGGCGAAATCAACATCGTCGTCGGCGGCATCAACGTCGGCGCCCAGCCGTACTGGAACGCCGAAGCCACGATGCTCATGCACACCAAGGGCATCCTGGTGATGACGCCGGACTCGGCGATGGTGCTCACCGGCAAGCAGGCGCTGGACTTCTCCGGCGGGGTCTCGGCCGAGGACAACTTCGGCATCGGCGGCTACGACCGCGTGATGGGCCCGAACGGCCAGGCGCAGTACTGGGCGCCGAACCTGCCGGCCGCGCGCGAAGTGCTGATGGCGCACTACGAACACACCTACGTCGCGCCGGGCGAGACCGGGCCGCGGCAGGTCACCACGACCGACCCGGTCGACCGCGACGTCTCGCCGTTCCCGCACGCGGTCGTGGGCAGCGACTTCACGAACGTGGGCCAGATCTTCTCGGCCGAGCACAACCCGGACCGCAAGAAGCCGTTCGACATCCGCACGGTGATGCGTGCGCTGTCCGACCAGGACCACCCGGTGCTGGAGCGCTGGGCGGGCATGGCGGACGCGGAGACCTCCGCGGTGCAGGACGTGCACATCGGCGGCCGCCCGGTCTGCCTGATCGGCATCGAGTCGCGCTCGGTGCCCCGCCGCGGCTTCCCGCCCACCGACGGCCCGGACGCGTTCACCGCGGGCACGCTCTTCCCGCGGTCGTCGAAGAAGACGGCGCGCGCGATCAACGCGGCGTCGGGCAACCGGCCGCTGGTGGTGCTGGCGAACCTCTCCGGGTTCGACGGCTCCCCGGAGTCGCTGCGCAAGCTGCAGCTGGAGTACGGCGCGGAGATCGGCCGGGCGATCGTCAACTTCGAGGGCCCGATCGTGTTCACCGTGATCTCCCGCTACCACGGCGGCGCGTTCGTGGTGTTCTCCAAGGCGCTCAACCCGAACATGACGGTGCTGGCGCTGGAGGGCTCGTTCGCCTCGGTGCTGGGCGGCGCCCCGGCGGCCGCGGTGGTGTTCGCGGGCGAGGTCAACAAGCGCACGGCGAACGACCCGCGCGTGACGGACCTGCAGGCGCAGGTCTCGGCGGCCGGCGCGGCCGAGCGGGCCGCGTTGAACGCGAAGCTGGCCGAGGTCCAGTCGTCGGTCCGCGCGGAGAAGGTCAGCGAAGTGGCGGCGGAGTTCGACCGCGTGCACAGCGTTCAGCGCGCGGTGGAGGTCGGCTCGGTGGACGCGATCATCAGCGCGGCCGAGCTGCGCCCGCGGATCATCGAGGCCATCGAACACGGCCTGAAGAAGTAGCGCTGTCGTGAGTGTTCAGGGCGGTTGGCGCCGCCCTGAACACTCACGACAAGGCAGCCCGCGCTAAGGCACCAGGTAGCGCGTGAGCAGGCTCGCGCCGTCGGTCAGGACCGTGGCCAGCTTCAGCTCCAGGGGGTCGAAGGCGCCGCCGACGGCCGCGCGGTCCGCTGTTCCCGCCACCAGGTAGGGCGCGACCGTCAGCCGGAACTCGTCGACCAGGCCCGCTTCGGCCAGCGACGCGAACAGCTTCGGGCCGCCCTCGCAGTCGATCCGCCGGAAGCCGCGTGCGGTCAGGGCGGCCACCGCCAGGTCGAGGGCCACCTCGCCCTCGCCCGCGACGACCACCTCGGCACCCGCCGCCTTCCACGCGTCGCGCAGGTCCTGCGGGGCCCGCTCGCTGGTGACGACGATCGTCGGCACCGCGGCGTCCGTGATCACCGGTGCGTCGGGCGGCAGGCTCGCGCCGGTGGTGACGACCGCGATCGGCGGGATCGGCTCGAGCCCGTGCCGGCGGCGCCGGTCCGCCGTCTCCGGATCCGGGTGGACGCCGTCGAACTCCTCGACCACCGCCGTCCCGGCGCCGAGCAGGACGACGTCGGCGAGGTCGCTGCCCAGCTTGAACACGACCCGGTCGGGATCGGTCGAGAGCGGGCGGGACCGGCCGCCGACGGTGATCGCGCCGTCCGTGCTCGCCACGAAGTTGACGACCAGCCACTTCTCGGCGTCCGGAAAGCGGTACAGCTCTTCGAGGTCGCCCGTGCCGAGTTCGCGGACGTCCTCGGGGGGCCAGATCTGCCGGATCACAGCCACCGCACCGCGTTCTTCGGCGGGCGGTCGCCGAGGATGCTGGCGATCATCTCGACCGTCTGCCGCGTCTGGCGGACCTGGTGCGCCCGGAACATCGCGGCGCCGTGCGCCGCCGCGAGCGCCGTGGCCGCGAGGGTCCCGGTGACCCGGTCGTCCATGGGGACGTCGAGCGTCTCCCCCACGACTCCCTTGTTGGACAACGCCATCAGCACCGGCCACCCGGTGGCCACCAGCTTGTCGACGTTCCGCAGCACCTCCAGCGACTGGTAGGTGTTCTTCGAGAAGTCGATGCAGGGGTCGATCATGACGCCTTCGCGCGGGACTCCCTTCGCGACCGCCCGTTCGGCGAGTTCCGTGGTGTCCGCGACGACCGACGCCACGACGTCGTCGTACTGCGGCTTCACCGGGTCCGTGCGCGGGTCGAGCCCGTCGACGTGGGCGCAGATGTAGCCGGCGCCGTGCTCGGCGGCGACGTCGAGGATCTCCGGCTCGTACGCGGCCCAGTTGTCGTTGATGAGGTCCGCGCCCGCGCGGCACACGGCGTCGGCGACCTCGGCGCGGTAGGTGTCGACGCTGATCACGACATCCGGGAAGGCCGCGCGGATCCACTCCACGGTCGGCACGACGCGGGCGAGCTCCTCCGCGACGGTGACCTCGGGGCCGGGGCTGGCGGGCACGCCGCCGATGTCGATCACCGAGGCGCCGTCTTCGAGCGCCTTGCCGACGGCCGCCTTCGCGCGGCCTTCCTCGTACGTCACGCCGTTGTCGTAGAACGAGTCCGGAGTCCGGTTGACGATCGCCATCACCATCGCGTGGTCGCTGGTGAGGCGTCTTCCCCGGAAGACGAGGTCGTGGATCGGCATGCGCACTCCGTTTCGAGATCGGCCCTGGCTGCTTCCGAGCATAGTGAGAACGCGGGCGCGGGACCGGCCGCGACCGGTTTCGCGACTTTCGGGGGTGTGCCGGGTTTGTCCCCGCCGACACACTGTGCGTGCCGATCCGGTGACCGCGGGTTCCCGGTGCCGGCGCCCATCCGTCGCGGCGTGAGGAGATCCTCCGATGGCGTCAAGGTCCCTGTCCCGGCTCGCCCTCGCGGCGGCCGGTGTCCTGCTCAGCACGCTGGCCGCCGGCACGGCGGCCGCCCAGCCGGCCGACACCCCGGTGTTCTGGCGGGTGCCGGCCACGACCGCCCAGGCCCAGGCGCTGGCCGCGGCGGGCTTCGACGTGGAGGAGGGCGACGCGGGCGCCGCGCTCGTCGTCGGCGGGCCGTCGGTGGCGGCGAAACTGCGCACGCTGGGATATCGCCCGTCGTTCTTCGACACCGTCTACAAGGAACTCCCCGCGCAGGCGAACTCCCTGGCGGCGGACACCTTCTACGGCGGGTACCGCACGGTCACCGCGCACGAGAACCACCTCGCCGCGGTCGCCGCCGCCCACCCCGACCTGGCCACGAAGTACACGATCGGCCAGTCGTGGAAGAAGACCAAGGGCCAGGGCGGCCACGACGTCCAGGCCCTCTGCCTGACGAAGAAGCAGGCCGGCGACTGCACGCTTTCGACGACGTCGCCGAAGCCGAAGTTCTTCCTGATGGCCCAGATCCACGCGCGGGAGCTGTCCACCGGCGAGCTCGCCTGGCGCTGGATCGACTACCTGGCCGACGGCTACGCCACCGACGCCACCGCGAAGTCCATTCTGGACACCACCGAGGTGTGGGTGGTGCCGATCGCCAACCCGGACGGCGTCGACATCGTCGCTTCGGGCGGCAACTCGCCGAAGCTGCAGCGCAAGAACGCCGACAACACCCGCGGCGGCTGCACCGGCACGAACATCGGCATCGACCTCAACCGCAACTCGACGTTCAAGTGGGGCGGCGACTCCAACTCCCCCTGCGCCGAGACCTACCAGGGCGTGAGCGCCGGGTCCGAGCCCGAGACGCAGGCGCTGGAAAAGCTGGCCCGAGCGATCTTCCCCGACCAGCGCGGCACCGGCAACAACGACCCCGCGCCGGCGACGGCCAAGGGCACGATGATCACGCTGCACAGCTACGGCAACGACATCATCATCCCGTGGGGCTTCACCCAGGCCACCTCGCCCAACGACGCGCAGTACCGCAAGCTCGGCGCGAAGTACGCGGCGTCGAACGGCTACCTGGTCGGCACCAACGAGGAAACCGTCGGCTACGACACGAGCGGCACCACCGACGACTTCACCTACGGCGAACTCGGCGTCGCGAGCGTGACGTTCGAGGTCGGCGGGTCGAGCGGCAGCTGCGGCGGCTTCCTGCCGAAGTACTCCTGCGTCGACAGCACCTTCTGGCCGAAGAACAAGGGTGCGCTGATCACCGCCGCCAAGGCCGCGGCGGCGCCGTACCAGCAGTGAGTCAGGGCCGGCAGGCGTAGACGCAGTTCTGCGGACGCGGGGAATCCAGCACGTCGACGTGCCGGAACCCCGCGTCCGCGAGCATTTCCCGCGCCTTCTCGGTGCCCCACATCGCGCCCAGCGCGGCCCCGCCCTCGGCCAGCGACGTCGTCGTGCAGTACATCAGGCTGATCGAGTAGCACAGCGCCGCCAGCGGGTTGCCGACGTTCTTCTCGACGTGGCTGGAGAAGTTGGTGTCCACCATGAAGAACAGGCCGTCGTCCGGCAGGGCGCCACGGACCCGGCGCAGCACGACGTCCGGCCGGTCCTGGTCGTGGACGGCGTCGAACGCGGTGATCACGTCGTATTCGCCGGTCAGCTCGGCGGCGTCCCCGACGGCGAAGCCGGCGTTCGGCAGGCCGTGCGCGGTTTCCTTCGCCTGCTCGACGACGCTCTCGTTGATGTCGAGCCCGGTGAAGTGCGACGCGGGGAAGGCCCGGGCGGCGACCGCGATGGCGTTCCCGGTGCCGCAGCCCAGGTCGAGCACGCGCACGCCCGCCGTGAGCCGCTCCTTCAGGCCGGGGACCGCGCCGAAGAAGCCGTCGACGAGGTGCTCGCGGTAGACGTGCTTCCAGCTGTCGCCGGTCTTCGCGCCCAGGGTTTCGAGGTAGGGCCCGTACGCCGACCTCGGGACGCCGCCGCCCTCGGCGAAGCTGCGCTCCAGCTCGGGCAGGACGCCGGTGAACGCGCTGAGCGTGAGCAGCGACGGCATGAGGTTCGCCGCGGTGTCCCCGAGGAGGAACTTCGCGTGCTCCGGTGGGAAGGTGTACTCCCCGGCGTCGAGGGTGAAGATGCCGCCGGTGACCATCGCGCCGAGCCATTCCCGCACGTAGCGTTCGTGCAGCCCGGCGCGTTCGGCGAGGCCGGCGCTGGTGGCGGGCCCGCGGGCGGCGGCCTCGAACAGCCCGGTGCGGTGCCCGACGCCGATCAGCATGGTGAGGGCGCTGCCGGTCATGGTGGCGGTCAGGTGCGCCGCGAAGTCCTTCTCCTCCATGCGACCGGAGCCTACCCGCCCGGCAGACCGTCCGATGTGGACAATCTGCCGGACGGGCGCGGTCAGTCCTCGTCTTCGAGGCCGGCGTCGGCCAGCACGGCGTACACCCGGCGGCGCGCGTCGGCGAGGATCTTCTTCACCTCGGCGACCTGGGCGTCGGTGCCGGCCTGGCCGACCTGCGCGGTGGCACCCGAGAGCTCCCCGAGCGCGTGCCACAGGGTGGCGAAGCGGTCGGCACCGGGCTCCTCTTCGGGTTCGGCCCAGAGCTCGGCGAACTCGGCTTCCCGCCCGGCGACGTGCTCCCGCCCGGCCTCGGTCAGCTCCGCGACCCGGCGGCCGCCGGTCTCGGCCGTGCGGACGAGACCCTCGTCCTCCAGCTGCTGCAGAATCGGGTAGACGGAACCCGGGCTGGGTCGCCACCGGTCGTGCGTGCGGCGCCGGATCTCCTGCATCAGCTGGTAGCCGTGCCTGGGTTCTTCGGCGAGCAACGCGAGCACGGCGGGCCGCACCGGCCGGCTCGGCCCGCGCCCGCCCCGGAACTCCTGCACCCGCTGGAAGGCACCGCCCCCGCCGAACCACCCACCAGGACCCCCGAAGGAGCCGGGCCCACCGGGAAAGCCGGGGAACCCGGGCCCACCCGGCGGCTGCGGCGGATGGGGCGGCCGCGGCGGAGGGGGCGGGAAGCCGCCTCGCGCCAGGTCGGGGCCGGCTTCCCAGTCCTCGTGGCCAGGCGGCTCGTGGTCGCCCGGGTGCCTCAGCGGGCCGTGCTCGTGGTGCCCGCCCGGACCCACCCCGTGCCCGAAGCCCGGGTGACCGAACCCGGCACGACCAGCGAAACCGTGCTCCTCGCCGCCCCCGAAGCCGCCGAACACCCGTCGTGCTCCTGCGCTCATCTCCATGACCATCCCCTTCCGTCACCATATCGCCGACACCTCGACGATATATCGCCGTTGGGTCGGCCGCAACCGCCGCCGCGTTCACCGGGAATTTCCCTTCCGGCAAGGTATAGGTCGTTATACGCCGGGTTGTACGGGTCTTGTACGGGCCGCATCGACGCTGTCGCCGAGACGTAGGACGTAGAACGAATCTGTTGGGAGCCCCTACCGTGAAGATCACCCGGATCGCCGGAGGCCTGCTGGCCGGACTGCTGGGGTGCGCCGCCGTCGCCGTTCCGGCGGCCGTCGGCGCCGCCACCGCGCAGGCCGACGTCGCCAGCACCCTGGTGTTCACCAAGAACACCGAAGGCCATGACTGCTACCGCATCCCCACCGTCGTCAAGGCGAACAACGGCGACCTGCTCGCGTTCGCCGAAGGCCGCAACGGCGGCGACAGCACCTGCGCCGACCTCGGCGCCATCGACCTGGTGATGAAACGCTCTTCCGACAACGGGAAGACGTGGAGCGCGCTGAAGACCGTCATCACCGCGTACGGCGACACCAAGGGCAACCCGGCGCCGATCGTCATCCCGGGCAGCAACCGGATCGTGCTGCTGTCCACCATGCAGTGCTACACCAACCCGAAGTGCGGCCGGATCCCGCGGGTGTCCCTCAGCGAAGACAACGGAAACACCTGGAGCGCACCGAAAACGCTCACCACCGAGCTCGGCTTCGCGAGCGCGCCCGGCTGGCTGGCCACCGGGCCGTCGCACGGGATCGTGCTGACCCGTGGTGCGCACGCCGGCCGGCTCGTCGCCGGGATGAGCTACACGATCGGCACCGCGAACACCGGCTCGCTGATCTACAGCGACGACCAGGGTGCCACCTGGCACCGCGGCGCGACCGACACGTACACGAACACCACGATGAACCCGCAGGAGATCAGCGTCACCGAGCTGCGCGACGGGCGGGTCTACGCCGCCGCGCGCAACGACGCCAACAGCGACGACAAGTGCGTCGCGGACGGCACGCACAACCGCGCGGCCGCGATCAGCTCCGACGGCGGCGCGACGTTCAGCTCGAAGTTCGCCTTCGCCACCGACCTCGTCACCCCGACCGTCGAGGGGTCGACGGCACGGATGAGCGCCACCGACACCGGCGGCAAGTACAACCGGATCGTCTTCGCCGCACCGTCCACTTGCGACCGTCGCAAGGAGCTGCGGGTCCACTCGTCCTTCGACGAAGGCGCCAACTGGACCGGCACCGGCGACAGCGTGCTCGTGTGGGGCCAGGACGCGGCCTACTCGGACATGGTTCAGCTGTCGCAGTCCTCGGTCGGTGTGCTGTTCGAGGCCGGCCCGGAGTTCCACGCCAACGACACCATCCGCTACGCCACGGTGACCGAGGCCGCGCTGGGCGCCCCGGCGTGCGGGGCCGGCTACGGCGTGATCGACCAGCAGACGCTCGGCACGGCCGGCACGGTCTACCTGTCCTACAAC
The DNA here is from genome assembly GCF_053602455.1 of Amycolatopsis sp. NPDC004378. Taxonomy (NCBI): domain Bacteria; kingdom Bacillati; phylum Actinomycetota; class Actinomycetes; order Pseudonocardiales; family Pseudonocardiaceae; genus Amycolatopsis; species Amycolatopsis sp. NPDC004378. The sequence goes on from NZ_JBSGDR010000023.1 coordinate 110,863, forward strand.
GCCGCCAACGGCCAGAACTGCGTCAGCACCATGAAGAACGACTCCGCCGGCACGGCCACGGCGACGTCGGCCTTCCTGGAGGTCAAGGGGTCGGCGCGGGCCACCGACTCCGGCTCGTTCTCCTGGTTCGCCGGCCCGGTCAAGGCGGCCGCGGCGGGCAAGTGCGTGCAGTGGGGCGGCACGGCCGGCGGCCAGTCCGCCACCAGCGGGTTCGAGCACTGCGGCTGACCCCGGGTGGGACCCGCCCCCTGGCCGGGTCCCACCCTTCGCCCCCGCCGCCCGGCCCCCTCGCCCGGGCGGCGACGGGCGGTTCAGAAGCCGGTGCAGCTGGCGACCGCGAGCGGGCCCGACGCGGTCGCCGTCTTGGTCTGCTTGCCGTCGACGACGACCTTGCAGGTGATCGTGCCGCCGTCGGGCCCGGTGGTCGCGGCGAACTGCGCGCCTTCGAGGAACCCCTTCGCCTCGACGGTCTTGGTCCACGGGACCGGCGCCGACAGCTCGGTGTTCACGAGGATGGTGTGCTCGTCGAAGGTGCTGTAGTCGACGCTGGCGGTCTTCGCGTCGCCGGTCACTTCGTAGGTGATGGTGTGGTGCTGCGTGGCCTGGTCGTTGACGTCGCTGATGGCCTTGCCGATCACCACGACCCACAGGACGCTCACCACCAGGCCGAGCACCGACACGACGATGCCCGCGATCGCCAGGCCCTTGTTGGTGGCCTTCCCGGCGCGGACCCGGGCGAAGCCGACCGCCGACAGGATCAGGCCGGCCACCACGAGCGGCCAGGCGACGACGCCGACGATCGGGATCGGCGAGAACACCAGCCCCACGAGGCCGAGGACGAAGCCGGCCGTGCCGAGGCCGTTGCGCGGCGGCACGACGGCCCGCGGCGCCACGGGCTGCTGGAGCGGGGTGTAGTCGGTCATCGGGGTTCCTTTCGCCTCTGCTGACAGCGAGCAGGAAACCAGCGGCGCGACCGGGTCCGCGTCGTCCGCGGGCCTCGTCCGCCTACGACGAAAGTCGTCACCACCGCGGTACCGAACCGGCGGAACGGCTGAGGCGCCCGCCCGTACTCTTTCTCGCATGGGACGGTCCGTGCTGGGCGTGGTGTGCACCGTGTTCGCGGTCGCCGCGAGCCTGGTGACCGGGTTCGCGAACCTCGCGATCGACATCAGCCTGCCCGGAACCGACGACCTGGCGCCCACGGCCGGGGCGCTGCTCGGCTGGTTCTTCGGGGTCGGCGCGTCGATCATGCTGGTCTGGCGGCACCGCTGGCCGCTGCTCGTCACCGGCATCGCGATCGTGCCACCGCTCCTGCTGCGCGCGGACTCGCTGGCCGCCCTGATCGCCCTCGCCGCGCTCACCACGCGGTTCACCGGCTGGTGGCGCTGGAGCGCGACGACGCTGGTGTTCGCCGCGACCGCGCTCGCGGTGTGGCGCGACGTCGGCCGGGTCGCGGACCTGTCCATTTCCGAGGCGTGGATCTCGACCGAGACGACCGGCATGGAGGTGACCGGGATCCTGCTCACCGCGGCCGTGTACACCGCGATCCCGCTCACCCTCGGCGTCGTCCGCCACAGCGTGGCCGAGACGCGCCGCCGGACCGCCGAGCAGGCGGCCCTGCGCGACCAGGTGGCCCGCCGCGAAGAGCAGGCGCGGATCGCGCGCGAGATGCACGACGTCCTCGGGCACCGGCTTTCGCTGCTCTCCCTGCAGGCGGGCGCGCTCGAAGTCACCACGAGCACGACCCCGGACGCGGCGGAGGCGGCCAAGACCGTGCGGACCACCGCCCGGCAGTCGCTCGACGACCTGCGCCAGGTGATCGGCGTCCTGCGCGGCTCCGGCTTCGCCGACCGGCCGCAGGGCGGCCCCGCGGAACCACCCCAGCCGACACTGGCCGACATCCCCGACCTCGTCGTCGGCGCGCGACAGGCCGGTCTCCCGGTGAACGTGACGATCCTGCTCGACCAGGCGTCGACGGCCCCGGCACCGCTCGGCACGGCCGCGTACCGGATCCTCCAGGAGGCGCTCACCAACGTGCTCCGGCACGCGCCGGGCGCCCCCGCGGACGTGACGGTGCGCGGCGGCCCGGGTGTCGGGCTCGTCCTGGAAGTCGTCAACGCGCTGCCGCCGGTCCCGGTGCCGTCGCCGGGTTCCGGCACCGGGCTCACCGGCGTCAACGAGCGGATCTCGCTCCTCGGCGGCACGCTCAGCGCCGGACGGGCCGACGAAAGGACGTTCGTCCTCCGGGCCTCGCTCCCCTGGGTCCCCGCCGCCCCCTAGCATGGGCGGGTGAGCGTGCGCGTACTGCTCGTCGACGACGATCCGCTGGTCCGCACCGGGCTGTCGATGATCCTCGGCAGCACCCCCGACCTCGAAGTGGTCGCCCAGGCCGGCGACGGCGACGAAGCGGTGCAGCAGGTCGCCCGGCACGCGCCGGACGTCGTGATCATGGACATCAGGATGCGCCGGATGAACGGCCTCGCCGCGACGGCGGCGGTGCTGGCCCAGCCGCGGGCGCCGAAGGTGCTGATCCTGACGACGTTCGACCTCGACGAGTACGTCTTCGAGGCGCTCGCCGCGGGCGCGAGCGGCTTCCTGCTCAAGGAGGGCTCGCCGCAGGAGATCATCGAAGGCGTCCGCGTGGTGGCGGGCGGCGACGCGATGCTTTCGCCCCGCACGACCAAGCAGCTGATCGGTCAGTTCGTCGCGGCGCGCGCCAACCCGCGCCGCGCCCGCGCCCTGGCGAAGCTGGAGCTGCTGAGCGGCCGCGAACGCGAGGTCGTCACGGCGGTCGCGCAGGGCAAGCCGAACGCGGACATCGCGGCGGAGCTGTTCCTCAGCGAGGCGACGGTGAAGACGCACATCACGCGCACGTTCGCGAAGCTCGACGTGAGCAACCGCGTGCAGTTGACGATTTTCGCCTACGAAGCCGGGCTCGTCAGCCCGTGACCGGGTGGGAGCCGGCGTCGCCGGCCGAGGTTCGCGCCCTGTTCGACGCCGTGGGCGTGCCGTGGTGGCTCGCCGGCGGGTTCGCGCTCGAGCTGGCGGCCGGGCGGTCGTGGCGGCCGCACGGGGACGTCGACGTGCTGGTGCCGCGCCGCGACCAGCTCGGCGTGCAACGGGCGCTGGCGGGCTGGGAGTGGTGGGCCGCGGATCCGCCCGGGACGCTCCGGCCGGGGGCCGCCGGGGAGCTGCTGGGGCCGGCGGTGCACGACGTCTGGTGCCGGCCCTCGGCCGGTGCCGCCCGATTGCGGAGCTCGGCGTCGCAGGCGCGATTCCCTGTCTGCGGGCCGAGATCCCGCTGTTCTCCAAGGCGAAGGACCCGCGAGAGAAGGACGAAACGGACTTCCGGGAGTGATCGGCGGCACGTACTCGCGACGCCATCCGTGGCTGTCCCGGCTCTGACCCCACTGAGGACCGGACCGGCGCAGGCGCGAACCCGATGATCTTTCACCGGTTCGGGAAGACCTTTGGGCCGAGCGGGTGACATGACTGTTGCGTCTTGGCCTCGGTGAGCGATGTATTACGTATGGTCTGGCCCGAGGACGACGCACGACACCGCGAGGTGATCGACGGACTGCGCGCGTGGGCCCGGAAGATCGATTCGGTGCCCTACCCCGCCGGGCTGGACATCGACGCCCTGATGGCCCGCCACTACGCGAGCATGGGCGAAGAGCCGGATCCCGTGATGACGATGACCGTGACGGCGACCGCCGAGGTCACCACCCTGGCCGTCGGCGGCGAAATCGACATGACCGGCGGACGGCGGCTGCAGCGCCGCCTCGCCGAGGAGATCGGGCTGGCCCCGCGGGTCCTGGTCCTGGATCTGACCGGCGCGGCCCACTGCTCCGCGCGCGGCTTGGCGGTGCTCCTGGAAGCCACCGGCGACGCGCACGAGGCCGGCGTCGCGTTCGCGATCGCGGGCTGCGCCCCGGTGGTCCGCCGGGCGGTCGACGCACTCGGCCTCGGCGCGGCCCTGCCGATCCACCCCACGCCCACGGCCGCGATCGAGTGGCTCGAGCTCCTGGACCGGCTGAAGACGCCCCGGTGACCCGGGTGCCTTGGTGACGACCAGCAGCCCGCGTCGCACGCCGAACGCGTCCAGCGCGGCGAGGTGTTCGGCCG
>NZ_JBSGDR010000024.1:0-81121 GCF_053602455.1 Amycolatopsis sp. NPDC004378
ACCCCCCGGATCATGGGTTCGACTGGGGGCGCAAATCATGCCGGGCCTGGTGACCACAGCTCCTTGATCAGGAACTACGAAAACGGTAACGGGGGGCGATGCGGTGACCGGTCCGCAGCTGGGGACCCGCGTCGTCGGAGTCGGAACGGGCGCGTTCGCCGAGTACATGGTGCTGCAGGCGGCTGCAGCGATGCCAGTACCGTCCGGCTGGACGGAGCAGGAGGCGCTGGGCCTGGTGGTGAACTGGCCTACGGCCCTGGCCGCGCTCAAGTCGTTGGGCCGCGTCGCGGCCGGGGAGATCGTCCTGGTCCACGCCGCGGCGGGTGCGACCGGCCAGGCCGCGGTCACGATGGCCAAGCACTACGGCGCGACGGTCATCGCCGCTGCCTCGCGGGGCAAGCACGAGACAGTGGTGGCACTGGGCGCCGACCACGTCCTCGACCCCCGCGACGCCGACATCGCCGCCGAGGTGATGCGACTGACCGGTAGCGCCGGTGCTGACGTCGTGCTGGAGTCGGCCGGCGGCGCCACGTTCGACGCGAGCCCGGCCGCGACCAAGCGGGTCACAGGCCGGGCTCCCCAATCAGCGGCTGCGAGGCGAAAGAACGGCGGTTGCCGGCTGACGCGTCGTTCGGCGACCATGGTGGCCATGTCCGACGAAGCGGCCCACGATCAGCAAAGGCACAGGCCGTCCGGTGTACCTCCGCTGGTCGGTGAGGATCACACCTGCGGCGCGTGTGGAGTCTCGTGTCCGACGCTCACCGTCGAAGCCGCGCGCGCGATCATCGGATCAGTGCCCCGCACGGTGCAGCCCCTCCTAGAGCACACGTCGCCGCAGGACCTCCTATACCGGTCACGGCCGGAACGCTGGTCGGCGAAGGAGTACGTCTTTCACATACGCGATGTGTGCGTCGTTTACACGATCAGGCTGCACCGCGCCCGCACGGAAGATTTGCCCGTTCTCGAGCCGATGCTCAACGACCTGCGTGCGCGACGCTTCCACTACAACGACCGCACCCTTGACGGTGTCTTCGATGAACTGGCGGCGTGCGTTGCCGGGCTGTGCGAGGAGATCGAGCGGTGCACGCGGCCGGGCTGGGAACGCACCGTCACCCGGCTTGCGGGCGAACACCGCACCGCTAGATGGCTGGTCCGCCAAGCCGCGCACGAGGCCATGCATCACCTCGAGGACATCCGTGCCTGCTTGGCCGAAGCGGGCGGGTCGAAACTTGGCATTCGCGACGCTGCGATCAGCCCGTAGCGTGCCGACCGACGGTCAAGAGTGCTGCTCGTAACAGCCGGCTCACCTGGGGTTGAGTCCAGCCGGTGCGGCGTGAGATCTCGATGACCGATTCGTGCTGGACGGTTGCCGCCCAGAGAGCGAGGCGCTGGCGTGGCGGGAGCAATACCAGTTCGTCGAGGAGCACCGCGTCACGGATGGCGGTTTCCAGACCAGGGCCGGCCTCGTTCAGCTGCGCGCGTAGCGCGGTGATCATTCCCGTGCGGTTCAGACACACCCCGACACACACCTGCTGGTTTACGTGCCAGCGAAGCATTTCGCGGCACAATCGCGCGCTGCGCCGCCGCGAGGCGCCGGATCCTCGCGCGATTCGATAGGTGAGCAATAGTACTCGATCTTGTGGTGACACGGTCTTGTCGTTCAGCCATTGCGGAACGCTCGGCGCGGATGGTTTCTGCTTCAGCATGACAGCGACTCCTGCAGGCGAGTGCGAATACCGCCACCGCTGATCCGCCGCGAACCACAGGCCGTGTTCCGCGCGATCGCGATGGTAACGCTTGCGCTCGATTCGCAGGTTTCCGCCATGTGTTCGATCAGAGCGGACCTGTGCTCGGCAGTCATGCCGGGTGCTCTGGGTGCGATGATCCCGTCGGTGACGCGCATGCCAGGGTGTGGCCCGACACCCGAAACCGGAACGAGTTTCACGTCAGTACCCATTCCTCCACCCTCCGGCGGCTCGCCCGCGAACTTTTGCCCGCGTAATACCACCTCGCGAAGTTCTTACACCTCGATCGACCCCAGTAAAGCCAACGGGCCGGCGGTACCGACATTCGCTGCTCGTCCGGCGCCAACGCCCAGCACGCCCGTAAAGTGCGCCGACACCCAGCTCGGCGGCGGTACCCGTCAACGCACGGAGCCCGAACGCCGGTCGTCCGCGTCGTCGGTGTCGCCCCCGATCAGCTCCTGAGCTCGGCGAACCTGTCCTCTGGAGTGGTACTCGCCGGGCGCGCCCGGCGATCAAGTCCGGATAAGTAGAGGCGTTCGAGGCTGTCGTGCCCGCCGCTCCGGCAGCGATTCCCGCGAGAAGGTTCCTCCGTCGGCAGTCAGGTCCGCGCTTGTCGTCATGGCTCGGCCGGGTACACCTCGACAGGCACGAGCGCCCAGACGACCTTGCCGTCCCTGTCGGCTCGCACCCCCCAGTCGAGTGACAGCTGGCCGACCAAGCGGAGTCCGTACCGGCCAGATCCCGGCCGGAGTTCTCGCACCGCGGCGACGTCGGGATCGCGGTCGCTTACCTCGATCAGCAGATTCTTCGCGGCGCGGGTGACGTGCAGTTCACGTGCCGCCGTCGTGTGCAGATAGGCGTTGCCCACCAGTTCGTCGATCACCAGGAGCACGGGACCGAACCGGTCGGTCGGCCGTGCGCCGAACATCAGCGCGTCGACGACGGCTTTCCTGACCTGACGCAGGTCCGGGTGGCCGCTCAGTTCGACAGTGGTGTCCGCAGTCGCGGCGACCCGACGAGTGAGCTGAGTCAGTTCTTCGTCGAAGTTCATTCGTCAAACCGGCCTTCCCTCTACACCTAACCGGTTCGTCTTCGTAGCCGCTTCGGTCTTGGATGGGTCAGCGAGAATGGACTACGGTTTTCGTGATCGACATGATGTCGGCACCCGGCGCCAACAGGGGGCACAGACTTCTGCTCCGATACGCCATTCCCTTCCGAAGCCCGGTGGCATGCCGCCGCCAAGCTCAAGCTCGGCAGATGGTGTCGTGCGTGGGCCACCGGCCTGTGGCGAGGTAGTCGCTCATCGCGTTGTTGGCGCACTGGTTCGCGCCGTTGAGATAGGCCACGTGGCCGCCCTGGTCGGCCGCCACCAGGCGGGCGCGCTCACCGAGCGCGGTGCGGAGGCGGAGCGCTCCAGGCAGCGGGGTGGCCGGGTCGCGGAGATTCTGCAGCATGAGCACAGTGGACGGGCCCCGGTCGGTGACCTGCACCGGCGGCTCGACCGGCGAGGGCCAGAACGCGCACGGTCGTATGTTGGCCGCGTAGGGACCGTACATCGGGTAGCGGACGCGGTCGACCGCGACGTTGCGCTGGTAGGCCCCCACCCCTCGCGGCCACCGTGAGTCACCGCAGACAACCGCAAGGTAGCCTGCCGCGAAGTTGTCGCCGGAACCCGCGTCCACTCCGGCAGCCGCGGGCGCCGTGTTCACGTCAAGCTTGTGCCACAGTGCCGCGAGCGCCGGCAGCGCCGCGTCGGCGCGGAGGGCGGCGGCCGTGATCGTGCGGAATGTGGTGCCGTCGTACCCCGAGACCGGTGTCCGGTCCAGGCGCTCGGCGAGCTCGAAGTACTTCGCCCTTACGGCCGCGGGCGACGCGCCGAGATCGTACTTCGCCGGGGCTGCAGCGGCGAACTTCGCGAAGTCCGGGAACCGGGTTTCGAAGCCGAGGCCCTGGTCGCGCAGCGCGTTGACGTCGTAGCCCTCCGGTCCGAGACTGCTGTCGAGGACGATCCGGTCACTGCGGACCGGGTACAGGCTGGTGTACACTGCGCCGAGGTATGTCCCGTAGGAATCGCCGTAGTACGACAGCTTCGGCTCGCCCAGCGCCGTGCGGATCCGGTCCATGTCGCGCGCGGTGTTCGCGGTGGTCACGAACGGCAGCACCGACGCGGTCTTCGACGTCATGCACTGCCGAGCGACGGTCTCCGCGGCTTCGGCAGCCTTGATGACGTCTTCCGCGCGGTGCGGGAACGGCGGGTTCACGCTCTTCACGCGCTGTTCCGGCGTCATATCGCAGGTCACCGGTGTGCTGTGGCCGATCCCGCGCGGGTCGAACCCGATCACGTCGTAGGCGTCGCGCACCTGCTGCGGCAGTCCCGCGGCCACGAGCGAGACCGGAAAGCCCAGGCCGCCCAGCCCGGGGCCACCTTGGTTGACCAGCAGGACGCCACGTCGCTGCGCGGGGTTCGCGCTGGCGAGTCGCGAGATCGCGACGCTGACTTGTCGCCCGGCCGGGTGCCGGTAGTCCAGGGGGACATCTAGGGTCGCGCACTGCAAGCCCGGCTGGGCGACGTCGGCCGGGCACGGCCCCCACCGCACCTGAGCCCGGTCCGTCGCCGTGGCCGCGGACGCCCCCGACGCCATTGCAGCGGCGGCAAGCGCTGCCGGCAACATCTTCCTCATCGGTTTCTGCACCATGGCTTCACCGCACCACCCCGTAGCCGGCGCAGCCCGTGCCATCTGTCATGGGGCGCGTCCGGCTGCCACTGCTTAGGGTGATCGGGTGAGCACGCGTGATCCAGCCCGCTTCTCTGTGCGGCAGTGGCCGGACTGGAGCTTCTGGAGGGACCGGCGGCGCCGGGTCGTGCCCGTCATGGTGAACGGACTCGCACTGCTCGTGTTGGTCCCCCGGATCGTGACGATCATGGGCGGCACGCACGGCACGGCGCGCACGGTGATCGCACTCGCCGCGACCACCTGCTACGGGGCCGGTTACATCTTTGCACTGTGGGCGGGACCATCGGCACCCCCGCGGCAGCGGGCGGTCATCGTGGCTGCGGTGTTCACGTTCGGCGTCACCCCTGCTCTGCTCTTCGGCTCACCCGAATACCTGACCGACCTGACCTTCGCCGTCGCGAGCAGCCTGATGCTGCTGCCGCTGTGCTACTCGCTTCCGCTCGGGTTTGCCACGGCGGCCAGCCAGCTCGTATGGATGCGAGCCGGGTCAGGGCGGGTGATCTGGAGCCAGGTGGCCGCGCTCGGCGGCGTCACCGCGGCCCTCGGTGTCGTCTTCGCGTTGACCTTCACCGCCGGACACCTGAAGGCTGCTCGCGCGCAGATCCGGCGGATGGCCGTGGACCAGGAACGCGAACGCGTCGCCCGCGAGCTCCACGACATCCTCGGCCACAACCTGTCGACGATGGCCGTCAAACTCGGCCTCGCCCGGCGGATCCTGGAGTCGGCCGCCGACACCGCCCCCGCCCTGGCCGAAGTCCACGACCTCGAGATCCTGTGCCACCAGTCGCTTTCCGACGTCCGTGCCACCGTCTCGGGGTACCGGCAGGTGTCGCTGGCCACTGAGCTTTCAGGCGCCCGGCTCGCCTTGCGAGCCGCGGGAATTCGCGCCGACCTCCCGTCCTCGGTCGAGGACGTCGATCCAGGACTGCACAGCGTTTTCGGCTACGTCGTGAGGGAGGCGGTCACCAACGTGCTCCGCCACTCCAACGCCCGACAATGCCGCATCCGGCTAGGGTCCGGCTGGATCGAGGTGACCGACGATGGCACGGTCACCACCGAACCCACGGCCGGGCATGGCCTCACCGGGTTGACCGAACGGCTGGCCGAGGTCGCGGGCCGACTCGAACACGGCCGTAGTACCCGAGGCGGCTACCGGGTCTTCGCGCACGCCGAGGCAGGGCACCCGTGATCCGTGTTCTGCTGGCCGACGACCAGGCCCTCGTCCGCGGCGCGCTGGCCTCGATGCTCCGACTCGAACCGGACATCGACGTCGTCGCCGAAGTAGGCTCAGGAACCGACGTTCTCCCGGCAGCCCAGCGCACGAGCCCCGACCTCGCCCTCCTCGACGTCCAGATGCCCGGCCGCGACGGACTCGCGGTCACCGCCGAACTCCGGCACGCATTGCCGCAGTGCCGGGTGTTGATCTGCACGACCTTCAGCCGGCCCGGCTACCTCGCTCGCGCGATGTCCGCGGGCGCGGCCGGGTTCGTCGTCAAGGATTCGCGCCCCGAGCAATTGCTCAACGCGATCCGCCGGGTCCACCTCGGGCTGCGGTTCATCGACCCGGCACTCGCCGCGGAGTCCCTCGCCGTCGGCACCAGTCCGCTCACCGACCGCGAAGCCGACGTGCTTCGCGCCACAGCCGAGGGTGGCACGGTCGCCGACATCGCGCGGGCGCTCGGCCTCTCCGCGGGAACGGTCCGCAACCACCTCTCGTCGGCGATCGGCAAGACCGAAGCCCGAACCCGTGCCGAAGCCGCCCGCCTGGCCGAAACCAAGGGCTGGCTCTGAGTCCCCGCAGTGTTCAAGATCGACACGCTACCCGTCAGCGCGCTCAGATAGCTGCACCTTGGCCGATAGCGCGAACTGAACATCCCTTGGACTGGCAGAGCCTGCTCCTCATGCGTGGCAGACGGTGATATCGCCATCGTGCCTGTCCGGAACCCCTTGCCACAGCTGACGATCAAGAACGCACTCGGCTTACGTAGATCGTTTCGGGTTTGCTCATCGCGTTCTTCGTCCAGTCGACGGCGGTGACCGAACTGGCACTGAGGCTCCCGCTGATCTGGTCAAAGGTTTTGGCTGCACAGGCGAAAACCTCCAACCCCTTTGCCTTCGCCGAGTATCCGGGGCATGCTTCCGATGCCACGATATTCGGAGGCCCCGGAAATCATCCGGCCTGACGCGCGGAAAGATGAACGTTGCTCAGATTGCTTCTGTTTCGCGGGAGGGGACGATCGCAACCGGGCAGACAGCTCGCCGGGCCAAGGATCGCGTCCAACGCCAGGACCGCAGGCGCGGAGCGAGCGGCTCGCCGACGTCCAGGAGCGCGGCGTCCGACCTGCGCGAGCAGCGCGCGCACAGGCCCGGTCACGGACCGGAACGAGGTCGAATGGCACGCCCGGATAGCCGGCGAGCACGGCGGCCAGGTCGGTCACCAGGGTGACACGGGCTCCGGTGTGCAGTCCGGCCCGAACGCTGGCGGTGTCCGCCGCGACCAGGCGTGCACGATGCGCACCGAGCTGGCCTGTCGGCGCGCGAACTCGAACGCCAAGTGCAGTGGCTGGCCGCAGGTTGCCGCCGTCTCCGCCCCGACGACCACCGGATGCGGCGGCCGAGGGCACGGCCTGAACCATTGACCACGACAAGGGGGCACCGCGTTCGCGAACGCGGTGCCCCCTTCGGCCCGGACCGACGACCAAGACTGTCGCCTGGACTGCCGTAACCAATTCCGCGAGTGCTGTGGGCGTCGGTTCGAGCACGATGCCTGACACCGGCAGACCGGGATGCTCCGAAGCCACCCCTGCGACCAGCCGGTTGAGATGCAACGCCAACCGGTCGTCGCCGCCTGCAAGTGCTACCGCCGCTTCCGGGTAGCCGATGACGAAGCCGGGAGTCACCGGGTGGGCGACCACCAGTTCGCGACCGCGTCGCCCGGCCTCGCCGGCTGCCCACCGCACCGCCAGCCAGCAAGTACGCGCATCATCGATCTCGACGACGACCGCGCCTGCGGTGAACATGTCTTGCGGAATCATGGGGCCCGCCGAGCCCGGCACCCGACCGCAGCGAGCCAGTCGTAGACAGACTGCCGCAGCCGTCCGGACACGCGGTAAGCGTCCGGCTCGAACAGCGCTATCCCGCCGGACACGATCGACGTCGAGCCGGCGAGCGGGAGCGGAGACGGGCCGCCGGCTCGACGACCGTCGATGTTCGAGCTCACGATGCCGAAGCCTCCTTCCTATGCCCCTTCCCGGCATCCTGGACCGTCTCCGGGTTGTCTGCACCTGACGATTGTCTTGCGAATCGGTCAGCATGACAAACAGTTGACTGATGCAATGTCCGAGTGCGGTTCTGCTCGCTACCAGCGCGAGGCGAGGAACCGAGGATCCGGTTCAGGCAGTGGCTCATGCGGCACCCCGGCAAGCAGGCTCTGCATGGCGGCGAAGTACGGTGGCGCCGCTACAGTGCCACCGAATGCTCCATTACCGCAGCTGCCAAGGTGAACCGGCGGCCCTGGACAGAACGTTCGAGGCTGCGCCCCGTCCGCGAAAACCATCGACGAGACCGCGTAGTCGTTGACGCCGCCGACGAACGTGACCGACTCGCTCTGCTGCGTCGTGCCGGTCTTGCCGATGTCGGGCCGATGCCACCCGGTCACGCGCGCAGCGAGCGCCGACGTTCCGGACACGGTGTCCCGGCTCAGCCCAGCCAGCACGGTGTCGGCCACGCCTTTCCGAGACGCCTCGCTCGCACGGCTGCTGCCGAACTGGCACGTCGCGACCGTGGCGGTCGGTCACCGACACGATCGGGTTCGGTGGACACCAGATCCCGCTGCTCATGAGCGTCGCCGAGACGTTCGCGATTCCAGCGGGCTGACCGGGCTGTTGCCGAGGGAACACGGCTTTGTCGGACGCGAAGTCCGGCTGCAGAGCGATCTGCAGGTCTCCCTTCGCCTTACCGGCCGCATAGGCCTGTTCGTGAGTGTAGGTCTTGCCGGGCATCACGGTGGCGGCATCGAGTCCGCCGCCACCGCAAGGGCCATTGCTATCGAAGATCGGTCCGGCTTTTGCACCTGACAACTGGATGTCGTTTCCGAATGCCAGTGCTGCGGCCTCGTAAGGCTTGTCGCTGCCTTGACGATCGTGAAACTTGACCTTGACGGCACGATCGACCTTCTGCGGTGACGCGTAGGACGACGGCTTGCACGGCACGGGCTCCGCGCGAGTTCGATGGCCAGCCCGACTTCCACGTATAGTGCCGCCCGCGTCCGCACCACGCGGACGACTACTGAGGGGCTCTACGACACCGTCCGCGCGGCGATCGAATGCCGGCTCGCCCGGATCGGTCCGGCCACGATGCCGGCGATCAAGGTCAGGATCAAAGCTCCCAGGAGTACGTCATGAGCAATCTCAACCGTCCCGCCCGGCTCAACCGCACGCTGCTCGGTCTCTGGGGTCTGGTCCTGTTCGCTGCCGGTGGCTTCGTCGTCGTCACGCACCTCGGGATGCTCGCCCTACTCGATTCAGCCGCGCCGTCGACCGCGGGGACCGCTCTTCCGCCGACCTGGGTCTGGTACGCCGTCGCGGCGGCCGCCGTCGTCCTCGGGTTGCTTCTGCCGCGTTGGCTGGCGGCGCAGCTGGCTCGCAAGCCGAAGACACAGACCTGGCGGTTCGAAAGGGACCCCGCCGGCGGTCGTACCGAGCTTGCCGCCGGGGCCGCCGTCGCGCCGTTCATGGTCGAGGTCGAGACCTATCCGGGTGTCCACGCCGCGCATGCGACACTCGCCGGCGGACGCGACGCCCCGGTGCTGGTCCTGGTGTTGACTGCCGAGCAGGAGGGCGACATCTCGGAGATCCGGCACCTGCTCGAAACCCACAGCCTGCCACGGCTGCAGCAAGCGCTCGATCTCGAGGTCCTGGTGGTCACGATCGAATTCCGGTTCAGCGCCAACGGGGGAGCTCGAACTCGCTGACACGCGCCATCAGAAGCCGGCCTCGTGATTCTCCGGGGCCAACCGTGTCAGAGGAGGTCGAGAACGCCTTTGAGCCCCGTGATCTCCAGCAACTTCCGCAGGTGGGGCGACGGACGCACCTGGATCTGAATGCCCTGCTCGTCGCAGTCGAGTTGGAGTCGGACCAGCGCCTCGAGACCGGTCGAGCCGCAAAACCCGACCTCGGTCAGATCGAGTACAACCATCGAGGGGCGCATGGCGACCGCGGCGCGGAACTGCGCCAGGACCAGGGCGCGAGTGTCGAGGTCCATCGCACCGCGAAGGTGAAGCATCAGTATCCCGGCTTCGGGGGTGCAAGACCGGATTTCCAGTAGATCGCCAATCTGCGCATGCTCTTCGGTTCCCATGTGACGGTCCTCGTGCAGGTGCGGGCGGATACGGACAGTGTTCACGCTAGGTGGTGGACTCGCTCGACAGTTGCGCGGTCGCCCCGTCGGCCATGTCATCGGCGGAAAGATCGAGCGAAGGGTCCGATTCTGCGCCACCACGTAACTCGTCACCGGCGTGGTCGCCGGAACAAGGGGACGATGGGGCAGGGGTCAAGCTCGAGACTTTCGGCGCCGTTGAGGGTGATCACCCGGCTGGCCGGTCCGGACGAGATGACGATCACCGCGTCAGGCGCGATCGATGTCATCAACATCAGCATGTTGGACGACGAGTTCGTCCGGGCCATGACTCTGAGGCCGTCGGCCATCGTTGTCGACCTCGATGGCGTCACGTTCTGTGATTCGACGGGCTTCAGCTCGCTGGCCAAGCTGAACAGCGGATGCTCGACGTCGGAAATCACCTCGACGATCGCCGAAGACAATCCCGAACGGCGCTGACGAGCCCCCTAAGGTCCGGGTGCGGCAGTCGTGAAGCGGTTCCGGCCGAGCCAGCCGACGGCTCTCCTGATCGATTCGCGGCTCTCGGCCAACCGGATCACACAGTCCTCCACTGCTTCGCGCCAAGACAGGTGACCGAGCCACACGCCGGCCAGTGCCGACAGGGTGCACTGGAACCTCACCGCCATGGCTACTCGCGGATCCGTGGCCGTGGCCGTGGCCGATGTACCGTCTGGGGTGAGCACGAGCCACCACCAGTGTGGTGGCGGCGTCTCGCTGAACTGCAGGTGGAGCGCCACTCGTTCCGGCGGCAGCCGGGCACAGTCGATGCCCCGGCGGATGTCGAGCAGCAACAGTTGCGGCTTGAGGTCGGCACCTCAGGGTGGCGGCATCCAGAGGCGGCCCCACACACCCAGCCGCTCGATCACCGGCGCGAAGCATGCCCCGCAGCTGTCAGCTCGAAACGAGTGTTCCCGGCCGATGCCTCAAACGCTACCTCGCCCGCGAGTTCTACCGGGTCATCACCGCGCCTGATCCACAAGCTGCGCCAGCACACCACGCTGCTTGACAAACAATAGGGGCATCGAGACCTACCTGGCGGTGGCCGAGTCCTTATTCAGCGGTCCCTCGATGCCACCAGGCCCGGTGACACCACCCCCCCCGGATCATGGAAGCAACTGGGGGCGCAAGTCATGCCGGGCCTGGTGACCACAACTCCCTGTTGGGAGCCAAGAAAAAGGTAACGGGGGGCAGCACTTCGTGTCGGCCGCGCGCAGGTGCCGGGCGACCGGGCACCAGGTCCAGGCGCCGATGATCAGGACGAAGGGTCTGGACATGACGTGCTGCCTGCCGGAGGTGTACAAAAGCTCAGCAACCACGTGAAGCGCCCACCAGTGGGACGTCAATGCCAACCGCGCAGCCAGACTGGCTCGCGATATCCCGGTGAGGTTCGCGCCGCTCAGGTTGGTTTCCTTGAAGCGCGTTCTGTCGATCAATGCGGAGTTCAGGTTCGCTCCTTGCAGCTAAGCGCTCTCAAGGTTGGCCTCGGGGAGATTTGCCTCGTTGAGGCCGGCTCCGTGGAGTTCTGTCCTGACGATAGTGGCCCGCTCAAGATCAGTCTGGGCGAAACACGCGTTGCCGAACTCGGCGTCTGTCAGGTCGGTGCCAGTCATGGTGGCCAGGCTAAAATTCGCCTGCCGTATCTCTGAGTGCCGGACTTCGCTCATGCGAAACAGGCCGTTCGTGGCCTTGACCAGCCTTGCGTTGGTCAGGCTCGCGGAGCTCAGATCGGTCCCTCTGAGGTCTGCCCGGCTCAGGGTGGCTCCGTCGAAAATGGCTCCGGCCAGGTTGGCGTAGAACAGCGAGACCTGCGGGAGGCAGGTGTTGTGCAGGTCGATCGGGTCGACATCATGGGTGGCGTCCCTGCGTCCGATGACCGTCACCGCCGCTTGGATGTCGGCGTCAGGTGACCGGTCCTCGTTGCACGGCGAAACCGGTGCGTGTTCGCGGATGAACGCGGTAAGCACCTCCATGACGGTGGCATGGTCACGTTCTGAGTCGCGTGCGATCCGTTCGAGCGCGAAGATGCCACCCAACCGGATCTCCAGGCTGTTCTGGGCGCCCAGCTGGGTGATGGCGTTGGTGAACCGTTCGGTGAACTGGCCTTGCTCGGTGATCCGTACTTGGTCACGGGTCGTCTGCAGGGACAGCGCGGTGAAGATCAACGCGCCGATCGCGGCGACTCCGGTGAGCAAGCCAGGAATGTGGCTGAGATACCAATTTTGCTTGTCGCGCCCGATTTTCCGGACCGGCCCACGTCTCCTGGCTGGTGGCCTTAGGGCAAGACTGGGGCGTGGGCGCGGCGACTGCACCAGTCCCTGACTGTGCAGATCCCTGTCGTGCGAGGGCATGGCGTCATCGTGGCGTGCGCGCAGTGCGTTTCAGATACGACGGGAGGCCACGATCGTATGATTTTAGTCTGTGTTCTTAAGGCGGTCGAATCAGTTCAGGCAGCTGCTCGGCGAACGTCGTCTTCGCACAGGCAGAGTCGTCGCAGAACAAGCGGCGGACCCGCAGCCGGATCAACCCCTCACGAGCGGACGAGGCGGGTGTCGGACAGTTGCCGCTCGTAGCGGCTGTGCACGCTGCCAGGCACCGTTCCGCAGCCCGAACATGCAGCCGTTGGTGCGACGGTCTCGCCGGCGATCCGCGTGACGCCGCCCGTGGCCGACACCGCCTTCACTCGCAGCGAAGCCAAATGCGGCCACAGGACCCGGACCAGATCAAGATCAACGCACCTGCAGCATGATCGCCCACCCGCCGAGGGTCCAGACACCGGGGTCTATCGCGGATAGCGTGCCAGAACCCAGATTCAACCGCCGTTGACCGCGAACCGCAAGCGGCAGAAGTTAGTGGTCGCGACAGTCGTGCCCGTTCGCCGGACTCGCAAGACACGACCTCTCGATGACGGCACCTCGCGGTCGAGACATAGCCGGTGAAAGTACCTCGGCTCGCCTTCGGCGGCGCGCCGATCGATCATCCACTACCCAACGGCTCGAGCGCGGGCTGATAGCCGGGGTGATCGTCGCAACGGATGGTGTGCGGATCTGGAGAAGGCCGATTGCAAGGGGTCGGCGCATCACGGAGAATCTCGAATTCGAGAATAAATGGACCCGAGCGTCGTGTGTCGACTAAGTCGACCACCTGGCGCCGGGCCGACAAAAGCCCAGGTGGACGACAGGCTTCGGGTGACAATTTTCCGACGCGTCCGGCGGGGGGAACGGTTTTTGCTTCGGAGACGTTCGAACGTCGAATATTTCCGGTTCCACGCTCCGCCTGCTGGCCTGTGCGGTTCCTCTCGTGTCGCTATTGTGGCGAACACGGACATTCACGAGGAGAACTACCTATGTCGGACGCTCTTTTTCCCGAACCGGTCATGCCGAAGCCGGAGGCCGCCGCGCTGCGCCGGGAACGCAATCGCTGGCTGCGGCGCGAAGCGAATTTGGTGCTGGGTGCTGCCGGACCGGACCGGACGGCGACTCGGGAAGCGCGCACCGCGCACCTGGTGCTCACCTACGCGCTGGCTGTCGTCGAGCGACGGCCGGCGGTCATCGGCTCGTTCGCCGACCTGACCGGCCGCGCCGACCCCCAGGTTTGACGTCTTGTTCAGGCTCGTCTGCTCCGCGGCGGCCGGTCGCCGGGACGGGCGCGTAGCGCAGGCAGACCACGGCGATGTCGTCCCGGGCGGGCAGTTCGCCGACGAGCGTGTCCAGGAGGCCGTCGCAGAGTTCGCCGGGGTCCCGGCCGGCGTGCCGGGTCGCAGCCGAGACCAGCGCGGCGAGTGCCTCGTCCGGTGGTCTCCGGCGCTGTTCGATCAGCCCGTCGGTGTAGCATACCAGCGCCGAGCCGGGCAGCAGGGTCAGCTCCGTGTGCGGCCGGCCTGCCTTCGGCGGTAAGCACAGCAGCGGCGAGCGGCCCTGCTCGAGGAGGGCCACCGTGCCGTCCGGGGTGATCAGCACGGGCGGCGGGTGGCCGGCCACCGCGAACCGGAGCCGGCCGTCGGCGGGATCGAAGTCGGCCACCAGCGCGGACGCGTGCTCGGCGCCGGCGGTGCGGGCGGCGACCCGGTCCAGCCGGTCCAGCACGGCCGCGGGGTCGAGCTCGGCGAGGATCAGCGCGGTCGCCGCGCTGCGCATCTGCCCCATCGCGGCGGCGGCCGGCAGTCCGTGCCCCACGACGTCCCCGATGGTGATCACGACGCGGCCGTCCGGGTGGGTGACGACGTCGTACCAGTCACCGCCGATCGCGAGGTTCCGCTGGCTGGGCCGGTACCGGGCGGCGATCCCGACGTCGCGGACGGCAGGCAGCCGCCGCGGTAGCAGGCTGGTCTGCAGCGTCAACGCGATCGACCGTTCCCGCTCGGCACTGCCCGCGGCCTGCAGAACCAGAACGGCGCGGGTGGCGATGTCGTTCGCCAGCGCGAGGTCGCCGGCGGCGAACGGCCGGTCCGCGTCGGTCCGGCCGAGCAGGAGTGCGCCACGCACCCGGCCCTCCCCGGACATCGGCACCCCGATGAGCGGGGCCGCTCCCGCCCGCCTGGTCGCGGCGGAGTCCGGGAGACAGCCGCCGGCCGGCGTCGGTGTGACCAACGCCCGGCCGGTGGCCAGCACGGTTGCCAGGGCGGTGATGCCCGCCTCGCCGGCATTCATGACGTCCTCACACGCCGCGCGGCCGACCGGAGAGCGATGAGCGCAAGCCACGACGGGAGCGTCGTCTTCGCCGTCGCCGAACTCGATGACGGCGAAGTCCGCGAGGACCGGAACCAGGGTGCCGACGAGCCTGTGCGCACGTTCGGCGACGGCGCCCGGTGCGCTGACCGCCGCCACCACCTCGACGAGCAGCCGCTGCTGCCACGCTCGGTGCTCGGCCCGGCCACGCAACGCCTGTTCGGCCTCGTAGAGCTGGACCCGCTGGACGGCTTGCGCGGTCTGCGCGGCCATGGTCAGCAGCACCGTGCGCTGCTCCTCGACCCAGACCCGGGTTCCGCGGAAGTACAGGCCCACGAACCCGAACGGCTCACCCGAGGTGCGCAGCGGCAGAATCGCGGCGCCGCCTCGGGATGCCGACCCGCCCGGGGGCGGGTGGTCAGCGGCGGCGTAGTGCGGTTCGCCGGTGCGCCCTGTTTCCGCTTCACAGGTCACCGCAGAGGCCGAGACCACGGTTTCGGTCGTCGTTCCGGACCGGTTGTGGGTCCACACTCGCAGCCCGCCGCCGTCGGCGACTACGCCGATCGCTGCCGCGGACAGCACGTCACCGAACTCTTCGACCTCCACGAACACGGCGGCGACCTGGGCGATGTCGGTGGTGGCCCCCAGCGCATCGGCCACCGTGTGCAGCAGGCTCGCTCGTTCGCGTGCGGCGTGCTCGGTCTCCAGCACCGACTGGGCGTGCCGCCGCTGTTCCTCGGCCGAGGTGGCGTCGCGCACCGCCGTTTCCCGTTCGTCGACCGTCACCGCGATCACCAGCAACAGGGCGAGCAGCATCTGCAGGTGCACCAGCCCCGACTCCGGGCCGGTACCGATCCTCGCCCACGGGCCCCGGCCGACCGCGGTGGCTGTGGTGGCCACGACGGCGATCACGACCCCGCTGGCGGTCACGGCGCGCAGGCCCCACCGCAGGGCCACCCAGATCAGGGCCAACGCCCCGGCGTAGCCGGCCACGACGAGGTCCGCAAAGAACACGAGCACCGCGAACCCGCCCATCACGACGGCGGCCCCGATGTGCCCGGGCCACCTCCGGCGGGCGGCGGCGGGCCGGTCGCCGGCCCACGCCAGCATCGTCGTCCCGACGACCAGGACTCCCAGAGCGTCCCCAAGCCACCACCGAGCGGCGACCGTCCACCAGGCCTGATCGCCGTCACCGAGGAGTACCGCGGTGGTCGCCCCGGCTGCCGCACCCACGACCGGGGCGGCGAGCACGGCGGCGACCACGAATCTCGTCAGGCCGCGCCACGTGCCGACCCGGACCCCGCCCGGCCGGAACCGGCCCAGCAGAGCCGCACCGCACCACGGTTCTAGGGTGTTCGCCGCCGCGAACCCGGTGGCGGCGAGCGGCGCCAGCCCCTCGCCCAGATCCACGACGAGCTCCGCCGCGGCGATGCTCGCGCACACCGCGGGCCAGGCGCGGCGGGGCAACAGGCACAGCGCCGCGACGGTCAGTCCCGCCGACGGGAAGAAGGTCGGTCCCGCTCCGGTCGCATCCAGCACGGCGAACGCCAGCTGGGACCCGGCCACGTAACCACCACCGACGACGAGGCACTGGAGCGCGAGCCCGCCCCTTCGCCGCGTCCACGCCTCACGCACCACACCCTCCCCGCCCGCCGCCTGCGGTGAACACCCCACGCCACATCGGACACCTTCGCCCGCGAACCGACTACACCCGGCAGGGACCGAGCGGCCGGGATGGCAACCACCTGCACGGGAACACGCGGCCCGCGGCGCCTGAGGCTGCTATGGCTCGCGCCGGTCTGTCCGACGGCCGGCACGCTCATCGCCGCCGCGCGGGTCGCTTCGGCCCGGGCTGGCGCAGCTATTGCCCGCTACGTCCTTCTGTGCCTGCACGACGGCGACGCACTGGGGGTCGCCGTCGCGGTGGGAGAACCCGGACAGCGGCGCGAGCAACGGGTGTAACTCGTCATGGTGGTGTCGGACGATGTAGTCGGCGTCTACGCCGATCGGGTACCAGCAGCGCTCGCACAGCATGATCTCGTGTTCGTCCATGCCGCCAAGTCCAATCCCGGCCATCGCGCTGCCGGCGGCCTGCGGGGAGGGCCGCCGGCAGCAGTTTCTGGATCCGTCGCCGGGGGAAGGGAGGGGCGGCCGACCCCGGCCGACCGAAGCAGTGTGTCATCTCGGCCCGGCTCGCCGGAGCCGCCGAACAGCGCAGAATGTTCCGGAGAATTTCGATATCCGAATATGGCCCCCACCGAGCGGAATTCCGGGTTTCGCGTCCGGTTCCGGGAGCCTGCATCAGGCGGCTCCGTGGGATCGTAACCAGGACGCCAGGTCGGGGCCGCCGAGCGCTTGCCGACGAGAAGGGGCCTCATCGACCGGCTCGTCGCGGGGCCGCCGCGTACAGGTGGATTGTCGCCTTGAACAGCAGATTCAGTCGGAAGGCTCAGCTGCGAAGCCGGAGGGCGGCGACGACCCGGCGTGATCTTCCGTCTGCGACTGCCGGCGTTTCCGGTCGTCCGCTTCCGCCGTGCGCCGAGACGATGCCGTTCCGGATTCGGCACTCGATACTTGCCGCGGCCGACGGGTCTCGGGCGGATCAACGTCGGTCTCGTTCGGCTTCTGACCGACACTATCCACCTGGCTTCTCCGCCGCAGCGACGAGCCCGATGATGCCAAGCTGCGCCACCCGGTCCGGGAGGCGCTGCACGGGTCCCTGCCGGAAGGCATTTGTTCTCGCCATCACGAACCCGCTGGCTGCCTCGTCGCTGGGGCTGAGCGTCGGCCTTCCGGTCCGGATGACAATGCTGTATCGCGAGCCCGGCGGAGATCGCGGGCGAGGTTTGAACTGTGCCGGAAACGGCTCCTGCGCGATGACCAGCTCAACGGTTGAGCGTGCGCGACGGTGGCTGTCCGTATGCGGCGCGGTAAGCGGCGGCGAAGTTGCCGGCACCAGGAAAGCCCCAGCGAGCGGCGATGCTGGTGACGGTGTCGTTGTGAGTAGCGGTGAGCAGGTCATGGTGCGCGTGATCGAGACGGACGCGGCGCAGGTAGGCCATGGGGGTCGTGTCGAGGTGGCGGCGGAAGGCAAGCTGGATCGCGCGGACGGTGACGCATGCGGCGCCGGCGATGTCAGTGACGGTGAGGTCAAGATGGGGGTGGGCTTCGATGAAAGCGACTCCTCGGCGCAGGGTGTCGGGGTGGGCGTCGCGGCGGTCTGCGACGGTGGGCTCGATGATGGCGGTGTTGGGGAAGGCGGCGAGGGTGGCCGCGGCGAGCAGCCGGGCGCACTGGGCGGTGACCAGCGGGTTGCGTGGGGTGTCGGGGTCGGCGACGGTGTGGTGGACGAAGGCGTAGGTGCGCCACCATCGGCGGCCGGCGGTAGGCGAGTAGGGGCGGTGGGCCAGGAGCCGGACCGGCGGGTGTTCGGCGCCGGTGATCTGGTCGAAGAGCTGGGGTGGGATCAGGGCGTAGTCGACGTCGAGATCGTGTTGGGTGGCATGGAAGGGTGCGTCGGGTTGGACGGTGAGCAGGACGTCGCCGCGGCGCCAGAGGTGTTCGTCGCGGCCTTGCTGGTAGCGGACGTGCCCGTTGCGGACGTGGGCGATGGCGACGGCGCCCAATGGTTCGGCGATCGCGTCGAGGTCCATGCGAAGGGTCATCCGGTCCAGCCGGATTTGGTCCACGTGGTGCTGGACGATGCGCAGGCTGTGCCGGGTTCCGGGCACACTGAGGCGCATCGCGGAGTACAGGTCATTGAACAGGGTGCTCGCGACGTCCGGATCCGTGGTCTCGAATATGTCGGCCACGACACACTCCTCTCTGCCATCGACTCATCAGTCCTGCGGCGCCGTGGCGCGGTGTCGGACCCGGGATGTCGCGCGCTTCGCTTTTCAGGGCATGTGGTTCGCTTTCTGAGTGTCGTGAACACTTGGCCGTCTGGTGAGCTTGCGTCCAGGAGTCTGTGAACCGCCGAAGTAGCGGAAAGAACCCGGCTGGCCCAGTCCACGGAGGCGACATGCCACACGATGACATTCCCGCGGCGGCGGCCAGTCCGGCCGAGCTCATTACCTGCCTCTTCAACGATCATGAACGCCCGGCATGGCTCACGGTTCGGGGCGAGATCGATGTCAGTACCGTCGGCGAGCTCGATGCCGCGCTGCGGCGCTCGAGCGCCGCAGCGGCTGGCCTCGTGATCGATTTGCGTGCGGCGACCGTGTGCAGTGCTGTCGGTATCCGAGTCCTGTGCCGGTACCGGGACGCAATCACCGCCGTGCTGGTTGCCCCGCGTGGGAGTGTGCACCGCGTCTTGACCTTGCCGGTGATCGCTGAGATTCACGAGCTGCCGATCATGACCGACAGCGGGAGCGGCCCTTATCCATAGCCGCGCCCCGCGCAGACGGGCCAGATTCCGGGAACGCGCCCACGAAGCGGTCACGGTTCCGCCGTCCGGCGACTCGCGGTCCATACGTTGAGCGCATCGGCGATCGCAGCAGGTTGCCCGGCCCAGTCGTGTAGGGTCCGCGCGATATTGGCCAGGACGAGGGTGAACTCTCGGATGTGTTCCGGCTTCGCTTGCTCGACGGATGAGTACACGTCTTCGCTGAAGACAGCGAACATGGCTTCGATGGCGGCGCGCCCGGCCGGGGTCAGAACCACCAGCACACTGCGCCGATCGGTCGGATGGCGTTCACGGCGGCTAAGTCCCGCGAGTTCCAGGCGATCGAGGAGCGCGGTCACGCTGGCCGAGGCGATGCCCAAACGTTTGACCAGCGCGGTGGGCGGTAACCGTCCCTGGTGCAGCAGTTCACCCAGTACTGCAGCCTCGGGAACGCCCACGCCGATGGCCGACGCCATCGCCCGGCGGTAGGCGTCGGTGGCCACGATCACTGCTCGCAGTTGCTCGGCAAGCCGTTCCATGTCAGGCACCCACAATGAACATCGGGGGAAGAATCTAGATTACCTACATTCTAGGCCATCTAACCATGGATGGAAATGGCGTAATTTTCTCGCGGCTCAGGGAAGTGATTCCGCCTGATCGATGGCGTCGCCGCCGCCGCGAAGCGGGTTCGTTCGGCCCGAGACCGAACCAGTTGCGGCGAACGGCGAGCGATCGTTGTTCGAGCCCCACAACGCCGAACCCGGTGGCGAGGCGCTGAGGATGCGGAGACGGAACGCTCGGGTGACTGCGTGAACGCGATCATGGGCACTGAGTCGATGGAGAATATGGCGCACGTGGGTGCGTACGGTCTCGATGCTTACGAACAGCGCCGTGGCGATCTCGGCGTTCGTGCAGCCCTCCGCGACAAGGACCAGTACCTCCCGCTGACGTGCGGTGAGCAGGCCGTGGCCGCTGCGGCCGCGGCGGTGCAGCAGCGGCTGCAGTCTCGGGTCGAGAAATTCACCTTGCCTCCCGATGTGCTCGACGGCTTGGTGGAACACGACGAACGGGCTGTCGTCGGCGATCAAGCCGCGAACTCCGGCAGCGTGTTGCATTTCCAGGTACCAGCGCTGTCGGCTTGTTCTTTCCACGATGACCAGAACGCCGAGATCGGGTCTCTGTGCCAACGATTCCCGTACCAGCTTGCCGTCGACATCGACACTGCTGAGCAACACGAGAACATCGACCGGGGATGCAATGATGGCGTGCGCCAATTCCGTCCTGTCGGCCGCGACCGTGCAGTGTGCGTCCGGCATCGGCGAAAAGATCGATCTCAGTCCCTGTCGCGATATCGGGTCCCTCTCGGCGATGACCAGGTGAAGAAACGAGCTGCGCCGGGCTTGAGGATGGAGGGCGATCAGCGCAGGGGGTCCGAGATCCACGTCAGCCTGACTGTCCGAGTGGCGGGGGTGTCGATGCGGTGGATGCCGCCGAGTTCGTCGGTGACGGTGTGCAAGGCGGTGAGCGTGGCTGGGTCGTCCTCGGGAGTCGGTGCCAAGCCGCGGTAGCTGACGGTGAGCGCGAGTTGCTGTTCGGTGGTGGTGCGGGTGGCGATGTCGACCGCGCGGGTGTGGCCGAGGCGGTCGGCGATGAGCAGGGCGATGGCGAGCTAGCGGCCGATCAGGGCGACGGTCGTGGTGGGCAGTCCGCTGGGTAAGGGGTCGTGGACGGTGATCTGCTGGGCCAGTTCGAGGGGTGAGGCCACGGCCATGCAAGTGTGCAGCAGGTGGGTGAGCAGTGGGCCGGTTTCTGCGTCACCGGGTGCGTCGTCGGTGCGGAGAGCGTCGACCACGTGTTCGCGGGTTTCGCTGATCGCGGTGCTGAGAGGGGCGAGTTGCGGCCAGTGTTGCGGTGGCAGTTGGGCGTGGAGTTGTTCGGTGGCGGCCTGCACTGCTGCGAGGTCGTGCGCGCTGACCTCGTGCAGAACGGAGGTGAGCTGGTCGCGGACTGCGGCGTGCCGGTTCGCGGCCCGGGTCGCGGTCGTCGTCGCGGCCGTGATGGCCTGCCACGACTGGGTGGCATACTCGGTGAAGAAAGTCAGATCGGCCTCGGTGAAGCTGTCGGCGCCCGGCGGCCGCCCGGCGAGGAGGGTGCCGTCCCATTCGCCGGTGTCGGTATAGAGGGGCACGACCATGCTCGGCCCGATGCTTGCCGTGCGGGCCGACTGGACGGTGCGCGGGTCCGAAGCAGTGTCGGCAACCCGAATGGCCTCGCCCTGTGTGCGTGTCAACGCCGACACCGACCCCTTGAGTGGGATCAGTCTGCCGATCCAATCCGCACCGTCACCGGATGCTGCGGCGATCCGCAACCAGCCCGGTTGCGGTACGCACAGGGGCAGGGCGGCGGAGGTGGAGCCGGCGCAGTCGTGCGCGCCCTTGACGAGCTGATGGAAGACGCCGGTCATGCCGGCGCCGTTGATGCCGGACACGTCGAGCGCGGCACCGGCAAGCTCGGCCAGCACTTCTGTGACGGCTCGTTGCCAGCGTGCCGGCAGTTCCACTGTCGCGGTGAGGTTCGCCATCGTCCGCCGTCCACCTTCCGGTCTGATCACGCACTCGCATTCGGCAGTGCAGGTGCACATGCAGCGAGCGATGACCAAGAGGTCGTTGATTTTTCAACTCTAGTACGTCTTGAGGCTCATGGTGCCCCTATTGCGCCGACCGGATCGAGATCACCCGAATGGAGCAGATTGACGCCGTTTGTCCGGATCGGGCCGTCAGTCGAACGTCATTTTCCGACCCTTTGAGTTAATCCGGATGTGTCGGAGACTGCTGATTCCGGGTTTCAATGGTTCAAACATTCCTTCGATGGTTACCGGCTCTAGTAGTGAACGAACTGGCTCGCCACTGTGTAAAAGATTGGCGAATGCAGAATGTGTGATCGGCGGCTACTTCGAGTTAGAGCGTGTCTTAAGTGGTGATCGGTCGCTGGTGAGCGATGATCTCGGGTGTGGTTGATCGGTTGTCGTTGCGGTTGGTGCCGGATGAGCTGTGGGCGCTGGCGGAGCCGTTGATCCCGGTGTTCGAGCCGCGTCCGCAGGGTGGTGGCACTGCCCCGGTAGACGCTCGTGCGGTGTTCACCGCGATCGTGTACTTGCTGACCAGCGGCTGCGCATGGCGAGACCTGCCGCCGTCGTTCGGTGTGCCGTTCCAGACTGCGCATCGCCGCTTCAGTCAGTGGACCAAAGCCGGGCTATGGCGACGGCTGCACCACGCGCTCTTGGACGAACTCGGCGGCCAGGGTCTCATCGATTGGAGCCGCGCAATCGTGGACGGCGCCTGCATACGGGCGAAAAAAGGGGGATCCATGACCGGTCCCAGCCCGGTCGACCGAGGCAAACCCGGCTCGAAGATCCACGCCCTGTCCGACCGCACCGGGCTGCCGCTCACCGTCGCGGTCTCCGCCGCCAACACGCACGACTCGGCCGCGCTCAAGCCGCTGGTGACGGCGATCCCGGCGATCCGCTCCCGTCGTGGCCCGCGGCGGCGGCGCAAGCCGACCAAGCTGCACGCCGACAAGGCCTACGACCAGCCAAGCCTGCGGCGCTGGGTCCGCGACCGCGGCATCAAGGTCCGCATCGCCCGCAAAGGCATCGAATCCAAGGACAAGCTCGGCAAACACCGCTGGGTGATCGAGCGAACGATGGCCTGGTTCACCGGATACCGGCGCCGCACGTTGCGCTACGAACGCAAAGACGAACACTTCCTCGCCTTCCTCGTCCTCGGCGCAGCCCTCACCTGCTACAAGAAACTCCGCAAACTCACCACATGAGACAAGCTATTAGCTGGTGCGGTCGCGGTGCTGCTGCGGGAGGTGCTCGTGGCGTCCGGCGCGGTCCTGTTCCACCAGAATTTCTTTCCTGGGCCAGGTGCGCCCGCATCGTTGACCTGGTCCCTCTTGCCGGAGATCCCCGTGACTGCGTTACCGCCTCCCGCCGCGAACGCCGGACGTTGCCCTGTGGGTCTTCGGCGGCATCAAACCCGTTGTTCATCGCCGTGTCTCGTGTCAACTCGTGACGCGGAGGTTGACTTGCTGCCGAATGGTTTTGATCGGTCCGTGACGGATGCGCTGACCCTGTTGACGACGATGGCCGACCACACGGTGGACTGCGTGGTCGCGCGGCCCGACCCCCGACAGGCGTCGACGGACATCGTTGCCGGTATTTGCCGGGTATGGGCGGCGTTGCGCCGAGTTGTTACCCCGGCGGCGGCGACTCTGTTGGTCTTGGGAGATCGACAGTGGCGGCACGGTGGCCTTGCTCCGCTGCGTTGGCGGGTCGCCGCCGCGTTGCAGGGACAAGGATGGACCGTCCGGAATGCGCTGATCGGTCCGGCAGTGGCCGGCGATTCATCGAACGCACTTGGATTCATGCTTGTCGCGCGGCCGTATTACCACTTTGATATTGCCGCCGTCCGGCGAAAGTACGGCAGGAACCCCGGTGACGTAATCCATTCCGGGGTGGACAGCATCGTCGATCGCTTTGTCACAGCTGCGCGTCCGGTCGGCGGTTGCGTCGTCGAGCTCCTCGAGCGCGACCCGAGCGCTGCGAGGACGGCGTGATGGTCTACGACGACGGACGGGTGGTCCTCCGGCACGGCGATGCTGCGGGCCTCGTGCGGCAGCTTCCCGAGCGCTCGGTGGATTGCGTCGTGACGTCTCCGCCGTATTGGGGTTTACGTGA
The DNA here is from genome assembly GCF_053602455.1 of Amycolatopsis sp. NPDC004378. Classification (NCBI taxonomy): domain Bacteria; kingdom Bacillati; phylum Actinomycetota; class Actinomycetes; order Pseudonocardiales; family Pseudonocardiaceae; genus Amycolatopsis; species Amycolatopsis sp. NPDC004378. Next base: position 23,667 of record NZ_JBSGDR010000024.1, read on the forward strand.
CTACCGGGTCGCCGGGCAGCTTGGCGAGGAGCGGGAGGTCGAGGGGTACGTGTCCCGGCTCGTGGAGGTGTTCGACGAGCTTGCTGAGGTGCTTGCTCCAGGTGGCACCGCGTGGCTGAACCTGGGGGACAGCTACGGCGGTTCGTGGGGCCACTATGTCGCCGATGGCTCTACGGCCCGCACTGCGGCCGAGCGTGGCCGCACCCGGTACGGGACGCAGCGCCCGCCGCAGACGGCCCACCGGCCGAAGGATCTCGTCGGCGTGCCGTGGCGGGTGGTCCTGGCGTTGCTGGTCCGGGACTGGTGGCTGGAGCGCGAGATCATCTGGCACAAGCCGAACGCCCGGCCCGAGAGCGTGCGAGACCGGTTCTCGCACTGCTACGAGAACATCTTTGTCCTGACCCGAGAGCCGGTCGAGACTCGCGAGACGGTGATCTGGAGCGTCTCGTCGGATCGTGGCCGGGCGACACACCCGGCAAAGGGGACGTTGGAGATCGCGCGGCGCTGCGTGCGTCTGGGCTGCGATCCAGGTGGGACGGTGCTCGACCCGTTCTCCGGCAGCGGGACAACGGGTATCGCCGCGCTGGAGCACCGCTGCCGGTTCATCGGGATCGACCTCAACCCGGCCTGCCACGAGCTCGCGCTGCACCGGTTGGGACTGAGCGCATGACTCTGGAGGTGGGGCAAGCGATGACGCTCGCCGAGGTGGCCACGCTGCCGGCGGTCGTGGACCTGATGACCGCTGCTCGGGCGTTGAGCATCAAGCGGACCACGGCCTACGCCCTTGCCCGGGGTGGCTCTTTTCCTTGCCCTGTCCTTCGGGTCGGCGGGGCGTATCGAGTGCCGACGGTCGGGCTGTTGCGGGTGCTCGGGCTCGCCACCTGATCCGGTGATCTTTCCCGGGCTCGGGCTTCCCCGAGTGGTGGTCGCAGCGCGAGCATCGGGCGTGGAGAAAGCCCCTGGTGGGTGCTTGACGAACGAGGGGAGCGGTCTTCGGTGGCCGATGGGTCGGTGTACCGGCGGTGTTCCTGTCGGGACGTGAACAGGAAGTCGCTTGGCGAGGCATGCCCGAAGCTGGCGAACAAGCGGCATGGGCAGTGGTACTTCCGGATCGAGTTGCCCAAGGACGCGCAGGGCAACCGCCGGCCGCGGCGCCGCGGCGGTTACGAGAGCGCGGCTGAAGCCGAGAAGGGGCTGCAGCGAGTGCGAGACCTGCTCGGGATCGCCGAAGAGGACGATCTCGAGACTCTGGGCAAGATCGGAGACTTGCTCGCGGTCCTGATCTCGCAGAAGCAACCGTTACCCGAGACGGAGAGCGTGCGTCGTCTCGTCCGGGCCGGGGCGCAGGTGCTGGAGCACCCGTTGATGGACAAGGTGTTCGACGAGTTCTTGGCGCGGAAGAGGCGCACGGTGAGCCGGAACATGTATCGCTCGTACGAGTCGCACGTCCGGCTCTATCTGCGGCCGCACCTCGGGAAGGTCCGTCGCGATCGGCTTCGGGTGGGGCACTTGGATGCGATGTTCGAGGCGATCGTGGAGCGCAACGAGCAGATCGCGGAGTACCGGGCCAGTGGCGATCCGAGGAAGGTCGCGGCGGTGAAGTGGCAGCGTCCGGTCGGGCCGGCGTCGCTGCACCGGATCAAGGAAACGTTGCGGGCGGTCCTGCGGCCGTTCGTGGACCAGGGGCTGCTGACGCACAACGTCGCGAAGCTGGTCGAGCTACCGCCGGCGGTGCGGCCGAAGCCGAAGCTGTGGACGCCGGAGCGGGTCGCGAAGTGGCGGCGGACCGGCGAGGTCCCCTTCCCGGTGATGGTGTGGACGGCCGAGCAGACGGGGCAGTTCCTGGACTCCATCGTCCATCATCCGCTCTACGCGCTGTACCACCTGATCGCCTACACGGGGCTGCGGCGCGGTGAGGCGTGCGGTCAGCGGCGCTCGGACACATATCTGGACGTCGCGTGCATCGAGGTGGCCAATCAGATCGTGCAGTACGGGTGGGAGACCGGGCAGTGCAAGCCCAAGACCCCGTCGTCGGAGGGGATCGTCGCCCTCGACCCGGACACCGTCCTGGTCATGGTCGCGCACAAGGCTCGTCAGGACGAGGCTAAGGCGCGTCTGGGCGAGGACTGGGTCGAGAGTGATCTGTTCTTCACCGAGCCGGACGGCAGCCCGCTGCACCCGGCTGACGTCGCGGACGAGTTCGCCCGGCTGATCAAGCTGGCCAGCTTGCCTCCGATCACGCTGCACGGTCTCCGTCACGGTGCGGCCACCTTGGCGTTGAGCGCGGGAGTGGACATGAAGGTGATCCAGCACATGCTCCGGCACTCGTCGATCAAGGTGACGATGGATCTCTACACGAACGTCGCCGAGGAAGTGGCTGCCGACGCGGCGAAGAAGCTGGCCGGAGCGATTCCGCGGAAGGCGATGCACCCGGCTTGCGCTCTCGGGCTCCCCTCGGGCTCGCAGGAGACCACAGTGGACAGTGCACAAGTGGACGAAAAGGTTCCGGATACCACAAAACCCCAGGTTGAAGAGATCTTCAACCTGGGGAGTGGGTGTGCGCCATCAGGGACTCGAACCCCGAACCCGCTGGTTAAGAGCCAGCTGCTCTGCCAATTGAGCTAATGGCGCCGGTGTCTGCCGGAGGTTTCCCTCGGCGACGTGGAAAAGATTAGCACCCGGTTCAGGGCCCGTTTCACGGGGGTCCCCTAAGCGGGTTCCGGTGGCGGCGCCCCGGTGTCGGGGCTGGTCGGGCACACTGTAGTCGGACATCGACGGCGAATCAGGCAGGTGGGCATGACCGGTATGGGGGTGCGGCTTCTGGTGGCCGCCGGGGTGATCGGCCTCACGGTGGCCGGGTGCAGCAGTAGCCCTTCGGGTGAACCGGTGCCTTCGTCAAGGAGCAGCAGCAGCGCGCCGAAGCCGGCCGCGCTCACGCTGACGCCCGCGAAGGATGCGAAGGACGTCGCGCCCGGGGAGCCCGTCAGTGTCTCCGTCGCCGACGGGAAGGTCGGGGACGTCAAGCTGACCGGCGCCGATGGCAAGGTTGTTGCAGGGAAGGCTCGCGCCGACGGCTCCGGGTGGGACTCCGCCGAGCCGCTCGGTTACAACAAGACCTACACGCTGACGGCGACCGCGACCGGCGGCGATGGCAAGCCCGTCACCGCCGAGTCGAGCTTCTCCACCGTCAAGCCCGCGCGGCAGCTCAGCGTCTCGGTGAACCTCGAGGACGGCGAGACCGTCGGCGTCGGGATGCCGCTGGTCTTCACCTTCAGCGGGAACGTCGCCGACAAGGCCGCCGCCGAGAAGGCGCTCAAGGTCACCGCCGAGCCGGCCACCGAAGGGGCGTTCCGCTGGTTCGGTGACAAGCAGGTCGTCTGGCGGCCGAAGGACTACTGGAAGACCGGCACGAAGCTGAAGGTCGACGCCGCCGTCTACGGGAAGCCGCTCGGCAAGGGCAGCTACGGCCGTGAGGACAGGACGCTCACCGGGACGATCGGCGACAAGCTCGTCGCGGTCGCCGACGGCCAGACCCACCAGATGACCGTCTCGGTCAACGACAAGGAGGTCAGGACCATGCCGACCTCCATGGGCAAGCCGGGGCACACGACGCCCGCCGGCACGTACACGGTGATGCAGGAGCACAACGGCTACACGATGAATTCCGCCACCTACGGCGTCCCCGAGGACTCGCCCGGCGGCTACAGCACGTTCGTCCAGTACGCGGTGCGGCTGTCCTACAGCGGCATCTTCTACCACTCCGCGCCGTGGTCGGTGCGGCAGCAGGGGCGCAGCAACGTCAGCCACGGCTGCCTCAACCTGTCCACCGAGAACACGAAGTGGCTGATGGACACGTCCAAGAAGGGCGACATCGTCACCGTGCGGAACAGCGGTGGCCCGAAGCTCGAGCCCACCGACGGCTGGAGCTACTGGCAGCTGTCCTGGGACGAGTGGAAGACGCCCGCGAACTAACGCTCGTCGTAGGCCTCGCGGGCGGCGTCGATCAACGGCAGGTGCTCGATGCTCCACGCGAGCAGCGGCGCGGTCGCCTCCCGCAGCGTCCGGCCCATCGGCGTCAGCTCGTAGCTGACGTGCGGGGGCATGACGGCCACGACCGTCCGCGTCAGGATCCCGTCGCGCTCGAGGTCGCGCAGGGTCGCGGTGAGCATGCGCTGGCTGATGCCGTCGATGGACCGCTTGAGCTCGGTGAAGCGCCGCGGCCCGTCCTTGAGCATGCGCACGACCAGCAGCGCCCACTTGTCCCCGACGATCCCGAGGACTTCACGGGCCTTGCACGGGTCCTCCACGGTTACCTCCGGGGAACCGGGGCACAAAACAGTGCCGTATTGCCCGGTGAGCTCCGGGTGATCACGATCGTTCCATGTCCACTTTCCTGCTGGTACACGGTGCATGGCACGCCGGACGCTGCTGGGACCGCGTGGTCCCGCTGCTGGAGTCGGCCGGGCACCGCGTGCTCGCGCCGTCGCTGACCGGCTACGGCGAAAAGGCCCACCTGCTGAGCCCCGAGGTCGGGCTCGGCACCCACGTCGACGACGTCGTCCGCCTGCTCGAAGGCGAGCACGACGTGGTGCTCGTCGGCCACAGCTACGCGGGGCTGGTCATCTCGGGCGCCGCCGACCGCGTCCCCGAGCGGATCGCCCGCCTGGTGTTCCTCGACGCCATGGTCCCCGAAGACGGCGAGACCGCGGCCGACGTCATCCCGATGACGAAACAGCTCGTCGACGCCGCCGTCGACGGGTGGCGGGTGCCGCCGATGGGCCTGTTCGGCGTCACGGATCCCGACGACGTCGCCTGGTTGCGCTCGATGTTGTCGGACCAGCCGGTGCGGTGCCTCACGGAACCGGTCCGGCTGACGAACCCCGCGGCGAAGGCGATCCCGCGCACGCACATCCACTGCGTCGGCGGGCCGCCGTCGGGGATCGCCCGGCGGCCCGTCCCGGCCGGCGAGCCCGTGCGGGAGCTGCCGACCGGGCACGACTGCATGATCACCATGCCCGCCGAGCTGACCGAGCTGCTGCTCGAAGCGGCTTAGTCCTGCGCCGACTCGCGCACCAGTGCCCGGGCCTCGGCCTCGCTGCCGACTGCCGGCCCCGAGCCCCAGAGCGGCTTGTTCGCCGTCTCCCGGCTGAAGTACACGGCGACGGCGCCGACCGCGCCCGCGGCCATCAGGTACCAGGCCGGCCAGAAGTCGTGCTTGGTCGAGGAGATCAGCGCCTGCATCACCAGCGGCGTCGTGCCGCCGAACAGCGACACCGAAATGTTGAACGCGATCGACAGCGCGCCGTAGCGGATCGCCGTCGGGAAGAGCGCCGGCAGGGCCGCGGGCATCGACACCTCGAAGCAGAGCAGCAGCAGGCCGAGGCCCATCAACCCGAGGAAGGTGAGGACGAGCCCGCCGTCGTGCACCAGCAGCATCAGCGGCCAGGAGAGCACGACGTACCCGATGCAGCCGGCCATCATGACCGGCTTGCGGCCGACCTTGTCGGTGATCCGCCCGCCGACGAGGATGATCAGCATCATCACGACCATCACGACGATGATCAGCAGCAGGCCGTGGGTGGCGTCGAGGTGCAGCTGCTCGGACAGGTACGTCGGCATGTACGACAGCAGCATGTAGTCGGTGACGTTGAACACGAGCACCAGGCCGACGCAGATGAGCAGCGCGGGCCAGTACTCGGTGAACATCTTCCAGAACGGCTCGCCGGAGCGGCCGCGCTTCTCGGCCTCTTCGGCGTGCTTCTGGAACGCCGGGGTCTCCTCGAGCTTGAGCCGCAGGTAGAGGCCGATGATGCCGAGCGGCCCGGCGACGAGGAACGGGATCCGCCAGCCCCAGTCGAGCAGCGTCTCGTGCGGCACCCAGGCCTTCATGCCGGTGACGACCGACGCGCCGAGCACGTACCCGGACAGCGTCCCGAACTCGAGCCACGACCCCATGAACCCGCGCCGCTTGTCCGGCGAGTACTCGGCGATGAACGTGGTGGCGCCGCCGTACTCGCCGCCGGTGGAGAAGCCCTGCACCATCCGGGCGAGCACCAGCAGGATCGGCGACCAGACGCCGATGGAGGAGTAGGACGGGATCAGCCCGATGCACAGGGTCCCGATGGCCATCATGATCATCGTGACGGCGAGGACCTTCTGCCGCCCGATCCGGTCACCCAGGGGCCCGAAGACGAGGCCGCCCAGCGGGCGCATCAGGAAGGCGGCGGTGAACGCGCCGAAGGTCCCGATCAGCCGGATGCCGGGCGACACGCTGGCGGGGAAGAACACCTCGGAGATGGTGTCGGCGATATAGGCGTAGACGCCGAAGTCGAACCACTCCATGGCGTTGCCCAGCGCGGCGGCCCCCACGGCCCGCTTGAGCAACGACCGGTCGACGACGGTGATGTCCTCGTACCGCAGTTTCTTCTTCCGCCTGAGCTTCGGTCCTGAACGTGCCACCGATCCACGGTGCACCCGCGATCGGCCGCTCGCACGCTGAGCCATCCGGTCGTGAGCGTTACCACCGATGGCGCACAAAAAACCCCAGCTCGGACCAAGGAACCGAACTGGGGTGATGGGGTGAGCGACGGGTTTCGAACCCGCGACCTCCTGGACCACAACCAGGTGCTCTACCAGCTGAGCTACGCCCACCATCAGCGAGGGAACCGCGTGCGATCACCTCGATGGCTGTAATCGTAGCGGGTGCCCTCGCCAGGGTTGCAGGGGGTTACCTCTGCCGGACCTCGGCGGCCGCCGCCTTGGCTTCGTCGCTGGTCGGCCCGGGCTGCGGGACGAAGGCGACGCGCCGGTAGTAGTCGAGTTCGCCGATCGACTCCTTGATGTCGGCGAGCGCGCGGTGGGCGAGGCCCTTCTCCGGCTTGGCGTAGTAGATCCGCGGGTACCAGCGGCGGACGAGCTCCTTGACGGAGGAGACGTCGACCATGCGGTAGTGCAGGTGGGCGTCGAGGGCCGGCATGTCGCGGGCGATGAAGCCGCGGTCGGTGGCGATGGAGTTGCCGGCGAGCGGCGCGGTGCCCGACTCGGGGACGTGCTCGCGGATGTAGTCGAGGACGCGGCGTTCGGCCTCTTCGAGCGTCACGGTGGAGGCGCGGACCTCTTCGGTGAGGCCGGAGTGGGCGTGCATCTCGCGGACGACTTCGGGCATCCCGGCGAGTTTTTCCTCGTCCGCGTGGATGACGATGTCGACTCCTTCGCCGAGCACGTTCAGCTCCGCGTCGGTGACGAGGGCGGCGATTTCGATCAACGCTTCCTTGCCGAGGTCGAGCCCCGTCATCTCGCAGTCGATCCAGACTAGGCGGTCGGTCACCTGGTGACCCTAACCCGACACGGGGATAAGAGGGGCGTTACCTGCGCGTACGGCGCGTTACGCTCCGGGTGTGGTCCAGGACACACGATCGGGGAGCTGCGAGTGACCGAGCAGGGGTCGCCGGCGAGCGAGATCGCCGCTGGTTATGCGAGTGAGGGTGCCGCGCTGGAGCTGGGCGCGGTCGTGATCGACGGGCAGACGGACGCCGCCGCGGCCGTGCGCCTGCCGTTGGCGACCCTGAACCGGCACGGCCTGGTCGCGGGCGCGACCGGGACGGGCAAGACGAAGACGTTGCAGCTGGTCGCCGAGCAGCTTTCGGCCGCCGGGGTGCCGGTGGTGCTCGCGGACGTGAAGGGCGACCTGTCCGGCTTGGCCGCGGCCGGGGAGCCGAACGACAAGGTCGCGAAGCGCGCGCAGGAGCTGGGCGACGACTGGGCCGGGACGGCGTTCCCGGTGCAGTTCCTGTCGCTGGGCACCGGCGGCAAGGGCTCGCCGATCCGGGCGACGATCACGAGCTTCGGCCCGGTGCTGCTGTCGAAGGTGCTCGGGCTGAACGAGACGCAGGAGTCGACGCTCGGCCTGATCTTCCACTGGGCCGACCAGCGCGGCCTCGCGTTGCTGGACACGAAGGACCTCCGGTCGGTGATCACGCACCTGACCAGCGACGAGGGCAAGGAGGACCTCAAGGGCATCGGCGGCGTCTCGGCCGCGACGGCCGGGGTGATCCTGCGCTCGCTGTCGAACCTGGAAGCCCAGGGAGGTGAGGACTTCTTCGGCGAGCCCGAGCTGGACGTCCACGACCTGATGCGCCAGAACGACGGCAAGGGTGTCGTCACGCTGCTGGAGCTGGACAACCTGCAGTCGAAGCCGGCGTTGTTCTCGACGTTCCTGATGTGGCTGCTGGCCGAGCTGTTCGAGGAGCTGCCCGAGGAGGGCGACCTCGACAAGCCGAAGCTGGTCTTCTTCTTCGACGAAGCCCACCTGCTGTTCAACGACGCGTCGAAGGCGTTCCTGGAGCGCATCGAGCAGACCGTGAAGCTGATCCGCTCGAAGGGCGTCGGCGTGTTCTTCTGCACGCAGCTGCCCACGGACATCCCGAACAACGTGCTCTCGCAGCTCGGCGCCCGGATCCAGCACGCGTTGCGCGCGTTCACGCCGGACGACCAGGCGGCCCTGGCCAAGACGGTCAAGACCTACCCGAAGACGAAGTACTACGAGCTCGACACGGCGTTGACGTCGCTGGGCATCGGCGAAGCGATCGTCACGGTGCTGTCCGAGCGGGGCGCGCCGACGCCCGTCGCGTGGACGCGGCTGCGGGCGCCGCGGTCGAAGATGGGCTCGATCGGTGCTGAGGCCGTCGCCGCCGCGGTCGCTTCGTCGGACCTGCACGCGAAGTACGCCGAAACGATCGACCGGGAGTCCGCCTACGAAAAGCTGGCCGCGAAGGTCGCGCCCGCTCCGGAACCCGGCGCTCCACCCGCGCAGGCTCCCGCGCCGGAGAAGGCGAAGGACGACCCCGGTTTCATCGAGTCGGCGATGAAGAACCCGGCCGTGAAGTCGTTCATGCGGTCCGCGGCGAGCGCGCTCGGCCGGGAGATCACGCGCGGGCTCTTCGGCAACCGGAGGCGCTGACAAAACCTGACGCAACCTGTCAGGTATCGCTGCGAAGCTGGTGCCCACACCGAAGAGAGGACCGCCATGACCAGCACCGCCACCGCGTCGTTCGTCCTCGACCAGTGGGAGCCGCAGGCGACCGACGAGGCCGCGGGCACCGAGTTCGCCCGGGTGGCGATCGCCAAGACGTTCACCGGGGCGGTCGAGGGGACCAGCACCGTCGAGATGCTGACGGCGTCCAACGCGACTTCGCGCGCGTACGTCGGCTTCGAGCGGCTCAGCGTCTCGGTCGAGGGCCGCAAGGGCGCGTTCGTCCTGCACCACTCGGCGGACGACTCCGGCCTGACGCTGAAGATCGTCACCGGCTCCGGTTCGGGCGAGCTGACCGGGATCTCCGGCACCGCTCGCATCGAGATGGACGCGGAGCAGAACCACACGCTGGTCCTGACCTACGACCTGTGAACGGCGCGAAGGCCGTTTCGAGAGCCCCCGATTGACTCTCGAAACGGCCTTCGCCGTTCCCGCTCCCCGAAGCGGGGTGAACGGGCCGCCCCGACACGGCCCGTCCGCGTCCTAGTTGTTCACGATCTGGTCGACGATCTTCTTGGCGTCGTTGATCGGGATGGCGAAGCCGATCCCGACGCTGCCCGCCGAACCGTTGGCCGACGCGGTCGGGCTGTAGAGGGCCGAGTTGATGCCGATCACGGCGCCCTGGGCGTCGACCAGCGCGCCGCCGGAGTTGCCCTGGTTGATCGAGGCGTCCGTCTGGATCGCGGTGTAGCTGGGCGAGCTCTCGGACTGGTTCGACGTGCGGCTGAACGGCGACTGCTGTTGCTGCTGTCCCTCGCCGATGTCGGACAGGTTCCGGTTGAGCGCGCTGACGATGCCGGTAGTGACGGTGTTCTGCAGCCCGCCCGGCGAGCCGATCGCGATCACCTGCTGGCCGACGACGAGCTTGCTCGAGTCGCCCAGCGTCGCCGCCGTCAAGCCGCCGGCGTTCTGTGCCTGGACCACCGCGATGTCCGCCTTGGAGTCCGCGCCGACCACACTGGCCTGGTACTTCTTGCCGTCGGAGGTCGTGATGACGACGTTCCGGGCGCCGTCGACGACGTGCGCGTTGGTCAGGATCCGGCCGTTCGAGGTGAGGATGACGCCGGAGCCGATCGCCTCGCCCTGGTCGGTGGTCACGTTGATCTGGACGACGCTCGGCGTCACCTTCGCCGCGACGCCGCTGACGTCACCGGAGGTGGTCGAGTTCGAGACCGTCTGCCCGCTCGCCGCCGGCGAGCTCACCGACGTCGTGGCGCCGTCCGCCGAGTTCGTGGTGAGCCCGACGATCGCGGCACCGCCGACGCCGCCGACGAGCGCGGCGCCGAGGGCGGTCGCGCTGACGATCATCGCGACGCGGCCGCCCTTGCGCGGCTTGGTCTTCAGCGCCGTCGGCGCCTGCTGGGGCGGCGGCTGCTGGGTGAAGAGAGGGTTCGGCGCCGCCTGCTGCTGGTAGGCGTACTGCGCGTACGGCCCGTACTGCTGGGTGCTCTGGTGCGGCTGGTGCCCACCGGGTGAGGCGGGGCCGGGCCGACTCTCGTTCTCGGTCATGACCCAAGATTCGCGCCCGTGCTTGTGAACAACCTGTGGAAACACCTCAGGCTTTGCTGAGAAGAATCAGCTGAGAAATCTCAGGCATTCCTCAGGCATCAGGCGAAGAAGCTCGGTACGTCCAACGCTCCTCCCGCCGCTTCGAACTCGTCGTGCACCGCCTTCCGCAGCTCCGCGTCGCCGAGGTAGTCGGCGGCGGTCAGGGCCAGGCCGAGCGCGCCGTCGCGGACTCCCGCGTCCCCCGTGGACGATCCAGCCGCGGCCGCGAACTCCTTGGTGTGCAACGCGACCGTCGGGCCCGAGACGGCGAGCATCGGGTGCAGCGCGGGCATCCGGTAGGAGAGGTTGCCGAGGTCGGTGGAGCCGGTCAGCGACTCCGGCACGATGCCCGGCGGCAGCGGCTTCCGGCCGGTGCCCAGCTGGTTGGCCGTCCACCGCCCGGCGAGCGCGGTGTTGAACCGGATCGGCAGGTACGCGGCCTGGGCGTCCCAGATCAGCTCGACGCCGCAGCCGGTCATCGCCGCCGCGCCTTCCGCGATCGACGTCATGCGGGCGGCGAGGTCGCGCAGGGTCTCCGGGCTCTGCGACCGGAGGTAGAACAACAGTGCCGCACGCGCCGGGATGACGTTCGGCCGGGCGCCGCCGTCGGTGAACACGCCGTGGACGCGGTCGCTCTGCGGGAGTTGCTGGCGCAGCGCGGAAACGCCCTGGTACGCCGCCACCGCGGCGTCGAGCGCGTTGCGGCCCATGAACGGCTGCGCGCTCGCGTGCGCGCCGACGCCGTGGAACACCATTTCCAGCTGACGGCGCCCGAGGAACGGGTGCAGTGCGATGTCGTGGCTGAACGGGTGCAGCATGATCACCGCGTCGACGTCGTCGAACACACCGGCGCGGGCGAGGATCTCCTTGCCGCCACCGCCTTCCTCGGCCGGCGTGCCGATCAGGCTGACCCGGCCGCCCAGCCGTCCGGCGACGGTCGCGGCGCCGAGGAAGCCGCCGGCCGCGGTGGTGCAGATGACGTTGTGGCCGCACGCGTGACCGAGGCCGGGCAAGGCGTCGTACTCGGCGAGGACGGCGATGTGCGGGCCGTCCCGCTCCGGTGTGCTCACGCGCAGCGCGGTGTCGAGCCCGCCGAGGCCGACGGTCGCTTCGTGGCCGTGGCGCTCCAGCAGGTCCGCCAAGGCTCGCACCGACCGGTGCTCGGCGAATCCCTCCTCGGGGTGGGCGTGCAGATCTTGGCTCAACGCCACCAGATCGGGTGAACTGCGCTCGACCGCGGCGGTCACTTCGGCCCGCGTCGCCTCGTCCGCGCCGGCGTGCGGCGAGGACAGCGGTTCGGCGGCCGCGACGGCGTCGGCCGTGGCCTCGACCAGGGAACGCAGGTAGCTGTCGTCGGGCGGGACGGGCTCGTGGTGGGTCATGGCGCCGATGCTAACCGCAGGCTCCGACAATCCGCGGCGCTCAGCTCAGCCGGCCCGCCACGATCTGCGTGACGCCGGCGTACCGCTCGGTGATCCCGGTGAAGCCGCGGGCACGCAGGGCGGCCGCGATCTCGCCGCGGTCGAACATCCGCTGCCCGCTCAGGATCCCGCCGGCCGACTCGGCCAGCCGCGCGGGCTGCCAGCCGCGCCGGGCGCTCGTGAGCAGGACGATCCGGCCGCCGGGCTTCACCACGCGCGCGAAGGAGTCCAGCGCGGTTTCCGGCTCGGCGAACATGTGCAGGGCGGCGAAGCAGCAGAGTCCATCCACTGTGGACTCCTTGAGCGGGAGGCGGACGGCGTCCGCGCGCAGGTAGGCGACGCTGTCCGGGCCGCCTTCCGCGACGGCTTTGCCGAGCATCGTGCGCGCGCCGTCGAGGCCGATGGCGAGCCCGCCCGGGCCGACGGCCGCGCCGAACGCGCGGGTGAACCGGCCGGTACCGCAGGCGACGTCGAGCACGGTCTGCCCGGGACCGAGTTCGAGGAGCTTCGTGGCGAGCCGGACTTCGCCCGCCATGCTCGGCCCGAACGGGCCCTTGACCGCGCGGCCGAGGGCAGGGCGCCAGTACTGCTCGTAGACCTGCGCGAGCAGGGGTGTGCGCATCAGCCGCTGGGCGAGGCCTGTCGGCGGGCCGGCCTGGTTCGCGGTACCCAGCAGGTCGAGGAAGCCCTGGTCGGCCCGCGCGGGGGTCTCCAGCAGGCTCTTCAGGCGTTCGGTGGCCGTGGTGGTCGGCACAGGGCACTCCTCTCGTTCGGATACCGGCAGTATGCCAAATCTGGGCCACCTGATCGGGTGAACAATGCGCGGGATCAAGCGTTCGAGGCCCGGAATTGTCGGTGGTCCTGCCTAGCGTCGGAGACAAGGTTCCGATCCGAGGAGGACAGATGACTGTTTCCCTGCTGGGCAGCGAAATCACGGTGCGCGGGGAGTTCGACCTGACAGCGGCGTCGCGGTTCTTGACCGGCTTCGCGCCGGCCGGGCAGCCGGCGGCCGAGCCGGAGGCGCTCCGGGTGGCATTCCCGCTCGAGGGCACGTGGACGCCGGTGGGCGCGGTGCTGCGGCAGAGATCGCCCGGGGAGGTCGCCGTCGAAGTGCACGGCCCGGCCTCGCACGTCGAGGCCGTCGTGGCGCAGGTGCGGCGGATGTGCTCGCTCGACGTCGACGGCACGGAGTTCCCGGGAACCGGCGAGCGCGACCCGGTCGTGGCGATGCTGCGGGACTTGCACCCGGGGCTGCGGCCGGTCCTCTTCGCGTCACCGTACGAGGCGGCGTGCTGGGCGGTCCTGAGCCACCGGATCTGGATGTCTCAGGCGGTGCGGCTGCGGCGCGGTCTCACGGAGCGCTACGGCACCGAGGTCGACGTCGACGGGGTTCCGCTGCTGTCGTTCCCGGCACCCGCGAGGCTGGCGGAGCTGGAGTACCTGCCCGGCGCCCCGGCCCAGAAGCTGCAGCGCCTGCGAGCGATCGCCGAAGCGGCCGCCGAGGGCCTGCTCGACGCGGCGACGTTGCGCGCGATACCGGCAGACGAAGCCCTGAAACAGCTGCAACGGTTGCCCGGCGTGGGCCGGTTCAGCGCCGAGCTGATCCTGATCCGCGGCGCGGGCCACCCGGACGTCTTCCCCCGCGGCGAGAGCCGCCTGCACGAGATCATGCGCGCGGCCTACCACTTACCGGGCGCGGACGTCACGGAGCTGGCGGAGATCGCGGACGCATGGGCCCCGTTCCGGAGCTGGGTGTCGTTCCTCTTCCGCGTCGAAGGCGAAGCCCGGCTGAGGGAGTCGCGATGACCTGACCTCGCCCCGTCGTCGATCACGGCCGGCGCGGCGCCACTCGTGCGGGGCGCTGCCGCTCCGATACCGGAAGCCGGGAAACGACGAGCGGTGGGGACTCACCGTAGCCAGATATCGCCTGTGGTGAGGTGTCCGGGTGAGCTCGCCCGTTCAACTCGCCCTCGGCGGACCGGCCGGTAGCACCCTGCCGGCCTGGCACACGGCCGCCACCGACCCCTCGACGGCCGGTTCGCTGCTCGAACAGGCCCAGACGCCGGCGGTGATCACGCTGGTCGCCGGTGGTGTGGCGCTGCTGGTCGTGCTCGTCGGCGGGACACCGTGGCGGACGGCGCGCAACGGCATCACCATCGTGCACGAGGCCGGGCACGCGCTGGCCGCCGTGCTGGTCGGCCGGCGGCTGCAGGGCATCAAGCTGCACTCGGACACCTCGGGCGTCACCGTCTCGCGCGGCAAGCCCGAAGGGCCGGGCATGGCCTTCACCGCGCTGGCGGGCTATATGGCGCCGTCCGTGCTGGGGCTGCTGTTCGCCAGCCTGCTGGGCAACGACCTGGTGGGCACGGTCCTCGTGCTGATCGCGCTGCTGCTGCTCGGCGTGCTGGTGATGGTGCGCAACGCCTACGGGGTGTTCACCGTGGTCGCCAGTGCCGTCGTGCTCGCGCTGGTCGCGTTCGTGGCGCCGGTCGAGGTGCAGGCCCCGTTCAGCTACCTGGTGACGTGGTTCCTGCTGTTCGGCGGTGTGCGGCCGGTCCTCGAGCTGCAGGTCAAGCGGCGGCAGGGGCGGGCGCGCGACTCCGACGCCGACCAGCTGGGCCGGCTCACCGCGGTGCCGCCGGTGCTGTGGGTGCTGGTGTTCGGCGTGGCGACGGTCAGCTGCCTGATCGCCGGCGGGTTGTGGCTGCTGGAGCCCGTGGCCACCTAGCCGGGCCCATGCGGCAGACTGGTCTCTCGCTGGTCACGCGGAGGGAGACGGACGATGGACGAGGTCGCCAAGGCCGTGGAGGAGTGCGCGCGGGCGGCGAAGCTGGCCGCGCCGTCGCTCGCCGCCGCGAGTGCGGAGTCCGTCGACGCCGCGCTGACCGGGATGGCCGAGCGGCTGCTCGCGCACCGCGACGAGATCCTCGAGGCGAACCAGGCCGACGTCGAGCGCGCGAAGGCCGAGGGGATGAGCGCCGGTCTGCTCGACCGGCTCACCATCACCCCGGAGCGGCTCACCGGCATGGCCGAGCAGCTGCGGCTGCTCGCGGGCGCCCCGCACCAGGAGCGCTCGGTCGAGGTGTCCACCCTGGACGGCGGGCTGCGGCTGGTCGAGCGGCGACGCCCGGTCGGCGTCATCGGCGCGAACTACGAAGCGCGGCCGAACGTGACGGTCGACGTGGCGTCGCAGCTGGTGAAGTCGCGCAACGCCGGCGTGCTGCGCACCGGTTCGGCCGCGCTCGGCTCGGCGCAGCGGCTGCGCGAAGTCGTCATCGCCCCGGCGCTGACGGATGCCGGCATCGACGCGGACTGCGTCCAGCTGGTGCCGCGCGTGGAGCGCGAGGCGGCGTCCGCGCTGGTGCGGCTGCCGAACCTCGTCCCGCTGGTGATCCTGCGCGGCAGTGGCGACAGCACCCGGGCGCTGGCCACCGAGGCAGCGGTCCACGGCGTGCGCACGCTCGCCCACGCCGACGGCGGCGGCGTCCTGTACGTCGACCGGGGCGCGGACGTCACGAAGGCGCGTGACCTGGTGTACGCGAGCCTCGACCGGCTGGGTGTCTGCAACCGCCTGAACCTGCTGCTCATCCACGAGGACATCCACGACGCCGTCTGGCCCGGCATCGAGGAAGCGCTGGCCGAGCGGGGTGTGACACCGTCGCTGGCGCCGCACGAGCACGCGATCGGCTACGAGTGGGCCCTGGACTCCGACCACGAGGCGACGGTCACGGTCGCCAAGGTCGGCGCCCTCGCCGACGCGGTCGGGATCGCCAACGAGCAGACCTCGGGCCTGGCAGCGGGCATCACCACCGAAGACCCCTCGGCGGCCGACGCCTTCTTCGACGGCTACACGGGCACGGGCGTCTTCTGGAACGCCCCCACCCGCCTCCTCGACGGCTTCAAGCTCCTCGCGGTCCCGGAAACGGGCATCAACCTGGACAAGGTCCCCGGCCCACGAGGCCCGGTGACGTACACGGACCTGTACGTCCGCCAGTACGCAGTCCTGCCCGCCTGACCCGACAAGCCCCGCCCGACCGCAGGAGCACGACGCCGACCGGCCCGGCGGCCGCCCGACCGGGCGGAACCCGGCCACCCGGCCCGCAGCCACCCGGCTCGGCGCAACCCGGCCCGGCACCAACCAGCCCGGCGCTACCCGGGGTCGGCGACCAGTCGGCCCGGTGCGGCCCGGCGCGCGGGCACCCGGAACTCCGCAACCCGGTCCGGCGCCACCGGGTTCGGCGACCAGTCGGCCTGGCGCCACTTGGCCCGCGGGCGCCCCGCTCGGCGCCACTCGGCCTGGCGCCGCCTGGCCTGCGGCCGCCCGGCCCGGCGCCAACCAGCCCGGCGGCACCGGGCCCGGTGACCACACGGCCCGGCGGGCACCCGGCAGCCAGGGGCGCGCCCGCGCGCTACCTCACCATCGTGCAAACACGCGTGCCGGGACCAAACGCATCGCCGCCGGGCGGCGGGGGCGCCGCGGGCGGGGCTAGATCGTGGGGCCCATGGCCGCGAGCCGGCGGAGTTCCTTGACCGTCTCCGTGGTGTTCGTCACCAGCTCCGTGCGGTCGTCCGATTGGCCTGCGTAGCGGTAGATCGCCGTCGGGCCGTCGCTGATGGCGATTGCCGCCACCAGGCGGCCCTCCGGGTCGCGGGTGAGCCCGGTCGTCACCGACACCTCGCGGCCGACCGTGTCGACCGTGGTGAGTGTCCGTTCCTTGTACCAGCCTCGCGTGGTCATCTTCGGCAGCTCCGGGGGAAGGGCTCGACGGGGGATACGTCGTGAGACGCGGGGATCATCGAAGGCGTTACGGCATACTGGTCCGCGTGATCACCCGGCCGCACGTCCTGCTGTCCGCCGCGCAGTCGCTCGACGGATTCCTCGACGACACCTCGCCCGCGCGGCTCGTACTGTCCACTGAGGACGATTTCGCGGTCGTCGACCGGTTGCGCGCCGAGGCCGACGCGATCTTCGTCGGGGCCGGGACCGTGCGGGCCGACAACCCGCGGCTGCTCGTGCGCTCGCCGGAGCTGCGGCGACAGCGTCGCGAACGGGGAAAGCCGGAACAACCCGTCAAGGTCACCGTCACCACCCGTGGTCTCGACCCGGACGCGCAGTTCTTCACCGCCGGGGAAACCGAAAAGATCGTCTACGCCCCGGCCGGCGCCGCAGCCGGGCTCAAGCATCTCGCCACCGTCGTCGACGCCGGGAATCCGCCGGACTTCGGGCGCGTGCTCGACGACCTGGGCGCGCGCGGCATCGAGAAGCTGCTGGTCGAGGGCGGCGGCGGGATCCACACCCGGTTCCTCACCGAAGGCCTCGCCGACGAGCTGCGGCTGGCGATCGCGCCGTTCTTCGTCGGGCAGCCGGACGCGCCGCGGTTCGTCGGGCCGGGCCTCTACCCGCGGCCGCTCACCCTGGTCAGCGCGAAAGAGCTGCAGGGCATGGCGATCCTCGAATACCGCGCCGCCGACGAACCGACCGGCCGGGATGTCCAGCGGCTGAAGGAAGCCACGGCGCTCGCCGCCGAATGCCCGCCGAGCCACACCTTCCGGGTCGGGGCCGTCATCACCGACGCCGACGGCGCGGTCATCGCCACCGGCCACTCCGGCGAGGGTGATCCGCTCAACCACGCCGAGGAAGCCGCGCTCGCCAAGTGCGCCGGCGACCCGCGTCTGGCCGGCGCGACGATGTACAGCTCGCTGGAACCGTGCAGCAACCGCAGCTCCCACCCGCGCAGCTGCACCGAGCTGATCCTCGACGCCGGGATCCCGCGGGTCGTGTTCGCGTGGCGCGAGCCGCCGGTCTTCGTCGACGCCCAGGGCACCGAGCTGCTGCGCCGGGCCGGGCGGCACGTCGTCGAGGTGCCCGCCCTGACCCCGCTGGTCCAGCGCGAGAACACCCATCTGGAGTTCTGACGGAGGCGTGGGGGCCGCCGGAGCGGCCCCCACGTACTCAGCAGGCGCCGTTGTCGACCCAGACGCCCCATTCGCCGGTGGTGCCGGGCTCTTCGCCCTGCGTCCACCACTTGGCCGTCCACTTGTGGCTGTTGTGGGAGACGACGTCGTCCTTGACGTAGACCTTCGTCCGGTCCCACTCCGCCGCGGTGCAGGAGCCGCCGCCCGGGGTGGTCGGGGTCGTCGTCGCGGTCGGGGTCGTCTGCGGCGGCGTCGCGCCGGCGAACCGGACGCTGAACTTCGTGAAGTCCCAGTCGTTCTGCGGGACGTTGCTGCAGACGCCGTTGTCGGTCGTCCCGACGCAGGCGCGGTCGCGGTTGACCGACCAGAACGTGAAGCGGCCGAGGCCGTGGCTGGTGGCGTAGTCGTAGACGGTCTGGAAGTCCGCCGTGTAGAACATCTCCGCCGCGTCCGACTTGCCGTTCATGCCCGAGAAGCCCTCGTGCGAGTACGCGGTCGCGCTGTCCCAGCCCAGGTGCGACGTCAGCAGGCCGTGGAACGCCTCCAGAGCGGACACCTGGGACGAACCGCCGTTGAAGCCGCCGTCGAACGGCATGATCGAGAAGTTGTTGGGCGTGAAGCCGATCGACTTCGCCTGGTCGAGCAGCTGCGTGCCGAACCAGCCGGTGCCGGCCGCGGTGCCCGGCATGGTGACCGACACGAACAGGCCGGGGTTGTCGGCCTGCAACGTCTTCGCCGCGCCCAGCTCGTTCGCGATGGCCGCGGTGTTTTCGTATTCCGGCTCTTCGAGGTCGAAGTCGATCGCCTTGAGCCCGTACTTCGTGACGACCTGCTGGTACGCGGCGGCGGTCGCGGCCACGGTCCCGCAGGTCTGGCCGAGCTTCGTGCCGCCGTACCCGCCGACGGACACCGAGATGTCGCCGCCCGCGCCGCGGATCTTCGAGATCGCGTTCGCGACGGTGGTGTCGGAGGAGACCGGGTCGGTGCCGTCCCAGGTCGGGCTGCACCCGCCGCCGTTCGGCGCCAGGATGAAGGCCAGCTGGAACGCCTTGAGCCCGGTCGCGTTCATCACCGTCACCGGGTCCGGTGGATTGTTGCTCTGGGGCATCAGGTAGGGCGCCGCGGCGTACCAGTTGTTGCTCAACGCCGCCGTCGCCGAGGGCGCGCCGAGCACGAGGCTCACGGCGGTGGCGGCGAAAGTGGCGGCGGCGAGCCCGATGGCGGCCAGTCTGCTTCTGCGCATGATCTGTCCTCCCGGTGGGGTTCGAGGGTGGACAAACTATTGGACTAGACCATTGATGAAGTCAAGACGCGAAGGTCGGTTGGCGCGCTCGAGCGGGCGAAAAGCGCCGTAATATCCGATATTGGTGGGAAGAAACGCGCCACGCGGGTGAGCCGGGCGGCGGTCGGCGAGGCGAAAGCGCGGGAGAGTAGGACGACCGCCCGATTCGCGCGCGTTGAGCGGAAGGTCCTTGCCCACTCGGCCGGCAGCGTTGCCCGTGAGTCCGCACGCGGGCAGCGTGACCAGTACTGCCACCACCTCGCCGCCGTGTGCGTGGGCCACCGAGCGGACGATCGACCACCCCGGCCCCGCGCGCCCTCGGCCGCCACGCGGGCTCGCCGGTGGAACGGGTCGAACAGGGCCGGTACCTCGGCCGCCACGCGGCCAGCGGGCCACCCGACCCGGACCCGCGTTTCCGCTACTCCGACTCCAGGTCGCCCTCCAGCGACAGATACACCTCGCGCATCTTCGCCAGCAGCTCCGGGTCCGGCTCCTCCCACAGCCCGCGGTCCGCCGCCTCGTTCAACCGCTCCACGATCCCGCGCAGCGCCCATGGGTTGGCCTGGCGCAGGAACTCCTGGTTCACCTCGTCCAGGACGTACGACTCGGTCAGCTTCTCGTACATCCAGTCGCCCACCACGCCGGCCGTTGCGTCGAAGCCGAACAGGTAGTCCACCGTGGCCGCCAGCTCGAACGCGCCCTTGTAACCGTGGCGGCGCATGGCCGCCAGCCAGCGGGGGTTCACCACCCGGGCGCGGAAGACCCGGGCCGTCTCCTCGCCCAAGGTCCTTGTGCGCACCGAATCCGGGGACGTGCTGTCACCCACGTAGGACGCCGGGGCGGACCCGGTGAGCGCGCGGACCGTGGCGATCATCCCACCGTGGTACTGGAAGTAGTCGTCCGAGTCCGCGATGTCGTGCTCGCGCGTGTCCGTGTTCTTCGCCGCCACCACGATGCGCTTGTACGAGCTTTCCATGTCCTCGCGCGCCGAACGGCCGTCCAGGTCCCGGCCGTACGCGAAGCCGCCCCAGACCGCGTAGACCTCCGCCAGGTCCTTGTCGTCGCGCCAGTTTCCGCTGTCCATCAACGGCAACAGGCCCGCGCCGTACGCGCCCGGCTTCGAACCGAAGATCCGCGTCGTCGCGCGGCGCGAGTCGCCGTGGGTGGCCAGGTCCGAAGCCACGTGCGCCCGGACGAAGTTCTCCGACGGCGGCTCGTCCAACGAGGCCACCAGGCGGACGGCGTCGTCCATGAGCGTGATCACGTGCGGGAACGCGTCGCGGAAGAAGCCGCTGATGCGGATCGTGACGTCGATCCGGGGGCGTCCGAGTTCCGCGAGCGGAATCGCCTCGATGCCCGTGACCCGGCGGGAAGCCTCGTCCCACACCGGCTGGACGCCCAGCAGCGCCAGGACTTCCGCCGCGTCGTCGCCGGACGTGCGCATCGCCGACGTGCCCCACACCGACAGGCCGACCGAGCGCGGCCAGTCGCCCGTGTCCTCGCGGTAGCGGCGCAGCAGCGAGTCGGCCAGCGCCTGCCCGGTCTCCCAAGCCAGCCGGCTGGGGATGGCCTTCGGGTCGACCGTGTAGAAGTTCCGGCCGGTCGGCAGCACGTTCACCAAGCCGCGCAACGGTGATCCGCTCGGCCCGGCCGGGATGTAGCCGCCGTCGAGGGCGTGCAGGACCGCGTCCAGCTCGGCCGTCGTGCCCGCCAGCCGCGGGACGATCTCCTCCGCCGCGAACGACAGCACGCGGGCGACGTCCGCGTCCGGGGCCACGGACGCGACCGCCGTGGCGTCCCAGCCGCGCATCTCCATCGTCCGGACGAGCTCGCGGGCCGTCTTCTCGACCGCGTCCACATCGGACATCGGCGCGTCTTCCTTGAGCCCCAGCGCCGAGCGCAGCCCGGGGATCGCACCCTGTTTGCCGCCCCAGATCTGCGACGCGCGCAGCATCGCCAGCACCAGGTTGACCCGGGCCTCGCCGACCGGCGCCGCGCCGAGAACGTGGAGCCCGTCGCGGATCTGGGCGTCCTTGACCTCGCACAGCCAGCCGTCGATGTGCAGCAGGAAGTCGTCGAACTCCGCGTCGTGCGGCCGTTCCTCGACGCCGAGGTCGTGGTCCAGCTTCGCGGCCTGGATCAGCGTCCAGATCTGGGCGCGGATGGCCGGCAGCTTCGCCGGGTCCATCGCCGCGATGTTCGCGTGCTCGTCGAGCAGCTGCTCGAGCCGCGCCATGTCGCCGTAGGACTCCGCGCGCGCCATCGGCGGGATCAGGTGGTCGACGATCGTCGCGTGCGCCCGCCGCTTCGCCTGCGCGCCCTCGCCCGGGTCGTTGATCAGGAACGGGTACACCAGCGGCAGGTTCCCCAGCACCGCGTCCGGCGCGCACGACGCCGAGAGCCCGGCCGTCTTGCCCGGCAACCATTCCAGCGATCCGTGCTTGCCCAGGTGGACGACCGCGTGCGCGCCGAACTCCTCCTCCAGCCACCGGTAGGCGGCCAGGTAGTGGTGGCTGGGCGGCAGGTCCGGGTTGTGGTAGATCGCGACGGGGTTCTCGCCGAACCCGCGCGGCGGCTGGATCATGATGATCACGTTGCCGCTCTGCAGCGACGCCAGCACGATGTCGCCGTTGTCGACGTACAGCTCGCCCGGCGCCGGTCCCCAATGCTCTTCGATGCCCTCACGCAGTTCGGCGGGCAGCTCGGCGAACCACTCGCGATACCGGGCAGCGGGCACCCGGATCGGGTTGCCGGACAGCTGTTCCTCGGTCAGCCACTCCGGGTCCTGACCGCCGGCGGCGATCAACGCGTGGATGAGCGCGTCGCCGTCGGGCTGGTCGGTGCCGGTCGGGTCGACGCCCGGGAACGCGTCTTCGCCCAGGTCGTAGCCCAGGTCCCGCATCCGCCTCAGCAGCTCGATCGCCGACGCGGGCGTGTCCAGCCCGACCGCGTTGCCGACGCGGGAGTGCTTCGTCGGGTACGCGGACAGCATCAGCGCGATGCGCCGCTCCGACGTCGGCGTGTGCCGCAGCCGGGCGTGCGCCAGCGCGATGCGGGCGACGCGGGACGCGCGCTCGGCGTCCGGGACGTACCGGGGGAGGCCGTCCTCGTCCAGCTCCTTGAACGAGAACGGCACCGTGATCAGCCGGCCGTCGAACTCCGGGACGGCCATCTGGTTCCCGGCGTCGAGCGGCGAGAGGCCGTCGTCGTTGGCCGCCCACGTCTCGCGGTCGCTGGTCAGGCAGAGCGCCTGCAGGATCGGGACGTCGAGCGCGGCCATCTCGGCGACGTCCCACGCCTCGTCGTCGCCCCCGGCGCCGACCTCGGACGGCCGCGTGCCGCCCGCCGCGAGCACCGTGACCAGCAGCGCGTCCACGGTGGCCAGCTCGGCCATCATGTCCGGCTCGCGCGTCCGCAGCGAAGCGCAGTAGACCGGCAGCGCGCGTCCGCCCGCGGCTTCGATCTGGTCGGCGAGCGCGTGCACGAACGCGGTGTTCCCGGACAGGTGGTGGGCGCGGTAGTACAGGATCCCGATGACCGGGCCGTCACCGCGCGAAGGCCGCTCGAGGACGCCCCATTCGGGCTGGCGGGCGGGCGGCTCGAAGCCGTCGCCGGTGAGCAGGAGCGTGTCGGAGAGGAACCGGTGCAACTGCGTGAGGTTCGCCGGGCCGCCCTGCGCGAGGTAGGCGTGGGCCTCGGCGGCGATGCCGGCCGGGACGGTCGAGAGCTTCATCAGCTCGGCGTCTGGCGTCTGCTCCCCGCCCAGGACGACGACGTGCGCGCCCGACGCCCGCAGCGCGTCGAGGCCCTCCTGCCAGGTCCGCGGCGTCCCGAGGATCCGCGCGACGACGATCTTCACGCCTTCGAGGAGGGCGGGCAGCTCGGCGACGTCGAGCCGGGCCGGGTTGCCGAGCCGGTAGGCGCCCTCGGCGGAGCGCGCGCTGAGCAGGTCGGTGTCCGAAGTGGACAGAAGCAGGATCACGAGGTTCCTCCTCGGGGTCCGCGCCCCGGGTCGACGGGCGCGCCGGCCGGAGTTCCTGGCTCTCGGGGCCCCGACGTACTCCCTCCCTCGGAGGGGCGATCGGATACAGCACTCCCCGATGACAGTGGCGGGACCGCCCCGGATTCGCACCGGGTTCCTCCACCTGCCGACGCGTGGGTATCGGCTCCACTCTCCGGTGCCGGTCGAGGTGCGTCAAGGTGACGTTGACCGGGCCCTCGGTAACCTGGCGGCTTGGAACCCTTCCTCCGTGCCTTCACCGCCGCCCAGTCGAGCCGCGGGCCCTACCGCCGGGCGACCGGGGCCGAGCTGGCGGCCGCGGAAGCCGGGTTCGCCGCGCTCCTCGACCGGGTCCCGCACAACCTGTCTGAGCTGGGGTTTTCGGTGCGGGACGATTCGCTCGTGGTGCAGGAGCCCGGCTCGGAACGCGCCTGGGGCCTGTACGCGATCGACCGGTCCGCGCCGCCGTCGCTGGTGGTCGAGGCGCCGCACGCGTCCTCCGACCTGCGAACCGAGCTGATCGGCCTCGCCCTCTTCGAGGCGACGCCGGGCGCGGTCCTCGCGGTCGGCGGTGCGCACCGGCGCCGGGAGGACCCCGCGCACGACACCGGGACCGTCTTCCACGTCGTCACCACCCTGCTGGCCCGGCGCGGCCTGCCCCAGGTCCAGCTGCACGGCTTCAACGACACCACCCTCACCACGGCGGACGTCGTGCTCTCGGCGGGCGCGGCCGAAGCCGGGGACGCGGCCCGGCGGGCGGCGGACCGCCTCGCCGAGGCCGGGTTCCGCGTCTGCCGGGCCTGGGAAGAACCGTGCCGGGGCCTGGCCGGGACGACGAACGTCCAGGGCCGGGCCGCCGGGGACACACCGTTCCTGCACGTCGAGCTGAACCGGACCGTCCGGGAAGCCCGCCGGGACGACGTCGTCCGGGCGCTCGCCGAAGCCGACCTCACCAAGCCTTAGGCGGACTGCTCGGTGTCGCCTTTCGGACGGGTCTTCGTGCGCCCGCGGTACTGGTGGACCGTCTTCTGCCGAACCTTGTTGTGGTCGCCGACCGAGACCGGCCCGGATCCGTGGACGTCCACGTGGTGGCCGGTCGGCCGGCTCTCGGATTCGGAGGAGGCAGCGGGCTGCCCTGCCCCCTGTGATGAGGCCCGGAGTGCCAGGCGCAGGGAGGTGGCCGTCATGGCCGCGCCGACCAGGCCGACGACGAAGCTGCCGACCCCGGCGAGCTTCGCGGCGGTACCGAGGTCTTGCAGCGCGAACACGATGCCGAAGGTGATCAACACCACAGAGATGACGGCGACCGTGACCCTCTTCGCGGAAAAGCGCTGCCGGCTCACGGTGCTCCCTCGTTCGTCACAGTGCCCATGTCACAGCCCGAACCCCGGGAGCCGAATCGAAGTGTCCGGCGGTGGTGGCGGCGTGGGCTCCGGCAGCAATGAGAATGGATCTTCGTCGGGCGGGGGGAGAGCGGGGTCGGCCGGCGACGGGAAATCCAAACCCTCGTCTGTGAAGTCTGAAAGACTGTAGGGTGGCCACATTCCGGCGATCGTGGTCCTCAGCTCGACCAGTCCGTTTTTGATGGCGCGGCCGGACGGGCGGGCCACGCGTGAGAATTCGCGGTTGACGGTCGCGTTTCCGGAACCGACCATCGCGGTTGTCGCCCCGTTGACATTCACGTCGTCGACCAGCCGGCACAAGGTGGTGCTCGAAACGGAGTAGTCCTGGGTCATCGTCAGAAGTTCGCTGGGCACAGCTCTGGTCGAGCGGCCGATTTCGCGAATGAGATGTGCGGTTTTCGGGCCCGGGTCCGGTTCGACGAGTGCTTCGACGAGCGATCTCGGCGAGGCCCATCCGCGCTGAAGGCAATCGAGGAGGTCCACGTGGACTCGCCTGACCTTGAACTCGTTCC
This sequence comes from Amycolatopsis sp. NPDC004378, assembly GCF_053602455.1. NCBI lineage: Bacteria > Bacillati > Actinomycetota > Actinomycetes > Pseudonocardiales > Pseudonocardiaceae > Amycolatopsis > Amycolatopsis sp. NPDC004378. The sequence continues at coordinate 48,780 of NZ_JBSGDR010000024.1, forward strand.
GCACATCGATCCGGTTGTGATCGCCGATGACGGTCGGGGTGTCGGAGATCGTGGCGGTGTAGGCGGAATGCACCTTGGTCTCGACCTGGTGTGGCCCGGCCTGTGCCAGCGCCGGATGTCCCCGTACCACGTTCTCCAGCGCGGTCACGGCCGAGGAAATGTTCTGTGGATCCTCGGCCGCTCGTGCCAGCTTTTCGGCGACAGCCGACTCTTTGGTCAGCCATTCACGGAACCGGTCCGTCGACACAACGACCTGCTGCAGATCGTATCTAGTGGTCTGTTTGAGCCGATTGTCGTTGCCGAGGACCGCGGCTCCAGAGTTGTCGATGTAGATGTTCCGGGCCGGGAACCAGCCGGTCAAACCATTGGTGTCGACGAACCCGTCCGCGCTTGAAACGATCAGTCTCGGAGCCACTGCGCCTCCCGTCGCCGGGTGCGCTGGTTCTTTTCAGTGTGGCAGCCCGGGCCCATTGATCGCCATGGCTCAGGCCGATTGTTCTCCCAGCCGGGGGAACGGCTTCGTCGAGAACAGGACCTCCACCGGGACCTCGAAGAACTCCGCGATCCGCAGCGCCACGAAGAGGCTCGGGCTGTATTCGCCGCGCTCCAGGTAGCCGATCGTCTGGTAGTGCACCCCCAGTGCCTCCGCGAGCTGGCGCCGCGAGATCGACCGCTCCGCGCGCAGCATCGCGATCCGGTTGTAGACGACCTCACTCATGACTACCCCACACGCTGCATGGCCTTCTCCCGGCGCTCGGCCAACGACGACCCCGCTTCCCGCCGCGCCATGCGGCGGAGCAGCACCGGGGCCAGCGCCAATCCGATCACGGACCACGCCACGAGCACGGCGAGGGTCGGCAACGGCCGCCACGACTGGCCGATTTCGACGACCACCGCGCTGTCGGGCAGCAGGGCCGAGCGCATCCCGAGGCCCAGCCAGTACATCGGGAACACCTGCGCGATGCCCTGCACCCACGCCGGCAGTGCCGTGACCGGGTAGAAGATCCCCGAAATCGCACCCAGGCCCATGATCGGCAGGGTGATCAGCGCGATGGACCGCGGGCTGCTGGTCAGCGAGCCCAGCGCGGCGCCGAGCGGCAGGGTGGCGACCAGGCCGAGCGCCAGCACCCACAGCAGGTGCAGGTACGACCAGGCGCCGTCCGGGGCGAGGGAGCCGAACAGGAACAGGCACGGGACCAGCACCAGCAGGATCCCGGTGACCTGCGCCATCGCCACCGTCGTCGTCTTGCCGACCAGGTAACCGAGCATGCCGTTCGGGGTCGCCTTGGCACGCAGGAGCGTGCCGTCCTCGCGGTCGATGGCCAGGTAGCCCGCCGTGCTGTTCAGGCCGTTGAACACGATCCCGGCGCCGAGCACGCCCGGCACGGTGGCCGCGCCGAGCGAGAAGCTGGTGCCGGGCAAGTGCGCGTTGCGCATGAAGAACAGCGTGCCGAGGAAGAGCGCGACGAAGACGAACTGGCCGACCACGTCGTCGCGGTTGGTCCACGTCTGCTTGAACTCGATCCAGCCGCGGGCCACCCCGGCCCGCAGCGCGGCGGTCCTGGCGTTCACCGCGCACCCGCTTCCAGGAGGCCGATCTCCGTTTCGCCGGCGGTTTCGGCGCGGCGGACCAGCGTCATGTAGGTGTCTTCCAGCGACGCGCGGCGCACCTCGAGGTCCGAGACGGCCTCGCCGTGCTGCTTGAACAGGTCGTACACGTACTTCGTCGCTTCGGTCGTCGAGTGGACGAAGCGCTGGCCGTCGACCGTCCAGCGGATCTCGGCCTCGCCGGAGACCTGCCGGCTCAGCGCGTCGGCCGAGCCGTCGGCGATGATGCGGCCGCCGTTGAGGATGAGGATCCGGTCGGCCAGCTTTTCGGCCTCGTCGAGGTCGTGCGTGGTGAGCAGGACCGTGGTGTCGAGCTCGTCGGACAGGCGGTGCACCAGATCGTGGAACTCGCGCCGCGCCTCCGGGTCGAAGCCCGCGGTCGGCTCGTCGAGGAACAGCAGCTCCGGTCGCCCGACGATGCCGATCGCGACGTCGAGCCGCCGCCGTTGCCCGCCCGAGAGGTTCTTGATCTTCTTCTGCGCGTGCTCGGTGAGCCCGACGGCCGCGATCAGCTCGTCGGCGTCCCACGGCCGCTGGTGCGACGCCGTCGAGTACGGCGCGTAGTACCGGCCGAGGTGCGCGAGCAGCTCGCGGACCCGCCATTTCCCGTGGTCACGCCAGGATTGGAGGACGACCCCCAGCCGGGCCCGCCAGTCCTCGCCGCCGCGCGCCGGGTCGATGCCCAGCACGCCGACCTCGCCGGCCGAGCGCATCCGGAAGCCTTCGAGGATCTCGATCGTGGTCGTCTTGCCCGCGCCGTTCGGCCCGAGCAGGCAGACGACTTCGCCCCGGTACGCCTCGAAGTCGACGCCGTGCAGCACGTCGTTCGCGCCGTAGCGCATCCGCAGCCCGCGCACGCGGACCACGGGAACCCCTGGATCTCTCATCGCCGTACCCCCATCGAACTGGTGCGATCGAATGTAGCACACCTACTACATTCGATCAGAGTTCTGCTGTGCCGGGAACTTGACCCACGGTCGAGCTGCGACCGCGCAAGAACGGCTCGCGGTTCAAGGCGCGGCTGTCCGCGACCTACCTCGAAGAGACCACCGCGTTCCTCTACGGCACCAAGCGGCGTGAGCTGGAACACCTTGAAACGATGGCGATGCTCGTCGAGCAGGACGCCGAGGGGCGCCACCCCTGCGTGACGTGGACCTGGACGCCGGAATCGCCAGGATCCGGCCGCGTTCGGGCCCTGGGGCCCGGAGAACCGCCAGCTACAGTGAGCCCATGCCGACCCCAGCACGTGTGCGAGCCGACGCGTGCCCGGGTGTTTTCGCACCCCACGACGCCGCCGACGGGCCCTTGGCCCGCGTGCGCCTGCCCGGCGGTGCGGTTTCCGCGGCGCAGCTGCGCGCGCTGGCCGACGCCGCCGAGGCGTGCGGCGACGGCGACCTCCACCTCACCTCGCGCGGCAACGTCCAGCTGCGCGGCGTCACCCGGCCCGGCCTCGCCGCGCGGCTGACCGACGCCCGCCTGCTGCCTTCGCCGTCGCACGAGCGGGTCCGGAACGTCCTGGCCTCGCCGCTGAGCGGGCTGACCGGCGGGCTCGCCGACGTCCGCGGCCTGGCCCGCGACTTCGACGCCGTCCTGTGCGCGACGCCGGACCTCGCGGAGCTGCCCGGCCGGTTCCTCGTCGCCTTCGACGACGGCCGCGGCGACGTCGCCGCCGAGGGACCCGACATCTGCTGGCAGGCGACCGGCCCCGCCGAGGGGACCCTGCTGCTCGCGGGCGGCGACACCGGACGCCGGATCGCGCGGGCCGACGCCGTCGAAGCGCTGATCGACGTCGCGCTGGAGTTCCTCCGCGTGCGCGGGTCCGCCTGGCGCGTCGCCGAACTCGACGATCCGGCCTGGCGGGGGACGCCGGTGCCGCGTGGCGACGTCTCGGTGCCCGTCGGGATGATCGCCGGGGTCGCGGCGGGCGTCGTGCCCCGCTTCGGGCAGCTGACCGCCGGACAGGCCCGGGCCCTCGCGGGCTTCGGGCCCGCGCTGGTCACGCCGTGGAAGTCGGTCGTGCTCCCGGAGGCGCCCGCCGACGTCTTCGACCGGCTGGGGTTCGGCGGCGAACCACTCGGCACGAGCGCGTGCGTCGGCCGCCCCGGCTGCGCGAAGGCACTGGCCGACGTCCGGGCCGACGCCGTCTTCCGGCCCGGCCTGCGCGCGCACTTCTCCGGCTGTGTGCGGCGGTGCGGGAAGCCGTCGCAGTCCCATGTGGACGTCGTCGCCGAAGCGGGCGGCTACCGGGTCGACGGCCGCTGGGTGCCGTTCGACGAGATGGAAGGGAACCTGTGATCGACTACCTGCGGGACGGTGCCGAGATCTACCGGCACTCGTTCGCCACGATCCGCGAGGAGGCGGACCTGGCGATCCTGCCCGACGACGTGGCGGGCCTGGCGGTCCGGATGATCCACGCCTGCGGCATGGTCGATCTGGTCGACGACCTGCGCTACACGCTCGACGTCGTCGAAGCGGGCCGGGCCGCGCTGGAGGCCGGCGCGCCGATCCTGTGCGACGCGCAGATGATCGCCAGCGGCGTCACGCGCCGCCGCCTGCCCGCGGGCAACGACGTCGTCTGCACGCTTTCGGACCCGAGCGTGCCGGGGCTGGCCGAGCGGCGGGGCACCACGCGGTCCGCGGCCGCGCTGGAGCTGTGGCGCGACAAGCTGCCCGGGTCGGTCGTCGCGATCGGCAACGCGCCGACCGCGCTGTTCCGGCTGCTGGAACTGCTCGAGGAAGGCGTCGGCGCGCCCGCGGCGATCATCGGGGTGCCGGTCGGGTTCGTCGGCGCGGTCGAGTCCAAAGTGGAGCTCGCGAAGCGGGCTCCCGCGCCCTACCTGGTCGTCCACGGACGCCGCGGCGGCAGCGCGATGGCCGTCGCCGCGATCAACGCCCTCGCGAGCGCCGAAGAATGACGGGCACGCTCTACGGCGTCGGGCTCGGCCCCGGCGACCCGGAACTGATGACGGTCAAGGCGGCCCGGCTGATCGCCGAGGCGCAGGTGATCGCGTACCACTGCGCGCGGCACGGGCGGAGCATCGCGCGGTCGGTCGCGGAGCCGTACCTGCGCGAGGGGCAGATCGAGGAAAAGCTCGTCTACCCGGTCACGACCGAGGCGACCGACCACCCCGGCGGGTACGAGGGCGCGATCGCCGACTTCTACGAGCTGAGCGCGAAGCGGCTCGCGGAGCACCTCGACGCGGGCCGTGACGTCGTCCTGCTCTGCGAGGGCGACCCGTTCTTCTACGGCTCGTACATGTACATGCACGAACGGCTTTCCGGCCGGTTCGAGGCGGTCGTCGTGCCGGGCGTGACGTCGGTGAGCGCGGCGTCGTCGGTCCTCGGCCGGCCGCTGGTCCAGCGCGACGAGGTCCTGACCGTGCTGCCGGGCACGCTCCCGGCGCCCGAACTGGCCCGGCGGCTCGCGGACACCGACGCGGCCGCCGTGCTGAAGCTGGGCCGCACGTTCGGCTCGGTGCGGGAGGCCCTGGAAGAGGCCGGGAAGCTCGACGACGCCGTCTACGTCGAACGCGCGACCTGGGGGCAGCAGCGGATCGAGCCGCTGGCCGACGTGGATCCCGCGTCGGTGCCGTACTTCTCGCTCGCCTTGCTGCCGAGCCCGGCCTACGCGTCGCGGGTCTCGCCCGCCCCGAAGCCGGTTGAGCCCGCTTCGGGCGGCGAGGTCGTCGTCGTCGGCCTCGGCCCGGCCGGCCCGGAGTGGTTGACGCCGGAAGCCGCGGCGGAGCTTTCGGCCGCCGAGCACGTCGTCGGGTACGGGCCGTACGTCGCGCGCGTGCCGCAGCGGGCCGGGCAGCAGCGGCACGCGTCCGGCAACCGCGTCGAGGCGGACCGGGCCCGCGAAGCACTCGCCCTGGCCGCCGACGGCTCCCGGGTGGCGGTCGTGTCCTCGGGCGATCCCGGGGTGTTCGCGATGGCGTCGGCGGTGCTGGAGCAGGTCTCCGCGGGCCACGGCGCCGGGGTGCGGGTCCGGGTCGTCCCGGGCGTGACGGCCGCGCAGGCGGCGGCCTCGCGGGTCGGCGCGCCGCTCGGGCACGACTACTGCGTGCTTTCCCTGTCGGACCGGCTCAAGCCGTGGGAGATCATCGAGAAGCGCCTCGACGCGGCGGGCGCGGCGGACCTGGTGCTGGCGCTGTACAACCCGGCTTCGCGGTCGCGGACGACTCAGCTCGCTTCGGCGCGTGACGTGCTCCTGCGGCACCGCGAGCCGTCGACGCCGGTGGTGGTGGCGCGCGACGTCGGCGGCCCGGAGGAGGACGTCCGGACCACGACCCTCGGCGAACTCGATCCGTCCACTGTGGACATGCGGTGCCTGCTGATCGTGGGCTCGTCGAAGACCCGGAACGAGCACGGCGTCGTCTGGACCCCGCGCAGCTACTGACCGAGCCCGGCGTCCCGCGCCCGGGTGACCAGGGCGGCCCGGTCGGCGGTGCCGAACTTCGCGAGGATCCCGCTCACGACGTTGCGGACGGTCTTCGGGGCGAGGTTCAGCCGCGCCGCGATGGCCAGGTTGCCCAGGTCGTCGGCCAGCAGCGCGAGCACCTCGTGCTCGCGGGCCGTCAGCACGGGCAGGGCCGCCGCCGGGCCGGTCAGCCGGGCGTACAGCCGGTCGGCCGCGTCCTCGCCGAACACCGCCGCGCCGCCCGCCACCACCCGGATCGCCCGGGCGAGGTCGGCCGGGTCGACGCCGTCGTGCAGCAGCCCCCGGGCACCCGCCCGCATCGCCGCGACCACCAGCTCGCCCGCGCCCGGCGCGGTCAGCACCAGCACCGGGACGCGCGCCCGCGGGATGACCACCAGCCCGGCGCGGTCCGCGGGCCGCAGCAGCAGGACGTCCGGCCGGGTGGCGGCCAGCGCCCGCACGACCGCGCCGGGCTCGGGCGGCACCGAGCCGATCACCTCGATCCCCGGCGTGGGCGCCACCGGTACGCCGGCGGCGACGACCTTGAGCAGTTTCCCCAGGCTGCGCGTCATCACACCGACGTGTCTAGCGCAGAAAACCTGTCCAGTGTCGGGGCCTTTCCGGTGAACAATGACCGTGACACGAACGGGGGCAGGGGTGCCGGGACGTGAACGGCCGCTCGGGCCGGGGGACGACGTCGTCGTCGAGTTCGCCGCCGGCCTGCGGCGGCTGCGGGAGGAGGCGGGCGGGCCGACCTACCGCACGCTCGCCGCGGACGCCGGGTATTCGGCGGCCGCGCTGTCGGAGGCCGCCGGCGGCCGCAAGCTGCCCGGCCTCGCCCTCACCACGGCGTACGTCAGCGCGTGCGGCGGCGACGTCGAGCAGTGGGAAACGCGCTGGCGGGAGGTCGCCGCGGGCCTCGCCGCCGGCCGCACGCCCGGCCCGGAAGCCGAGACGCCCTACCTCGGGCTCGCCGCGTTCCAGCGGTCCGACGCCGCCCGGTTCTTCGGGCGCGAGAAGCTGATCGGCGAGCTGACCGCGAAGCTGCGCGAACGCCGGTTCGTCGGCGTGTTCGGCGCGTCGGGCTCCGGGAAGTCGTCGCTGCTGCGCGCCGGGCTGGCCGCCGAGCGCGCGGTGACCGTCCGCACCCCGGGTGAGCACCCGATGAGCGCTCGCCTGGACGGGACCGGGCAGCTGCTGATCGTCGACCAGTTCGAGGAGGTCTTCACCCTCTGCCACGACGACGCCGAGCGCGCCGCGTTCGTCGGCGCGCTGCTGGACCGGGCCGCCGACGAGCACGGCAGCCAGGTCGTCCTCGGCGTCCGCGCCGACTTCTACGGGCACTGCGGCCGGCACGCCGAGCTCGTCGACGCGCTGCGGGACGCCCAGGTGCTCGTCGGGCCGATGACCGCGGACGAACTGCGGACCGCGATCGTCGAGCCGGCCGTCCGGCACGGGTGCCAGGTCGAGTCCGCGCTGGTCACGACGCTGGTGGCGGACGCGGCCGGCCGGCCCGCGGTGCTGCCGCTGGTGTCGCACGCGCTGCTGGAGACCTGGCGGCGGCGTCAGGGCATCACGCTCACGCTCGCCGCGTACGAGGCCGCGGGCGGGATCCGGAACGCGATCGCGCACACCGCCGAGACCGTCTACGGCGAGCTCGAACCTGAGCAGCAGGCGAAGGTGCGGCAGATCTTCCTCCGGCTCACCGCGCTCGGCGACGGCACCGAGGACACGAAACGGCGGCTGCGCCGGCGCGAGCTCGACGACGACCCGGCGACGGCCGAAGTCCTCGAACGCCTGGCCGCCGCGCGCCTGCTCGCCCTGGACCGCGACGGCGCGGAGATCGCCCACGAAGCCCTGATCCGCAGCTGGCCCCGGCTGCAGGACTGGCTGGCCGAGGACCGCGAAGGCCACCGCCTGCACCGGCAGCTCGCCGAGGCCACCGACCTCTGGGAGTCCCTCGACCGCGACGCGGGCAGCCTCTACCGCGGCACCCGCCTCGGCCTCGCGACGGAGTGGGCGGCCCGCTCGCCGGGCGCGCTCACCGGCCGTGAGCGGGCGTTCCTCGACGCGGGCCGCGCGCAGGCGACGGCCGAGGCCGACGCGGTCCGGCGGCGCACGCGGCGGCTGCGGCAGCTCGCGGCGTTGCTGGGCGTGCTGCTGGTCCTCGCGGGCGTCGCGACCGGCTTCGCGATCGACGCGTCCCGGACGGCGACCGACCAGCGGAACGTCGCGCTGGCGCGCAAGGCCGTCGGGGACGCCGCCGACCTGCGGCAGACCAACCCGGCGCTGTCGGCACAGCTCAGCCTGGCCGCGTACCGGCTGGCGCCGCTCCCGGAGACGCGCGACGGCGTACTGGGCTCGCTGGCCACCCCGTTCGCCACCCGGGTCGGCCTCCCCGAGTCGCTGGGCCACGACAGCTCCGTCGCCCTCGCCGGGCACCTGATGGTCGTCGCCGGCGCCACCCGGGTCGTCCAGGTCCAGGACATCACCGACCCACGGCACCCGGTGCTGCTGGCGACCCTGCCGGAGGCCGGGAAGCCGCACTACCCCGTGGCGCTCAGCGCGGACGGCCGGATCCTCGCGACCGCGACCGGCGACCACGCGTTCCGGCTCTGGGACCTGCGCGACCCGCGGCACCCGGCATCGCGCGGCTTGGCGCGCGGGCACACCGACACCGTCTACAACGCGCAGATCAGCCGCGACGGCCGCACGCTCGTGACGGCGGGCCGCGACGACACGACCCGGCTCACCGACATCTCCGACCTGGACGCCCCGAAGCAGCTGGCCATGCTCTCGGGCTCCGGGCCGGAGCAGTACGAGAAGGCCGTGCTCGGCCCGGACAGCACCACGCTGGCCGTGAGCAACGACCGGACCACGCAGCTGTGGGACGTCCGCGACCCGGCGCACCCGGCCTGGCTCTCGACGTTCACCAGCCACACGGACCTGGTGAACCTGGACGCGTTCGGCCCCGACGGGCGGACCCTGGCCACGACCGGCTGGGACGGCCGGACGCGCCTGTGGGACGTCGCGGACCCGCGCGCGCCCCGGCCGCTGCGGGACCTGCCGGACAACGGGATCGTCTGGATGGCGGCGTTCAGCCCCGACGGCCGGACGCTCGCGACGGTCGGCGACGACCAGCTGCTGCGCGTCTGGGACGTCGCCACCGGCAAGCAGCTGACGCAGCTCGCCGGGCACACGAACTCCGCCGTCTGGGTCGGCTACACGCCCGACGGGCGGACCCTGGTCAGCGCGGCCGCCGACCAGACCGTCCGGCTCTACGACGTTTCGGCGGTGGAGCTGAGCCGCGTCTCGACGCCGGTCGGCTTCTCCCCGGACGGGCGCGTCCTCGCCGCCTCGGGACCCGACGACCTCCAGCTGTGGTCCTTCGCCGAGCCGCGGGCGCCGCGCCTGACCGGCCGGATCAGCGGCCTGCCGGGCCCGGTCACGGCGGCGGTCCTGAGCCCGGACGGCCGCACGGTCGTCGTCGCCGTGCTCACCGGGGCGTCGACGGCGGTGGCACGCGGCCTGCTGACGCGGTGGGACGTCTCGGATCCCGCGCACCCGCGGCAGGTCGCTTCGGCGGACGCGCCGAAGACGTACTCGCTGGCGTTCAGCCCGGACGGCCGCCGGCTGGCGACGGGCTACGACAACGGGCCGCTGGCGCTGTGGGACGTGCACGACCCGCGCCGGTTCGCGGCACCGGTCACGCTGCCGAGCCCGTACGCCGGGACGGTGTGGTCGGCCGCGTTCTCGCCGGACGGCCGGACCTTGGCGTACAGCCAGAAGTCGCAGCCGTCGGCGGTGTTCCTGTGGGACTTGGGCGGGCCGTCGCGCGTCGCGACGTTGGACGTCGGTTCGGGGGCGGCCGGCACGGTCGCGTTCCGGCCGGACGGGCGCGTGCTGGTGGCGGGCAGCTCCGACCGGACGGTGCACCGCTGGACCGTCGCCGACCGGGCGCCCCTGGCCCCGCTGACGGGGCACACGGACGAGCTCGGCACGGTCGCGTACGCCCCGGCGGGCACCCGGATGGTCACGACGGGCTCCGACCGCACGGCCCGGCTGTGGGACGTGACCGACCCGGACCACCCGGCCCAGATCGCCGAGCTGGAACCGGGCATCACGGGTGGTGCGGTGCTGAGCCCGGACGGCCACACGGTGGTCCTCGCGGGCGGCCAGCTGTGGGAGACGGACCCGGACCTCGCCGCGGCGGCGATCTGCCGGGTGGCGGCGCCGAAGATCACGGCGGAGGAGTGGGCGCGGTACTTCCCGGAGCTGAGGTACGAGCCGCCGTGCGGGTAGCGCTGCCGCCGGAGGTCCGCCGCGCGGAGCGGCCGGATGGAGCTGGCCTGCGACGCGGCTGTCGCGGCGGGCGTGCCGGGGCTTTCCGAGTGTGGGAGCAGGTGGGGTTGTCGGCGGTGCTCGCGACCGACCCGGCTTTGGGTTACCCGGCCCGGCGGTCCGGCGGTTTCCGGTGCGTTCGGGTCGACGCCGATCGCCGCCGCCCGCGTTTCGCGGCCGCGGCGCGCAACCGGAACCGCCGCGACGCCGTCTCGACGCGGCGGAGGGCTGCGCGCCGGCGGTGGCGACGGCGCGGCCCGGTTCGGTCAGCGCAGCCAATCTGAGCCGGGCCGCCGTCCGGGGTGGACGAAAGCCTGATCAGCGCGTGGGGTCCTTGCCGTTGGGCTGGCTCGGTCCCGGACCGGGGGACCACCACCCCGGGACGGTCTTCTCCCCGTGCACCACCGTCGGCGCGATGCCTTCCGTGAACGGCTCGATCTGCAGCAACTGGCCCCACGACTGGCTCGGCTGGCCGATCAGGTAGCTCGGCACCTCGGGCTCGTCGGCCAGCTCCTCGAGCCAGCCGTTCGGCCCGCCGTTCGTCGAAGACGCCCAGTCCGCCTCGTCCGCCAAGCCGCCCGCGGTGATCCGGTAGTCGGGCACCTGCGAGATCCCGTCGTGGGACGTCACCGGCTGGACGCACGGGTACACGAACGATGCCGGCCAGTCGACGTACACCGGCTTCGAGCCGATGCGGTCCGTCAGCGTCGTGAACGTCGGGACGCGCGGCGCCGATGCCGCGATCCAGCCGTCCTCCGTGAGGTCGTTGTCGACGATGTTGATGCGGACCGCGTTCGTCTCCGGCGGGAGGTCGCGCAGGTTGATGCGGGTGTCGTTCCAGCTGCCCGTGCCCGAGCCCGGCGGGAGCATGAACTGGCTGCGGAGGATCTTCACGCCCTCGGAGGTGTTGACGCCGTAGTCGAGGCTCACCGACGTCGGGCGGCGGGGCGCGCCCGCCGTCGCCACCACGATCTGGCCGTCCGCCGGCTTCTCCGTCAGCGCGTACCAGTCGCTGCGCAGGCGGCCCGCGCGCGTCTCCGGGTCGAGGTAGCTCGACCACATCGGCACCGTCTCCGGCGTGAACCCGTGCGGTGGCTCGGCCAGCGGGTCCTTGTCGTCGACCGCGTGGGTGTGGAAGCCCGTCTGGACGCGGCCGTTGTCCTGGTCGGGGTTCGGGAGCGGCGAGTTCTCCGGCGGTTTGGGCTTCTCCGCGACCGTGCGCTGCTCGGACTGCGCGTGCAGGATGCTCGTCGCCGCGTCGCGCTCGACCATCACGTGGTCCGACAGGTTGCAGCTCTTGCCGAACAGGTGCCCGATGTTCGCCGCGCCCAGGCTGTAGCTGCCCGCCTGGTTGTGGATCGCCCACGCCATCGTGACGAACTCGCCCGCCGCCACCAGACCGCAGACCACCACCAGCGACAGCGACCCGAGCCGCAGCGCGCGCAGCCTGCCCTCCTGCACCGGCGCGGGCGCGCCCGGCCGGTGGGCGCGGACGTTCTCGACGAACGCGTAGATCCCCGCGATCGCGGCCGCGACCAGCAGGATCGTCGACAGCGGGATGCCGCCGATCGACGGCGCCACGTTCGTCCACTGGACGCCGAGGCGCGAGACGAACCAGTAGGTGTTCGGCCCGGTCGCGGCCAGCGCGGCGACCACCAGCAGCCCGGCGAGGAACGCCGCGCGGTTGCGTTTGGACCGCAGCACCGTCGAGCTGGTCGCGAGCGCGGTGAGCGCCGCCATCGACGCGCCGACCGCGGCGAACGCGCCGAAGTGGTGCGTCCACTTCGTCGGTGTCAGGGCCAGGAGCAGGAAGAACAGCGCCGTAGTGCCGATCAGGCGGCGGGCCGGGCCGAGCGACGCGCCGGGGATGCGGCCGCGGCGCAGCAGCATCACCAGGCAGGTGGCCGTGCACAGCCCGACCAGCAGCACCGGGAAGCGACGCGGTGCCGAGCCGTCCGGCAGGTCCGCGAACAGCAGCTGGTAGCGCGCGAGCTCCTGGAACCACGACAGGTTCGGGCCCACCTGCGTCCGGATCCGGGTCGCTTCCTGGACGGTCGCGAACGTCTGGTCGGCGAACACGGCGATCAGCACCAGCAGCCCGGCCGCGGCGACCGGCGCGAGCACCGGCAGCCAGCCGCTCTCGTTCGCGCGCTGGCGCACGAGCTTGAACAGCGGGCGCGCGGCGACCAGGAACGGCGCCACCGCGATCAGCCCGGTCGGGGTCGCGGCCAGGGTGAACCCGGCGGCGGTCAGGCCCAGGCACAGCGGGAGCAGCCGCCGCGTGACGAGCGCGCGTTCGACCGCGCAGATCGCCAGCAGCGAGCCGAGCGCGGCGACCGGCTCCGGCCGGACGCCGTTGTTGTAGGGCATCCACCAGATCAGGAACACCGTCGCCGCGGCCCAGCTGGCCGGGCGGCTGGTGCGGATCTGGGTGCCGAGACGCGGCATCACCTCGCGGCTGATCAGCAGCCAGCTGAGCACGCCGAGCAGGAACGACGGCAGCCGGATCCACGGCGGCACCACGCTGACGTGCGCCATCAGCTCGTAGACGTGGTAGAACCAGCCGAACGGCGCCTCGGCGACGCCGAACCAGCGGTGGTAGTTCGTCAGGAACCCGGTCTGCTCGGTGACCCTGGCCATCGTGAGGATGTAGCCGTCGTCCGAGGTCACCGGCCCGATGAAGACCCACGCGCCGAGCGCGGCGATCACCGTGGTGTCCCGCAGCGTCAGCCGCCACCAGCCGACCGGCGCCCAGCGCGGCGCTCGTCTCGCGAAGCCGGAGTCGCGGCGCCAGACCGCGATCAGGCAGCCGATCAGCGACAGCACGGCGAGCACGCCGACCGCGACCTTCAGGGCCGTCGGCGACGTCTGGTAGCGCGTGTCCGGCACGACCGAGACGTGCAGGCCGGCGATCGGGTCCTTGCTCGAGTTGATCGAGGAGTAGATGCCGACCACGCGGGGCCGGACGTCGCCGTTGGCGTGGAACACCGGCGTCCCGGCCACGGCGATGGTCATCTGCGTCGCGTCGACGTCCAGCTCGACGTCGCACTTCTCGGCGGGCAGCGGCTGCTGGGCGATCTGCTGGCCCTGGCTCGAGGCCATCAGGACGCCGTTGTCGACGCGCAGCTGCATGCCGGCGCCGTTGCCGGCCTTGGGGTCGGTGCGGCCGTCCGGCACGGTGGCGAACAGCAGGCCGGGGCCGCTGGTGCGGGCGTCGACCGAGCGGATGGCCGCGCACGGCAGCTCGGCGCGCAGGTCCTGGGCCCAGTACCCGGTCAAGGGCGCGTTGACGGAGCGGGTGTCGCTGCCGGTCGGCCAGACGACCTCCGCCGTGTCCTGCACCACCGGCAGGAAGGGGAAAGCCAGCGCGCACAAGGCCGAGAGCAGCCCCAGCGCTACGGCAATCAGACGCATCGGCGCAACGCTAACGGGTCATACGCCGGCGGCTGACGCAACCCCCGGATCACGCGGGGTGAAGCGGCCGTGGTGTAACGCCGCGGTCAGGGGACGGCGGCTGCGCCAGCCGTGGCGCTCCAGGTCGGGCACGGTCTCGAGCCGGCTCACCGGTCCGACGCACAGCCACGCGACCGGGCGGATGCCGTCGGGGATGGCGAGCAGTTCGCCGAGGAACGCTTCGCGGTAGAAGCTGACCCAGCCGACGCCGAGGCCTTCCGCGGTCGCGGCCAGCCAGAGGTTCTGGATCGCGAGGCACACCGAGTAGAGCCCGGCGTCGGCGATGGCGTGCCGGCCGAGGACGTCGGGCGCGCCGCGCGAAGGGTCGTAGGTGACGACGATGCCGAGGCTCGCTTCGAGGATGCCTTCGATCTTGATGTTCGCGAAGGTGCTTGCGCGGTCTTCGGCGAGCTGCTCGGCGAAGACGTCTCGCTCCTCGTGGACGTGCTTCGCGAAGCTCTCGCGTGTGGCGTGGTCGTCGACCAGGACGAAGTCCCAGGGCTGGGTCAGCCCGACGCTCGGCGCGGCGTGCGCGGCCTCGAGAACGCGCATGAGCGTCGCCTCGGGGATCGGCTCGCCGGTGAACTCGCCGCGGACGTCGCGGCGTTTGCGCAGGACTTCGTAGAACTCTTCGATCATCGGTTCAGGACCCATTCGACGGCTTCGGGCACGGTTTCGGCGGTTTCGGTTTCCGGGCGCGGCGGCCTTCGGATCAGCAGGACGGGCTTGCCGAGCTCGCGGGCCGCGGTCAGCTTCGCGCTGGTCAGGGTGCCGCCGGAGTCCTTGGTGACCAGGACGTCGACGCGCTCGAGCAGCTCGCGCTCGGCAGCGAGGTCGTACGGGCCGCGGTCGAGGATCAGCTCGTGGTGGCGGGGCAGCGGCGGCTCCGGAGGGTCGACGCAGCGGATCAGGAACCACAGGTCATCGAGGTGGGCGAAGGCGGGCAAGCCCTGGCGGCCGCTGGTGAGGAAGACGCGGCTGCCCAGTCCGGGGAGCTTTTTCGCGGCGTCTTCGAGGTGGTCGGCCCAGTGCCAGACGTCCTTTTCGCCCGGCTTCCACCCCGGCCGGGCCAGCCGCAGCAAGGGGATTCCGGTGAGTTCGGCCGCTTTCGCGGCGTTCGCGCCGATTCGCTCGGCGAAGGGGTGCGTCGCGTCGACGACGGCCTTCACGCCGTTCTCGCGCAGCCACGTCGCGAGGCCGTCTGAGCCGCCGAAGCCGCCTACGCGCACTTCGCCGGCTGGGAGCCGAGGCCGAGCGACGCGTCCGGCCAGCGAAGACACAACGCGCACTTCGCGCCTTGTGAGTGCTTCGGCGAGTTCGCGTGCTTCGCCGGTGCCGCCGAGGACGAGGATCACGAAGGACGTCCATAGCCGACGGCCTCGCGCCACCGGTCGAGGGTGCGCATGTTGGCCAGCGTCTCGGCCCAGGTCAGCTCGGGGGCCTGGCGTTCGTCGACGTGCGCGGCGACGTGGTCCGCTTCGCGCGCGAAGACACCCTGGGTCGCTTCGACTTCGATGACTTCCGGCTCGCCGTGGGCCGGCGTCAGGACGATCCGGGAGACACCCGGCTTCCGCAGCGGGTGGATCCACGCGGGCTGCGGCACGTGGAGCTGCCCGCGGGTGCCGAACACGCGGATGCCGTCTTCGCGGGCGAGCCGGATGCCGCACGAGATCGTCGCGAGGATGTCGCCGGGCAGCCGGAGCAGGCCGGTGGCGTACTCGTCGACGCCGTCCGCGGACAGGTGAGCCATCCCGCTGACCTCGGTGGGCTCGACGACGTCCTGCCCGGTCGCGGCCTGGGCGACCAGGCGGGCCAGCGACGTGCAGTAGCAGCCGACGTCGAGGATCCCGCCGCCGCCGAGCGCGCGGTCGCCGAGGCGGGCGGTCTCCTCGGGTTCGTCGTCGAAGGAGAACGTCGTGTCGACCGCGCGGACTTCGCCGATGGCACCGCTCGCGATCAGCTCGGCCAGCCGCCGCGTCTGCGGGTGCAGGCGGTACATGAACGCCTCCATCAGGAAGACGTCGTTCTTGCGCGCGGCGGTGATCACCTCTTCGGCGTCGGCCGCGGTGACCGTCAGCGGTTTCTCGCACAGGACGTGCTTGCCGGCTTCGGCCGCGGCGATCGCCCACTCCTTGTGCAACGCGTGCGGCGTCGAGACGTAGACGGCGTCGACGTCCGGGTCGGCGAGGAGGTCTTCGTAGCGACCGTAGGCCTTCGGGATTTCGAAGCGCGTCGCGAAGTCGCGCGCCCGGTCGGCGTTCCGGGCCGCGACGGCGGTGAGCGTGCCGTGCTTGCTCTCGTCGACCCCCGCGGCGAAGTGGGCGGCGATGGTCCCGGCGGCCAGCAGGCCCCAGCGCAGTTCCGTCACAACGACTCCGGTTGGTCCGCCCGGTCGCGGGCACTCGAATAGAGGAAGCTGTCGGGGAAGTTCGTGGCGGCGAGCACCCGGCCGACGAAGATCGTGGCGGCGCGGGTCATCCCGGCGGCGCGGACCAGCCGGGGCAGCTCGCCGAGCACCCCGCGCACGACGGTCTCCCCGGGCTGCGACGCGAGCGCGACGACGGCGACCGGGCAGTCTTCGCCGTAGTGCGGGACGAGTTCCCCGGCGACGCGCTCGACGTGGTTGATGGCCAGGTGCAGCGCGAGGGTGGCCTGCGTGGCGGCGAAGGCGGCGAGGGTTTCGCTCTCCGGCATCTTGGTGGACCGCGCCTGGACGCGGGTGATCACCAGGCTCTGCCCGATTTCGGGCACCGTGAGCTCCCGTTTCAGCGCGGCGGCCGACGCGGCGAAGGCGGGCACACCGGGCACGACCTCGTAGGGCACGTCCCGGGCGTCCAGCCGTCGCATCTGCTCGGCGACGGCGCTGTAGAGCGACGCGTCACCCGAGCAGAGCCGGACGACGTCGTGTCCGTTTTCGTGTCCCTCGACCAATTTCGCGACGATCTGTTCGAGGCTCAGGTTCGCGGTGTCGACCAGGGTGGTTCCGGGTGGGCAGTAGGCGAGCAGATCGGGTGGCGTCATGCTGCCGGGGTAGAGGCAGACGCCGCAGCGGGCCAGCAGATCCCGGCCGCGGACGGTGATGAGGTCCGCGGCGCCGGGGCCGGCGCCGACGAAGTGCACGGTCATCGGTTGCTCCACTGCGTGACGACCCGGGCCGGCGTCCAGCCGGTGAAGCCGCCCAGCGGGCCCGCGCGCTCGACGCCGATCCGGACCAGCTCGCCGCCGTGCTCCGCGTACGCGCGTGTCAACATCTGTTCCGCCTCCACCGTCACTCCGTGCGCCACCAGCCGCGCGCCCGTGGCCAGGCAGGCGTCCAGCACCCCCGGCACCGTAAGCCCGCCGCCGATGAAGACCGCGTCCGGTGCCGGCAAGGTGCTCAGGGCGTCCGGAGCCTCGCCCGTCACCACCTCCAGCTCCGGGACCCCCAGGTCCAGCGCGTTGCGGCCCACTCGCGAAGCCCGTTCCGGGTCGCGCTCGATCGCGATCGCGCGGTTCAGCCCGTGCAGGCGCGACCACTCGATGCCGACGCTGCCCGCCCCCGCGCCGACGTCCCACAGCAGCTCGCCGGGGCTCGGCGCGAGCCGGGCCAGTGCCGACACCCGCAGGTCGCGCTTGGTCAGCTGGCCGTCGTGGGAGTAGACGTCGTCCGGGATGCCGATCAGCGGCAGCGCCGGACCCGCGCAGCGCAGCGCGAACACCGTCAGCGGGCCGGGTTCGCCGGACCAGCCGTCGGAGATGCGTTCCTCCGGCCCGCCCAGGTTCTCCAGCGCGAACAGCTCTGTTTCGCCGTACCCCCGCACGGTCAGCAGGGAGCGCAACGCCGCCGCGTCGGCACCGAGCACGAGCACCCGCCGCCCCGGCGCCAGCACCCGCGCGACGCGGGCCGACGACCGGCCGACGATCGTCACCACCTCGGTCTCCTCGGCCGACCAGCCCAGCCGGGCCCGGGCCAGCGTCACCGACGAGAGCGCCGGCAGCGCCTCGACTTCGTACCCGTGGGCCACGAGCGTGGTGCCGACCCCCGACAGGAACGGGTCTCCACTGGCCAGGACGCAGATCCGCGCCCCTTCGTGCGACGCGATGAGCGCGTCCAGCCCCGGCAGCAACGGCGACGGCCACGGCTCGCGCTCGACCTCGGCCGGCAGGTACGCGAGCTGCCGCGGCGCGCCGATCACGACGTCGGCGCCGAGCACCAGGGCCTGGGCCTGCTCCGACAGCCCGGACCACCCGTCCGCCCCGATCCCGACCACCGTCAACCGTGCTGCGTTTCCCCGGGGCCGAGCCCCCGGACCCCGCGCCGGGGACGAGCCCCCGGACCCCCCGCCGGCCAGGCGGGCGGTCCCGTCGGGCACCGCGGAATCCGTTGCCGCTCGACGTGATTTTTCGCGCACGATTTCCCACCCTAAGCGAGCCGGGCGCTGTGCGATGATCGGCCGGTCGCCGAGCTGGAGGAGTGCTGTTGAAGCCGTACCCGTTCACCGCCGTCGTCGGGCTGCCGGACCTGCGCCTGGCGCTCGTCCTGTCCTCGATCTCCCCCGCGGTCGGCGGAGTGCTCGTGCGCGGCGAGAAGGGCACGGCGAAGTCGACCATGGTGCGCGCGCTGGCGGGCCTGCTGCCGGGCGTCGACGTCGTGGACGGCTGCCGCTTTTCCTGTGATCCCGCGGCACCCGACCCGGGGTGCCCGGACGGCCCGCACGACCCGGCCCCGAGCCACCGACGGCCGGCGAAGCTGGTCGAACTGCCCGTCGGCGCGGCCGAAGACCGGGTCATCGGCTCGCTGAACCTGGAGCGCGCGCTCGGCGAAGGCGTGACGGACTACCAGCCCGGCCTGCTGGCCGCCGCGCACCGCGGGCTCCTCTACGTCGACGAGGTCAACCTGCTGCACGACCACCTCGTCGACACCCTGCTCGACGCCGCCGCGATGGGCCGCGCGACCGTGGAGCGCGAGGGCGTCTCGGTGTCGCACGCGGCGCGGTTCGTGCTGATCGGCACCATGAACCCCGAAGAGGGCGAGCTGCGGCCGCAGCTGCTGGACCGGTTCGGGCTGACCGTGGAGGTCGCCTCCAGCCGCGACCCGGAGCAGCGCGTCGAGGTCGTCCGGCGCCGCCTCGCCTACGAAGCCGACCCTGACGGTTTCGCCGCGCAGTACGCGGACGAAGACGCCCAGCTCGCCGCGGACATCGAAGCGGCGCAACGGCTTTTGCCCGCCGTCAAGCTCCCTGACGACGCGCTGCGCCAGATCGCCGAGGTCTGCGCGTCGTTCGAGGTCGACGGCATGCGCGCGGACATCGTCACCGCGCGCGCGGCGGTCGCGCACGCCGCCTGGGCCGGCCGTGACGAGGTGACCACCGACGACGTCCGCGTCGCCGCGCGGCTCGCGCTGCCGCACCGGCGTCGCCGGAACCCGTTCGACGCGCCGGGAATCTCGGAAGAGCAGCTGGAACAGGCCCTTCAGGACGCCCAGCCGCCGGAGCCCGGTCCCGAGGACGACGGTCCCGGCTCGGGTTCGGCGCCGGAAGAAGCGCCGCAAGAGGTGCCGCAGGGGGACGCGCCGCAGGGCGAGCCCCAGCCGAAGCAGAGCGGCGGGCAGCAGAAGACGGTCGGCGCCGGGGAAACGTTCAAGGCGAAGGTGTTCCGGGTCAGGGGCATGGGCGAGGGCGAACGCGGCCGCCGGTCGCGCGCGATCACCGACAGCGGGCGCACCATCGGTGTCCAGCCGCCGAGCGTCCGCGACGGCCGCCCGCACCTGGTCGCCACGATGAAGGCCGCCGCGCCGCACCAGAAGGTCCGCGGCCGGGACGGCGCCGGGCTGAAGCTTCGGCCGCAGGACCTGCGGTTCGCACTGCGAGAAGGCCGCGAAGGCAACCTGGTCCTGTTCTGCGTCGACGCCTCGGGCTCGATGGGTGCGAAGGCACGGATGCGCGAGGTCAAGTCCGCGGTGCTGTCGCTGCTGCTCGACGCCTACCAGCGCCGCGACAAGGTCGGGCTCGTCACGTTCCGCGGCAACGCGGCCGAACTCGCGCTGCCGCCGACGATCAGCGTCGACGCGGCCGCGTCCCGCCTCGAAGGCCTGCCGACCGGCGGCCGGACGCCCCTCGCGGAGGGCCTGCTGGAAGCCGCGCGGGTGCTGCGTGTCGAGGAGATCCGCGACCCGCGGCGCCGTCCGCTGCTGGTCGTCGTCACCGACGGGCGCGCCACCAGCGGGTCCGACGCCGTCGCGCGCGCCCAGGCCGCGGCCGGGCTCCTCGCCGGCGTCACGACGATCGTGATGGACTGCGAGAGCGGCAAGATGCGGCTCGGCCTGGCCGCCGACCTGGCCGCCCACCTCGGCGCGGAGCACGTGCCGCTGGGCGACGTCGCCGCCGAATCCCTCGCCGGCGCCGTCCGCGCCCGGACCGGAAAGGCCGCCTGATGCCGCAGGGCAAACCCGACGTCGTGCCCGCCGACGGCCTGACCACGCGCCAGCGCCGCAACCGGCCGCTGCTCGCCGTGCACACCGGCGAGATGAAGGGCAAGTCGACGGCCGCGTTCGGGATGGCGTTGCGCGCCTGGAACCAGGGCTGGTCGATCGGCGTGTTCCAGTTCGTCAAGTCGGCCAAGTGGCGCGTCGGCGAGGAAGCCGCGTTCCGCGCGCTGGGCAAGCTGCACGAGGACACCGGCCAGGGCGGGCCGGTCGAGTGGCACAAGATGGGCGAAGGCTGGAGCTGGGCGCGCAAGTCCGGCACCGAAGAGGACCACGCGGCGAACGCGCGCGAGGGCTGGGCGGAGATCAAGCGCCGGCTCGCCGCCGAGACGCACGACTTCTACGTCCTCGACGAGTTTTCCTACCTGCTCAAGTGGGGCTGGCTCGAGGTCGACGACGTCGTGTCCGCGTTGGTCTCCCGGCCCGGGCACCAGCACGTCGTCATCACCGGCCGGTACGCGCCGCCGGAGCTGGTCGAGGCCGCCGACCTCGTCGCCGAGATGACCAAGGTCAAGCACCCGATGGACGCCGGCCAGAAGGGCCAGCGGGGGATCGAGTGGTAGCGCGGGTGGTCGTCGCCGCGCCCGGCTCCGGGCACGGCAAGACCACCGTCGCCGCCGGGCTGATGGCGGCGTTGCGCGCGGCCGGGCACCGGGTGTCCGGGCACAAGGTGGGCCCCGACTTCATCGACCCGGGCTACCACGCCCTCGCGACCGGGCGTCCCGCGCGGAACCTGGACCCGTTCCTGCAGGGCGAGGAGCAGCTGATCCCGTTGCTGCGACACGGTTCCCGGGACGCCGACATCGCCGTCATCGAGGGCGTGATGGGCCTGTTCGACGGCGCGCTGGGCACCGAGGGCTACGCCTCGACCGCGCACGTCGCCCGGCTCCTGGACGCGCCGGTGGTGCTCGTCGTCGACGCTTCGGCGGCCTCGCGCAGCGTCGCGGCCACCGTGCTCGGGTTCGCCTCCTACGACACGCGGGTGCGGCTGGCCGGGGTCATCCTCAACAAGCTGGGCTCGCAGCGGCACCTCGACGAGATCGCGTCCGCGCTCGAGGCGACCGGGGTCCCGCTGCTGGGTGCGTTGTACCGCAACGAAGAGATCCACGCGCCGAGCCGTCACCTCGGGCTCGTCCCGGCGGC
Source organism: Amycolatopsis sp. NPDC004378 (assembly GCF_053602455.1). Classification (NCBI taxonomy): domain Bacteria; kingdom Bacillati; phylum Actinomycetota; class Actinomycetes; order Pseudonocardiales; family Pseudonocardiaceae; genus Amycolatopsis; species Amycolatopsis sp. NPDC004378. Next base: position 70,208 of record NZ_JBSGDR010000024.1, read on the forward strand.
GGAACGGGCTTCGGAGGCGCAGCACGTGCTGCCCGCTTTGGCCGCCTGGGTGCGGGAAGGTGTCGACCTCGAAGCGGTCGTCCGGATCGCGTCCGCGGCACCCCCGCTGTCCGCGCCGCCGTGGACACCGTCCGGTGTGGACGGTCCGCGCGTGACGGTCGCGGCCGCGGGCGGCCCGGCGTTCACCTTCCGCTACACCGAGAACGTCGAGCTGCTGGCCGCCTGCGGTGTCGACGTCGTGGATGTCGACCCGTTGCGGGATCAGGCGTTGCCCGAAGGGTGTGCCGGGCTGTACTTCGGCGGCGGGTTCCCCGAAGTGCACGCGGCGGAGCTGTCGGCGAACACGGCGTTGCGCGCTGACGTCGCTTCCGCGATCGAACGCGGCATGCCGGTGAGCGCGGAATGCGCGGGCCTGCTGTACCTGTGCCAGTCGCTGGACGGCCTGCCGATGGTCGGCGCGGTGCCGGCGGACGCGAAGATGACCGCGCGCGGCAAGCTCGGCTACCGGCGCGCGGTCGCCGTCGAGGACAACCTGCTGGCCACGGCCGGACAGCGTGTCACCGGGCACGAGTTCCACCGCACCGAGGTCACGCCGTCGCACGGCGCGTCGGCGGCCTGGGGCTGGGACCGGCAGCTGGACGGCTTCGCCTCGCCGACGCTGCACGCCTCCTACCTGCACGTCCACTGGGCCGGCCATCCCGAGCTGGCCCGGCGGTTCGCCGCCCGGGTGCGGGCGTATGCCTGACTACGACCTGCACCACCACGGCGACCGCGAGGTCGGGCCGGGGCTGGTCGACCTCGCGGTGAACGTCCGGCTGCCGCGGCCGCCGGCCTGGCTGCGCGACGAGCTGGCGTCCGCTTTGGACACTCTCGCCGCGTACCCGTCGGCGGCCGACGCGACGCGGGCCGTGGCCGAGCGGCACGGGCGCGCGCCGGAAGAAGTGCTGGTCACGGCGGGTGCGGCCGAAGCGTTCACGCTGCTCGCGTCGGCGTTGCGGCCGAAGCGCGCGGTCGTCGTGCACCCGCAGTTCACCGAGCCGGAGGCCGCGCTGCGGGCGGCCGGGCACGCCGTTTCGCGGGTGATCCTGGCCGAGGCGGACGGGTTCGTGCTGGATCCGGCGCTCGTCCCGGACGACGCCGACCTGGTGTTCGTCGGCAACCCGACGAACCCGACGTCGGTTCTCCACCCGGCCGCGGCCCTTCGGTCGTTGGCGCGCCCCGGCCGGACGCTGGTGGTCGACGAGGCGTTCCTGGACGCCGTCCCCGGCGAGAGCGAAAGCCTGGCGTCCGGTGTCCCCGGTGTGGTCGTGCTGCGGAGCTTGACGAAGACCTGGGGCCTGGCCGGGCTGCGGGCGGGCTATGTGCTCGCTTCACCCGACGTCATCGAGCGGCTTCGGGCGGTCCAGGTGCCGTGGTCGGTGTCCACTTTGGCCGGGGTGGCGACGGTGGCGTGCTGCCGCCCGTCCGCGGTGGAGGAAGCGGAAAAGCTGGCGATCGCGGCCGAAGCGGACCGCGAGTACCTCGTCTCCGGCCTCGCGGATGTGGGCGTGCCGGTGCTGGGTGACCCGCGCGGCCCCTTCGTGCTGGTCCGGGTGCCGGACGGCGCGTCGGTGCGCGCACGGCTGCGCGAGGCGGGCTACGCGGTCCGTCGCGGGGACACCTTCCCCGGGCTCGGCCCGGACCACCTTCGGCTGGCGGTCCGGGACCGCGCGGTGACCGACGCGTTCCTGGCCGTGCTGCGGAAACTCTTGTAAACACCGACAGGGGGCTGTCGCGACGGCCGTCGAGAGTGGTGTTCGCCGCCGGGAAACGCCCGGTGGTGAAAGGAAACCCATGTCCTCCTTCAACGACGTCGCCTGGTTCGAGATCGGCGCCGAAGACCCCGCGGCCGCCGAGCGGTTCTACGGCGACGTCTTCGGCTGGAAGGTCGCCCAGGACGCGTCGCCGTACCGGATCGTCGACACCGGCGGCTCGCGCGGCGGGCTGTTCGCGACGACCGAGAACTACGCGATCTTCACCGTGCTGGTCGAAGACGTCGACGAGACCTGCCGGCGCGTCGAAGCGGCGGGCGGCCGGGTCCGGAGCGGCCCCGTCGAGAACCCCGGCGGCGTGAAGTTCGCGCACCTGCTCGACCCGGCGGGCAACCACTTCAACGTGTTCACCCCGTCAAGCTGAGCCGTTCGACGACGCCGGACGGGATGTCGAGGTCCTCGCGCCGCAGCGGGCGGTGCGGGGCCACCTCGGCGGTGACCGCGACCGAGGTGATCCGGTCGGTGCGGAAGACCCGCAGCTCTTCGCGCAGCCGGCACCAGGCCACGAGGTACCAGTGCTCCGGTTTGCCGACGTAACCCAGTGGCTCGACGTCCCGCCGCGTCACGGTGCCTTCGCGGTCGCCGTAGCCGATGCGCAGGACGCGGCGGGAGGCGAGCGCGTCGGCGAGCACGCGGGGGATCGGGTGCGCGGGCGGCGTGGCCACGAGGTGGACGCGGCCGGCGAGCTCGTGGGCCGCCGCGGCGTCGCTCTCGCGCATGGCCGCGACGAGCTTGCGCAGCGCCGAGCCCGCTTCGGCGCGGAACGGCGTGCCTTCGAGGCGTTTCAGCGCGATGGCCATCGCGACGGCCTCGCCCGGGGTGAGGTTGACCGGCGGCAGCGTGCGCGTCTTGTCGAGGCAGTAGCCGCCGGTCCGGCCGGGCTCGGCGTAGATCGGCGTGCCCGACTGCTGCAGGGCGCTGATGTCCCGTTCGACGGTGCGGGCGCTGACTTCGAACCGGCCCGCGAGCCAGCGCGCGCTGCGCGGGCGGGGCGCGACGGCGCGAAGCTCTTCGACGAGGGCGTACAGCCGGTCGGTCCGGTTCACGCGATCACTGTAGGAGCGGGGTACGACAGTTTTACGCGAGCGAAAGCAGCGCGGCCGCCACGGCGACCTCGACGCCGGCGCCGAGGACGTCCCCGGTGACCCCGCCCAGGCGTTTCGTGCAGCGGAAGAGCAGCGCGGCGGCGACGGCGTAGGCGATCGCGACGGCCAGGGGACCGCGCCACCACGGCAGGCCGGGCAGCAGCGTCGCGAGCCCGGCGGCGGCGAGGCCCACGGCGAGGGCGGCGGTGCGGGGGACCGAGCCCGCGACCGTCGCGCCGAGCCCTTCCGGCCGCGCGGACGGCACGCCGCGCGCGCACGACATCGAGAGGGTGCACCGCCCGATGAGCACGCCCGCGGCCGCCGTGACCGGCCCGGCCCCGGCGAGCGCGCCGACCTGGACGAGCAGGACGATGACGAGCGTCGCGACCCCGGTCGGCCCGGAGTCGCCCTTGCGCATGACGTCGAGGGCCTTGGCACGGTCGTAGGAGGCGCCGAGGCCGTCGGCGGTGTCGCTGAGCCCGTCGAGGTGCAGCCCGCGGCTGCCGAGCGCGACCGCGCCCAGCGCCACCGCCGCCGTGGCGAGGGCCGGGAGGCGCAGGGCGGTCCCGGCGGCCACGACGAGCCCGGCGGCGACGGCGAGGGGGAGCGCGGCGAGCGGGGCGAGCAGCATGGCGCCGCCGGCGACCCGCCGGTCGATGACGCGCGGCGCCGGGACCGGCACCGTCGTCAGGGTCCCGGCGGCCAGCCGCGCCGCGTCGCCCCAGCGGCTCACGCGAGGTCGGCCAGCAGGCCCATGTCGGCCAGGATCGCGCGGGCCGCCCGCACCGCCGGAACCGCCTGCACCGCACCGCTTCCCTCGCCGAGCCGCAGCCCGAAGTCCAGGATCGGCTCGAGCCCGAGCGCCTTCAACGCGAACGCCTGCGACGGCTCCGTCGACCGGTGCCCGGCCAGCCACCACTGCTCCGCGCCCGGCGCGATGTCCCGGGCGACCAGGGCCGCCGCGCCCGAGAACACGCCGTCCAGCAGCACGGGGATGCGGTGGAGCGCCGCTTCGACGAGGAAGCCCGCCGTCGCCGCCACACAGGCGCTGCCCAACGCCGTCAGCCGGGCGAACGGGTCGTCGACCCGGCCGGAAGCCCGCGACAACGCCGCCTCGACCGCCGCCGTCTTGCGCTCCAGGCCCGCAGCGTCCACGCCGGTGCCCGTCCCGACGACCTCCGCGGCCGGCAGGCCCAGGGACGCCGCCACCAGCGCCGCGCACACCGCCGTGTTGCCGATGCCCATGTCGCCCGGGATGAGCAGGTCCGCGTCCGCTTCCTCGCGGGCGATCGCGCGCCCCGCCTCGAACGCCGCCTCCGCTTCACCCGGCGAAAGCGCGTCCTCGACGTCGATCGAGCCCGAGCCGCGGCGGATCTTGTGCGCGGTGACCTCGGGCGGGACGTCCGTGCCGTCCCAGTCGACGCCGAGGTCGGCCACCCGGACCTTCGCGCCGACCTGCTCGGCCAGCACGTTCACGCCGCTCTTGCCGGCCAGGAACACGCGGACCATCGCGGCCGTCACCTCGCGCGGGTACGCCGAGAGCGCCGACACACCGTGGTCGCCCGCGAAGACCACCACACGGACGTCGTCGAGCGGCCGGGGCGGCACGCTCCCGTGCGCCGCGGCCAGCCAGGCGGCGATCTCCTCCAGCTTGCCGAGCGCGCCGAGCGGCTTGACCAAGCCGTCGAGCCGCTCCTGCGCGGCGGCGCGGGCGGTGGGGTCGGGCACGGGTACGTCGAACACGGGCGCCTCCTGGCTACAGGTCGAGCGCCCGGCCCGCGACGACCAGCACGACCCGGTCGGCGTCGGCGGACACCCGGTTGTTGAGTGCGCCCAGCACATCACGGAACAGCCGTCCGGACGACGTTGCGGGCACCACACCGCTGCCGACCTCGTTGCTGACCGCGACCACCGGCACCCGCGCCGCGGCCCACGCGGCCAGGAAGTCCTCGAGCCGGTCGTCGAGGCGCAGCTCCCAGCCCGGCTTCTGCTGCCACGCGCCGACGTCGTCGAGCACCCGGGAAAGCCAGGTGCCGAGGCAGTCGATCAGCAGCGGTTCGGTGGCGCCGCGCAGGGTGCCCGCCAGATCGGTCGTCTCGACGGTCTTCCAGTGCGCCGGCCGCCGGGCCTGGTGGGCGGCGACGCGCGCGGCCCACTCGGGGTCGTCGTCGCTCGCGGGCAGGCCCGGCGCGACGTAGACGAGGTGCGCGTGGCCCGCGACGAGCCGTTCGGCGTGCCGCGACTTGCCCGAGCGGACGCCGCCGAGGACGAGCACCTTCCCTTCGTCGCGTCCGTACCGGCGTAGTGCTTTTGCCAGGTTCTCGAGGTACCCGGCGAGCCGGAGCGTCAGCTTGGTCATACCGGGCATTGTGGTGCACGCGCTACCGTGCGCCACGTGCCACTCCGTCTAGGGACAACCGCGGCCGGACTCGTGACCGGATATGTCGCCGACACCCTGTTCGGCGACCCTCGACGGGGGCACCCGGTGGCCCTGTTCGGTTCGGCGGCCGCGCGCCTCGAACGTCGTGTCTGGGCGGATTCCAAGCCGCGAGGAGTCGCGTACGCGGGGTTGTGCGCTTCGGTCCCCGTAGGGCTCGGAGTCGTGCTTCAGACCGTCTCGCGGCGAAGCCCCTTCGCGCGCTTCGTGCTCGTCGCCGCTTCTACGTGGGTAGTACTCGGCGGACGCGGGCTCGCCGCCGAAGGCGCCGAAATGGCCAGACTGCTCGAAGCGGGCGAAGTCGCTTCGGCGCGTACCCGCCTCTCGCACCTCTGCGCGCGCGACGCCACGACGCTCGACACAGCCGAGCTGACCCGCGCAGCGACCGAGTCGATCGCCGAGAACACCTCGGACGCCGTGGTCGCGCCGTTGTTCTGGGGCGCGGTCGCGGGCATCCCCGGACTGCTGGGCTACCGCGCGCTCAACACCCTGGACGCCATGGTCGGCTACCGCTCCCCGCGCCACCGGAACTTCGGCTGGGCCGCCGCGCGCGCCGACGACGTCGCCAACCTGGTGCCGTCTCGCGTCGGAGCGGCGCTCACGGCTTTGTGCGCGCCGGCCGCCGGCGGTCGCGCGCGGAGTGCGTGGCGGATCTGGCGCCGGGACGGCGGCCGGCACCCGAGCCCCAACGCCGGGCAGGTCGAAGCCGCGTTCGCCGGGGCACTGGAGATCCGGCTCGGCGGCACGAACAGCTACGGCGGCGAGGTCGAGAGCCGCGCCCGGCTCGGCGTGGGCCGGGACCCCGAGCCCGTCGACCTGCGCCGCGCCGTGCGGCTGTCCCGGCTGGTGGGCGTGGCGGCGGTCGTGGCCGCGGCGGGGGTGGCCCGGTGAGCGGCCTCCTCGTCGCCGGCACGACGTCCGACGCCGGGAAGAGCCTCGTCACCGCCGGGGTCTGCCGGTGGCTCGCCCGCCGCGGGGTGCGCGTCGCGCCGTTCAAGTCGCAGAACATGTCCAACAACTCGATGGTCTGCGGCGACGGTGCCGAGATCGGCCGCGCGCAGTGGCTGCAGGCCCGCGCGGCGCGGGCCGAGCCCGAGGCCGCCATGAACCCCGTGCTGCTCAAGCCCGGCAGCGACCGGCGCAGTCACGTCGTCGCGCTCGGGAAGCCGTTCGGGACCCTCGAAGCCGGCGAGTACGCCACCGGCCGCGCGGGCCTCGCCGAGATCGCCTTCGGCGCGTTCGAAGACCTCAGGTCGCGCTACGACGTCGTCGTCTGCGAAGGCGCCGGCAGCCCCGCCGAGATCAACCTGCGCGGCGGTGACTACGTCAACATGGGACTCGCGCGGCGGTTCGGGATGCCGGTGCTCGTGGTCGGCGACATCGACCGCGGCGGCGTGCTCGCCGCCATGTTCGGCACCCTCGCGCTGCTCTCGGCCGAAGACCAGGCGCTGGTCGCGGGCTGGGTGGTCAACAAGTTCCGCGGCGACGTCGGCCTGCTGCGGCCCGGCCTCGACAGCCTCGAGAAGGTCACCGGGCGGCCGGTGCTGGGCGTGCTCCCGTGGCTCGACCGCGTGTGGCTCGACTCCGAAGACGCGCTCGCCGCGGCGGGCTGGCGCCGCGAGACCCAGGGCGGCGGGCTCCACGTCGCCGTGCTCCGGTTCCCGCGCGCGTCCAACGCCACCGACGTCGACGCCCTCGCCGCCGAGCCCGGCGTCACGGTGACGCTGACCGCCGACCCGGACACGGTCGCCGCGGCGGACGTCGTGGTGCTGCCGGGGTCGCGCGCCACGGTGAGCGACCTGGCCTGGTTGCGGGACCGCGGCCTCGACACGGCGCTGGCGGCGCGGGCCGGGAAGCCGGTCCTCGGCATCTGCGGCGGCTACCAGATGCTGGCCGAATCCATCGTGGACGACGTCGAGTCCGGCGCTGGTGAGGTGCCGGGCCTCGGGTTGCTGCCCGCGCGGGTGACGTTCGCCGCGGAGAAGGTGCTCGCCCGGCCTTCGGGTTCGTGGCGGGGACACCCGGTGCACGCCTACGAAATCCACCACGGCACGGTGACGGCCACCGGAGAGTCCTTTTTGGACGGAGTTCGCCGGGGTGCGGTCTGGGGAACGATGTGGCACGGCGCGTTCGAGAACGACGCCTTCCGCCGCGCCTGGCTCACCGAGGCGGCGGCCCAGGCCGGAAAGCGGTGGACCCCGGCGCCGGACGCGCCGCGGTTCGGAGACCTCCGCGAGCGGATGCTGGACAAGCTGGCCGACGCCGTCGAAGAGCACCTCGACACCGCGGCGCTGCTGACCCTGCTGGAGCAGGGCGCGCCGGCCGACCTGCCGTTCGTGCCACCCGGCGCGCCCTAGCGGGGCACGAACGCGGTGAGCTTGCCGCCCTGCCGGCGGAAGGTGCAGGTCGCCTCCCGGCTCCCGGCCGACCAGGACGACTCGGTCGGGATGTGCGCGAGGAACTCGAGTCCGGGCGGCGGGGTGCCGTTGGCGAACGTCGCCGCGCTCGCGAGCCGGCACAGCGGATCCGCCAGCTCGCGCAAGGGAGTGGGTCCCGGGTAGGTCTCGTAGCCACCGCTGACGTCGACCCGGTCGGCGATCTGCTCGTCGTGCGGCGCGTCGCAGGGCATCCGGATGACCTGCTCGTAGTCCGCGTCGGAGTCCAGGCACTCGCCGATCGCCATGCCCTGGATGTAGTCCGGCGCGGCCGTCGCCCGGGACGCTTTCGAGCTCACCGTCAGGCCGGCGCCCACCCCCAGCCAAAGCAGGCTGAGCACGAGCCCGGTGATCGCGAGCCCGCGCCCCGGGCGCCCGCTGTCACCGGTCCGGATCAGTGCGCGGATGCCGAACCCGATGCTGAACGGGACCAGCCCGACCAGTCCGCAGACGAACGCCGTGATCGCGAACCCGTCGGTCCCGGGGGACTCGACGGGTCCGCGAACCGTCGTCTGGCTGTGGTTGGACAGCGTCGAGCGCGTGTCGTCGAACAAGGGTCCCCCTCCGGAATCCCCCGACCCGGCGGGGGAAGCCTAGAGGACCGGGATCACGATCCGGCGGCGACGGCCTTCTTGCCCAGTGCCTTTTCGGCGAAGGCCCCGAAGGACAGGCCGAGCGCGAGCCACAGCGTCACCTGGGTGCCGATGGACGCCGTGCGGAAGCTCCACAGCGTCGAGGCCGGGAACTCCGCCGGGACCTCGTCGACCACCGGCATCAGCCAGGCCACCACGCCGACCACGACGAGGTAGCCCGCCGCGGCCAGCAGGAAGCCGTTCCACGCGCCGAAGCGGTCGGCCAGCTTGCGGCCGAACACCGTCGCCAGGATGCCCGCCAGCAGCGACACCGCCACGAACCCGAAGTACAGCTCGGTGCGCGAGCCGATCGTGCCCGGCTGGCCCACCGCGGGCGGGTTGGCCGGGTACTTCAGGAACGGGACGAGGAACACCACGGCGAACGCGCCGCCGGTGAGCAGCAGCGCTGTCACGCGCGGGCGTAGCGCCCCGAGCCTGCCCTGGGCGAAGGCGAACGCGAGCGAGAGCAGCCCGCCGATCGCGACGCCGTAGACGAGGACGCCGGTGAGCAGCCCGACGGTGCTCTGGATGTCCCGCGGGACGAGCTCGGGCGCTTCCTCCGCGGGGGCCGGGGTGGCACCGGCATCGTGGGAATGGGAGTGGCCGCCGGACTCCTCGAGCCCGATGGCGGTGTTCACGGACGGCTCACCGAAGGCGTAGGCGAACCCGAACGCGAGCACGCCGGCGATCAGGCCCGCGAGCATGCCGCGGACCAGCAGGGTCTTCATCATGGGAGTGCGTGCCGCCGATCAGTGGCAGGGGAACGCCAGCAGGTGCCTGCCGTCGTGCACGAACTCGTGGACGTACATGTTCGCGAAGATCGACGTCGCGCCCTGTTCGGCGCTGACGAAGTAGAGCGCGATCAGGGCGAGGAGCACCACGAACACCGCCCACGGGACGATCTCGCGGATCGGGATCCGGACCGGGATCGGGAGCGGAACGGCGGGAGCTGCCGTCTGCGACATGAGCGTGGCCTCCTCGGGCTTTCGCGGCCTCATCGGGGTCGGTTACGACGGTCCGGGTCTGGCTTCCCCCTGGTGGGGGTCACAGTGGCGCGACCGCGCGGACTTGCACCGCGTTCCGGATTCCGTCGTCTGGCCGGTTGAGCGTAGGTCCGCCGTTCGGGGCCCGTCAATGTGACAATGCCGCGGTGACTCGAATGGTGGCCGCTCTCGATGTGGGCGGGACGACGATCAAGGCGGCGTTGCTCGACGAGCAACTGCAGCCCAAGGCGGCGCTGCGCGCGGAGACGGCGCGCAGCGCGGACGGCACGGCCCTGGCCGCGCAGGTCGCGGACATCGTGGCTTCGCTGGCGGAGCAGGCGGGCACCGGGAAGCCGGCCGCGGTCGGCGTGGTGGTGCCCGGGATCGTGGACGAGGAGACGCGCGTCTGCCACTTCTCGGCCAACCTCGACTGGCGCGAGGTGCCTTTCGGCGAGCTGCTGGAGGCGCGGGTGGGGCTGCCGGTGGCGTTCGGGCACGACGTCACCGCGGGCGGCATCGCCGAGTTCCGCGTCGGCGCCGGCCAGGGCGCGACGAACGCGGCGTTCATCCCGGTCGGTACCGGGATAGCGGCGGCGCTGCTGCTGGACGGCCGCATCCACCGGGCGCACGGCCAGGCGGGCGAGGTCGGCCACATCGACGTGGGGCACTCGGGCAAGTGCGGCTGCGGCGCAACGGGCTGCCTGGAGGCAATTTCGTCAGCGGCGGCGATCGCCCGCCGCTACACGGAGCGAACAGGCCGGGCGGCGGACGGCGCCCGCGAGGTGGTCAACCTGGCCCGCCACGGCGACGAGGTGGCGGTGGCCGTGGTCCAGGACGCCTTGGACGGCCTGGGCCACGGCATCCGCACGCTGCTGACGTTGCTGGGCCCGGAGGTGATCGTGCTGGGCGGCGGCTTGTTCACGGCGGCCGACTACGTGCTGGAGCCGGTGCGGGAGTGGCTGGCCGCGCACCTGACGTTCCAGCGGATGCCGGAGCTGCGGATCGCCAAGCTGGGCGACGAGGCCGGTCGGCTGGGGGCGGGCTTGCTGGCTTTGGACCGGCTCGCGGAGCTGTGACGGGACCGGGCCGGGGCTGGTGGCTCGGCCCGGTGGACTGTGGGAGCGCCGGGGCTGGTTGCCGTGGACCGGCCCGGCCTCGTTCGGCAGGGCTGTCGCAGGTGGTTCGGGGCCGGGTTGGCGGCTGGCCGGCTCTGGTCGGTGGGCTGGCGCGCTGCGGCAACGCCGGCGGCGAGGCTGGGTGGCTCGGGGTCGGGGCGCTGGCCGGGCCCGTGGTTCGAGCCAGGGCGGCAACGGAAGCGCCAGCGGCGAGGCTGGGTGGCTCGGCGCAGGCTTGGCGGCCGGCCGGGATCTGGTCGGTGGTCTGGGGCGGCTGTGGCAACGCCGGCGGTGAGGCTGGGTGGCTCGGGTCGGGGTGCTGGCCGGGCCCGTGGTTCGAGCCAGGGCGGCAACGGAAGCGCCAGCGGCGAGGCTGGGTGGCTCGGCGCAGGCTTGGCGGCCGGCCGGGATCTGTA
>NZ_JBSGDR010000024.1:81217-96766 GCF_053602455.1 Amycolatopsis sp. NPDC004378
TGGTCGGTGGGCTGGGGCGGCTGCGGAAACGCCTGCGGCGAGGTTGGGTCGCTCGGGGTCGGGGGTGCCGGCCCGAGGCTCGTGCCAGGTCGGCAACGGAAACGCCAGCGGCGAGGCAGGCGGCTCGGGCCGGACTGGTCCCCCGGCACCAGCCCGGCCCACCCCCAACCCCCCGGGGACCCAGAACCTCAGAGCGACCGCAGGAACGCCAGCGACGGCATGAAGAAGTACTCACCACCCCGCAAGGTCACGGCCTGCGGCACCGGGTCCGCCGTGCGCCGGGTGGGCCCGCCCCACTCGACCGTGTAGTCCGACTGGCTTCGCTCGCCCTGGCCGATCACTGGGTCCAGGCCCGGTGTCACGCCTTCGGCGATCGGGAAGCCCGGGTTGTCCGCCCAGACTGCTTGGGTGAACTCGAACTGGTTGCCCAACACGGAATTGAACGCCATGAACAGCAGGCCGACGCCGCCGCTGGGGCGGGCCGAGGGCGGGATGTCCGCGTTCGGGTCGTCCGGGCGCTCGCCGTACGGGACGCCTCGGCGGGCCATCAGGTGCAGGCGCTCGGCCGGTGGTTCCTCGGCGCCGCCGGAGCCGCGGGGGTTCGTTTTGCGGATGTGGGCCTGGAACGGGCACTTCAGCGCCGCGCGGTCGCTGTCGTACGTGAAGTTGTTCGACACCGGGCTTTCCGCGCCGTCTTCGCGTTGCGTCGTCAGCGGGGTGCCGTCCTCGAAGCGGCCGATGATCATCGCGCCGGCGCGCTCGCGGTCGTCGCCCGTGAGGCCGAGTGTGTCGGCCAGGTCGGCTTCGGCCTGCTTGAACCGCCGGACGTTCTGCTCCAGCTTGCGGAACACGAAGTAGCTGCCGAAGTGCACGCCCGGGTCCGGGGCCGCCGTGTCCGGGACGAGCACTTGTGACAGCGGTGCCGCCGGGTTCCACACGTTGATGCCGTCGGTGTTGTTCTTTTCCGCGTCGACGTCTTCGGTGAGGAACAGCGGCTGGCTCCGGCCGTCGACGTACCCGAAGTGCTCGATGCCCTCACCGCGCGCGTTGACCCGCCCGAGGCCGGTTTCCTCCGCCAGCACCGCGACGGAGTCCGGCAGCAGGCCGAGGACTTCGTTGCGCCGCGCGGTCATCGCCTTGTCCGTGGCGTCGCCGATCAGCACGACGGCGTGGATTTCGCTGTGGTAGCCCGGATCGAACGTCGAGCGCGGCGGGTCGTTCAGCTTCCGCCGCGTGTCCGGGGCGGCCATTCCGCGCAGGAATGCTTCGTCCTGCGGGAAGTTCTCGACGCCGAGAGCGCGGTAGCCGACCGCGGTGAGCCCGACGCCGACGTACGGCGTGCCCGCCGAACCGCCGTCCTTGAACGCGCCGACCTCTTCGAGGTGCGAACGCGCCGACTTCATCTTCCCGGTGAGCGAAACCAGGAACGCCCGGGCCTCCGCCGCGTCGCCGAATGTCAGCAGCAGCGCGGAAAGGTGGTCGCGGACGTGGGCCTTGAGGATGTTCGGCTGCAGTTCGCCGAGCATCGTCGCGGCGTCGCCGGACGCCGTGGTCCAGGACAGCGTGGCGGACAGGTCGACACTCATTTCGGGTCCCCTCCCGTGTGAAACCTCGCACAGCCCGCCGAAGCCCCCTTCGCCGGCCGTGCCCCCTTGCATCCAGGTTGCCGGGCCCGCGCGGCCGGCTGCCACCGATTCCGGGAATTCACACGAAAGATTAAGTTGAACGCCGAATCGCCGACGGGAAACGCGGGCCCCGCGCCGGGGCCCGCGTTTCCCGGTTACCGGGTCAGTACCACCACTGGGACTTGCCGCCCGCGATGAAGCCCCACAGCTGCAGCCGCGTGCCGTTGCCGCCGACCTGGCCCTCGGCGGTCAGGTACGCCGGGCTGGCCGGGGTCTGGATCCGCAGGTAGCCCTCGGGGATCTGGGTGATCGTCCACCACTGGTTCTTGCCGCCCGGCATGAAGTCCCACAGCTGGATCTTCGTGCCGTTGCGGCCGATGGTGTTCGTGTCGGCGTCGAGGTAGCGCCCGCTCTGGTAGTTCTGGAACCGGAAGTAGCCCTCGGGGTTCTGCGACAGCCAGAACGCCTGGTTCGGCGCCGTGTCGTTGCAGTCCCAGAGCTGCATCTTGGTGCCGTTGGCGCCGATGGTGTTCGTGTCGGCGTCCCAGCAGCGCCCGAAGCCCGCGGACTCCAGCAGGTACGGCCCCGGGTCGACGGTCTGCGCGGCCATCGTGTGCGCGGACCGCTGCTGCGTCGCACCGGCCACCTTGGACGGACGCAGCTTGAGGTCGCCGATCGACACGACCTTCGCGCCCTTGCCCTCGGCGGGCGCCGCGCCGGCCTGTGGCACGGCGATCAGGCCCAGCAGGCCCGCCGCGGCGGCGACCGCCACCATCAGCCGCTTCGTCTTCGTCATCGTTCCCCTATTCGTCGGTTCACCCGTGATGACGCGGGAAGAAGGCGCGCGGCAACGGGCCCCGGGCCCCTGCGGACCCGGCGCGTGGTCGTGCCGGCGATTCCCCCTCGCCGAGACCGTCAAACCCCCGAAAGCGGTCTCCGAAGCCATCATTCAGTGCGCCCGGGCGCGCGTCGAGGTGATTTCCCGGAGCGGAAAAAACGCACGTCACGCGTGTAACGGAACGGAACGGGCGTCGATAGACGGGCAGACACCGGGGGGAGGAACCGTGCGCATCGAGCTGACCCTGCCGGACCTCGTCCGGGTCGGGCTCGCCGCCGCGGCCGACCCGATGGGGGAGCTGGCCGCGAGCCTGCAGGTCCTGCAGCGGCGCGACGGCGGCCGCACCGCGGCTTCGGCGGCGTTCAACCGGTGGCGCCACCGCGTGTGGCAGAGCCTGCCGGACTCGGCGGCGGTGCTGATGTGGCTCTGCCGCCCGGACGCGCCGATCCCGGAGTTCCTGCTGCCCGCGGCCGGGCGCTACGAGCTGGAGTCCGGGCTCGCGGCGGTGCTGAAGACCGAACCGGTGAGCCTGAAGACGGCGTTGCGCACGGCGCCGGCCGACCACGACCTGCCCGCGTGGGCGGCCGCGCTCGCGGACGGTGATCCCGCGGGCCTGCCGCGAGTGGTCCAGGCCATGCGCGACTACCACGAACTCGCCCTCGAGCCGGGCTGGGACGCGGTGTCGGCCCAGGTGGACGCCGACCTCGGGATGCGCACTCAGTTGCTGCTCCACGGCGGCGTCGAGGCGTTGTTCACCGGCCTCCGCCCGCTGGTGCGCTGGGTGGCGCCCGTGCTGGAGGTCGACGACCGGGTCCCCGGGACGCTCCCGTCGGAGGGCACGGGCCTGCTGCTGGTGCCGACGTACTTCGCCGTGTGCCCGGCCTTGCTGCCCGCGGCCCCGGGCGGCACCCCGCGCCTGCACTACCCGTGCGTCCGCCAGGCCGCGCCGCCGGCGGGCTTCGGGCGCGGCGCGCGCAGGGCGGCGGGCAACGCGCTGGCGGAGCTGCTGGGCCCGACGCGCGCGGCCGCCCTGACGGTCCTGGCGGTCGGCTGCTCGACGTCCGAGCTCGCGGCGCGGCTGGGCGTGACGCCGTCGGCGGTCAGCAAGCACACCAACGTGCTGCGCCGCGCGGGGCTGATCATCACGCACCGGGAGCGCAACACCGTGCTGCATTCCTTGACCCCGCTGGGAAGCGCGCTCCTGGACAGCTGAGGATCCTCAGGTGAGTTCGGCGGTCGCCTTCACGAGTTCGGCCAAGGCGTCGCGGGCGAATTCCGCGAAGCCGCGCTCGTCGTCGACGACCACCCAGCGCGCGAAGGCCGCGGTGAAGGCGAGCCCGCCCAGTTCCGCCGCGACGCTCGCCGCCGGGTCGGGAACCCCGCGCGCCCGCAGGGCGTCGGCCATCGCCGCGTTCAGGATCGCGCGCTTGAGCAGCTCGCGCTCCCGCAGTTCGGGCGTCGCCGCGACCACCTGCCGGACCTTGCGGGCCCACGTGCGGCGTTCCGCGTCGAAGGCCGTCTCGACCGCCGCCAGGGCGTCCGCGACCGCTTCGAGCGGGGTGGCCGAGGCCGGCGTCGCGGCGACCGCGTCGGCGAGGATGCGGCTCAGGATCTCCTGGCCCGCGAAGAGCACTTCGCGCTTGTCGGCGAAGTGCCGGAAGAAGGTGCGCTTCGTCAGCCCGGCGCGCTCGGTGATCTCGGCGACCGTGACGGTGTCGTAGCCGCGCTCGAGGAACGCCTCCACCGCGACGCGCACCAGGCGCTCGCGGGCGTTCGGCTCCCAGCGGCTCATGGGCCCAGTCTAAGTGATGACACCTGGTGTCGTCGGACGTGCTAGGGTGATGACACCAGGTGTCATCACAGGGAGGTTCTCATGCGTGTCTTCGTCACCGGGGCGTCCGGCTGGATCGGCTCGGCCGTCGTGCCCGAGCTCCTCGAAGCCGGCCACCAGGTCGTCGGCCTCGCCCGCTCGGACGCCTCGGCGCAGGCCGTCGCGAAGATGGGTGCCGAAGTGCTCCGCGGCGACCTGACCGACCTCGCCACGCTCAAAGCGGGTGCCGAAGCCGCCGACGGCGTCGTCCACCTCGCCTTCGGCCACGACTTCGGGCAGATCGACGCCGCGATCCGGGCTGACGCGGTGGCCAGCGAAACCCTGGCCGCCGTGCTCGGGGGCAAGCCGTTCGTGGCCGCTTCGGGGACGCCGTCGGTGCCCGGCGGGACGGCCACCGAGCAGGACGACCCCGACGGCTTCGGGCCGGTGGCGGGCCGCATGGACGTCGCCCGGGCGGTGCTGAAGACGGCCGAACGCGGGGTCCGCGCGTCGATCGTGCGGCTGCCGCGGTCGGTGCACGGCGAAGGCGACGCGCACGGGCTCGTCGCGCGGCTGGTCGGCCTCGGCCGGGAGAAGGGGATCGCGGCCTACGTCGGCGACGGGACGCAGCGCTGGCCCGCGGTGCACGTCCTGGACGCGGCGCACCTGTTCCGCCTGGCGCTGGAGGGCGCTCCGGCGGGCTCGGTGCTGCACGCGGTGGGCGACGAAGGCGTGGCCATCCGCGACGTCGCCGAGGTGGCCGGCCGCCGGCTCGGCCTGCCGCCCACGTCGGTCGAGGCCGGCGAACTCGGGTTCCTCGGCCAGATCCTGGCGATCGACCAGCCCGCGTCCAGTGCCAGGACGCAGGAGCTGCTCGGGTGGCGGCCCACGCGGCCGGGGCTGCTCGACGACCTCGAAAAGGGGTACTACGGCTGAGAAGTGGGACAGCGCCGGCGGAGGTGGCGACAGTGACACCTCCGCCGGCGCCGGGCTTACGCGATCGGCCGGTCCGTCGGCGCGATCGGCGCGGGCAGGACGTCCCGCCCGGTCAGGTAGGCGTCGACGCCGGCCGCGGCGCTGCGGCCTTCGGCGATCGCCCAGACGATCAGGGACTGCCCGCGGCCCATGTCACCGGCCACGAACACGTTGTCCAGGCTCGTCTTGAACGCCTTGTCGCGGGCGACGTTGCCGCGCTGGTCCAGTTCGACGCCGAGGTCCTCGAGCAGGCCCTTCTTCTGCGGCCCGAGGAAGCCCATCGCCAGCAGGACGAGCTGCGCGGGCAGCTCGCGTTCGGTGCCTTCCACGGGGACGAACTTGCCACCCTCGTTGCGCACCTCCACGAGCTTCAGGGCCCGCACGCGACCGTCGGCGTCGCCCAGGAACTCCTGCGTGTTCACCGCGTACAGCCGCTCGCCGCCCTCTTCGTGCGCCGAGGAGACGCGGTAGATCATCGGGTACGTCGGCCACGGGTGGGCGTCCGAACGCGCCTCCGGCGGCTTCGGCATGATCTCCAGCTGCGTCACCGACTTCGCGCCCTGGCGGTGCGACGTCCCGACGCAGTCCGCGCCCGTGTCGCCGCCGCCGATGACGACCACGTCCAGGCCCGCGGCCGAGTAGGGCGACTCGGAAAGGTCGCCCGAAGCGACCCGGTTGGCCGGCGGCAGGAACTCCATGGCCTGGTGGATACCGTCCAGCTCGCGGCCGTCGATCGGCAGGTCGCGCCAGTCGGTCGCACCGCCCGCGAGCACCACCGCGTCGTACGACGACGTCAGCTCGTCAGCCGAGATGTCGACGCCGACGTTCACCGACGTCCGGAACTCCGTGCCTTCGGCCTCCATCTGCGCGAGCCGCCGGTCGAGGCGGGACTTCTCCATCTTGAACTCGGGGATGCCGTAGCGCAGCAGCCCGCCGATCTTGTCGGCCCGCTCGAGGACCACGACGCTGTGGCCCGCGCGCGTGAGCTGCTGCGCCGCGGCAAGTCCCGACGGGCCGGACCCGACGACCGCGACCTTCTTGCCCGTCTTCGCGACGGGCACCTCGGGCGTGATCCAGCCCTCTTCGAACGCGCGGTCGACGATGGAGATCTCGACGCGCTTGATCGTCACCGGGTCGTCGTTGATGCCGAGCACGCACGCGGTTTCGCACGGCGCCGGGCACAGCGTGCCGGTGAACTCCGGGAAGTTGTTCGTGGCGTGCAGCCGTTCGATGGCCTGCCGCCAGTCTTCCCGCCACACCAGGGTGTTCCACTCGGGGATGAGGTTCCCGAGCGGGCAGCCCTGGTGGCAGAACGGGATGCCGCAGTCCATGCAGCGGCCGGCCTGCTTCTCCAGCTTCGTCGACGCGAAGTCCTCGTAGACCTCTCGCCAGTCCATCAGCCGGAGGTCGACCGGACGCCGCTTCGGCTCTTCGCGGGTGGTGGTCAGAAAGCCCTTGGGGTCAGCCATGTGCGGCCTCCATGATCGCCTCGTTCACGTCGCGCCCGTCGCGCTCGGCCTGCACCTGGGCGGCGAGCACGCGCTTGTAGTCCTTCGGCATGACCTTCCCGAAGCGGTCGACGCCCGCGTCCCAGTCGGCCAGCAGCTCCCGCGCGACCGCGGATTCCGTTTCGTTGTAGTGCTTTTCCAGCGTCTCGCGCAGGAAGTCCGCGTCTTCGGAGTCGAGCGGGTCGAGGTCGACCATCTCCGGGTTGACGCGGTGCGCGGGCAGGTCCAGCACGTACGCGATGCCGCCGGACATGCCGGCCGCGAAGTTCCGCCCGATCGGGCCGAGCACGACCATCCGGCCGCCGGTCATGTACTCGCCGCCGTGGTCGCCGACGCCTTCGACGACGGCCAGCGCGCCGGAGTTGCGCACGCAGAACCGCTCGCCGACCTTGCCGCGGATGAAGATCTCGCCGCTCGTGGCGCCGTAGGCGATGACGTTGCCGGCGATGATCTGCTCTTCGGCGACGTAGTGGGCGTCCTTCGGCGGCCGCACGATCAGCCGGCCGCCGGAGAGGCCCTTGCCGACGTAGTCGTTGCCGTCGCCGTAGAGGCGCAGCGTGATGCCCTTCGGCACGAACGCGCCGAACGACTGGCCCGCGGTCCCGGTGAAGGTGACGTCGATGGTGTCGTCGGGCAGGCCTTCGCCGCCCCACCGCTTGGTGAGCTCGGAGCCGAGCATGGTGCCGACGGTCCGGTTCACGTTGCGCACCGGCAGTTCCAGCCGCACCTTGTCGCCGGAGTTCAGCGCACCCTCGGCGAGCTGGATCAGCGTGTTGTCCAGCGCCTTCTCGAGGCCGTGGTCCTGCAGGGTCTGCTGCAGGCGCAGGCCCGCCGGGGCCATGTCGGGCACGTGGAAGACCGGCGACAGGTCCAGCCCGGCCGCCTTCCAGTGCTCGACGGCCTTGCGCTTGTCGAGGAACTCGGCGTGCCCGACCGCCTCGGCGATCGACCGGAACCCGAGCTCCGCCAGGTACTCGCGCACTTCCTGGGCGATGAACTCGAAGAAGTTGACGACGTATTCGGCCTTGCCGCTGAACTTCTCGCGCAGCTTCGGGTTCTGCGTCGCGACGCCCACCGGGCAGGTGTCGAGGTGGCAGACGCGCATCATGATGCAGCCCGACACCACGAGCGGCGCGGTCGCGAAGCCGAACTCCTCGGCGCCGAGCAGCGCCGCGACGACGACGTCACGGCCGGTCTTCAGCTGGCCGTCGGTCTGCACGACGATCCGGTCGCGGAGCCGGTTGGCCAGCAGCGTCTGCTGCGTCTCCGCCAGACCGAGCTCCCACGGGCCGCCCGCGTGCTTGATGGACGACAGCGGCGACGCGCCGGTCCCGCCGTCGTGGCCCGAGATGAGCACGACGTCGGCGTGCGCCTTGGAGACGCCCGCGGCGACCGTCCCGACGCCGACCTCGGACACGAGCTTCACGTGGATGCGCGCGCGGGGGTTGGCGTTCTTCAGGTCGTGGATCAGCTGGGCGAGGTCCTCGATCGAGTAGATGTCGTGGTGCGGCGGCGGCGAAATCAGGCCGACGCCCGGCGTCGAGAACCGCGTCTTCGCGATCCACGGGTACACCTTCGCGCCGGGCAGCTGCCCGCCTTCGCCGGGCTTCGCGCCCTGCGCCATCTTGATCTGGATGTCGTCGGCGTTGACGAGGTACTCGCTCGTGACACCGAAGCGGCCGGACGCGACCTGCTTCACGGCACTACGCCGCTCCGGGTCGTAGAGCCGCTCCGCGTCTTCGCCGCCCTCACCGGTGTTCGACTTGCCGCCGAGGCGGTTCATCGCGATGGCGAGGGTCTGGTGCATCTCCATCGAGATCGAGCCGTAGGAGATGGCGCCGGTGGCGAACCGCTTGACGATCTCCGAGACCGGCTCGACCTCCTCGATCGGCACCGGCGCGCGCTTGCCGTACTTGAAGTCGAACAGCCCGCGCAGCGTCAGCAGCTTCTCGGCCTGGTCGTCGACGGCCTTCGTGTACTCCTTGAAGATCTCGTACTTCCCGGACCGCGTGGAGTGCTGGAGCTTGAACACCGTCTGGGGGTTGAACAGGTGCGGCTCGCCTTCGCGGCGCCACTGGTAGTCCGCGCCGGTCTCCAGCTCGCGGTGCGCGGCGCGGACGCCGTCGGCCGGGAAGGCGTACCGGTGCCGCTTCGCGACCTCGTCGGCGAGGGTCTCGAAGCCGACGCCGCCGAGGCGGGACGTCGTGCCGGTGAAGCAGTTGTCGATGACCTCTTCGCCGAGCCCGACCGCCTCGAAGATCTGCGCGCCGGTGTAGGACGCGACGGTCGAGACGCCCATCTTCGACATCGTCTTCCGGACGCCCTTGCCCAGCGCCTTGATCAGGTTGGCGGTCGCTTCCTTCGGCGTGACACCCGGGATCAGGCCCTGGTGGGCCATCTCCTCGACGGTCGCCATCGCCAGGTACGGGTTCACCGCGGCCACGCCGTAGCCGATGAGCAGCGCGATGTGGTGCACCTCGCGCGCGTCGCCGGCCTCGACGATGAGGCCGACCTGCGTGCGCGTCTTCTCACGGACGAGGTGGTGGTGCACCGCCCCGGTCAGCAGCAGCGAGGGGATCGGCGCGTGGTCTTCGTCGACCCCGCGGTCGGACAGCACGATCAGCCGCGCGCCGTCCTCGATCGCCTCGGACACCTCGGCGCGGATCTCGTCGAGCCGCTTGACCAGCGCGTCGCCGCCGCCGTGGACGTTGTAGCGGCCGAGCACGGTGACGGCCTGGAACTCGGGCAGGTCGCCGTCGTCGTTGACGTGCACCAGCTTCGCGAGCTGGTCGTTGTCCAGCACAGGGAACGGCAGCACGATCCGGCGACAGCTGCTCGCGTCGCCGGTCAGCAGGTTCGGCTCGGCGCCGATCTGCGTGCCGAGCGCGGTGACGAGCTCCTCGCGGATGGCGTCCAGCGGCGGGTTGGTCACCTGGGCGAACAGCTGGATGAAGTAGTCGAACAGCAGCCGCGGCCGGCTGGAGAGGGTGGCCAGCGGCGAGTCGTTGCCCATCGAGCCGATCGGCTCCGCGCCGGTGCGGGCCATCGGCTCGAGGATGACGTCGAGCTCCTCCTCGGTGTAGCCGAACGCCTGCTGGCGCCGCACGAGCGCGGCGTGCAGCGGGACCTCGCGGTCGCGCTCGGGGAGGTCCTCGAGGTTCAGCAGCCCGGCCTCGACCCACTCGTCGTACGGGTGCTCGGTGGCCAGCTCGGTCTTGATCTCCTCGTCCTCGATGATCCGGCCCTCGGCGGTGTCCACGAGGAACATCCGGCCGGGCTCGAGGCGTCCCTTGCGGACGATCGTCGCCGGGTCGATGTCGAGCACGCCGACCTCCGAGGCCAGCACGACGAGGCCGTCGTCGGTCACCCAGTAGCGGCCGGGGCGCAGGCCGTTGCGGTCGAGCACCGCGCCGATCTGGCTGCCGTCGGTGAAGGCGACGAGCGCCGGGCCGTCCCACGGCTCCATCAGCGTCGAGTGGAACTCGTAGAACGCGCGTCGCGCCGGGTCCATCTCCTGGTGGTTCTCCCAGGCTTCCGGGATCATCATGAGCACCGCGTGCGGCAGCGGACGGCCGCCGAGGTGCAGCAGCTCGAGGACCTCGTCGAAGCTCGCCGAGTCGCTGGCGCCGCGCGTGATCACCGGGTAGATGCGCTTGAGGTCGCCCGGGATGAGGTCGGTCTCCAGCAGCGCCTCGCGGGCGTCCATCCAGTTGCGGTTGCCGCGCAGGGTGTTGATTTCGCCGTTGTGCGCGACGTAGCGGTACGGGTGCGCCAGCGGCCACGACGGGAAGGTGTTGGTGGAGAAGCGGGAGTGCACCAGGCCGATGGCGCTGGTGACGCGCTCGTCGGTCAGGTCGGCGAAGAAGCGCTCGACCTGCGGCTCGGTGAGCATTCCCTTGTAGACGATCGTGCGCGACGACAGGCTGGGGAAGTAGACGTCGTCGTCGACGAGCTCGTGCTCGGCGCGCTTGCGGACGCAGAAGGCGCTGCGCTCGATGTGCAGCGGGTCCGAGTGCTCCGGCTTCGGGCGGCGCGCGGCGAGGAACAGCTGCGTGAAGTGCGGCATGGTCTCGGCGGCGGTCGGCCCGCAGTGCTCGGTGTGCACCGGCAGCTCACGCCAGCCGAGGACGCGCATGTCCTCTTCGGCGGCGATGCGCTCGATGGTCGTCATGGCGCGGCCGCGGCGCTTTTCGTCCTGCGGCAGGAAAGCCGTGCCGACGGCGTAGGCGCCCGGCTCGGGGAGCTCGAAGTCCACGACCTCGCGGTAGAACTCGTCCGGGATCTGGATCAGCAGGCCGGCGCCGTCGCCGGTGTCCGGTTCGGCGCCCCGCGCCCCGCGGTGTTCCAGGTTGCGCAACGCGACCAGGGCCTTGGCGACGATCGCATGATCTCGGCGGCCGGTCAGGTCGGCGACGAAGGCGACACCGCAGGCGTCGTGTTCGTAGTCGCTGCGGTAGAGGCCCTCGGCCTCGGCGTTGCTGAGCTGCTGCCCTGCGGGGGGCAGGGAACGGGCACGGTGGGTCACGGCTGGCCGCCTCCCAAGGCGTTGGCGCGACCGGTACTCACTCCATGGTGTGGTTCGAGCTGAACCGGTTAACGAAGTGGTCCGGGACCGCGATGGTCAGTCGAGAACAGTTGCTGTTGTCGGCGTTGGTTTCGTGCAAGATGCCGCGTGGTATCAGCCGGGCTGCGAGCCTGGACGCGGGTCATCTGGGAGGCCGCACAACGCTGGGCAGCCGAACATGTCGGTCCTGCGAGCGCGCACAGGCAGACCACTGTGGTGGGGGTCAGCCGGAGCGCGCGGTGTTACTCCCGGGTTCGCCGGGTCTTATGACGATAGTGTGAATTCGCTGTTATCGACATACGTCGTTGCCCCCGGGTGGGAAATGCCACGGTTGCGTTGACGTCCCCGGGGGTAGTCCCATATGCCGGGCTGTCGCTCCCGAAGGTCGGTCAGTATCGGCTCTGACCTGCGGAAATGTCTGTCCCAAGTGGTCTGGGGCACGTGTCGCGGCGGTGCTCCGGGGTGGGATGCTGGACGCATGGCGGACTCGTCCGATGACTGATCGTTATCTCTCCGTGGCTCGATCCGCGGTCCACGAGCTCGAGATCAAGCGCTCCCGGTTCCTCTGCGCGCTCGCTCCGGTGACGTCGGAAGAGGCCGCGCGCGAGTTCATCGCGGCCCGCCGCCGCGCCGAACCCGGGGCGCGGCACCACTGTCACGCGTTCGTTTTGGGGCCTGATGGGCGAACCCGGCGGTCCAGTGACGACGGTGAGCCGGCGGGCACCGCGGGCGCGCCGATGCTGGAGGTGCTGCGGCGCCGCGAAGTCACGGACACGGTCGCGGTGGTGTCGCGCTACTTCGGCGGCGTGCTGCTGGGGGCGGGCGGGCTGATCCGCGCGTACGGTCAGTCCGTTTCGGACGCCCTGGAAGGTGTTGGTGTACTAGAACACCGGCGTCTCAGGCTGGTCGAGGTGGCCGTGAGCTACGACCGCGCGGGCCGCTTCGAGAACGACCTGCGCGCGTCCCGCTACCTGGTGCACGCAACCCGCTTCGACGCGCTGGCCCGCTTCGAGATCGGCCTGGCCCCGGACGAAGCCGAGGACTTCACGGGCTGGCTGGCCGACCTGACCAACGGCGAAGCCTCGACGACCGAGCTCGGCGAGACCTGGGTGACCGTCTCCTGAGGCCGTGTCGACCCTTCAATCACGCGTGATGGCTTCTCCGTCACGGCCGGGGCTTCGCCGTGTGTGCGGGAAGGGTCGACACGCGTGATTGGGGGGTCGACACGGCGGTGGGTGGTCCACCGGGGCCGGGTGGTCCGGTGCCGGAACCGGTTGGCGCACAACGGACTTTCGGTGCTTCCGCGACCGGGTTCCGCCGTGGCACCATGTCGTCCCCCGAGTTCTGCGGTACCACTTCGATCCCCGAGACGTTGACGGCGCAGCCTGTCCCGCGCTGACAACGTTGTCACCACCTTGCCCAGCGCCCGGCAACGTTGTCGCGCGGCGGAAGCGTGCGACTAGGAGGGAAGGTTCCATGTCCGGACCACTGGCCAGACGGCTGCGCGGGGCCGCGCTCGCGGTCATCCTCGCGAGCGCGGGGCTCGCCACGCTGCCCGCACCCGCGGGAGCCGCCGACCTCGCCCTCACCCAGTACGTGAACCCCTTCATCGGCACCGACAACAGCAACTCGCCCAACCCGGTGCCCGGGGGCGCCGGCGGCAGCACGTACCCGGGCGCCGTCGTGCCGTTCGGGATGGTGCAGTTCAGCCCGGACACCCCGACCGCGTCGCCGTCGGGGTACCGCTACAGCGACACCAGTATCGAGGAGTTCAGCCTCACCCACTTCAACGGCGCGGGCTGCCCCAACAACGAGGACCTCGGCCTGCTGCCGATCACCGGCGCCATCGGCACGTCGCCGGGCACCGGGTGGACGGGGTACGCCGGCCGCTACACGAAGGCGAACGAGTCGGCCGCGCCCGGCTACTACAAGAACAAGCTCGACAACTACAACACGTCCGTCGAGCTGTCGGCGACCAAGCGGTCCGGCTTCATGAAGCTGACCTACCCGAACACGACGTCCGCGCGCCTGCTCGTCAACACCGGCCGCAGCGCCACCGGCAGCCGCACCGGATCCATCGGCATCAGCGGCAGCCAGCTCACCGGATCGGTGACCGGCGGCGGGTTCTGCGGCTCTTCCAAGACGTACCAGATCTTCTACGTGATCCAGTTCGACCGCGCGCCCAGCGGGTTCGGCACCTGGCTCGGCGGCACGGTGAGCGCCGGGTCGTCGAGCACGAGTGGCACGAACTCCGGCGGCTACGTCACCTTCGACACCTCGAGCAACGCCACGGTGCAGGCGAAGGTCGGGATTTCGTTCGTCAGCCTGGCGAACGCGCAGGCGAACCTCGCCGCCGAGACCCCCGGCTTCGACTTCGCCGGGACGCGCGCCGCGGCCGACGCGAGCTGGAACAGCATCCTCAACCGCGTGCAGGTGACCGGGGGGGGCGGCCGCGGACCTGCAGAAGTTCTACACGGCGCTGTACCACGTCTTCCAGAACCCGAACATCGCCAGCGACACGAACGGCCAGTACCGCGGGTTCGACCAGGCGATCCACACGGCGTCGCACACCGTCTACCAGAACTACTCCGGCTGGGACATCTACCGCTCGTGGGCCGCGCTGATCGGGTTGATCGCCCCCGCGGAAGCCAGTGACATCGCGAAGTCGATGGTGCTGGACGGCCAGCAGGGCGGGCTGCTGCCCAAGTGGTCGCACAACAACAACGAGCACTTCGTGATGACCGGCGACCCCGGCCCGATCATCGTCGGCAGCATGTACGCCTTCGGGGTCCGCGGCTTCGACACCGCGGCCGCGCTGACGCTGATGGACAAGAGCTCCAACGGCGGAACCGCGCAGGGGCAGGCGATCCGCGGCCGCCAGTCCGGGTACGTCAGCCGGCACTACATCACCGAAGACCCGTCGGACTCGCTCGAGTACTCGGCGTCGGACTTCGCGGTGGCGCAGTTCGCGAAAGCCTTGGGCGACACCACGAAGTACAGCACCTACATGCAGCGTGCCCAGTGGTGGCAGAACGTGTACGGCCCCGACTCGGGCTACATCCAGCCGCGGGGCAGCACCGGCACGTTCGCCTGGCCGGTCGTGCCGTCGAGCAACAGCGGCTACACCGAGGGCAACCCGTCGCAGTACACGTGGATGGTGCCCTACAACTACCAGGGCTTGATCAACCTGATGGGCGGCGCGAAGACCGCAGTGCAGCGGCTGGACCACCACTTCACCCAGCTCAACGGCGGCCTGACCCAGCCGTACTTCTACATCGGCAACGAGCCCGAGCACGGCGTGCCGTGGGCGTACAACTACGCCGCCCACCCGCAGGGCACCAGCTCGGCGGTGCGGCGCGTGATGAACGAGTCGTTCACCACCGGCGCGGGCGGCCTGCCCGGCAACGACGACCTCGGCGCCACCTCGGCGTGGTACGTCTTCGCCGCGCTGGGCATGTACCCGTCGACGCCGGGCGCGGACGTCCTGGCCCTGCACGGACCGCTGTTCCCAGCGGTGGCGATCGTGCGCCCGAGCGGCACGATCCAGATCACCGGCTCCGGTGCCGGGCAGGGGGCCCAGTACGTCCAGAGCGTGAGCGTCAACGGCACGGCGACGACCAAGTCGTGGATCCGCTACGGCGACATCGCGGGCGCGTCGACGCTGGACTTCACGATGGGCTCGTCGCCGAGCGCCTGGGGCACGAGCGCCTCGGACGTCCCGCCGTCGTACAACGACGGGTTCACGCCGCCGCCGGCCGCGCCGGACCTCGGCACGAACCTGGCGCAGGGCAAGGCGGCCACGGGCTCGGCGACGTGCAACTCCGCCGAGAGCGCGGCCAACGCCGTCGACGGCAGCCTGGCGGGCAACAGCAAGTTCTGCACCACGGCCGCCACGAAGTTCCTGCAGGTGGACCTCGGGTCGGCGCAGAACGTGTCGTCGTTCGTGGTCAAGCACGCCGGCCTGGGCGGGGAGACGACGGCCTGGAACACCGGCGCGTTCACGATCCAGACGTCGACCGACGGCTCGAACTGGACGACGGTCGCGTCGGTGACCGGCTCGCGGGCCAGCCGCACCTACAGCCCGATCGCGACGCGGTCGGCCCGGTACGTGAAGCTGAACATCACGACCCCGGCCAACGACGGCAACGGCGCGGCCCGGATCTACGAGTTCGAGGTCTACCGCTGACCCGCCGGTCGTGAGTGGTCAGGGCGGTGCTCACCGCCCTGCC
>NZ_JBSGDR010000025.1:0-96267 GCF_053602455.1 Amycolatopsis sp. NPDC004378
CACGAAGCCTTGAGCATCCGGTCGCTCGTCACGCGGCAGCCAGCCGCCGGAACGGGACACGCACTCATCTAGACACGGCGAGTGCGGCGACAAACCGGATCCAGGACATCAACGATTACAACCTCGACGTCAGCGTGCGGTTCCGGATGCGCGACGCCGTAGCGACCAAGGAGGGCTACCGCCTCCCACTCGGCGCCTTCGAGCTGGTCGATATGCGAAGCGAGAACAGGAAGGCCCAGGACGGCGACCTCCCGGCTGTCGGCTCCATCGTTCTCAGCCGCGCGCGGAAACGCCCGATCGACTTCTGAGATCACCGCGCCGGACTCCCCGCACGACGACTGAAACCCGCTCCGCCGTCCCGCCACGCACACCCCGCCTCGCACACGCGACGCGGGTTTTTTGTTGCCCAGAAACAGAAAGCCGCTCGGGCAATGGGCATGGCGGGGCGGTGGAGAAGACCCCGGGGCCGTCGCGCACCGGGCGGCGCGGGCGCACGCTGGCCGACTCCGGCGTCCGCGTCAAACCGCGCGAGGACGGCCCGCTGCCACCCCTCCCTCCGGTCGGGCAGCGGCCCGTCCTCGCCGACGCGGTTTGACCCGGCCACCTCCGCCGGCCGGGCGAACAAGCGCCCCGCCCGGAGCGCAACACCTCCGGATTCCGCACGGGCGCAGCCAGTTCACGACGGAGGGAAACCCCATGAACGAGCACGGCCATCCCGACCGCGTCGACCAGATCGTCGACCAGATCAACGCCCTCACCGAGGACGCGGCCAGCTGGAACGCGACCGGCGAGCACACCCACCCCTGGTGGGCCACGCCCGCTCCCGGCTCCATGACCGCGGTCGAGCTGACCATGACCGACTCCGGTCCGATCGAGATCAGCGAGACCAACCCCCGCCCGGCGATCGACGACCGCGTCGGCGACCCGTTCGTCGACCGGATCACCCACCTGTACCGGGTGGCGTTCTGGGTCGGCGGCAACAGCGTCGCCCGCCACCCGATCAACGTCGGGGCGACCAGGTTCCTGCACCACCTGCTCGCCGACGTCCGCGACGGCAACTACGTCGCCAGCGATCGCGAGCGCGACCACGCCCGCGCGCTGCTCGACAGCGGAGACCTCCCGGTGATCCACGGCCCGAGCCTGGTCACCGGCATCGCGGACGACCACGAAACCCCGGCGCCGCTGAACGAGAACTTCCAGAGCTGGTACTCCGGCCTGCTCGACGAACTCGCCCAGCTGCGCAGGTCCCTCGCCCACGCCATCGCCCGCGAGGCCGGCATCCCGGTCGAGCGGCTGGGCGGCGTCGCCGTGGTCTCCCTCGGCTGAACCCGGCGGGTGTGCCCGGCCGGCCGGACCCGAACACGGGACCTGCCGGGCACACCCGCCCGCCCCGCGCCACGCCCACCCCAGCTCACAACCAGGGAGACGTCATGCCCGACACCGAACCCGCTGCCCAGCCGCCCCGCCCGGACCAGTTCCCGCCGGCGCCGCCGCGCCGCAACCCCATCGTGCAGGCCCTCGTCATCGTGGGCGTGTCCGCCGCGGTCACCGCCGTGGCGTTCGTGCTGGCCACCGCCCTCGCGCACCTCGGCCGCGCCGTCCAGCACGACATGCACGCCGCCATCGACCACGTCATCGACCACGTCGCCGACCGCTTCGCCGCCGCGCACTGCGGCCCGCCCACCGGGCGGTGACCGACGCGCGGCCGGGGACTGACCAGCCCCGGCCGCGCCCGACGAAACCGAGTGAACGGAGCACCCATGCCTCCAGCAACCACCCTCTCGGCGCGCGAACGCGCCGAATTCCGCCACCAGGCGGGCCTGCTGGCCGACCGCGCCTGGCTCGCGCTCGCCGCGCTCGCCGAAGCCGAGCCGGGCAACGTCGTGGCCGAGCAGCTGCTGGCCGCCGCCCACAGCGTGCAGCACCTGAGCCTGCGTAACCAGATCACCCTGCTGGTCCAGGCCGGTGAACAGCAGATCCCGCTGCGCGACGTCGACACCGAAGCCGGCTGGGCCCGCCGCGGCCGCGTCCCCGGCCAGACGAGCCTGCGGGTCGTGCGCCCGCACGACGACCTCGACCGCCCCGGCCGCACCCTGTTCCGGGTCTCCTACCGATGGGAGTTCGCCCAGACCCAACCGGCATCCGGCGACGTCCCGCCGCAAACCGAGCCCGCGGCCGCCGGTGATCCCGCCGAGTTCGCCGGGAACCTGATCGACCAGCTCGGCAAGCACGGCTACCGCGTCACCCCCGGCACGGCCACCACGATCGACCACCCGGCACAGCTGATCACCATCGCCGAGGCGACCTGGCACGGCGACCCGGCGGCCGCGGTGCGCGTGCTCATCCCCGCCCTCGCGCACGCCCTGATCACCGGGGCGGCCCCCGCCCGGACCGCGGTGGGTGATCGCCGTGCGGGTTGAACGCGTCCTCGGCTACAACGGCGACGGCCGCGCCCTCGAGGCGCTGTTCCTCGACGGCGTCGAAACACGGCAGGTCACCTGCTACGAACTCGACCCCGACGACCGGATGCTCCGCCGCGGCCGCACCACCGAATGGCTGGCGCGCCAGCACGCCATCGCGGCCGGCGCCTCCCCCGCCGCGGCGGAACTGATCCGCAGCTGGGCGGAGCAGACCGCCGAACACGGCGCCGTCGACGACCTCGACGACGAACTGGCCGACGACGTCCTCGACGGCGAAGTCGTCGCCGTCGATCTCGACCAGCTGCCCGGCGAGCAGCAGTAGCAGGGCGAACGAGACGCCCGCGCCGTCCCGCCCGGCGGGGCGCTCGCACGGTGCGCCCGCGCCGGGCCGGGGTCAAGCCGGGAAAAGCACCCGGCTTGACCCCTTTCCCCGGACGCCGGCGCCACCCGAGCGCGCCCCGCCGAACGGGGCCGGCACCCACCCGGCGACCACAAACCAGGTTCATCCACGGGCCCGATGGCCGCCGTGCCGATCGCTCTTTCCCTTGTCCAGAAAGGCTTTCGCATGTCTGCATGGATCGTGGCCAGCGGCCACATCGACGTCCTCGTGCACGCGCTGGCGCAATACGAGGTCGTCGCCCCTGACCTCGGCGCCGAGGGGTTCCGAGAGCTGGGCCAGAAGCTGTGGCAGGAGAACCACACGTCGGTCAACTACCGCTACGACGAGAACACTCCCACGCCGCGCTACCAGCTGCGCACCACCGAAGCGACCCTCGACCCGGTCGTGGTGCTCAAGGCACTGCGGTGCTTCGACTACCAGTCCTGCGAGCACCCAGGCTGGACCGACAGCGACGCGAACAAGCTCATGGAAGCGCTGCACGCCGCGATCCTCGACCGGCACCCCGACCTCGGCGAGCGAGTGAACGGGCCATTCGGCCAAACCCACCGCTACACCACCCTGCCCGCCTGGGACAGCGCCCCCTGGGGCATCGACGTGCTCGAAGACGTCGTCCCCGTTCCCGCCTGACGCGCACGCGGGCCGCCGACCCCCGGCGGCCCGCGTCGCCCGCGGCGACACCTTCGCCAGCCGCGCCGCCGACGCCAGCCGCTGCACCGTCGGGCCGCGGCGTCCGCCGTCGCGGTGGTGCATCGTCCACCCGCTCACGAACGGATCGCCATGACCGTCCTGCATCCAGACCTGTCCATCGACACGACCGCCAACCAGGACCCGCCGACCGACGCCGGCCTGACCGGCCGCGGCTACATCACCACCACCGTCAGGCAGCTGCGCGAGCGGTTCGGCTCGTCCCACTACGGCCTCGCCCCGGACCTCGACAGCGAGTTCTGGGTCCTGGAGACCCCGGCCGGGCCCGCGCACCTGTGGGCCGGCACCGCGCCCTCCGACCCCGACGACGAACGCGACGTCCAACGCCGGTGGCTGATCCTCGCCGCCACCGACGACGTGCTCCCTTGGGTGTACGCCGCCGTTCACGGCTCGACCGCCGCGTTCCCCACCGGCGCGCTGCCGCACTTCACCGAGGCCACGCTGCACGGCTTCGGCCACGCCTACCTCGGCTACCTCTATCAGCGGATGAACGCCGAAACCCAGCGGCGCGACCAACTCGACCGGAGCGCGCCGGACTTCCGCACGCACCTGCACCGGCCCCGGCAGATCAACGGGATGCTGATCCAGCTCGCCGAGGTCCTGCACCACTACGAATGGGCCCGCGCCAGCGAGACCGAACGCGCCGAGTGGTCGCGGATGCAACGCCCGGCGCCCAGCGAGGGGCTGCGGTACTGGAAGGCCCGCAGCCGCTGGCTGTACGGCCCGCCGTACAGCGAGTTCCTGGCGCACCGCGGCAACCCGGACCTGCCCGGGATGCTGCGCGCCCTGGCCGACACCGCGCGCGAGCACCGGCCCCTGCTGCGGGAGAAGGTGCCGGTGCTGGATTTCGCCCTGCACGCCGAGCACGAGCAGACGCTGCGCGCCCTGGCTGACATCCCGATCCCCGGGCTGGACGCCCTCCAGTTCTCCCGCGGCTGAGATCAGCTACCCGACCGGCGACCACGGGTGCTTCCGGGCAGGCGGACGAGACGGCCGCGCCGTCCCGCCCGGCGGGGCGCTCGCACGGTGCGCCCGCGCCGGGCCGGGGTCAAGCCGGGAAAAGCACCCGGCTTGACCCCTTTCCCCGGACGCCGGCGCCACCCGAGCGCGCCCCACCGAACGGGGCCGGCACCACCGGTGACCAGGAAGCAGGAGATCCCTCGAGGAAATCCCGAACGGCACCGGCTCGTCGCATCGCGCCCTGCACCTCGCGCACGAACGGGACCGACCACCCCGCTCGCGCGCTCGAAACCGAGCCAGAAGGGGGTTCCGCCGTGGCCAAGCTGACCTACGAGCAGGAGCACCGGCACGCCCAGGCGTGCCAGCTGATCGACCTGGACCGCGCCCTGACCGAGGAGGAACGCGCGTTCGTCCTGGACCACTGGCGGGCCTCCTCCACCGCCCGTTCGGCCTCGGACCGGGCGCACTTCACCCCGGCCGGGCTGGCCCGGGACCTGTCCATTCACGTCGGCGGGGACCGGATCGTCGACCTGGCCGCCGGCATCGGGCGCCTGGCGTTCCACTGCCGCGACCTGTGGGCCCGCTGGCCGCACGCCGGCCCGGAGCTCGTCTGCGTCGAGCGCAACCCCGAGTACGTGCGCGTCGGCCGCCGGGTCATGCCCGACGCACGCTGGATCTGCGCGGACATCATGACCATCCCGGCCCTGCGCGAGGACATCGGCGAGTTCGACTGCGCGGTCTCGAACCCGCCCTACGGCGCCATCCCGCGCGCCGTGACCGAAACCAGCGGCTACCGCGGCCGCAAGTTCGAGTACCACGCCATCGCCCTGGCCGCGATGATCGCCCGCCGCGGCGTGTTCCTCATCCCACAGACGTCCGCCCCGTTCCGCTACTCCGGCGTGCCCCGCTACGAGGCCGGAACCGGCGACGCCGAATACCGCAAATTCGCCGCCGCGACCGGCATCGAGCTGGAAGCCAGCTGCGGCATCGACACCACCCAGTACCGCGACGACTGGCACGACGTCGACCCGCTGGTGGAGATCGTCCGCGCCGACTTCACCGAGTGCGCACCGGCCGCCGTGCCGGCTGCCCGCCGCGGCGAGGCACGCCCCGCCGCGCTCCCAGCACTGCCCGACGGCGAGGACCGGGCCGGGCAACTCGCCCTGCTGGCCCTGTAGCCAGCCACTTTCCGCGCCTCACCCATGTCCCCGCGCGGGCGGGACCGACCACCCCGCCCGCGCGGCATCACCGAAACCGAGTGGAAGGAACACCAGCAGCATGTCGCACTTCACCGTCACCGTCGCGGTGTCCGGCGCCGACGCCGACGAGGCCGAGGCGAACATCAAGACCCTGCTCGCCCCCTTCGACGAGAACCTGGAGGTCGCGCAGCGCACCGAGGACGGCGAGACCTGGTGGTACAACCCGAAGGCCAAGTGGGACTGGTACCAGATCGGCGGCCGCTGGTCCGGTGAGCTGCGCCTGCGTGCGGGCGCGTCCCGCGAGGACTTCGCAGACGGCGAGCGCTCCTGGGCCAACGAGGACCAGCTGGCCACCCCCGGAACCTGCGATCTCGCCCGGATCAGGGCCCTGGACCTCGCGGGGATGCGGGACGAGGCGGCCACCAAGGCCGTCCACGACTGGAACGAGTACGCCGCCGTCGTGCACGGCACCCCGCAGCACCTGCTGTGGGAGACGTTCGTCGACCGCGTCAAGGCCGCCGAGAAGTCCGCGCCCCGGCCCAAGCACGAGCTGGAGAAGGAGGCCCTGGACGCGGTGCTGGCCGACCTCGGCCTGGCCGACATCGACGCCGCCGACGCGCTGAAGAAGTCCGACCCGAACGCGCACCGCCACTTCCTCGACCGGTCCCGCAAGGAACTGGAGGCGGTCGACGCCGCCTGGCAGGCCAGCACCTACACCATCGAGCAGGCCCGCGCCGACTACGCCGCGCAGCCCCGCATCGCCGCGCTGCGTGCCCACGAGGGCTACAAGGGCTATTTCTTCGACGGGCCGGAGGACATCTTCGACCACCTCGACCGCGACGAGTACGTCGCGCTCCAGCGGGCCCAGGC
Source organism: Amycolatopsis sp. NPDC004378 (assembly GCF_053602455.1). Lineage (NCBI taxonomy): Bacteria > Bacillati > Actinomycetota > Actinomycetes > Pseudonocardiales > Pseudonocardiaceae > Amycolatopsis > Amycolatopsis sp. NPDC004378. The sequence goes on from NZ_JBSGDR010000025.1 coordinate 6,555, forward strand.
CGTCCCCGGATTCGCCACCCTCACCCACGAGGGCCAGTGGATCGAGAAGGGCCGCATGGGCTGGTTCGCCATGTCCGACAAGACCCCCGAGTCGATCAACGCCTACCTCGAGCAGGCCAACACCTACCTCGACGGCCTGCCCGAGGACCTGTGGCTGGCCGTCGTCGACTGCCACATCTGACCCGCCAGCCCGGCCGGCGCCGCCCCGAACCCCCGCGGCGCCGGCCGGGTGGCGTCGTCGACCCCGCGCGGGCCCGGCCGACCACCGGGCCCGCGCGGTCACCCGAAACCGAGCATCACGAAGGAGACCCGTGTCCACCCGATCCCTCGTCGGCGTCCTGGACGACGACGGCCGCACCTACCGCGCCCGCTACTGCCACAACGACGGCTACCCGACCCACCAGCTTCCCGCCCTCGGCGAGGCACTGCACGAGCACCACGACAGCGACCTCGCCCGGCTCGCCGCCGCGCTCCTGGAGCACGACTGGTCCTCCATCGCCGCGAGCGAAGCCGCCGCGGAGGCCGCCGACGGCGGTACCCGCAGCCCCTACCGGCCCGATCATGTCCAGCCCACCGCCGGCGTCGGCTACCACTACACCGACCACCAGGACCCCGAGCCCGGCACCGGCACCCTCGACGAGGAAGACGCCGGCGGCGGGATCGAGTGGCTGTACCTCGTGGCTGGCGACCAGGTCCGCGCCTACTACCCCGTCGACGGGGCCTGGGAGCACTTCGGCGACTTCAGCGCCATCGACCTCAAGGGCCTCGAGCAGGCCGACCTGAGCGCTCGTGAGGAAGCCGCTTATGCCCGGCGCTACTGATCCGGAGCAGCGCGACGACCGCCGCTACACGGTGTTCTTCCGCTTCCCCGATCTGAAGCGCGCGCTGCGTGCCACCCCGAACGGCGGCACCACCAACCGCAAGGTCCACGCCGCGATCCTCACCCGCGCCGAGGCCGAACGCGTCGTCGAGCTGTCCCGTCCCTACCTCGACGAACACCACCCCGGCACCCGGATGTGGATCGCGCCCTTCTGACCTGCGCGTCATCCCCGTTTCCCGCCTCACCGGAGCGCGGGTCGCACGGCCGAACCACGGTCGGGCGGCCCGCGCTCCGCCCTGCGCAGCACCCGAAGGGAGCTGACGTGCATGCCCCTGCTGGACGAGGCGACCGGACCAGCCCGGCTCGCGACCACGCCCGACGTCGCCGGCAACTGGTCGGTGACCATCGACCCGCCGCACCCCGACGAGGACAACGAAGGACGCATCGCGCTGGCCGCCAACGGCCGCGAGGTCGGCTTCGTGCTGTTCCTCGACTGCCCGGACGCGACCGTGTGGATCGACACCATCCACGTCGCGCACCAGCTGCGCGGCAACGGCATCGGCAACCGGCTGCTGGCCCTGGTGCTCGCCCTGAACCCCGGCCGCCGACTCGGCCTGGCCGCGCCCACCGCGACCTTGGCCGCCTGGTACGCCCGCTCCGGCTTCGTCCCCTCCGGGCCCGACGGCGTGATGCACCGCGCCGCGACCCCGTGACCTTTCCCCCGCGCTCGCCACGGCGCCCACCACGGCTGACCACGCGCGCCGATGTGGCCCGGCCGGCCAGCCCCGGAACGGGACCGGCCGGGCCACCCTGCCGCCCGCATCCACCACCCCGCTCACGACCAGGGAGACGTCATGCTCGAAGCAGCCTCCGATCCGCCGACATCGGCGGACTCGGACACGATCGGCCGCTACCAGCGGTTCCGCCGCGACGGCCTGCCCGCCGCGCACGCCTACCGCTGCGCCACCGCCGCCGCGGCCAACACCCTGCGCTACCGCACCGGGCCCCGCGAGGCGATCACCCTCCTGCTCGACGACCGACCCGAGCTGGCCGGGTTCGCCGCCACCGCCGTCGCCGACTACGACGAGGACCCCGACCTGTTCGGGCTCGGCGAGTTCAGCGACACCCGCACCGCCGACACCGTCGCGGTCTACCTCTCCGCCGAGAACCGCTACGAGTACTTCCGGCCCAGCTACACCCTCGCCCAGCGCCGCACCGACCTCGCCCGCCGCGGCTTCGCCCGCGGCCCGGCGCACGAGCTCGCGCTGCGCCAGGTCCACGAGGACGCCCGTCTGGCCCGACAGCTTCAGGCCCGCTACGTCCGCGTCGAGATCCGCAAGGCCGGCGTGCTGCTCGGCGACGCCGGGATCGGCACCACCTTCCATCCCGACGAGGACCCTGACACCGCGATGGCCGAGGTCATCGACGAGTACGGCCTGCTCGACGAGGCGATCGCGCAGGCCCGCGCCGCCCTGCCACCGCTGATCGCCGCGCTGGCCGCCTGAAAACCGCGCCGCACCCCACGGGCACTGACCAGGCCCCGCCGTGCGGCATCACTGAAACCGAGTGGAGAAACGCCATGCCCATCGACACCACCGCCCCGGTTCTGCCCGCCCGCGCCGTCGTGCTCACCGACCCCGACACCGGCGAGGAACTGTCCACTGTCACCGCCACCGTCGTCAGCGTCGAGCACCGGGAGGAGAACGGCATCTACGGCCCGATGGTCGGCCTCGACGCCCGGCTGCACGTCCTGTTCAGCGACGACACCCAGCCGCACAGCTACTTCCTGTCCCGGCTGCTCGAGGAGGAGTACTGGGTGCAGGACGCCCACTTCGGGCCCACCAGCTTCCCGCACTTCAGCCACGGGTTCGGCGCCCGCTACCTGAAACTGCGCGGCATCCACCCCGCGCTGGAGGCCCTGCTCGACGAAGCCGCCCGCACCCGCGGCCTGGCCACCGCCATCGGCCCGGACATCCCGCTGACGCTGGCCGCCAGCTCGGACGAGCCCAGCGACCACGCCTGATCCGAGCCTGATCCGACGGAGCGGGCCACGCCGCGCCGGGGCTGACCACCCCGGGGCCGCCGCGGCCCGCTCCCGCCCGAAACCGAGCGGAGAAACCCCCGATGACCAGCGACAACACGACCCCATCCCATCCGGAACGAGATCCCGGCACCCCGATCTACGACGAACTCGCCGGCACCCACTCCACCGAGGAGGACACCGCGCCGCCCGCCGCGGCCGCCGATGAAACCGCGGTCCCGGTGCCCGAGCCGCGCCCCGCCGGCGACCTCGTGCCGCCCGTCACGGTCCTGGACCTGTTCGGCCGGATGAAGGACCTCGAGGAGGGCGACGGCAGCTGGAACGGCGGCGACGTCGTCGAGGCGCTGTGCGAGTGGTTCGCCGAGTTCGGCATCGACGTCGACGCCGACGAGGTCGCCGCCGCCGCGTCACTGCGCCTGCCGGCGTGGCTGGCCCGCACGCTCACCGCCCCGCCGCCGGCCGAGTCCGGCCTCGTCATCCACGTGCGCACCGACCGCGACCGGCCCCTGGATGCCACCCGCGCCTACCTGGCCGCGCTGGTCTGGGGCCTGGGCGAGGACACCAGCGCCTCGGTGTTCGACCTCGCCGGCGACCAGATCGCCCACATCGTCCACCCCGCCGCCGAGCACTAAACCCCGCGATCCCGCGGCCCGCCAGCGCCTCCCGCGCGCCGGCGGGCCGCTTCGTGCTGCCCGAAGGAGGCCGCCATGCCCCTGACCACCGTCCCCGACCCCCGGCTGGACATCGACCCGGCCCAGGTCGGCGCCGCCGTCGGCATCACCGCCGCCACCGGCGCCGGCTACCGGTTCACCGACGCCTACGGCGTCACCTACACCGGCACGCCCGCCCACGTGGCGCTCTCCGCGCTGGCCCGCCGCGACCGCACCGGCGACATCTACCCCGACCAGCCCGCCGTCGCGCCCGGCATCCGCGCCACCGCCGCCACCCTGATCGACTGGTTCACCAGCCCGCACACCGACCCGCAGCACGCGGCCGAATTCGCCGCGCTGCCACCGATGCGGGTGTGCGAGCTGGTGGTCTACCTGTGCCTGCACGGCGACGCCGACGCGCTGTCCAAAGTGGGCCCCGAGTCGCTGCGCTACTACACCGGGCACCTGCTGCACGACCCGGTGCCCAGCGCCGCGCACCCGCTGCCGCGGCTGATCGACCAGCCCTACCGGTCCCTGGCCGGCACCGACACTCAGCGGACCCGGCTCCAGGTCACCGCCACCGCCCGCGGCGGCGCCGACGACGTCGCCGTGCCGATGGAGATCGAAGCCACCGAGGACATCTACTGGGAGCTCACCGTCGCGGTCCCGGTGCCCGTCGACGAGCTCAACGAGCTGCTGATGGACCCGGACTACTTCGCCGGGGACTACCTCGCCGAGAACCGCGAGCTGATCGACGACCACCTCGTCTACGCCGACAGCCAGACCCAGCAGGGCATCGACGTCACCGGCCGGCTGGCCCACCCCCGCGACCTCGCGCTCGCCGAACCCCTCGACCGGGACCCGGAACCCGCCCCGGTCGAGGTCGACCTGTTCTTCGCCGGACCCGATCGCGACGCCGCCCTGGCCACGGCGCCGTTCGGCAGCCGCGGCCTCGCCGAGCAGTTCGCCGCCCCCGGAGACCTGATCTTCACCGTCGGCATCGAGGTCGCCGCCGGCGCCGTGCACGCCCTGACCTGACTCGCGCCCACACCCCCGCCGCCCTCGGCTCCCCGTTCCCGGGAGCCGGGGGCGGCGGCGTTTCCCCTGCCCGCCGAACCTCAAGGAGGCTTCCGTGCCCACCCTCGCCGTCCTCGTCGCCACCACCCGCACCCAGGGTGACCGCGGCAACGACTTCATCGCCTGCGCCCCAGGCGAGCTGGTCGACATCACCTCGTCCTGCGACCGCGACCGCGGCAACCCCGACGGCGGCTGCGGCTGCTGCCGCGCGTTCTCCGGCCTGGACTCCCGCCTCGCCACCACCACCGCCGAAGTCGTGCAGCGCGAGATGAGCTTCCCCGACTACGTCGCCGCCCACCACGCCAGCCTGCTGCACGCCGGCCTGCCCGACGACGACACGGTGCGCGGCTGGGCCGACGAGGCCGCCCGGGACATGGCCCGCATCGCCGCGGCCTTCCCCGTCGGCACCGTCGTCGAACGCCGCGGCGACCAGATCGTGGAACGACCGCACGTCACCGCCGTGGCGACGGCGCGCTGATCGCCGCCGGTCTCGGCGGGGCGCTCGCACGGTGCGCCGGCACCGGGCCGGGGTCAAGCCGGAAAAGCGCCGGCTTGACCCCTTTCCCCGGCACCGGCGCCACCCGAGCGCGCCCCACCGAGACCGGACAGCGCAACTGTCCACAAGAGACAGACCAGCTCGTGTGGATGGCAGAAACCGAGTGGAGGAAACACAACCATGTCCTACGCCAGCACCCTCACCGCCGAGCCCCGCTCGCTGCTCACCCCGGCCGACCCGACCCGCCGCAGCGCCTGGGCCCGGCTGGGCACCTCCGTCGCCGCGACCGGAAGCGCCCACGAGGCGCTGGTCACCGCGGGCCTGGCCGGGTGGAAGATCCGCAAGGTCCCCATGACCGGCACCGAGATCACCTCCGACGGCGTCACCACGATCGACAACCCCGACAAGGTGATGCTCGTCTACACCGACCCCGATACCCGCGCCACCCGCTACCTCTCGACGGTCGGCAAGGGCTACGGCGTCCACCAGAACGAGGCCGGCGCCGCCGTCATCGACACCCTCGTCGCCGAGTCCGGCGCCCGCGGCACCGGCTACGCCGGCGCGATCGAGGGCGGCCGCAAGACGTTCGTCACCATCGAGCTGCCGACCACGATGTACGTCGACGGCGCCGACGCCCTCCAGCTGCACCTGGTGGTGTTCAACAGCCACGACGGCGAGACCGCGTTCCGGGTGATGATCGTGCCGTTCCGGCCCTTCTGCGCCAACCAGCAGAACGTCGCCATCCGCGACCACGTCTCCTGCGTGTCCATCCGGCACACCAGCAAGTCCGAGATCAACGTCGAGGAGATCCGCTCCAAGCTCGGCCTGCTGTTCAACTACAGCACCGCGTTCGAGGCCGAGGCACAGCGGCTGATCCGCACCGAGATGTCGAACACCGAGTTCGACAACCTGATCCGCGAGGTGTGGCCGATCAAGGACGGCGCCTCCGCGCGCACGCTCAACAACGCCCGCCGCCGCAACGGCGCGCTCACCCGCCTGTGGACCTCCGCGCAGACCCAGGCGCGCATCCGCGGCACCCGCTGGGCCGCGTTCCAGGCCGTCACCGAATACCTGGACCACCAGGCCCCGGCCAAGAACCTCGACGTCCGCGCGAACCGTGTCCTCGTCGGCGACGACCTGGCCAAGCGCAAGCAGTCCGCCTACGACCTGCTCGTCGGCTGACCGCGGCACCGGAAGGCGGCCGGTGGGTTGTGCCCGCGAAGGGACACGCGCCCTGACCAAGGGGCACCCACCGGCCGAGGCGGGCCGGCCGGGGAAACCGAGCGGAATACCCGACCACCGGCCCGACGCCCACCAGCGTAGCGGCCCCGTCCGCAGCCGTCGCGCTCGAAGACCGCGCAGCGCGAGAGGCCCCGATCGGCGAGCCCGTCGACGCATCGGGCAGGACCCGGGCCAGCTGCGACCGGGTCCGGTTCCTGTGCCGATCCACCGATGCGAAGGAGAAAAGCCTTGCCGTGCACCGAATTGGTCCGCGCCGCCGCCTGGCCTCGGGAGGGGACGTGCGCGTGACCCGGCTTCTGCGTCCTCGTCGTGCTCGTAAACCACGCCCGCCCGCGTGCGCGGCCACCGCGGTCGTGCACCTGCCCGGCCACTACACCCGGCACGCCGGAGCGTGGCGGCCCGGCGCACCGTTCGTCGAGCTGAGCTTGTCCCGCGTGTGGGCCCGGCGCGAGCCCGGCGGCCTGCTGCGCGTCCTCACCGTCGACGACCCCGGCGGCAACGTCGCCGCGCTGGTCTGCGGCGACCTGCCGGTACCGCAGGCACTCGGGCTGCACCGCAGCCCGGATGCGGCACGGCGGCTGCGCGAGCTTGCCCTGCCGGGCAGCCTGACCGAGAAGCCGCTGCGGTACCCGCACCGAGCGGTCATCTATCGCCGCTGGTGCAACGCCGTGCAGCAGATCGCCGACTGCAACGCCCGACTCGCCGACCTGCCGCGCCGCACCTGGGACAGCATCGACCTCACTCGTGGCCGCGACGCCGGCTTCCAGCTGGTCGTGCGGGTGACCGCACGGCGCGAATCCCAGATCGACCAGATCTCCACCGCGTTGCTGCGGCTCACCGCGTTCTACAACCCCGGTGCCTGCCTGCGACTGCACCCGGCCTCGGCCGGATTGGCGATCACCGATCCGATCCGCGCTGCCGCCCTGGATTCGCTGGGTCTCGACGACGTCGAGACCCCACCCGGCACCTGACCCGCGTTCCGCTCGCCGAACCCCTTGGAGGAGCCATGCCCATTCCCGCCGACGCCCAGTCCGCGCTCAGCGTCCTGCTCGAGCACGCCGACCAACACGAGGACCCGGTGATCCGCGAGGTCGCGCTGCGCGCCGGCCTGCTCCAGCAGTGCCGGTGCGGCTGGCACAACCCGGCCGCCGACGACCGGTGCAAGAGCTGCCGCACCCGCCTGCTGCCTGCGGCCGACCAGCAGACCGTTCCCGCGGTCGGCCTGATCGCGGTCCGCGACTACCTCACCGAGGCCCACGGCGACGCCGACGGCGACGCCCGGTTCGTCGCCGCCTGCCGCGCCGGGATCTGCGGCGGTCTCGCGTTCGACGTCGCCGACGACGTGCTCGCCGGCGCCCAGCAGTACAGCTACGGCAACTCCTGGCCGGTCATCGCCGAAGAGATCGTCGCCGGCGTCGAGGCCCGCGCCGCGGCCCACGGCGCCGCGCGGATCTCCCCGGCGCCCGCGTCCTGACCAACGCCTGCCCGGCCGCCGCGGGCCGACCACCCCGCGCGGCCGACCGAAACCGAGCGATGAGGAGCATCCGCATGTCCACCATCCCGGCCCCCGCGCCGGCGGAACTGACCGCGCCGGTCGGTGCCACCGTGCAGCTGCTGCACCGGTGGGACCGCCACCTCGACGACACCACCCTCTACCGCGACTACCCCGCCGCCCTGTCCGCGCTCGCGGCCGCCGTCCGCGCCGACTGGTCCGACATCACCCACCGAGCCGACGTCCCCGCCAGCCCCGCCGGGCTCAGCGACGCCGAGGTCGTGCTCGTGTACTACGCCGGAGACGGCGGCGCGGGCGGCCCCGACGCGCCCACCTGCGGCGAATCGTTCGACGCCGGGTTCGAGATCATCGAAGAAGTCGTCGCCGGTCCCGAGCCGGGCGAGGCGTCGCTGCGGCTGGGCACCTTCCGCGTCCTCGACGCCGACCCCGCCGACACCGACATCCCCGCGGTGACCTACTGCCTGGACGCCGCCGGGCTCACCGTCGCCGTCTTCGCCGGACCGGACGGCTACCCCACCGTGTCGATCACACCGGAGACCCACCTGAGCGGCATCCCGATCACGGTCCGCCTCGAAGACCCCTTCCGCCCCGGCGGATTCGAGAAGACCTACCGGGTGTCCTGACCTCCTCCCGCGCGCCCACGAGCACGGCGGCCGCCCCGAGAACAGCGGGGGCGGCCGCCGTGCTCGTTCACCGCGCCCTCATCAGCCCGAATCCGTTCTCGCGCAAGGGAGTTCTCATGTCCGGAAACGACCTCACCCCGTTCGACGGCGGTGTCACGGTGCCCGCGCCGCTGTCGCTTCGGCTGCGGCGCTGCCCGTTCAACAGCGTCCACAGCGTCATCGTCGTCGGCCCGCCCGGCGCGGTCGAGCTGCAAATCCGGCCCGCCCTGCTCGACACGTTCGGCGGCGGCATGTCGATCGAGTACCACTCCCGCCAGCCCATGCCCGGCGCCGAGAACCCGCTGCCCGGCTGCGAGTTCCTCGACGGGGCGACCTGCTACCACGACGGCACCGGCCTGGGCTCCGGGAACGAGTTCGAGCGCTGGCTCCGTGATCGCGACGGTCAGGCCATCGTCGACGAGCTGGTCCGCCGCCACCAGGCGAGCACCTGGACCCTCGACGGTCTCGACGACGATGACGCCGACGTCCCGCTGGTGCTCGACGCCCAGCCGGACACCGCCCGGCAGCTGTTCGTCGGGGAGGTGCCGCCGTGGGCCTGACCCCCGACCCGTTCCGGTACCGCCTGCGCCTGGTGCAGGTCGGCCTGGCCGGCAACGTCTCCGCGGCCGCCGTCCAGCTCGACGGCGCCTGCCGCGGCAACTGGACCATCACCAGCGACACCCCGCTGCCGGAGTTCCTGGCCCGGCCGAACTACGAGTTCGACCCCGACCTGCCGGTCGTCCGCGTCGACCTCGCCGACGACGACTACTTCACCCAGTTCCTCAGCGGCCCGTCCTGGGAGGCCAGCCTGCGCGCCGGCCACGTCCAGCCCCGGCTGGGCGAACCCCGCCGCTACGACGGCGAGCCATGGACGGCCATGCGCGGCTGGTGGCTGGCACCCGAGATCTACGCCGAGCTCGCACCCGGCGCCGGCGTCGTCATCGAACGCGCCGCCGACCACCTGCCCGGCGCCTGACCAACGCCGCCGCCCTCGACGCGGCGGGAGCGCGGCAGGCGCGGACTGACCACCCGCGCCTGCCGCCTCCTCGCGAAACCGAGCGGAAGGACTCTGCCCGTGACTCCCCGGAAAACCGCGCCGCCGGTCCTGAGCCCGCCACCAGAGGTGGACCTGCACGACTACGACCTGGTCCTCATCAACACCTCGGCGGGCAAGGACTCCCAGGCCATGCTGACCTTCCTGGTCGAGCTGGCCGACGCCCAGCACTACCCGCGCCACCACCTCCTGGCCGTGCACGCGGACCTCGGACGCGTCGAGTGGGCCGGCACCCGCGACCTCGCCCAGCGCCAGGCCGACCACTACGGCCTCCGCTTCGAGGCGGTCAGCCGGACCAAGGGCGACCTGCTCGACCAGATCGAAGCACGGCGGATGTTTCCCTCCGCGGCCGCGCGCTACTGCACCAGCGACCAGAAGACCTCCCAGGTCGCCAAGCTCATGACCCGCCAGGCCGCCGCCTTCCAGGAAAGCGGGAACGACCGCCCGATCCGCATCCTCAACTGCCTCGGCCTGCGCGCCGAGGAGTCACCGGCGCGGGCGAAGAAGGCCCCGCTCGGCCCGGACTCCGCCAGCAACAGCCGCCGGCAGGTGACGCGCTGGCTGCCGATCTTCGACTGGACCGAGGTCGAGGTCTGGCAGACCATCGCCCGCTCCGGCGTGCCGTACCACCCGGCCTACGCCGCGGGCATGCCCCGGCTGTCCTGCGTGTTCTGCGTGCTGGCCGGCCGCAAGGAGCTGGTCCTCGCCGCCAAGCTGAACCCCGGCCTGGCGCAGGAGTACGCGCGGCTCGAAGCCCGCATCGGGCACACGTTCAAAGCCGACCTGAGCATGGCCGAGATCGTCGCCGCGGCGGGCCGAACCGGTTGACCGCCGCACCTCGCACCGAAGGCGCGAGTCGCCCTCGGCTTGCCGAGCGATCAGCTTCGCTCCCTGCCGCATCACCCTCACCACGGCCCGGACCTGCATGGTCCGGGCCTTTCATGTTCCGCCCACCGTGTCAGGAGGATCTCCGATGGCAGCTGCCGGGCGCTGGACTGGAACCGGCGCGCACCGCACCCGCACCACCGCATGGACGACGGGTGAGCGATACAAGACGAAATCCAACGGCTCGTGCGGACGCTACGTGCCGATCACCGCCGCCAAGGCCGACTGCCTCTGCGGATGGAGTGTTTACGCCGACGACCGTCCCGAAGCCCAGGCGCGTGCTCGCACCCACCGCGCCACCGTGGCAGTCTCCACCGCCGACCTCGCCACCTTCGTCCGGCACATGAGCGAGCACCACCTGCCGCTGGAACTCTTCCCCGCCTTCCGCCGCCTCGACGCCACCGTCCGCGCCGGCGACAGCGAGCAGACGGAGGCACCACTGGTCGACCTCCGGCCGCTGCTGCGCGAAGCCAACATGCCGTTCGCATTCGCTGAACACCCCTGCATTCCCCGGCTGATCGCCGCCGTCGACGCCACGTCCGTGCCCTGGGAGCGGGTCGGCATGCTCGACTCGGTCCGCCGCTACTGCGAGTACGTCGCGGCAGCACACGGGCTCACCTGGGACGAGTGGATCGCCAGGGTCACCCCGCCCGCCGTCGACCAGTAGCTCGCGCCGGAACGCAGACACGGCGCCGATCCACGCGCTGGCACGAACTACGCGCATCTCGACCGACACATCGGACTCACGCCCGAACCGGCCTGGGCGCCATCGCGACATCACCGCCGCGGGCACCCGCGTGCCCGGCCTGCGGCCGTCGCCGCGCCAGCAGCCCCGCCGCAGTCACGCGGCCCCGCCCCGGCTTGGCCGGGGCGCTCATCCCCTGGTTCTCGCCGCACCCGATGCGGCGATCGCGGCGCGCGGACTGACCACCCGCGCCTGCCGCACCTCGCGAAACCGAGCGGAAGGACCCATCCGTGACCACCCTCCACCCCAAAGGCGCGCTTCAACGGCGCCAGTTCCTCGCCCGCCAGACCCTCGACATCGCCCAGGACCACCTGTACGAGGCGCTGCTGCACGACGTGGCCCGCATCGTCCGCGACGCCCTGCCCACGGCCACCCACCTCGTGCTCACGATCAACGACCAGCACCACTACGACCGGCCGCCCTACCGGGTGGGACTGCTCCGGATCGTCGGCCCCGAGGCCCCCGCCCTGTGGGCCCGGGACCAGGAACTCCAGGCACCCCTGGCCGACTACCGCACCGACGAAGGCGCCCCGTGGGCCAAGGTCGTCCCGCACATCGAGCAACTGCTCGCCACCGCCATCGGCACCGATCTCGGCGGTGACTGGTGGGAGCCCGAGAGGGAAGACGGCACCACCGTCTTCTGGTGCAAGCTGCCCACCGTCGACGACGTCGCCGCCATCCAGGCCAGGCAGCCGCGGAACCTGGTCGCCTACCTCGTCGAGGACGACCCGCGACCGTGGGGCGCGCTGTGGTTCGCCCGCCCGACCCCGCGCCCGACGATGGCCGTCGCCGGCGTCGCCATCACCGCCAGCCTCGCCGACGACAACGTGCTCACCGTCGAGATCAACCCGACGAAGACGCACCCGAAGATGATGCGGCCCGCCGGCCGCGGCACCGCAGTCCGCGTCCTGCTCGCCGACACCGCAGTGCCCGCCCCGCTCGACGCCGACGCCGACGGCGACGGCGAGCCGGAGGTCTGCGCCACCGAGGACTGCGACGACAGCTTGGAGGACGGCGAGGGCTGGAACGGGTTCTGCGGCAACTGCGCCGACCGCATCTACGCCGCCGAACACGACGACCAGGACGAGACCGTCCAGACGGGAACGCCTGCCGTCCGGCCGGGCACCGAGCTGGTCCTCGCGCGCTCCGCGCTTCCCGTTCCCGACACCGCGCAGCAGCGTGTCGCCCGCCCGGCACCCGCCCCGGACGTCCCGGTCACCGCGGCGAGCCAGCTGAAGAACCTGCTGGCTTGGTACCAGGGCGACGGCGAGATGCGCTACGGATACACCGTCGAAGACGACCGGCACGACAACGGCCGCCGCGCCGGATTCGCCGCACTCGCCGTCTTCGCCTACGCCCACCGCGTCGGCGCGATCAACGACGTCAACGACGAGGACCCGGAGACGGTGATCAGCGACCTGCTCGGCGACCTGCGGCACCTGGCCGACTCCCTCGGCCTGGACTTCGCCGAACTCGACCGCCGCGGCCGCGGCCACTACGAGCCCGAGCTGTACGGCGAGTTCTGACGCGGTGCCGGCGGGGTTCCCCGCGCGCCCCTCCGCCGGCGGTGGACCGCGACGACCCTGCACGACCAGTCACGTGGGGGCAAGCAAACCGCGCTTGCCCCCACGCGCCCGGCCGCGCCGACGGGCCGCGCTCCACCACCGGCGGAGCAGCACCCCAACGCGAGGAGTTGTGTCCAATGTGGAATGAAATTCTCGGTGCCCTCACCATCCTGGCCATGATCGTGGTCGGCGTGGTCCTGATCCCCGCGGCACCCAAGCTGGTCGACGCGATCTGCGACCGCATCCGCTACGGCGTCCAGACCCCGGTCGACGAGTTCGACGAGGACCCGGAGGAGGAGGCCGAAGCTCCGGCCGAGCCGGCCGCGAAGGCCCCGGCCAAGCCCGTCGCCGCAACTGCCGGCAAGACCGTGCCGGCCCCGAAGCCCGCCACGGCCCGGAACGCGGCGTGACCGCGCCCATCAGCAGCACGGTGCCCCCGGCCAGCCCCGAGGCCGTGTACCTGCGCCACGCCTACGACTTCCAGGACGCCGCGGCCGCGGCGATGCGCCGCGCCCGCCTGCTGCGGGTCGCCTACTGGGTGTCCGGCCCGTTCCCCGGCGCCACCGAGCTGATCGTCACCATGGACGAGTCCGACGGCGAGCTCGCCCTCACCGCGATCAAAGACCCCGAGGGCTACCGGTGGACCGCCGACGGCGTCGTGTCCACCTGCCTCGAGGAGTACCGCACCACCGACGGCGCCGGCGTCGCCCAGCTGGTCGGGTCCATCGTGTCGGAACTGGATTCCCTGGTCGGTGACAACGACCCCCGCCGGTTCTGGCTCCAGCTCGAGGACAACGTCTACCGGGTCGGCCTGCCCGCGGCCGCCGACCTCGGCCGGCTGGCCCCGATCCGCACCAGCCTGCCCGATGGAGTGACGCCCTCAGCCACGTCGAGGTACTGGGACGGCTGCGCACCCACCTCGACCGGTTGAGCACGAACGAAGCCGCCCGCCGCCGAGACCGCGCGGCCGGGGCCACCGCGGTCATCAGCGAGATCTCCACCGCCCTGCACGAACTGGAACAGGCGGCGCTCACCCAGCGGGGCCAGCTCCGGCTGGAGATCGTGGTCGACCGCGACCCCGACGCCGGGACCGAAGTCGCCGCCTTCCTCGACGGTGTCCCGCACCGCGCCGAGGTCACCGTCGTCGACCCCGGCGCCGGGCACCTGCTCACCGACTGGCGCGCCACCGGCCGCCACCACGCCGAAACGGCCGGCCCACACGCCGCCGCGCACATCCGCGACCGGTTCGCCGCCTACGAGGACAACGAGTTCATCTCCAGCTGAGCGCGCAGGTGCCGCGGCCGGCCACGCCCCGCCCTGACGGACGGGAGCGAGGCGTGGCCACCGCGGCACACCCGGCCGGAACCGACCACCCCGGCCAGCGACCAGCAGAAACCGAGCGAGAGGAGCCCAGGTGGGCTACGAGATGCACGTCCAGAACGCCCCCGACTTCGAGGAAACGACCCGCATCGAGCGCGGGTTCACCCTCGGCACGACCCGCTTGTGCCAGGCGATGATCGCGCTGGACATGGCCCACCCGAGCCCGGTCCCGGACTTCCCCGCCAGCGACCACCTCGACCGGCACGACTTCGACGGCGAGCAGCCGGCCACCGACCGCGCCCGCACCTACATGCAGGCCCTGGCCGACATCCAGGCCGACCACGGCACCCGCGGCGCCGCCCGGCTGCCCGGCATCCCCAGCCACAAGCTCACCAGCGGCGACGGCTGGCACGTCACCCCCGACGAATGCGCCGAAGCCCTGATCGCCTACGAGCTCGCCACCATCGCCGGCGCGCCGCATCCGGCCGCGTTCGCCGACGACGTCGTCCCGTTCCTGCGCACCGCCGCCTGCCACGGCGGCTTCCGCGTGCACTGACCGCCTTTCCCGCCTCCGCAGCCGCCGCTGCCCGACCACCCCGAGGGGAGGTAACCGCCATGTCCGCACCCGGGCAGCTGGTCTACGACCCGATCGACGTGTTCGTCGACGTGTTCAGCGACCCCGTTCTCGCCGCCGACATCGCCTTCGCGCTCGCTTGCCGCGAAGTGAACGTGCTGGTCGGGCTGCTGGAGTCCCACGGCAGATCCGACGCCGCCGTCCGCTGGCTGACCCACCACCTGGCCGACTGCGACGACCCGCCACGCCACCAGCACTGACCACCCGGCTCCAGCCCGACCGAAGGCCCGGACCGACATTCCCCCGCGCGAGAGTCGGTCCGGGCCTTCGCCCTTTCCTGCCTCGCCGCGCCGCGGACCGACCACCCGCGCCGCGCGGCCCGAAACCGAGCGAGGACCGCAATGAACGACTTCACCAAGACCGTGATCGAGTTCCTGATCAAGACCATCATCAAGGCCGCCCTGGCCGCCGGCGTCGCCTTCGTGCTCATGGGCATCGTGGCGCTGTTCGGCGAGCACATCGGCTGGTGGTCCGCCTACGCGATCTCGCTGATCGCGGTGTTCGGCGGCCTGCTGATCATCGACGACAACGACTGGCTGGAATAGCGCCCCCACGTCGCCCGCCTCCCGAAGCCCGGGGACTGGCGCACGGTACGTGGCCGGGCCGGCGGCCTCCAGCACACCCCGCTGGACCCCGCCGACCCGGCCACGTGAGCCACCTCCGCCCCGCGCACCGCGGGAGACCCGATCTCGGAGGTGGCTCGTGATGGACAGGATGTACCGGCGGGTGCTGATCACCGGCTCCCAGCTGTGGACCGACACCGGCGTCATCCGCGACGCGCTCGCCCAGGTGTGGCACCCGGACACGATCCTGATGTCCGGCGCCTGCAAGCGCGGCGCCGACCAGCTCTGCGAGGACTGCTGGACGCACTGGGGCGGCCGGGTCGACCGCTACCCCGCGCAGTGGGTGCAGGACGGCCAGTACCGCCGCGACGCCGGGTTCCGCCGGAACGAGGAGATGGTGCAGGCCGCCGTCGACCTCGGCGCCGAGCGTGCCCTGGCGTTCATCCTCGACGACTCCCCCGGCTCGACCCACACCGCCGGTCTTACCCGGCGCGCCGGGATCTGGACCACCGTTCACCGCGCCACCACCGGCCTCGCCGCGGGCGTGACCGCGTCGCCGGGCGTCGGGATGCCGGTGCGTCAGGGGCTGTGACCAGGGAGTGCGGCACCGTCCCGCCGTCTCGGTGGGCCGCCGCACTCTGCCCCGGCCACGCCCCGGGGTCAAGCCGCGGAAAAGCGCCGCGGCTTGACCCCGAACCGCGCCCGGCGCGATCCGAGTGCGCCCCACCGAGACGGCGGGGACCGCGCGGGGAGCGCGACCAGCTCCCGCGCGAGCTGGAGAAACCGAGCGAACGGAGAACCGGGATGGATTCCCTCGAGCTGGAGGCGCGCACCGCCACCGTCGGCGAACTCGCGTGCGGCTGCCTGTTCGACCTGGACGGCACCCACCAGGTCGGCGACTGGCTGACCTGCCAAGAGCACCGTGCGCCGGCGCGGGTCACGGCGAGCTTCATCGCCGTGCCGGACGGGCTGATCGCCAGCTAGAACAGCACGGTCTGCGCCGGGTCGATGCGCATCAGCACCGCGCGGATGCGTTCCTCGTCCCAGCCGTACTCGGCGACGACGTCGCGCAGCTGCCGGGACCGTTCCGCGCGTTCGGCCCGGTTCAGGCCGCTCCACTTGCGGTGCCACCAGCGGCCGCCGCCGCGGCCCTTGGCCGCCATCCGCCGCAGGTTCGCAGCCTGGGTGCTGGGCCAGATGTGGCCCACCGTCAGATCTGGATCGGCAGTGCAGCACAGCGGCAGGTCACATTCCACGTGCTCGATGACCTGGCCGTACGCGACGGTGATCCCGAGCCGCAGCGCCACCGCGTACCGGTGCGGCTTCACCGTGATCTCCCGTCCGCCGCGGGTGATCGAGAACCGGCCGTAGCCGTCGTTGCCCACCGCCCGGCTCCACAACGAGCACATCGGGCTCGGCGAGCCGTCCGCGTTCGGCGGCGGCACCACCACCTTGCGCCGGAACCGCGCGATCTCAGCGGCGTGCACCTGCGGATCGACCCAGAGCGCAGCCCGAGGACGCCGCGGTCGCGGCGTCGTGGCCGCGGCCTGCTCGCGGGTAGCCGTCGTCATACGCCCGAGCGTAAGCGAGCCCACCGACAACTTCGGCGATCTCCCGTCGCCCAGCAGGGTCCACACCTGCGGTTTTGCCAACTTTTGGCCAGTTTTTGGCCACGTTTTCGCCAGCTTCCGCCACAGCCCGGCCCAGGGCGCGCGGCCCTTCCCGGGCCGGGCCCCGGCCGGGCTTTCCGCATTCCAGGAGGGGTCATGTCCACCATCCAGGCCACCGACGCGCCCGCCGGCGCTCCCGCCGCGGTGTGGGTGCGGGTGTTCCACAACAACCACCGCGCCCGCGGCGCGTTCCTGCGCGGCTGGGTGCCCGGCCAGACGGTCACCGAGGTCTTCACCTACACCGCTCTGATCGAGGGCGACATCCACGACCACGACCTGGCCGAGCAGGCGTTCGACCTGTTCAACATCGGCGACGACCCAGACTTCGGCGCCCCGGACCCGCGAGCGGTGGACTACCGCGCCCGCGGCAACCGCTCGCTCTCGCCCGGCGACGTCCTCGCCATCGACGGCCGGTTCCACTCCTGCGACTCCAGCGGCTGGCGCGAGCTGACCGAGGCACCGGAGGTCGAACAGCTCACCGCGCCCGGCACCACGCCCCTGTACTGACCGCCCCGCGGGCGGCGGGGACCGACCGCCCCGCCGCCCGACCCGGAAACCGAGTGATGAGGAGAAACCGCATGTCCCAGGCGCTCACCCGCGACGACGTCTTCCTGAGCGAGCCCCGCACGTTCCGCTTCGTCCCCGGAATCGTGCGCTGCACGCTCACCCAGGCGACCGTCGCCGGGCACCGCTACCAGATCCAGACCGTCAGGAGCTGGCTGCTCGGGAACCACACCACGGTATACCCCGCGACGGAGGCCCTGGTCAGGCAGGACACCACCGACACCGAGGAGATCGTCGCCGCCCTGCTGGACGTCCTCAACTCCCCGACCGGCGAACGGAACTGACCGGCGCGGGACCGGCGGGAACACACCGCCGGTCCCGCCCATCCCCGCCGTCCCCGGTCGCGTCCGCTTCGCCATCCAGGAGGTTCCCCGTGTCGCCTGCAACCGCCGTCTGGCCGACCGCCCGGCCGCGCTGGATCACCCCGTACGACGCCAGCCGCAGCTACCTGCTGCCCAAGGAGGTCGAGACCAACATCCCGCGCCGCGGCTACCCCGGCGGCTACGGCGCCCACGACTGGGCCCGCGGGCACCTGGTCGAGCTGTACTGGACGCTCGGCGGCGCCCCGCTGTCGCTGCACTACCGCGAACTGCTCGCCCGCCGCCCGCACGAGGACGACACGGTTCCCGAGCACCTGCCGGTCGGCTGCGAGGTCACCGCCCGCCTGCGCGCCGACGACGGCCAGGTGATCACGGTGGTGTCGCGCACCGAATCCGCCCCGTACGGCCCGCGCGGCGACTACTGGCAGCTCACCGTCGACGGCGAGATCCCCGTCGACGACGACGCCCGCCTCGGCGGTGTCCACACCTACCCGCCCTCGCTGCCCTTCCTGGCGGTGCTGGTGCGGCTGCACCTTCGCCGGGTCTCCGAGCGCTCGCTCGCACCGGTGATCCCGCTCCGCCGCGAACGCCCCTGAACAGGCCAAACGGCGGGTTACCCTGGACGCAAGGGGAGATGACCATGACCGCACCACGACCCGCCGGCCCGGTTCGCCGGCGCACCAGCAGAGGCCGGACCTGGCGGCGCCGCCCGGCACCGCGCCTGATGGGCGTGGCCCTCTCGGCCGCCCGGCAGGGCCTGCACGTGTTCCCGCTCTGGCCGCGCTCGAAGACCCCGTGCCTGCACGGCAAGCGCCGCTGCCCCGGCACCGGCGTGTGCGCCGAGGGCCACCTCGGCTGGGAACAGCGCGCCACCCTCGACCCGGACCTGATCCGCTACTGGTGGGGCGCCTCGCCGACCTGCAACGTCGGCATCGCCTGCGGCCCCAGCAACCTGTACGTGCTCGACCTCGACCCCGCCCACGGCGACGACCCGCCCCCGGAATGGGCCGGCGCCCGGCACGGCCGCGACGTCCTCGCCCGCCTGGCCGAACAGGCCGCACAGCCCTACCCCGCCGACACCTACACCGTCCGCAGCCCCTCGCCCAGCGAGCACCTGTACTTCCGGGTCGGCGAGGACAGCATGCTACGCAACACCGCCGGGAAGGCCGGGTGGCGCATCGACAGCCGCGGCGCCGGCGGATTCATCGTCGCGCCCGGCTCGATGCGCCGCGACGGCGTCTACACCGTCGTGCGCCGCGCGCCGATCGCGCCGCTGCCAGGCTGGCTGATCCCGCTGTTCACCCCACCGCCCCGGCCGGAGCCCGAACCGATCGTGTTCGGCGACGTCCGCCCGCTCTCCGACGCCCGCCGCCAGCGCTACCTCGACAAGGTCGCCGACACCGTCGCCCACGCCGCCCCGCACACCGCGCACGACACCCTCGTCCGCGCCGCCTGGGGACTCGGCCGCCTCGTCGCCGGCGGCTCGTTCAGCGACGACGAGGCCCGCGCCGCGCTGCACATCGCCGCGCAGCAGCGCCGCATCCCCACCGGCGAGGCCGACGACGCGATCAGCGACGGCCTGGACGCCGGAGCGCTCTACCCGCGACGGCTGTCCGACCGCGCCGCCTGAACCGCCCGCTCGTCGCGAGACGACGAGCGAGGTGAGGGCGGGGAGGGGGCAAGCGGGTTCGGACCGGGGGCTGTCGATCTGCTCCAAGCGAA
Source organism: Amycolatopsis sp. NPDC004378 (assembly GCF_053602455.1). NCBI lineage: Bacteria > Bacillati > Actinomycetota > Actinomycetes > Pseudonocardiales > Pseudonocardiaceae > Amycolatopsis > Amycolatopsis sp. NPDC004378. The sequence goes on from NZ_JBSGDR010000025.1 coordinate 26,098, forward strand.
TCAGGCCGCGGCAGGGTCCGCGCCGATGAACCCGGCCCAAAAAGACGGGCCGGAACCCCCGCCGCCCCCTTCGGGGCCCTGCCACGGCCTGATCTCCGCTCCGCAGATCGGCAGCCCCCTCGGGGCCGAACCCACTCGATGAATGCCATCGGGTGGGGGAAGGCACCGAGACAGGGTTGCCGGTGACCTGATCACCGATCCGAACCGAGGAGGACGGCATGGCCGAGACGGCCTGGGATCGCGAGGACGTCGAGGCAGGGACCTACTACCTGCTGCTGGAGATCGCCGGTGAGGAAACCGCGCAACGGGTCGAGGCCAGCGCTCACTTCGGGCCGCTGGTGGACGACATGCTGGCGCGGCTTCAGGCCGGTGACGACACCGACGAGCTGAAGGCGTTCCTGCACGCCAAGGTGCAGGACCTGTGATCAGGGACCACCACACCGGTGGCTGAAGACCGGTACCGGCTCGACCAAACCGGTACCGCGGCAACGAACGAAACCGAGTGGAAAGAGAACGAAAAATGGCTGGAGACACCGTCATCACCGTCGTCGGCAACCTGACGTCCGACCCCGAATTGAAGTTCACGCCCTCCGGCGTGGCCGTCGCGAACTTCACCGTCGCCTCGACCCCGCGCACCCTCGACCGGCAGACCGGCGAGTGGAAGGACGGCGACGCTCTCTTCCTGCGCTGCAACATCTGGCGCCAGTCGGCGGAAAACGTCGCCGAGTCGCTGACCCGCGGCGCCCGCGTCGTCGTCCAGGGCCGCCTCAAGCAGCGCTCCTTCGAGACCAAGGAAGGCGAGAAGCGCACCGTCGTCGAGCTGGAAGTCGACGAGATCGGCCCGAGCTTGCGCTACGCGACCGCGAAGGTCAACAAGGTCTCCCGCAGCCAGGGCGGCAGCGGCGGCGGCAACGGCGCGCCGGCCGACGACCCGTGGGGCTCGGCCCCGCCCGCCGGCAACGGCGGCGGCTTCGGCGACCAGCCGCCGTTCTGACGGCCAGCCCGGGTGCGCCCACCGGTTCTCGGTGGGCGCACCCGGGCGCCTGCTCCGCCCTGCCGCCCATCCCGTGCCGGAGGAACCCCACGCCATGCCGTCCGTCCTGGTCTGGACGTCCGAGACGCCGCCACCGCCAGCGCCGCCACCGCACGCCGGCGACGTGATCTACGTGCTCTGCCGAGTCTGCTGGTACGAGAAGGTCGCCGGCGAACCCTGCGGCCTGCCCTGCGTCTGAACCCCGCTCCCGTACCCGATCGACTCCCCGCCAGACCCAGCGAGGACCCGCCGCGACGACGCCGGCGGGTCCTCGCTGTTCCAAGCACTCCACCCCTGGACCTGCCTGAAGATCGCCTCCTCCCGGCCGCCGCCGGAACGCCGCACCCTGCCTCACTCGGGGTGGGGCGTCCAGCACACAACGCTGGACACCCCGCCCCGAGCAAGGCGAAAAGCAGGTGCGTTCCGGCGACCGCCGGGACACCGCGCACCCGGCCGAGCTGATCGGCCGCGCGCTCCACGAACCCCCGCAGGACCGGCCAGCCGAAGCGTATGTCGCGAGGCGAGTCGTCGGCCATGGGCCGTATGCGCCCCTGCCGGTCCTGCGGGCCTGCCACCACCGCCCCTCATTGGGCGGCTTCACGCCACCCCGGCGGAGCCGAGGCGCGCGCCGATCCCCCCACGGCGCTGCTGCCCGCTCACCCCTCGGCCGGGCGCGCCGCCCTCACCCAGCGGCCCGCGCCCGGCCGAGGCCACCCGCTTGCCCGCCCACCGATCCCTGCGGACGACCGCGCCCGCAGGCCATGCAGAGGAGGTCCTGTTGAGCACGACCACGACACCGGCCCAGCGCCGCACCCGCGGCGTCGCCGCCGCCCTGGCCGGCGGCACCGTCGTCGCCGCGGCCGTACTGCTGAGTGCCTGCGACCACCCGGTCGCCGCGCCCCCGGCGCCGACCGCGGCCTACGTCGGCGTCTGCGTCGACCCGGTCACCCACTGGCGGGTCGCCGACAGCTTCTGCGGCGGCGCCGACCCCTACACCGGTGCCGCGCTGTCGCACACCGGCTACCTCTGGGACTACTACCCGCCCAGCTACACCGGCGTCATCGCCGCCTACCACCAGCCCGTCATCGGCGTGCCGATCATCCACACCGTGCCGGTGGCCACCTCGAGCACCGTAGTCGTCATCGACCGCGGCGCCTCCCCGACCGGCGGCTCGATCACCTCCGTCCGCGCCTCGGCCGCCGCCGCGCACAACCAGGCGACCGTCCCGGCGCGGACCTCCGCCCCGGCCACCACCGGCACCAAGCCCGCCGCGACCTCCGCCCCGGCCACCACCGCGGCGCGCACGACCGCGGCGCCGCCGACGCGCAACACCGCGATCACCCGCGGCGGCTTCGGCGTTCCGCACCGCACCCGGTGACCGCTGCCCGGCCCGGCCGACCGGCGGCCAGCTCCGCCGGCCCGCCGAGCCGGGCCCGCGGCCGCCGCCGACCTCGGCGTCCCCGACCACCCACCCCCGGCAGGAGGTATCCCGACCATGCCCATCGGCACCTACGACCCCGGCACCGACGCCTTCGACCTCGCCGTCAACTACGGCGACCTGCGCTACGAGACGTTCTTCGGCCGCGACCCGATCATCCGGCTGCCGAACACCGCGCCGCCGGCCGCGTCCGGCCCGGACAAGTGCGGCTGCCCGTCGTGCACCAGCCAAGGCTGGTACGCCGAATCCCCGTTCTGCCGCTACTGGGGCAACCGGTGCGACGAGTGCGACGGCACCCGCGTCTGGCTCGACTACAACCACGGCCGTCCGCCGCGGCGCGTCCCCTGCGAGCTGTGCGCCGAGGCGTGGCCCGAGGCGATCGCCTGGTTCCGCTTCGCCCTGCGCAGCCCCCGCGCCGCCGCGCGGACGCTGCGCGACGACGCCGCCCGCGCCCGCGCGGCCATGCAGCGCGAGGAGGCCGCCCGGTGAGCGCACCCGACACCGCCACGACCCGCGCCGAGCAGGCGCGGCGCTGGCGCCGGTCCGCCCGCCGAGCCTGGATCGGCGTCATCGCCACCATGCTGGCCGGGATCACCGCCGGGTTCCTGCTGCCCGCCGACCCGCTGCTGGACCCGCTGATCGTCACCGTGGTCTCCGCCGCCACCGCCGGACTGACCGCCCGCGCCGCCTACCGGCACGGGCAGCTCGACGTCCTCGCCCGGCTTCGCCACAACCCCGGGCAGGAGCCGCGGTGACCGCACCCGGACACCGCCAGGCCGGATACCGGCCGGGCCTGGCCCGGCCCACCCGCGGGCCCGGCCCCGGCGCCCCGGCATCGCCACGGCACGCCCGAACCGGGAATTTCCGCAGACCAGGACGCTCGGGTGCCCTACCCTCGGAAGACATGAGGGTCACCACGTTCGTCGTCTTCTGGCGTTTCATCGGCGCCGCGGGCGTCGGCGCCGGAGTCGGCGCCGCCATCGCGGGTCTGATCGCCGTGCTCACCGGCCGGGCGTTCGCGACCGGCAGCCCGTGGCTGACCGCCCTGCCGGTCCTCGTCGTGTTCGGGGCACTGCTCGGTCTCGGCGTGGCCAGGCTGACCCGGTTCTGGCTGCTGCCCACGATCGCCCGCCTCCGGCTGCTGTGGGGCACCCTGGCCGGTGCCGTCGTCGTGCCGCTGGCCATCGCCATCGGCCAGCTGGGCAACCTGCGCGCCGTCGGCATGCTGCTGATGCTGGCCGGGGGAATCACCACCGCGGTGATCTGGGTGCGCTGGTTCCGCGCCACGCACCCGACTCCCGGCGCGCGGGCCCGGATGCACGTCGTGCGCGCGCGGACCGCGGCGGCGAACCGGCCGCGCTGATCCGGCACCGGAACGAACGGGAGGGCGGACCGAACCGGTCCGCCCTCCCGTTTTCTATCCGCTGACCGCGCCGGTTTCCGGTGCCGACGCGGGCTCGCGCCCATCGTCACCGGCCGCCCCGGCGGGCCAGCCCCCTCCCCCTGATGACGCGGTGGCCGCACCCGTCGGCGCCGCCTCCGCGTTCCCGGCCTGGCGCTCGCCGGCCCGACCGTCCTGGTTCCGGCCGTCCTCGGCCGCCGCGGACGACGGCCTGCCGCCGCCCGCCTTGCCCGCGCCCGCCGCCGCGTGCTTCCTGGCTTCCCGGCCGGTCGCGATCAGCCGCCGCGCGGGCTTTTCCCCCAGCCCCAGCAGCTCGCCGACCTGCTCGACCGTCCGGTCGGCCTCGTGGATCGCCAGCGCGGCCAGGCCCTGCGCCTCTTCGTGCGTGGCGACCTGCTCATCGCGTTGCTTTCGCAGCTGCTCGATGGCGCGCTCATGCGGCTCGACGCGCTTGCGGCATTCCGTCTCCGCCGCGGCGATCTGGTCGCCGGCGTCGAAGAACGCCCCCAGCGCGGCCTCGACGGCTTCTTCCTGCTGCCGCTGCTTGGCCAGCTGCTCGGCGTTGCGCTCCCGCGCCGCCGCCAACTGCTTGCTGACCCTGGTCGACCGCCGCGCGCGGCGGCGGACCGGCCTCGCCGACTCGGCCATGCTCTACCTCCCCCGGTGACCTCTGTGTTCCGGTGCACCCGACGGCCACCATACCCCGTGATGTCAACTGATGTGGACGTGTTGAGGGAGAGAAGTCGCTGTACAGGGGCAGGCACGACCAGATCAGTTGCCAAATCGGAGGGAACGGCAACCGTGCCCGGAACGACAAAAGGCGTGTCCCGCCCGAGGGCTGGGACACGCCTTTGGTGTGCCGATCGCATAAGCCCCGAAGGGGCTCACCACCCGGAGGTGGATTCCGCCAGAAACTGCGACCGGCGGTGCGCCGGCGCGGAGGGCCTCAGCGGGCCTGACCGGCGCGCCCTCAGTGTAGCCGCTGCCCCGCGGCGCCGGCACCGCTGAGCGAGCACGACCCGCCGTCGTCGACCGCCGTCGCCCTCCGGAGGCTGCCGCGGCTGGCCACGTCGTCGCCAGGAGGCCGCTGGCGGGCAGTCCGTCTCCACCGTGAGTTCAGTACGGACCGAAATCGCCCCGCCGCCAGCTCCCGGCCGCGCCCTGCGCGAACCGATCCTGTTCGACAGCCCGCTCTCGATCACGTAGCGAGCTGGCGGCACCCGCCGCCGTCGTCCGCACAGCCCGGCCGGACCTGACGGTTCCCGGAGTTGAGCCGCGCCCGCGGCCGGTCGGTCCACCCCGCGACGCCGCGGCCGCGGCGAACCCCTGCCCGGCAGGCCCGTCCTGACGGTTCCCACCGAAGGCCGGTCGGAGCCGCCTGCCCGCTGATGCGCTTGGGCGGCAGCCCGCACGCGGCCACGTCTCGTCCCGGCCGGCGCACGGCGGCTCACCTCGAGCGCGCTGGGTGGTCACCAGGGCCCCCCTGACCTCGATCGTCTTATGTCGTGTCAGCCGCCTCAAGGCACCCAAAAAACATTTTGTCTCCGCAAGCTCCGCCAAAATCTTTTTCGGGGCCCACCTTGACCCGTCTGACACGACACAAGAGATGGCAGGGGCGGGGGGAACGGGGAGGAAAGGGCTGCAATCAGTTAAGCATAAATGGGCTTTTGTTGTGCTCTCCCCTTTCTGGGGTGGTAAAACGCCTGGTCAGGCGGTTGAAATGGCGGGAAAAGTCACTGAAAATAGGTGGTCAAAAAGCGGCTCTGACCTTGCAAAATAGCGATTTTGCTACTAGACTCAGAACTGTAAGAAACGCCGGGAACGCCAGACCCGGTAAAGCGGAAAAACTCAGTAGTGGGGTTCAATTCATGTCTGTTATCGCTTCCGTTCCGGAGACCATTTCCGAGCTGACCGCCCTTGTGCAGGCCGGGGACATTCCCGCCGCCCGCAAGCTGGGAAAGAAGCTGCTCAACGTCGCCGAGACCCGCGAACTGTGGCTTATCGCCAAGATTGCCGACGTGCTGGACAACCGGCCGCGTACCGCCGTTGACATCCTCCGGCAGTGGTGGGCCAGCGCCCCCAGCGCGGAAGACCGCGCGATCATCGCCGCGTGCGCGCCCAAGAACGGCGAGCAGCGCCGCCGCCCGCAGGCCGACACCGGCCGCGCGCCCCGCTGGAACGGGCGCAACAACTACCAGGCCCCGGGCACCGTCCGCACCGAGCAGCGGGCCGAGCTGCGCCGCCGCCGCCGCTCCCGGCAGGAGCAGAACGACGCCGCCGCCTTCCGCCGCTACCAGGCCGAGCGCGCCGGAGTCACCGAAGGCGAGCAGATCCCCGACCGCGACGACGCCGCCCGCGCGGAGCAGGTCTACGCCTCCGGGTTCGACTACGACCGCGCCGCCCTCTACGGCACCGATCTTGCGTTCCGGTGCCTCTCGTGCTCGATCAGCCGGGGCCGCTACGACCTGGACCGCGCCCGCATGAGCGCCGGACACGGTGACGACGGCCTGTGCGCCGAGTGCCGGGAGTCCGGCCGCCCCGGCATCCCCGAGCTCCCCGCCGGACACACCCCCGCCGACGCGGTCACCGCCCGTTGCTCGTTCGTCTGGGCTCAGCTGGGCACCGTCGCCGCGCGGGTGGCCCTGCGCGCGGAGTGGCGGCAGGCCACCACGCCCGCCGTCCGCGCCGCCATCGCGGATTACGTGAGCGCCCACCTTCCGGCCGAGGAGCCCGCCGAGGTCCCCGCCGAGCTTGCCCCGTGCACCGGATGCCCGGACGCGCGCACCGCCCGCGACCTGCGCGGCGTGGCCGAAGACGACGGACTGTGCGCGGAGTGCCGCGCCGCCGACGCCGAGACGGCCGAGCAGGCCGAGCCCGCCGCCGCGTAGGCCGCCCTCCGGGGGTCCGGCCGCCGGGCCGGACCCCCGCCCCCGCCAGCTCACCGACCGCAGGGAGACCCAGCGATGAGCACTCGCCCCAGCACCGGCCGCCGCGCCCGCAAGGACGGCGACGAAACCGACCTGTTCGACCACCGCCGCCAGGAGGCCCCGCGCGCCGGAGTCGCCAAGGCCACCAAGCGCCGCGCCAACCGCCGCGACCGCCGCGCCGCACGCCGCGCCGGTTGGACCGAGTAGCCCGCCCGCCACGCTCCACCCTCGCAGCCCCCCGGTCCCGCCGGGGGGCTGTTTTCGTGCGCCCGCACCCCGAATCGGACGGCCTCACGGCCGACAGTTCTTCCGGCGCGGGCCCCCGGGGGTGCGCCAGCGCAGCGCGGGGCACCCCCGGCCGCGCCGCGCGTCCAGGGCCGGACGGCCCGCCTGCCTGCCCGGCACTCCCACCCGGCCGCCGCCGCCCCGCTCCCGGCTTTTCCTGCCGGACGCGCCGCCTGCCTGCCCGGCACCCTCGCCCGGCCACCGGCCACCCTTCGCTCGCCTCTACTGCCACACAGCACCTCTTGCATGTGCCATGCGAGCCGGTTCTGAATCGTTTAAGTGCTGGTGACGAACGTGCAATTCGTCAACTAATGTGGACGTCAACTGATGTGGACGTTTGGGAGGGCGTTCGGGTGATCGGCGTGCGCAAGCTCTCGCCCGGCGGGCACGAGTACCTGACCGGGTCGGTGGCCTGCGCGGACCGCGACCTGGACGCCGGCGAGTCCCTGAGCGACTACTACCTGGCGCACGGCTACCCGCCCGGTCAGTGGTTCGGCCGCGGCGCGGCCGAACTCTCCATGTCCGGCGAGGTCACCGCCGCGCAGATGAACAACCTGTTCGGCGAGGGCCGCCACCCCGACGCCGACCGCATCCAGGCCGAGATGATCGCCGCCGGCCACACCCCGGCCGAGGCCCTGGCCGCCACCAAGCTCGGGCACCGCTTCTACCAGTACGACGGCCTCGACCAGCTGCGCAGCAAGGTCATCGACGCCTACAAGCAGCACAACCTCGACAACAACCGCCCGATCGGCGCCCCGATCGACGACGCCACCCGCGCGGGCATCCGCCGCGACGTCCAGGCCCAGGCGTACGCCGACGCGCACAACGGCCAGAAGCCCTCCGCGGAGGAGCTGACGAAGTGGCTGGCCGAGCAGAAGCGGGCGATGAAGTCCGCGACGTCGGGCTACGAGCTGGTGTTCGCGCCGCCGAAATCGGTCAGCGTCACCTGGGCGCTGGGCGACGAGGCCACCCGCGAGCTCGTCGTGAGCCTGCATCGCCAGGCCGTGCGCGACACCCTGGCCTACCTGGAGAACCACGTCGCCTACACCCGCCGCGGCGACGGCGGCTACGCCCAGCACGACGTCAAGGGCATCGCCGCGGCCATCTTCGAGCACTGGGACTCGAGGGCAGGCGACCCGCACCTGCACACCCACGTGCCGATCAGCGCGAAGGTCCAAGGCCCCGACGGCCGGTGGACCGCGCTCGACGGGCGCACCATCCTGGCCGCCTCGGTGACGATGTCGGAGTTCTACAACAGCCGCATCAGGGACCTGTTCCGGGAGAACGGCGCCTCCTGGACCGAGCGGCCCGCCGGCGGGTTCGACCTCAAGCGCCCGACCTGGGAACTGGACGGCGTGCCCAACGAGCTGCTGGTCGGGTTCTCCCAGCGCGCCTCCCAGGTCGAGCAGGACCGAGCCCGCCGGATCGTCGCGTTCCGCCGCGAACACGGACGCGAGCCCTCGCCCAAAGAGATCCTGGAGATCTCCAAACGCGCTCAGTACGGCACCCGCGACGCCAAGCAGGCGCCCCGCTCGCTGCTCGATCACCTGCGCCGCTGGCGCCGCCAGGCCGAGGACATGGTCACCCCCGAGACGGTCGACGGGCTCGGGCAGGCCGTGTTCGCCGGCGAGCCCGAAGCGCTCTCGGAGATCAACGTCGCCGAGCTCGCCGAAGCCACGCTCGCCACGGTCTCGGACTACTACAGCCACTTCAACCAGTGGAACGTCGAGGCCGAAGCGCACCGGCAGACCGCGCACCTGCGCGTCGCCGACGGCGGCCGCGACCAGCTGATCACCGACGTCGTCGGCACGGTGCTCGGCTCGAGCGACATCGTCGCCCTGGAAGCACCGTCGATCGTCGACGAACCGAACGCGCTGCGGCGCCGCTCCGGCGAGAGCGTGTTCGTCGAGCACAACAGCCAGCGCTTCACCACCGGCCGCACCCTGCGCGAGGAGTCCGCGCTCGCCGCCTGGGGCAAACTCACCGACGGCCACCGGCTGTCCCCAGCCACCGTCAACGAGGCCCTGGCCGGAGCGCGCAGGCTCAACCGCGGCCAGCGCGCCGCCGTCGTCTCCTTCGCCACCTCCGGGCGCCGGGTGCAGCTGCTCTACGCCCCGGCCGGGGCGGGCAAGACCACCGCGATGAAGGTCTACGCCAACGCCGTGCGCGCCGAAGGCGGCAACGTCTACGCCTTCGGGCCCAGCGCGCGGGCCGCGCACGTGCTCGGCGAAGCCATCGACGCGCGCCCGCACACCCTGCACCAGGTCACCACCGCGCAACGGCTCGGGACCGTCGAGCAGGCGTTCCCGTTCCGCCGCGGCGACGTGCTGATCATCGACGAGGTGTCGATGGCCGGCACCCACACGCTGCACGACGTCGTCGCCTACGCCCTGCGCCGCGGCGCCGACGTCCGCCTGGTCGGCGACGACAAGCAGCTCGCCTCGGTCGAGGCCGGCGGCGCCGTGCGGTGGTTCGAGCACATCAACGGCGCGAACCGGCTCAGGGAAGTCGTCCGCTTCCACGACCCCGAACAGGCCGCCGCCTCCCTCGAACTGCACGAGGGCAACGCCGCCGGCCTCGACTACTACTTCGAGCAGGGCTGGGTCAGCGACGGCAGCCGCGAGACCATCCGCGACGCCGCGCACCGCGCCTGGCGCGCCGACCTGGACACCGGCCGCCAGTCCCTGCTGATCGTGCCGAACAACGTCGACGTCACCGCGCTCAACCTCGAAGCCCGCGAACTGCGCCTGGCCCGCGGCGACGTCGACGCCACCGGCAGGACCGCGGCTCTGCACGACGGCACGACCGCCAGCAAGGGCGACTGGGTCGTCACGCGCGACAACGCCCGCCGCCGCACCCTGTTCGGCGGCAAGGACTTCGTCAAGAACGGCGACACCTGGACCGTCACCGCGGTTCGCAAGGACGGCGCGCTCAAGCTGCGCCACCAAGACAGCCGCGGCACCGTCATCGTGCCCGCCGACTACGTCGCCGAACACGTCGAACTCGCCTACGCGTCCACGATCAACCGCGTCCAGGGCATGACCAGCACCGGGTCCGCCCACGCGATCGCCACCCAGGGCATCTCCCGCGAACAGCTCTACACCCTGATCACCCGCGCCGTCGACGACAACCGCGTCTACGTCGAAACCCACCAGCACACCATCGACTCCCACCAGGAGACCCCGCTCGAGCAAACCGCGCGCGGCGTGCTGGAGCAGGCGCTGACCCGTTCCTCGGCCGAGACGTCGGCCAACGAGACGTTGCGCGACAAGCTGATCGCCGCCGAATCGCTGCGCACCCTCATCGGCCGCCACGACTACGTCGCGCAGCTGGGCGTCGAGGAACAGGTCGACGCCGTGCTCACCGAACACGTCCCCGACCTACTGGACAACAAGGCCGCGCCCGCGCTGCGGCAAACCCTGCGCACAGCGCACGCCCTGGGCTGGCAGGCCGACCAGCTCGTCCCCGCCGCCCTGGCCAGCGGCCCGCTCGACGGCGACGACGTCGACGACCCGGCCGCGGTGCTGCAATGGCGCATCCAGCAGCGCACCCTGGACGACGTCCCGCCCGCGCGCACCGCCGCGCCCACCCTCGCCGCGACCAACAGGTGGCGCACCATCATCGAACGCCACGACGCCACCGCCGCGGTCGAGGACACCAGCTGGGAACGCGTATGGCGGACGGCGGCCGCGGCCACCGACGAGGGCCTGGACGCCGACGCCGCGGTCACCGACGCCGCCCGCCGGCTCGCCGCGCGCCCCACCAACGACCCGATGCCCGACCACCAGTTCACCGCGGCCGCCCTCGATGACGCGCTGCGCCGGCAACACGCCCACGGCGGCGGATGGCAGCCCGCGCTGCCGTGGCTGGCGCACCCGAACCACCAGGAGCTCGCCGAACAGCCGGAGATGCTGGACTACCTGCACCGCGTCAACAACGCGGTCAACACCCGCGTCGGGGAACTGCGCGCCCTCGTCATCGCCGACGAACCGGCCTGGACCGGCGCGCTCGGTCCACGCCCGCTCGACGACCCCGCGGCCGCGGACCGCTGGGACCGGCTGGCCGGGCTCGGCGCCGCCTACCGCGACACCTACGGCGTCACCGGCGACGACCCGCGCTATCCGCTGGGCGAGAAACCAGAAGGCAACAGCCTGCGAGCCCGCGCCTGGCGCGACCTCATCGTCCAGTGGACCCCACCAGACACCGACGACCATGACGCCGAGCAGGCCGCCGAGACGACCGGTACGGACCAGGCCAGCACCCTGGACCAGCTGCGCGCGGCCATCGACCCGGACGACCTGCTCGCCGCGCTCGCAGCCGACGAGATGGCCGCCAGCGAACCGCTGGAGGAACGGCTGCCCGACCTCGCGCGCCGCTACGAGCGCGGCGCCCGGCACGCCGACGAACAGCACCTCGACGACCAGATCACCCGCGTGCTCACCGCCCGCGCCCCGCACGCGCTCGGCCGCGACGCCGAACCGGCGTTGCGCTGGCTGCTGCGCCAGGCACACGAGCGGGGCTGGACGATCGAGCAGGCCGTGCCCGACGCCGACAGCCTCGCCGGCATCGCCGGTGCCCGCGACCCGGCCGCCGTGCTCTACCGGCGGGTCGAGCAGCGCATCCAGCGCACCGACCCGCCCGGCGACCCGCTGTACCACCGCGGCCCGTTGCCGTGGCTGGATGCCGCCGACCCGGCGGCGCTGGCCGACCGGCCCGACCTGGAACGGCACCTCGACGAACTCGCGCAGGCGATCACCGGCCGCGCGACCCGGCTGCGCGACGAGGTCGCCGCGGAACCGCCGGACTGGGCCGCCGGACTCGGCCCGCGCCCGGACGACCCGGCCGCCGCGGTCCGCTGGGACGCGCTCGCCGGCGCGGCCGCCGCCTACCGCGAGACCTACCGGATCACCACCGCCAACCCCGACGTCCCGCTCGGCGCGCAGCCCCGCGGCGACGACGCCCGCGCCCGTGCCTGGAAGAACCTCACCGACCAATGGAGGCCCATCGTGACCACGCCCGACGACCAGTACTCCGCCAACCAGATGCGCATCGACGCCCTGCGCGACCAGGTCATCGAACGCGGCGAGGACTACACCGACGACGCCGAAGCGCTGGCGGCCGACTACGCCGACGAGGCCGAAGCCCAGCGCCGCGACGCCCGCGGAGACGAGGCAGCCGAAGAGCTGAACCGCTACGACGACGCCGAGACCATCGAGCAGAACAGCGACCTCGGCTCCGGCTTCGGATACTGACCGGGCCCCGCGCACGCTGAAGAACAGCGCCAGCCGCGAGAATTCCGGAATGGACTACCTGAAGGTCTTCCAGGCCGCGCAGCCGGAGCTCGAGCAGTGGCGCCAGCGACAGGTCCGCGACCCGCCCGAGGAACCCGAGCGCGGCAGCGACCTCGCCGCCGATGACACGGTCTTCCCGCACCACCGGATCAGCGAGATGGCCCGCATCAGCCTGATCTCCGCCGGCGAGCACCTGCGGTTGGTCTGGGACGGCCTGGAGCGCAAGCAGCTGTACAGCACCGCCCAGCACACCGCGGTGCGCGGCGCGCTCGTCGGCGCCGCGCAGGCCGTCTGGATCACCGCGCCCGACGACCCCGCCACGCGGCACCGCCGCGGCCACGCGGTGATCGCCGAGTTCTACGAGCAGCTGCGCAAGTACCACCAGCGCACACTCGACCTCGCCGCGGCGCTCGGGTTCACCCCCGACCAAGAACAGCAGGTGCGCGACCAGATCGACTGGATCAAGACCCGGCAGGACGCCCTGGCGGCGGTGCAGCCGGCGCCGATGAAAGTGATCCTCGCCGACGTTCTCCGTGACATCGGGCCGGTCGTCTTCCCCGGCGACCCGTTTCGCCAAGGCGGTCTGCGCCTGGCCTGGAACACGCTGTCCTCCGACGCGCACGTGCTCATGTGGGGACTGGCGACCAGAGCCGACTTTCAGGCGGCCGGACCGCACGACCGCGTCACCGGCTTGTCGATCGGCGTCACCGGCGGGCAGATGGGAGAACTCGCCGGCTGGCACGACCTCACCATGAACACCCTGCGCCGCGGCTGGCGCCTGTTCGATCGGCGCTGCGAAGGACCGTGAACCGGACGGCCCGGGACCGGATGACGGGTGCGCTCAGGCGTGCGGATTGATGACCGTCACGTGAATGCGCCCGTCGCGCCGGTCGATGTCCACGGCGTAGAAACGGCCGTCCGTGGTGCCCATGGCCTCCACCGAGAAGTCGGCGGCGTCCATCTCGACGGACCCGCCGAGCTTGCGCAGGACCGCGACGAGCAGCCCGTGCATGAGGTCGTACTTGCTGCCCGACGGTGCCGGCGTGCCCGCCACGTGGACTTCCCCCGATGACGGCTCCAGGTCGTCCGGCGTGACGTCCGCGGCCGCCGAACGCAGCCACAGCTCCACGGTTCGCCGTTCGCCCACGATGTAGCCGAACCCCAGCAGACTGGTGCAGAGGACACCGCCGCCGACGATCAGGCCCGCGGCGACGGCGAGCGTGCCCGGTAGAAGGTGGGCGAGCACCAGCAGGATCATGCCGAGCGGACTCAGCATGGCGCACGGGATCGCCCAGCGGGCGTGCCGCCGCCAGCGCTCGGCCGCCCGCTGCGGGTCCGAGACGCGGGTGATCCAGGACTGGCCGTCCCGCTTCGGGGCGTTCGGTTCATCCTCGGGCACGGCTGCTTCCCTCATCTCCCTTTGCGACCGCCGCTCTGCTCGCGATCTGGCCATCCTGGTGCGGCCCGGTCAACCCCGTCGGCTCAGCGCCGGGGGCGTGGCGCGTGTGCGCGACCCAACGGCGGATCGTGTCGTGGTGGTGGCGCGCGGCCTCGGTGACCAACGGCTCCAGCATGACCGGCACCCGGTGTCCTGCCGCGCGAACGACCTGGACCGGTCGGCTGCCGCGCACGGCCGTCTCGGGGTGATCCGCGATCACCGGGAACAGGTTCAGCAGCGCGGCGACGTCCCCGTACGCGCGCCAGGACTCCGCGGGCACCGGGAGCCCGACGGCAAGGTGCCATTCGGTGATCGCGGCCCACATGCCGATCACCGAGTAGCCGCTGCCCATGCCCCGCCCCTTCGCCGGCCGCCGCGCGGGAGCGAGCCCGGCGAACACGGTGTCGAACGTCTTCTCCAGCGCGGCCTGGGACACCGGTCGCGCGCCCGGTGCACCGAGTGCCCCGGCCAGCGACGTCCACGGAACCTGACCCACCACCCAGAACTGCGCGGCCGAGGCGAGCCAGGCCAGCACGACCGGCTCGTGGGCGAGCGCGCTCAGCTCGGCGAGCGCGGTCCGCAGCCGTCCGCGCAGGGCGTCCGCGGCACCCGGCTCGCCGGCGGCGACCGCGTCGACATCGCGCAGCGTCCGGGCCATGTCCGCGTGAACGCGGTCTATCCGCAGCTGAACCGCTCCGTCCATGGTCATGATGGCCGACCTTATCCGGCCGCAGGCCCCGCTCCCGTCCGAGCGAACACCGCGGACATGGCAGGGTGCCGGCGCGCCGATCCCGTCGGGCGGCCTCACCAGGCGGGCAGCGACGTCCGCGCGGCACTCGGTGCCTCGTCGTGGGAACACCTGTTCGGCCGTCCGGCTCAGCTGACCCGGGCGAGCTGAGCCCAGTCGGTTGTCCAGGCCGGGCTGAGCCGTTGCTGGCGCATCGCCCACGTCGGCGCGGCCCGGATTCCGGCGCGGCCGAGCCCGATCATGCCCCGCCCGAACCGGCTGCTCACCGCATCGACAGCCAGCGCGAGCGCGTCGTCCGCACCGGCCCGGCCGACGGCGGGTTCGGTCCACAGCCCGGGGTGGCGGTGCTCGTCGACGAGGTCGAGCGCGGTGACGCCGATCCGGCGGAACGTGTAGCCCGGCTGCCACAGCTGCCGGGCGAGCCGGGCCGCGGTGCGGGCGAGCGGGAGATCCGCGCTGGTCGGAGCCAGCAGTGTCTGCGTCGCGCCGACCGACAAGGCTGGCCCGGCGTAGAGGCTGCCGCCGGTCGAGAGCCAGACCGACAGCACGTTCGTCGCGCGGCGGTGCCGGCGCATCTTCCGGGCGAGGGCCTGCGCGAAGCCGGACGCGACGTCGCCGACCTGTTCGCGGGTGGTGACCGGGGTGCCGAGCATCCGGCAGTGCATCAGCTGCCGCCGCGGCGGCGGGGCGTGCTCGACCGGCAGGCACGCGGTGCCGGCCAGCTCCCGCACGGTGCGCTCGACGACCACGGAGTAGCGGCGGCGGACCCAGCCGGGGTCGAGCCGGGCCAGCTGCCCGGCGGTGGTGACGTCGTGCTCGGCCAGCCGCGCGGTCAGCCGGGCGCCGATCCCCCAGACCTCGTTGACGGGCAGCTCGTCGAGCACCTGCTGCCGCTCGCCCGAGCCCGCACCGGACAGGTCGTGCACGCCGGCGCCGGTGTCCTTCGCGATCCGGGTGGCGACCTTCGCGAGGGTCTTCGTGCGGGCCAGGCCGATCGATACCGGCAGCCCCAGCCACCGCCTGATCCGCTCCCGCAGCTGCTGCGCGGCCTCGACCGCACCGAGCGCCGGAAGCCGGATGAACGCTTCGTCGATCGAATACGGCTCGACCCACGGCGTCGTCTGCTCGATCACCGCGAGCATCCTCGCCGAGAAGTCGCCGTACAGCGGGAAATTCGAGCTCAGCGCGACCACCGAACGGTACTTCGGCCGGTCGCGAATCTGGAACCACGGCTGCCCCATCGCGATCCCGAGCGCCTTGGCCTCCTTCGACCTGGCGACGGCACACCCGTCGTTGTTGCTCAACACGATCACCGGCCGACGACGCAATCGCGGGCACCCGACCCGCTCCACGCTGGCGTACATGCTGTCGACGTCGACAAGCCCGATGACCTGGTCAGCGGCCACGAGATCCCCAGGGCAACACGTGGTGAATCACGGTCGTGACCACGCCCCACACCTCGAACCCGTCGGCGTCCTCGCCGACGCGCAGCGGGATCACCGGGAACTCCTTGTTCGCCGGTTCCAGCCGCGGCGGCCGCAGCCGCAGGAACTTGCACGTGAACTCGCCGTCGACGACCGCGACGACGATCTGCCCGTCGGCCGGGGAGAGGCTGCGGTCGACGAGGATTTCGTCCCCGTCGGTGATCCCGGCGTCGATCATCGAGAACCCGGACACCCGCAGCACGAACGTCGCCGGATTGCGGATCAGGTTCCGGTCCAGGCTGACCGGCCCCGTGTAGTAGTCCTCGGCAGGCGAGGGGAATCCAGCCGGCACCACCGGCGGCCCCTCGACCTCGATCACGTCCACCCACATCACCGACTCAGTCAAACACATGTTCGACCGGATGGCGCGCGCCGGTGACCAGATCACTCCAGAGAAGTCGCTGCTCAGAGCGCTGGAGCCGACACGCTGCGGTGACGATCAGTCCGCCGGGTCGGTCATCGCGGCGTCGGCGCTGTCCGTCCAGTCGACCGGAGTGAGTACGGCCGACCGGCGACCGTACCGCTCGATGATCGCGTGGCCGCCGGCCTCGACCCATACCTGAAGGCGACGCCACTCTTCCTTGGCCACGGCGCTCTCCACCACGATCAGGGGCGCGGTCCACCAGCTCGGCTGCGCGTCACCGTCGTCGACCGCGCTCACCCGCACCGGTTCGCCGATGGCCTCGCCGGTCGCGCGCTGCTCGGCATAGCGCGGCCACGGCAGCGCCGCCAGCTTGGCGCGCCCGCGGCGGCTCACGGCCACCATCTGGCCGGCCTCGATCCGGTCCAGGAACTCGCTCCACGAGCGCCGGACGCGCTGGCTGGTCATGTCGAACACGGCATCACCGTAGCCGAAGTACCGAAACTCCCGAAAGTACCGAAGTTGCTTGCGTGCCTCTCGGAACTTTCGGTACCTTCAAAGTGCCGAAAGTACCGAAACTGACGATCGGAGGGAGGTCGCCGCCATGCCCCAGCGCCCCCAGCCCTGCCCCGGCGGCGGACAGGCGCCCAGCCACACCTACACCCGTCAGTCCCGCGGCTCCGGCGGCGTCGTCCGCCCGGTCACCGTGGCGAACTGCCCGGTCAACCACGATGCCCACTACAACCTGGACATCGTCGGCGGCAAGGTCGTTCCGCACGCTCAGTAGACCCCTCCGGCCGGGTGAACCGCCTTCCTGCGTGGCCCCCTGGCCGGACTCCCGTGAGTAACTTGTCCCGCAATTTCAGTCACCAGGAGTAGCAAGTGCGGTTGTCCAGCGGAATCATGATCGACGGCCCGGACACAGTCGACCGCGACGACGCCATCTGGGTCGAACGCGACGGCGACGGCTGGGACGTCACGGTCCACATCGCCTGCGTCGCCGACATCGTCGCGGCCGGCGGCCCCGCCGACCGGCGCGCCGCCCAGAAGAAGCGGACGATCTACCTGCCCGACGGGGTGCTGCCGATGCTGCCCCGCGCCATCGAGGACCGCGCGACCCTGCACCCGCAGAAACCGCGCCCGGTGATCACGGTCGCCTTCCGCGTCGGCCTCGACGGCATCGTCTCCCAGACCAGCCTCGCCGAAGGCACCCTCGCCAGCCCGGTGGCGATGGACTACGCCACCGCCACCGCCGCGATCACCGACCCCGGCCACCCCCAGCACGACGTGCTGCGCGAAGCGCACGAGGTCGCGCACGTGCTGCTCACCCACCGCCGCGACCACGGCGCGCTGGTGCTCTACGACCTCAGCCAGGGACTGGCCAGCGACGGCGACGGCGGCCTGCTGCGGCTCAACACCGTCGAGCGCCACGCCGCCTACATGATCGTCGCCGAGCTGATGGTCGCGGCCAACCAGGCCATCGCCGGATTCGCCGTCACCTACGACCTGCCGATCCTGTTCCGCAACCACCAGCCCGCCCGCACCGCGCCCCCGCGCGAACAACTGCTGGAAGAGCTGCGGCTGCTCATCCACGGCGAAGCGTGGCGCCGCGAGGCCACCGGGCAGCGCCTCGGCCACCTGCTGCGCCCGGCGGTCTACGCCCCGCACGCCAGCGAGCACTACGGGCTGAAGCTGTCCTGGTACTGCCACGCCACCAGCCCGCTGCGCCGCTACGCCGACCTGCTCGTGCAGCGCCAGCTGCTGGCCGTGCTGCGCGGACAGACCCCGCCCCACGACGTCGCCGGCCTCGCCGGGCACGCCGAGGCGATCAACACGACGCTGGCCCGCGCCCGCGAACGGCGCGGCGAACGCAACGCCGAGGCCCGCCGCGAGCAGCGCCGCGGCACGCTCGCCGACGGCGCGTTCAGCGACCTGCCCGCCGACGACTTCCACAAGGTCCTCAAGCTGGCGATCGCCGAGGGCCGCCACGGCGAGGCACTGGAGACCGAGGTCGTGAACCGGATCGCCGACGGCCGGATGCAGCCGCGCACCGCCCACCAGCTGCTGCTCGTCGCCGACGAGCAGTGGAGCACGGCCCACGACGCCCTTCTCCCCTGGCTCACCGCGAGCCCGGAGCACGCCGTGACCATCCTGGCCATGCACGCCCAGCTGGCCGGGATGCAGGCCCCGGACTGGGACGAGCGACCGGTCGGCACCGTGCAGCAGCCGCTGTTCTCCGCCCGCGCCGGGATCACCGTCGACGGCATTACCACCTGGTCGCCGCCGCGGGTCGAGCTCAGCAAGAACCTCGCCCGACAGCAGGCCGCGCTGTCGCTGATCGCAACCCTCGTCGCGGCCGACGACCCGTCCACCTCCCGAGAAATCCCCGCCCCCGCACCGGCGCCCGTTGCCGCGGACGTCGCCGCCAGCCCCAACCCGGCCATGGCCGTCAACGAGCTCGGCCAGCGCGGCGTGCTCACCGGCGTCGGCTACGCCTACGACTCGACCGGCCCGGCGCACAAGCCGAGCTTCACCTGCACCGTGCACGCCCGGCACGAACCCACCGCCGCCGTCCTCGCGGGCACCGGGACCGGCGCCACCAAGGCCGCGGCCAAGACCGCGGCCGCCGGAGACCTGTACGAGCAGATCACCGCCGGCGCCCCGGCCTGACACCAGCCGAGCGCCGCGCCCGACTCGGTGCGGCGCACGGTTTTGTCGGTGGGCTCCGCTACCGTCACACCTGGCCGTCGCTGCGCACGGCCGAGCCTGGCCGATGTGTCCCACGCACACCCGGCAGACAGGCCAAGCCCCCCGGGCAGGCAGCAGATCCACCGACATCGACGACCTTGTTCCGCCGCGCCGAGACCACCGCGGCAGGAGCGTGGGACCTGCCGGGAACGGACTGTTTCGCCATGACCTCCACCAACCCCGACCGGCCGAACGCCCGCAAAGCGCAGGCCCGCCGGCTCGCCGCGCGCACCGGCATGCCCTACACCGCCGCGCTGCGGCAGGTCGTGCTCTCGGCCGAACCCTGGCAGCCCCAGCACCGGTGGGTGCTCACCGACGACGTGCGCGCCTGGCTGTCCGGCGAGAGCTGGCGCGGCATCGGCTACCACGACCTCTACGCCTGGCTCGACAACGAAGTCTCCCCGACCTTCGAGTGCGACTGGTGCGCAGAACCCGGCGATGCCCGCGAGAACGACTCCAGCATCTGCCTGATCATCACCGCCTACGACCCCGACATCTCCCCGTACACCCAGCACCTGAGCACGAAGAAGTACCACGCCACCTGCAAACCGTCCTCGATCTCCTGGGCGGTGCCCGCGATCATCCCCTCGGGACCGCAGCCCCTGTACCTGCCCGCCGGCGCCAAGCCCACCATGGTCGGCGAGTTCGAGCTCGAACCCCGCGCCCTGCTCGACACCGACCCCGAGGACGGCACCCAGCACGCGATGCTGCTGCTGACCGCCCACGTCGTCGAAGACCACGACCAGGGTCCCTTCGCGTGGCTGACCGAGCTCGAGCTGTACCTGGGCAGCGAAGGCGTCGGCCGCGTGCACGAACTCGACGACGAAGACGAGACCGGCTGGGCGCTGCGGATCGCCACCGACCACGCGACCGAAGACCGGTCGCCGTGGATCGCGATCCGCACCGGCCACGGCGAGAACGACGACGGCACCCCGCACCACCTGCTGTTGTGCGAACTGGACCTGCCCGAGGGCTGGGCCGAAGCCGCCCAGCGCGCCGGCCATGTCGACGTCGCCGTCGGCCCGTGCACCCGCCACTGGGACAGCGCCCCCGTGCCCGAGGATCTGGTCGACGACATCGCCGAACTCCTCAAGGAGAACCGCGGCGAGCGGTGCGGCTGCGCGCACCTGACCGCCGACCACGTCGTCGACCTGGTTGAGTCCGGCGCGTTCCTCGTCGGCTCCGTCCGCGTCCTGACCGCCGAGGAGGTCCGCTGACATGGCCGCCGCGAAGAACACGAAGACCTCGCGCACGCCGAAGGACTACGGCCCGATCCAGGCACCCACCGCGCTCGGGATGCCGATGTGGCAGTTCGAGCGCGCCGTGACGGCCGGGCTGATCCCGCCTGCGGACCCGGCCACCGGCCGGTGGCCGGCCGACGCCGTGCTCACCGCGCTGGCCGAGGTCGAGCAGATCAAGGCCACGGTCGGGTCGCAGCCCGACGTCGGCGCCGGCCGCGCCGCCGACGTCCTGGCCGACCGCTTCGGCATCGACGTCCCCTCCAGCGTCCTGCTCGAGCTCGATCGCCTCGGCCTGATCACCGAGGTCGGCGAGTACAAGGACTACCCGCTCTACGACGGGCGCGCGCTGGAGCTGTTCTACGACCGCGCCGCCCTGGAGAAGGCCCTCGTCGACGGGCGGCTGCTCCAGCGCAAGGAGGTCGCCGAGCACCTGCGCGTGCGGGCTGCCGATGTCGAGCACCTGATCCGCGCGAACTGGCTGGAACCGGTCACCTGGGTGCGCAGCGGATGGCAGCGCCGCCGCTCGACCCCCGCGGTGCCGCTGTTCCGGGCCGCCGACCTCGACGTGCTGCTGGCCCACCCCGCCATCGACTGGGACGTCGTCCGCGCCACCCCGCCCGGACGGCCCTCGCCGCTGGCGAAGCTCTCGCCCCGCCCCGTCAGCACCCCGCGCTGATCGCCACCCTGGCCTGCCCGCCGCCGGGCAGGCCAGGCATGACCTCCCGACCAGCGGGTTTCCGGTGTTTCCGCGTGTTGCTCGCCCGAACTGGAAACAGGAAACCCATTCCCTCTCGTGGCCCCGGCGATCATGGTTGAGGGCGAGCGCCGCCAGCCCAAATCGCGGCGCCGTAAAGCCATCACGGCAGAAACCCTTTAGGTAGAAAGGAAAACCATGCCAACGCTCGAAGTCATCCCCGGTCTCACTCTCACCGATTCCATGTACGAACTCGCCGCCGCTGGCGTTGCCGAGCACGCGCCACACATCGGCCCGCTGAGCCGAGAACAGTTCGACGACCCCGCCGGGTGGCTCAACATCCCCGACCTCGATGGCGAGATCTCCAAGTCCGAGCTGACGCTGCTGGTCGGCGTCGAGCGCACCGTGAAGCTCAACGTCTGGTTCCGCCCCGACATTCGCGGCGGAGCGGAAGAGCAGATTCCCCACAATCACCGCTGGAATTCGTTTCGGGGCCACATCTTGCGCGGCGCCTACAGCGAACTCCGATTCCGGCGGGAAAACATCGACCCGGAAACCGACCGCGCCGACGTCATTTTTGAGCCGCGCGTCATGCACGCCAGCCCGGACGCGAACGAGGTCGCCCACGATGTCTGGCACGAGGTCGACTGGTGCGACCCGGGCACCATGAGCCTCATGGTCTGCGGCTACGGCGAATTCGGCAACTGGGGTCACCTCGACCTCGCGTCCGGCAAAAGGCGGAAAGACCAGCCGGTCGCCGGGTTCAGCGACATGCTCGCGGCCCTCAACCCGCACCGCCCCGATTTCCGACGGGACGCGAACCGATGACCACCACCACGACCTACACCGAGGTCGCCGCCGCCGACGGTGCCTGGGCCTGCCCGATGCTGCTGCCATCGACGCCGTTCGAGCTGGCCCGCGCCACCCTCACCGCCGTGACCGCCGACACCGGCTGGCCGATCGCGGCGTTCCTGTTCGGAGCGGACGGCGACCCGGTGACCGAGCTGTTGCTCTACCGCGACCCCAGCCGCAGGTTCGGCACCCCCGGCGTCTCCGACTGCCTCGCCGGCGCCGAGGCCCTTGCCGCGGCCTCCGGCTGGCAACTCGCCCCGGACCGCGCCCCGCACGCCGGCGTGCTGGTCGGCATGGGGCTGCGCGAGGGGTACGAACCCGACGCGCCGCAGCACCAGCCCGCCGAGATCGACCAGCTGCTCGCCGAGCACGGCACCGGCTGGAACCGCCGCACCGCTCGGCTGGTCTCCGCCCGCCTGGTCGACGGCGAGGTGCGCTGGTACGACGAGGTCGGCGCCGTCGTGCACGCCTCCGCCGACCTGGTGCCGGTCCTCGAGCGGATCGCCGCGCGTTTCGCCCAGCACCGCTTCGTGATCACGGATCTGGCGGGGCAGCGAACCGGCGCCTTCGTCCAGCAGGCGCCCGCGTCGCCGTGACACGCCGCCGGGGTCAGAAGGTGTCCGCCCGGACCTGCATGAACCCGAAGCTGTGCGCCATGTCCACCAACGCTGACCGCGCTCGGCTGCGCCGGGTCTCCGCAGCGAGCCCCGGGACGGCGGGCAGCGAGACGAACAGCTCGGACAGCTCGCCGCCCCGTTTCCCGTTCGGCCCGAAGGGCTCCAGGTCGAGGACGTCGCGCAGCACCAGCTGGCTGCCAGCCTGGTCGTGCCGCTGCTCGGTTCTCACCGAGAACTCGACCAGGGGAACCCCGGTCCACCGCGACTCCGTCGCAGGGCTCTGCCGGATCAGCCGGGGCAGCAGCTCGGTCGCGGTCTCCCAGGCCGCCACGAAGAACTCGAGCAGGTCGTCGGTTGTCCAGCGCAGGTCCGGTCGCGGATCTGCGTGCAGGGCCCTGGCCCAGGCGTCGAAGTTCTCGACGCGCACCTCGGCGCAGGTGATGACCGCGGAACTGCGCGCGGCCGGCGGCAACGTCATCATCACCTCGGCGGACACCGCGGGTTCCCCGTCCGGCGCGGTGATCTCGACGGCGTAGCTGAACCGGTCGCTCGCGTTGTCGTTCGGGCCCATGTCCCACGTGCCGGCGGGCAGGTCCCGGCCGCGCCACTGCGACAGGTTCGTGGTGAACCCGGCCAGCTGGCTGATCGGCAGTTCGAGGAGCAGCGCGTTCAGCCGGTCCGGGGTGATCTTCACGCCGCTGAGGTCGTCCCAGGGCAAGGTCGCCAGCACACGGGCCCGCAGCTGCGGCGGCCTCATCGTGGCGGTCCAGTTGCGGGTCGCGGCCGACGTCGTGGTTGTGGCGATCGGGTCCGGGTCCCACCACCATCCGTCCGTGCCGCGGACCAGCCGGGCAGGGCACCAGCGGCCGCCCGAAAGGGGCACCTCCGTGGCGCGTCGGTCGACGACGCTGGTCGCGGTGGCGTTGCCGGCGGGAAAACCCATGGCGGCCAGCGCGTCCCCGTCCGGTGTGCCGCTGCCGTGATCCTGCAACGCCTGCCAGATCTCCTCGGCGACGGCGACGGGCCGGTGCTTCGGCCGGGCACACAGCACCCAGCCGGACGGCTCGCCCGGCACCGCGAAGTGCTGTGCCACCCCCGGCCCGATCGGGTCGACGTCGGTGACCGGCTCGCCCAGCACGAGACCCTGCGCGGCGAGGTCGTCGACCGCCTGCTGGAATATTCCGCTCCAGCCGGGCGCGCCGCCGCCGACGGTATGCGCTGGTTCCTCGGCACGTTGCGGGGCCTGGATGCTGGCCAGGGCGGCGGTCAGCTTGTCGATCTCGTCGCCGGAGTTCGCCCAGCCCAACCCGACGAAGTGCTGGATCTCGTGCGGGCGCAGCCAAGTGGTTCCGTCCCCGCGTCGGATCGGGACGCTGACGGCGGTCTTGCTCGGCTCGGTCTTGCCGTTCGGCGCCGGCACGGCGAACAGCTGGCTCGCCCGCGGCTGGGCGGGAATGTCGATGACCAGCACGCCCAGCTCGTCGGTGCACGAGATCCAGTCCACCGACACGTGCCGCAGCGGGGGGAACACCCGGGTGGCGATGATCTGGCGATGCTTGTCGAGGTCGATCAGCTTCCGCGGAATCGGGTTGAGCTCGTCGACGATCTCCTCACCGTGTTCCTTGCGGGTGCTGAACCCCACCAGGAGCAAGCCTCCGTCGGCGGTGTTCGCGAAGGCCGCCACGTCCTTCGCGAGTTCTTCGGCGCCCTTGGGCTGGTCCAGCGGGTAGATGCCGTCCTTCACATCAAGCCAGACGCACTCCCGCTCACCGACCAGCGCGCCGGGATCATCCCGGCGCAGGGCCTGCCGTGCGCGATCCAGACCAGCAGCCGTCATGCACGTATTCTTCCCGGCTGGCGTTTGGCACCCCGCTCCTGCCCGTCACTTCACCGCGGCACGGTGCACGCGGACGGGCGAGGTAGCTCAGCGGAGATCTCCGAGCGCGGCAGCTCGTTGGGCGATGAAGGTGCGGAACGCGGATTTGTCGTTGTCGTGCATGGGATCGCGCGTCATCTGGCCTGGATGCGCGCGGCGGATCAGGCCGGGCCGGGCATGGAACCAGCCGTCGGCCACGGTGTCGAGCGCGACGAGCAGGCCGAGATCTTCGGACACGGGCAGCGCCATCCAGCCGCCGAGGGCGGTCAGCAGAGTTCGGCGGGCGACCAGGGTGGAGGGGTGAACCGCGAGGGTGCAGGTGTCCGCCCAGCCGGCGGTGACCGACCCGGAAGGCAGACGTCCCGCGGGAGGATCGTGGTCCCACCGCCGGGTGGAGCCGTCGGCGAGGAGGTCGATCACGGGACTGGTGGTCCAGCCGATCGTGTCGTCACCGGAGAGGACCGCGTGCGCGTCGGCGAGCGCGTGCGGCGTGAACTGGTCGTCGGCATCAAGGTTGGCGACCGTCTCCCCGGCGGCGCGGGCCAGCGCTGTCGTGCGGGCGACGCCGGGGCCGCCCCGGCGATTCCGGCCCACTCGGACACGCCGATCACCCTGGACAGCTTCCGGAAGCTCGGGACTGCCGGCGACGCAGTCGAATTGCAGCAGCCACTCCCACTCGATGCCGGGCGGCAGGATCTGCGCCGTCAGCGAGTTGAACGCCGCGTCCAGGTGTGCCGGATCAGCGTGCTCGCCGACCGGGGTGATCACGCTGATCAGCGCGTTCATCCGTGACACCCCTCGACCACACTCGCGCGATCACCCGATCCAGCGCGGAACGCGCTACAGCCCAGGCGAGGGTGACCAACATGGCGAAGGCGGCGCACCCCAGCAGCCAGAGCGCGTATTCCAGGGCCCCGACTTCCCGCACGTTGTGGAGGGTAACAACGGTCGGCCCGCCAGGCTCGTGCGACGCGGTGGCAAGTCCGTCGACGCTGCGAGATGATCACCGTTGCGGGGCTGGATTTGGGATACCCAAGACCTGGCTCAATGACCCCGCGAGTCACGACGAGCGCAGCCGCTTGACGTTAAGGTGTCGCACGGCTGATGACGACGAGGCGGGGGAACAGCGTGGACGCGAATCGGCAGGCGATGTTCTTGCGGCTCGATCTTGAGCAACAGGCCAACACCGTGGTGAACGTGCTTCCCGCCGCGGGCGAGGGTTGGCGGCTGACCTGGACCGGCGGACCCGACGAGACCGGGATGCGTGAGCTGGTCGCCTCCATCAAGGACACCAGTCTCCCCCGCATCACCCTGGACATTCAGGGCTACGAACGCCAGCCCGTCCCGGACTTCGCCGAACTGGCCATGTTCGCCTGCCGCACGCTGGGATTCGACCCGGACGCCGAACTTCCGGGCACCGGCGCAAGCGCAAGCGCCGACCTGCAACGACGCTTGGCCGAGGCATACGAGCGACACGGCTACCGCGCCGTGCACGGGATGATGAACGAACTCCTCGGCCGCGAACGCAGCGATCCCAGCCCGGTGCTGACCGGCGCCGAGTGAACCATCTCCGGCCGATCGGTTGTCTCAGCGCGACGTGCGAGATCGCCCGTTCGCCAGGAATCGTGTCGGGACGACCGGTAACCTGCGGGAATGGTGGACAGGCGCGAACACGCCATCGCCTGGGTGCGCTGGCTGCGAGATCAGACTCCACCCCTGCCCGTGCTCGATCCGCAGGACTGGATGGGGCAGCTCGCCGCCGATCGACGGCAGGCGGCGGAGAAAGCCGTCCGCGAGTCGATAGCCGAGCTGACGCAGGACCGCATCGGGCCTGAAGTGATCAGCGGGTCGGAGCGAGTGGAACTGGCCGCCTGGCTAACCCGGATCACGAGATGGTGGACCCCGCAGGAGACCCTGGCCGCGCTCGACGACCTCGTCGCCGGTCTCGCTCTGGACGAAATCCTGTGCATCTGCCGCTCGGAGGGCTTCGCCCAGGTCGCCGAGACCGAACGCGACGGAGACCGGTTCGTGTGGCTGCTCGACGACGACGGCCTGCTCGGCCTGGTCTATCTCGCGCGGGACCGCACCGGCCCGCCCCAGCCGTGGTCGCTCACTGTCTACGGCAACCGCATGGTCGAGGACCCCGGACTCTGGATCTGGAATGCCGGCTGCATGAGCAAGCACGAGGTCCTGCCCGACGGCCGTTGGATCGTCGTCGGCGACCGCCGCTGGCACCTGCGATACCCCTCCAGCAGCGGCGGCAGCTTCCGCGCGGCCCTGGCGATGCTGCGCGCCACCACCAGCCCGATCACCCCATGGCAGTACCCGGCGATCAAGACCTGGATCGGCCCCGACTCCCCGCACGGCATGATCGGCGCACCCCGTGACGAGATCGCGCGAACAGCCCGCGGGCACACCCGCGACGCCCTTGCCGAGCTGCCCGATCACGTCCGTGCCGTTCTCGGCGCCCATCCCATGCACGCCTGACGGCCGGGCAGATTCACTCGGTGGAGTGCCCGCACGAGCGTGATCCGAGTTCTGTCCATCCGTGAACGGAACCTGGCGTCGACCCTTGATCCACTGGGCCGATGACCCCCTATTCGTTCGGGACCCACCGAGGCCGCTGGCTCGTGTGCACGGCGGGATTTGCCGAAGTCGGCTTCGTCGACCTGGTGCGGCAGCCGCGGTCAGCGCGTCTGCCGGAACGAGACGTGATGGACGTCTTGGACCTGGCGGCGCGGCAGCAGGACGCACGGCTGCCGTTCGAGCCGGGACAAGTCACCGAACTCCGCGGCGAGGTCGTGCGGCTGGTGCCGTTGACGTGGTGGTGGCGTCGGTGCGTTCGATGTCGACTGCTCGCACCTCCGGCGCGGATGCTGCGCGTGGTGCCAGCGTGATCGGGCTGATCCTCGTCGCGGTACTCGGCGGGCTCGCACTCGCCGCGCTCGGGATCACGGCAGCGCTGGTCCTGCACATCCGCCGCGCCAGACGGCAAAGCGTGCGGTCGTTCTCCCGGCTCCACCCACCGCCGGCGGGCCCGGTTCCACCGTTGGACACCGATCCGGACGGCCCTCGGTCCGCGCCGTTGCGGCCGATCTTCCGTGCGAACGACGACCGGAGGACTACCAGCTGATCCTCGCGCGGCACGGGCGACCATGTTGGTGGTGGTGGCTATGGTGAGGGCATGGCTTCTCCTGCTACGCACGAGCCGAGCGGTACTCCGGCCCCGCCGGCCGCGGACCCGAAAGCGATCCGCGCCTGCCTGTCGCCGTCGCTGGTCGCCGAGTTCGACCGCGAGTGGGAGATCGTGCTGGAGCGCGCGAAGCAGGACAAGACTCTCGAGCCGGTGCACGGGATGCTGGCCAAGTGGCGCCACCTCGCCCACGCCGAACAGCGCGACCCCGGCAGCTACTATCGGTTGCTGGCGCAGGCCGAGCACGGGCTGAGCACCGGTCGAGCGCCCGAGGGCAGCGTCTCCGGCGAGGAGATCAAAGCGCTGATCGGGGACCGGTTGGGGCGGCACGCGTAGGTGTACCGCCTGGTCGTCTACCCCGAAGCCCGAGACCAAATAGCCGCGCTGCCCGACGATGCGCTCGCCGCGTACTCCTCCGTGCACGACGTCCTCGAGCTGACACCCTGGTCGGGCCCGCCGCTGCACGAGGACAACCCCGACGGCGCCGTCCGGCGCTGGAACTTCGGTCCCGACCACGCCGGCCAGGTCGTCTACCTGATCCTGGAGGATCAGCAGGAAGTGCACATCCTGCTGATCCAGTGGTTCGGCTCCTAGACCAGGCGACCGCCGGGCACCACCTGCTTCAGCAGCGTCACCGTCGTCCTTGCCGCCGTGCTTTCCGCGAGGCTTTCCTGGCCTTCTTCTTCCGGGCGTCCGCCTGCCGTGTCGACGTCTCCGGCCGAGAGGACGGCGAAGAAGCCGTGCGGGGCGGGTCGATCTTGCCTTCCGCGAGCCGAAGCGCCACCTGCGAGAGCCGAAGGAACTCCGCCTTCGGGTCCGGAACGCAGGCGGGGATCTGGATCAGCGCCGCGGCGAACGCTGCGGCCAGGTGCAACGCCTCGAACGGCTCGGCCTCGGCTGCACCGACGAGCCGCAGCCCGACCCGAACCAGCGGCACGTCGTCAACAGCGACGACCTCCAGCAATTTCTGGACGTCGCCGCGCCGTTCCGGCGCGACCAAGGCGTCCAGCAGCGCCGTCATCGCGGGCCGGATGTCGCTGATCGTGGCGTCGTACCGGGAGGTCGTCCACCACCCCTTGGCTTCCCTGGTGATCACGTCGACCGCTTGCTGGGCGTCCGAGGGGCGGATGTGCATCAACTCTTCCGCGACGTCGGGCGCGTGATCGGCCAGCAGCTCCTGCACCTCGACGATCTTCTTCGCCAGGTCTTCGCGCTCGGCGTGCTCGCGCGCTGATTCGCCTGCTTTCCGCGGTTCCGCCAGGGATGCCGCGAAGTCGATCCCGTCGTCGAGGATCGAGTCGAGATACTGGGCGAGCAGTGTCCGCCCGGCCAGTTCGCCCTGCATGACGCGGACCGCCCACTGCGGGGTGCCGCGTTGTGGCCACGGCTTGTCGGCGGCCATGTATTCGGACAACTCGTATGGCCGCGGCGGCCGATTCCCGATGGGTGCTTCGGCGGGCGCGGCTCCTTCTGCCTGGTCCGCGATGACCCGCAGCGCCGTCTTGCCGGCGTCCCGGTCGGCGTCGGAAACGTACGTCAGCAGCATCTGCGCGACGAACGCCTGCCCGTCCTCGCCTCGCTCGTACCAGAGCCGCTCGCCCGTGCGGCGTTTCGCCGTGCGTTGCTCGGCGGCCTGTCCGGTCGCCGGTCCGCCGGCGTGGCTGCGGTCGATCTCGGCCTTCATCCGGAAGAACTCGTCGTGCATCGGTTCCCCCTCGGCGGGAACCACTGCGTGCCGTGCCGGCGACAGCCTCGACAGCGACGCCACCAGGCGTTCGGTCGCGAGCCGTTCCCACAACCGCATGCCCGAGAGTTCCCCGAGGTCTGCGGGCCGGGTGACGACGATGCCTTCCTGGTCGGCGTAGTCGGCCAGCGCGTAGGCGATGAGCATGGTCGGCACGTCGAAGTATTCGGCCCGTTCCCCGGCGGGGTCGACGTTGGCCATCATGAGGTCGCGCATCACTTCCGCGTAGGCGTAGGCCGCGCGCCACGGCGTCCAGGTCGGGCCCACGGCCTGCTCTTCCACGGCAGCGTCATCGGTCATGCACACAGCGTCCCAGGTGACCGGTGTCGCGCCGCGCAGTGGCTCGCCGTCCGGCCGGTCAATGTCCGAGTTCGGGCAAGGGACCGCGGACGTCCCATTCCAGCAGCGTCCGGCCGGACTCCCGGTAGAAGGTCTGTTTGGCGCGTTTTCGGGCCTCGTAGCTTTCGCGGCCGCGCACGCCCCAGACCTCGACGTAGGTCTCCGGGTCCTCGTCGACCAGGACGAAGTCGGGGAAGACCGCGTCGGCGCCGTCGTAGTGCAGCGGCTTGACGAACGCGCGTCCCGCCGCGGCGAGCGCGTCGGCCATCTCCGCTTCGTGGCTGGAGTCGGCCGGCAGGTACGAGCCGGTGGTGAGCATCGCGGCCAGGTCGACGACGGTCGGATAGCCGCGGCGGCTGCGCTCGATCATGGCCAGCACCACCTGGCGCCGCCCGGCCTGGCCGGCCTGTTCGCTGAACACGCTCGGGTAGGACCGGTGGACGCGGTCCATCAGCGTTGTCGAGGCGAACAGCGGCGCCCGCTGGTGCGCCAGGCGAATCCGCACGCCGTAGTCGGTGGGCTCGACGGCGCGGATCTCGCCGAGCACCAGGCCGCGGCGGTGGACACGACCGGCGGTGGTCAGACGTCCCATGTACCGCTCCCAGGCGGCGTTGATCTGCTCGGCGTGTTCGCGCTGGAACGGGGGCACGATCCACAGCGCGTCCGCCAGCGCCAGCCGGTTGACCCGGCAGTCGCCGGCCTGCTCGTCCAGCAGCGCCCGGCAGGTGCGCCAGTTCCGTGCTCGCTCGCGCGGGTGCCACACGTTCAGCTGCGCGGATTCCCACAGGAAGTGCAAGAAGGCCAGCAGCCCCAGCGAGCGCCGCACGGACGCGACCGATCCGGGTGCGGCCGCCGGCGGCGGGGGCGTCTCGGCAGGCGCCGCGGCGGCACCCCGGACGATCATCGGGATGGACAGCCGGATCGACGTGCCGTCGTCGCTGGTGCTGATGGCGTCGTCGTAGGCGCTGCGCCCGGACATCGAGGAGGGGCTGCGGTACCACGAGCATCCCGGGGCGTGCTGGTGTCCGCCCGCGGGCCAGTTCGCCAGGTGATACCGCCCGGCTCGGCACCGGATCACCAGCCGCACCACCTGATCGGTGCGGCACAGGCAGACCGCGTGGCCGACCTCGCTGCGCGCCCGGCCGAACAACGACGTGTACCGGTCGGGATGCTGCTTCACGTCGGCGACCGCGACGACCCGGTCGGCCAGGCGCACTTGCCCCGCTTCGCCCGCTGGCGTGGCGGACCTCGCGCCGACCCGTCGGCGGCGTGCTGCTGAGTACACGGCGGCCTCCTCTCGCCGGACGGATCAGCACCTCCCGGTGGATCATGCTGTCGTCTCGATTCTGCCTGTTCACGACGACAAGCGGCCCCACCTTTTCAATCACGGCTGGGCCAGAGCGCCCGGTAACCCGATCGTGGTGCCGCGACGGCTGCGACACTGCTCCGGCGTTGCCCCGCGGCCTCACCTCCTTTGCCCGGCCGCGACCGACACGAAGGCGAGCCCTCGTAGTGACCATGTCCCTGGACCTGACCCGTGGCGACGCGTTGCTGGCCGTCGGCCGGAATGCGGACCGCTTCTACTCGCTGCTGCAAGCCCTCGAGCGGGACAGGCAGGTGCCGGAAGTGCTGGCGTCCTGGGTCTACATCAACGCGAACTACTGCACCGACAACCCGGCGGCCGCGTCCTTGACCATCGTCGCCACCCGGACCGAGCTCGCGCCGAAGGTGCAGGACGTCCTCGCCCGGCTCGGCCGCGCATCCACCCCCGCGGCGCGCGCCACGATCTGGTCGAAGGTCGCCCCGGATGACGAACTCGCCCTGTCGGTGGCGATGAGTGCGGCGGTGACGGTCACCGACCGGCTCCCGCGCCTGCCCGGCCGGTCGATCCGCGCGGTGGAACAGCTGTGCACGATGTTCGCCGGCGGAGACGCCGCGGCGGCGAAGGCCGCGGCCCGCATCGTCGTCGGCGCGGCCACCGACTGGCAGCCGCCGCTGCGGCTCGGGCTCAACCGCGCCGTCGTCGACGGCGCCACCGGGACCGTCGCCCGATGCCTGCTGTGCCTGGCCGCCGCCGCGGTCGACGCCGGAACGGTCCCCGCGGAAACGACCGCACAGGCCGACCACGACCTCGACTCGGTCACCGATCCCGCCCAGCGAGCCCTGATCATCGCCGTGCGCGCCGCGACCGCCGAAGCCGCCCGGGACAGCGCCGAAGCAGTGGAGGCGCTGCTGGCCGACATCGACGACGGCGAGCTGGTGCACCTGCTGACCAGCTGGGGCGAGATCGCAGCGACAGCGCTCACGCGCTCTGCCGGCTGAGGAACCGAGGTACCGGCGACCTCGACAGCCTGCTCCGCGCCGCAGGTGAGCGGATTCCGCGGCGATCCCTGGCAAGCTACGTCAGTGACCGAGTTGCCGATCAAGAGCCGGGACGGCCATGCCGTGCGGGAATGGCTGCGCTGGGCCCGCCTGGGAGCGGCGATCTCCGCCGCGACCGAGCACGGCCAGCGGTTCGCGGCGCTCGGCCCGGAGTCCTGCCTCGCTTTCCCGCAGGGCGTGCTCCACGGCGTCGAGCACATCAGCATCGGCTGCGGCTGCCTCGTCAACGAACACACCACGCTGTCCGCCGGACCGCTTGCCGAGACCGGATCACCGGCGTCGCGCCCGATCATCGAACTCGGCGACCGCTGCGTGCTCGGCCGGCACACCGAGATCATCGCGATGGAATCGGTCGTCCTCGAGGACGACGTGTGGACCGCGGCCGGGGGCGTCTACATCACCGACCACAACCACCGGCACGACCTTCTCGACGGGACGCCCCTCGCCCGCCAGATCCCGCTCGACGTCCGCCCGGTCCGCATCGGCGCCGGAAGCGTGATCAGCACCCACGCCACGATCCTGGCCGGAGCCCACCTCGGCCACCACACGATGGTCGCCGCCGGCGCCGTCGTCCGAGCCGGTCACTACCCGCCGCACTGCGTGCTCGCCGGAGTCCCCGCCCGCGTCGCCGCCACGCATCCGTGCCCGCCCGGCACCAGCGGGACGAAGGCGGCCTTCCCTCTTCCCACCTGACCGCGACTACCGAGCAGAACACGAGGAAACCATGAACAACCCGAAGATCCAGGTCGTCGATCTGAGTTGTGACCCCTTGGCGCGCTGGCGTGAACCGGTGATCGCGCCCCGGCCGGCCGCTCGTTTCCGCGCCGCCGCGTTCCGGCTCGTCGACGCGTACCTGGACTTCCCCGACGGCATCCACGCGCGCATCCCCGAGCGGGCCGCCGCCGCCATCGCCGAGGTCGACGTGAACCACTACCACGGCGTCATCGCCGCCGCGTCCGACCTGCTCAACACCTGGCGCAGCATCGCCGTCGAGCACGGCGGCTGGGACTTCGACCCCGAGGAGACCTACCGCGGCACCGCCAAAGTGCTCGCCCTCGGCCAACTCTCCCCGGTCCGCGAGTTCGCCCTGGCCGCGCTGGAAGCCCAGATCGCCACGGTCCGCGAACCGGCGGGCAGCGCTGCGCCCGCGGCGCGCACCGCCGACGGCGACCTCGTCGAGAACGACGACCTGGTCCTCGGCGAGCTGCACATGGTCGCCGCGATGGCCGCCTGGCAAGGTTCGTGGACCCTGGCCGATCAGAACCAGCTGCGCGTCACCCTGCGCGAACAAATCCGGCTCGCCGACCAGACCGCCGACGAGAAAGCCTGATTGCTCACCGCTCGGAGACGGCTGACTCCGTCCGATCGAGCGGATACCCGATCTCGTAACGGTCGGCCGGCACGATGGTCTCGTTGACCTCGCACACCTGCCCGGCCGGGCTCCGGGCGATCCGGACCAGTCGCAGCACCGGCGTGCCGGGCGCCAGCGACCAGAGCTCGCGTTCCCGAGCCGACGGCGCACGCGCACCGACGCGCTCATCCCAGGCCAGCGGGCCG
Source organism: Amycolatopsis sp. NPDC004378 (assembly GCF_053602455.1). Taxonomy (NCBI): domain Bacteria; kingdom Bacillati; phylum Actinomycetota; class Actinomycetes; order Pseudonocardiales; family Pseudonocardiaceae; genus Amycolatopsis; species Amycolatopsis sp. NPDC004378. Next base: position 59,748 of record NZ_JBSGDR010000025.1, read on the forward strand.
AACCCGCTCTCCTCCATCCGGTCGTAGATCCCGCCCGGTCCGGTCTCGGACTCACCCAGCACCGGAAGCTGGTCGACCAGCCACGGCGGCAGGTAGCTGACCGACACGTGGTGCGGATCGCGGGTCTGCGGGTCGCCCATCACCCGATCGCGGGTCACCACGGCCTGCCCCGGCTCGGTGCCCAGCAGGCCGAGGAGATCGGGCGGCGGAGGCGCCGTGCGGACGACCGGTTCCTCAACCGCTACCCAGTTCTGCGCGGCCGGGTCGAAGAAATACCCGCGTTCGTCGCGGAAGACCTGGCGCTCGCGCACGATCAGCTCGCGCACCGGCGCGCCGCGCACGACGGTGCCGCGTCGGCGGATCGGCTCGACCAGGCCCTCGTCGGCCAGCACCTTGATCGCCTTCTGCACCGTTTCCTTCGCCACGCCGAACCGCTCGAGGAGGTCGGTCAGCCGCGGCAGCGTGCTCCCCGGCGGGTACGTGCCGTCGAGGATTCCGGTTCGCAACTCCCCCGCGATCGCTTCGTACGCCGGTTGATCGGCCACTACGCATCCTCCCGCAGAGCACTAGAGCGATTTGTACTAGGACTATTGCGCACCGGGGCGCATCGTGCAATCCTCGAATAGTCCTAGTACTAACTGCGAGTAGTCACCGGCCGGTACATCGCAGCCCACGTCGTGCATCACGTCTCGCGGGGAGTTTGCCGTGCCCACCACCGTGCTCGCCGGCGACAAGTCGGCCACCGTCGTCCCCATCCAGCGCGCCGCCGCGCGCCGTATGGCGGCTCAGCAGCACCACCGCCGGGTCGCGTCCGGCGTCCCGGACCTGGCCCCGCCGCCCGCGGAGGACCCGACCGACGCCGAACTGATCACCGACGTGCGGGCCGGGCGGCTCAACGCCTACGGCCTGCTCTACGGCCGGCACCGGAACGCGGCGGGCAACCTCGCCCGGCAACTCGCCAGCTCAGCCATCGAGGCCGACGACCTGGTAGCCGAGGCGTTCGCCAAGGTGCTCAACGTCCTGCGCGGCGGCCGCGGCCCGGATTCCGCCTTTCGCGCGTACCTTTTGACCGTGCTGCGCCACATCGCCTACGACAAGACCCGCCTCGCCCGCAGGTTCGACCTCACCGAGGACGTCGAGACCACCGCGATCGAATCAGCCTGCCCGGAGAAGATCTCCGAGCCCTTCCGCGACACCGCCGTGGACGGGCTGGAACGCGACCTGGCCGCGCATGCGTTCGCCCGGCTGCCGGAGCGGTGGCAGGAAGTGCTGTGGCACACCGAAATCGAGGGACTGACGCCCATCGCGATCGCCCCGCTGATGGGCCTGTCCCCGAACGGAGTCTCCGCGCTGGCCTACCGCGCCCGCGAGGGCCTGCGCCAGGCGTACCTCCAGGTGTACGTGGCCGAGCTGAATCACCGGCCCGACGGTTGCCGCCAGGCCGCGGACAAGCTCGGCGCCTGGACCCGAAACGGGCTGTCGAAGCGGGAGACCGAGCAGGTCAACGCCCACCTGGACGGCTGCCCGGCGTGCCGCGCCGTTGTCGCCGAACTTCGCCAAGAGCTCCCGGCCTGACCGAGTCACGGCCACCACCGCCGATGTCCATCGCGGTCCTACCGGGGACGCATGTCCATGACCTGCACCGAGTGCCCGGCGTACAGCTTCGGCTCGTAGGTCATCACGGCCACCGGGCTGCCGGCGGCCTCGACCGCGATCTGCGCCACCTCGAGCGCGACCAGGTCCAGTGATTCGGCGCGGGCGGCCTGCTCACCGGTCTCCAGCGCGTTGGTCGCCGACAGCGCGAGCACCTGCACCGGGCCGGCCGGGTCGTTGAGCACCCAGGACAGGTCCGGGTGACGCCCACCCAGCTCGGCTCCGGCGACCAGCAACGACATCGCGGGCACGACCAGCAGCCGTCCGGTCGTGATCGCCTGCACGACCACGGCCTGGGCAAGCCGCGGGCTCAGTTCACGTTCGTAGGCGACCAGGAAAGACGAGTCGAGCAGCAGCGCGCGGGGCAAGCTCACGCGGCGTGGTCCGACCCGAGCCGGTCCACTCGCGCCAGGATGTCGCGGGCCTGCGCATCGGCAGCCTGGTACTCGGGCGAGTCAGGGTCGATTCCCCGTCGGGTCAGCAATGCGTTGGCGACCTGGGCGCGGTGCTGGTAGGTCGCACGGCCGCCGGGCAGGAGCCGGTCGAGCTCGTGCGCGGGCAGCGTGGCCAGCGACTCGATGTCGACCCGGTCGCGCGCCGAGATCCGCTGGACCAGGTACTGGTCAGCGGGCGTGCGGTCCGCGAACGCCGAAGCCGTCATGCCCCTGATGATAGCGGTGATCGGCCCCGGCCTGGAACGGCTCGCGTGGGCCCGAAGACCACCCAGGGGCATGTACGTCGTTGGGCTCGGACTCGTCGTCGACAGCTCGGTCGACGCCCTGGTTACCGGCCAACCTCGCCGCCCGCGATCCGGACTCACTCCGGCGGCAGCAGGTTCTCCATGGTCAGGGCCAGTCGCTGGATGATCGCGGATCGGTCCTGCCCGGTCGCATCGGCCAGCCAGCCGATCAGCAGGCCCTCCAGAAGGAGGTTCAGACCGGCCTGGCGGCTGCGGACCTCGGCGTACCAGGCCAGGGACTCGTCCAGGGCCTGCGCGTCGTCGTGCGGCAGCGGGGTACGGATCTGCATGGACAGCGACCGCGGCTGGTTGACCTGCGCGATCAGCGCCAGCGCCTGCTCGGGAGTCTGACCCGGCTGGCCGCTGATCGTCAACGCCCGCAACCAGTCCTCGGCCATCGCGCGCGGCGACGGCCGAGGCACCTGCGGCCGGACACCTGCTGGCCACACCGCAAGCCCGCCCTCATCCCCGTCGATTCCAGTGACCGCACGGAACCCGGCGTCGGCCAGGACGAGCTGGTAGCGCTGCTCCTCGGTGTGCCGGTCCAGCTCCGGGCCGTCGGTGCAGCACACCAGGAACGGGTCATGGTCTTCGCCGGGGGCTTCCACGACGAAGCCGCCCTGCCGGTCGCCGGCCTCGGCACACCCGGCTTCCCGCAGCGCGCCGCGGATGGCTTCGGCCAGCCGATCCCGGCGCGTCGCCAGCGGGCGGCCATCAGCGTCGATTGCGCCGTCGTCCTCGGACCGTGCCCGTCGCCACCACCACCGCATGGACTCAACCGTAGGGCCGACCTGCGGGGCGATGATGGACTAGTCCCTAACCGGGGTTCGGCGCGAAGGGCAGGTGACCGCGATGGCCCGGCTGGACTGGGGCGAGGTGATCGAGCAGGCCCACGCGATCGTGACCTCGTACACCGAGCGGGTCACTCTGCGACAGTGCTTTTACCGCTTGGTGGCGGTCGGGGCCGTGCCGAACTCGGTGGCCGCCTACAAGCGGCTGTCGGCGGTGACCGCCGCGGCTCGGCGGGCCGGGACGTTCCCCGATCTGGCCGACCACGGCCGCGAGATCGCCCGGCCGCTCTCCTTCTCCGACGCCGACGACGCGCTGACCTGGCTGCGCCAGGCATTCCGCCGTGACCGCACCGCCGGCCAGCCCACCGCGATCTACCTCGGCCTGGAGAAGGACGCTCTCGTCTCGCAGCTCGCCGCCTGGTACGACGAGCTGGGACTGCCGGTGATCGCGCTGCGCGGATACGGCTCGCAGACCATCGCCGACCTCGTGCGCCGCGACGCCGAGCACGCCGGCCGACCCGCGGTGCTGCTCTACGCCGGCGACTACGACCCCTCCGGAGAAGACATCGAGCGGGACTTCCTGGCCCGCACCCGCTGCTGGACACATGCCGAACGCGTCGCGCTCACCGCGAACCAGGTCACCGAATTTGGACTCCCACCCATGCCAGGCAAGGCGACCGACTCCCGCGCGGCCGGCTTCACCGCCGCCCACGGACACCTCGTCCAGGTTGAGGTCGACGCGCTCGACCCTGCCGACCTGCACACCCTGTTCGACACGGCCATCGCCCGCTGGTGGAGTCCGCAGGCACACGACGTCGTGCTCGCCGCGGAGGCGCGCGACCGGGATCGGCTGAACAGCCTGTAGAACGGGCGCCAGCCTGCCTGGGTCAGGCACCGGCGCGCCAGCGAATGACGCCGTGGACGAGGTCGGCGTCCCAGCCGGGCGCGTCGTGATCGAGTTCCCAGTCGTCGTCGCTTTCGCCGCTGTAGTAGCCGCGCTCGACCTGGCCGAACAGGAACGCACCGGCCGTGCCGTGGCGACGGCGGGCCACCCACTCAGGAAACCGGGCGTCTGGCAGGTGATGTTCCACCCATGCCCGTGCGGCTAGCTCGCTGTCGTGCTCGGACTCGGCCACCGAGCCGATCGTGTCGTCGTCGCCGATTCCGAGCAGGATCGCCGCCCGCCAGGTTTCCGCGCCGATTTCGTGGCGTGGTCGAAGCTGATGCACCGTTCCCATACCCCAAAGGATCACCCACTCCGCATGTTCCAGCTACTGCGGCTACCGAGGCAGTTCACGGAGAGAGCTTCGCGGTGGTGGGGCCGTCGAGAGATGTAGCCGAGCATGTCTTTGCAGATCAACAACTGCGTCTTCGGGTCGATCGGCGGCAGTATCCGTGTTATCGGCACCCATCGTTTGACACCCGAATAGTAACGATGGATAAACTACAGTCGTAACCGGTAGTGGAACGAGCGAGGTGTGGCATGGCGATCCGGCTCAAGCTCGGTAACTATGAGACCGTGAAGGGCGACCCGCTGTCGCGCTCCCACGTCGGCTACTTCCCACGCATGACCGAACTGGAAGCATGGGAGGCGGGCCGCGGCGTATGGAAGATGAACGTGGAGAAGGCATCCCGACAGCGTTTCGCGCTGATCATCGGCGAGGGCCGCGTGCGTGCCGTCGCCGAGATCACCGGCGTCACCGTCCACAACACCCCTGGTGGTGAACGAGTCGCGCTGGAAGGCCGAGTCCTCGACACGCCGCACGCGGTGCGTGACGCCTACTTCGACGCTCCGGACCCGGTGGTCAACGGCTCGCAGAACCCGATCGGGTACTGCGAGTTGCCCGAGGAAGCCGCTTTCCTGATCCGGCCTTGCGCGTGCGGCTGCGGAGAGACCAGCGACCGAGACTTCCTGCCTGGTCACGACGTTCGGGCGATCCAGGCCCGGGTCCGAGCTCACTTCGGCGGCTCGCCGCTGGCGTTCGTCACCTGGGTGGACAGCCAGCTGACCGGCGAGCGGACCGAGGTGCCCGCGTGAACGCCGCGCTGCCTACGAGCTCGCTGGCCCCGTCCCGGCTGAGCTGGAACGACCTGCCCGAGCAGGTGCGCGAGGCCGCGGAATCCGCGCTCGGAGCGCCGGTCGTGCGGGACATTCCGCAGTCCGGAGGGTTCTCGCCGGGGCTGGCATCCCGACTGGTCCTCGGTGACGGGCGTCGGGTGTTCGCCAAAGCGATCAGCGCCGACCGGAATCCACGCTCGCCAGGGTTGTACCGGCGCGAGATCGAAGTTATGGGCTCGTTGCCAGCTACGGTTCCGGCACCGAAGCTGCGGTGGTGCTACGACGACGGCCACTGGGTCATGCTCGTGCTCGATGACATCGACGGCACGATGCCGACCACGCCGTGGCTCCCGGAGCAGTTCGCGCGGGTGATGGCCGCACTGGAAAAGCTGGCGGAAGGTCTCACACCAACTCCAGTCCCCGCGATGTCCATTGTGGACGACCTCGCCGAGAACTTTCGCTCCTGGCACACAATCGCGGGCGACTCGGCACTAGCCGGGCGCGTGGACGAGTGGGCGTGCGCGAACCTGCCGAGGCTGGTGCAGTTGGAGTCGGGCTGGGCATCCGCGGCGCGAGGAGACACGCTGCTGCATGCCGATCTGCGGGCGGACAACCTGCTGCTCACCGCCGACGCCGTGATGGTAGTGGACTGGCCCTACGCGGTCACCGGCGCGCCGTGGGTGGATGGGCTGCTGTTCCTGCCCTCGGTGGCCGCGACCAGCGCCATCGACCCCGAACAGGCGTGGCGAGGGTTCCGGCCCGCGCACGCCGTCGACCCAGACCAGGTGAACGCCGTGCTCGCGGCGATCGCCGGGGACTTCCTGTTCCAGTCGCTCCTTCTCGCCCCGGACAACCTCCCGACCCTGCGGGCGCACCAGCACGAGAAGGGCATGGCGGCATTGGGCTGGTTGCGGCGGCGGATCAGCTGAGCACGGCGTAGTCGCGCAGTCCGACGGTTCCCAGCTGGATCAGGTACTCGGTCTCGGGACCGCGATTTCCCTGATGCCACTCGGCCAGCGCGCCGAGCAGCTCCATCGCCGCGGCCGCGCGGCCGAAGGCCCGCAACGCCGTGCGTTCACTTGCCGACAGCGGCGCCGGCGCGGCGGCCGAGTACGCCTCGGCGATGGTCTCCACCCGAACCGGGAGCGGATCGGCGGAGCCGTGGGTGAGGTTGGCGGCGATCACCGCCAATTCCTGAACCCGAGGAAAGCGGTTGGCCACCGCGAAGTCCAGCACGGTCACGCTGCCGTCATCGGCGAGCAGCACGTTGCCCTTGGTCAGATCGGCATGAATGAGCGCGGCGGGCAGCGCCTGACGGTCGACGTCGACGACGTCCTCGACGGCCTGGGTGACAAGGCACCGCTGTTCGGAGTCGAGGACATCGCGGACCTGCTCGGCCAGCGGCACCAGGTTGGTGATCGCCCAGGGGTCGAACACGAACTCCGGCCAAGCATCAACGGTGTGGATGCGCGCCGCTTGCTCCACGATCCTGCCCAGCTCGTCAGACGTGGGTGCGCGGTCGAGGTCGTAGAGGGTGGCGCCGGGAACGAAGTCCATCACCAGCACCTGGTGCCCGGCTTGGTGGTGGGCCAGGACACCGTCAGCGTCGCGGTACAGCCGGGGATGCCGGACACCTGCTGCCTGGGCGCGAGTGATCAGCTCAGCGGTGCGAGCCGCTATTCCGGCGGCCCGGCCGGCGGCGAAGATCTTCACCACGACCCTGGCTTCCGAGGAGGTGCGCAGGTCGATGTTGCAGTCCTCGTACCCGGTGGTCAGCACCGACCATTCGACCGGAGTACCGAGACCGAAGGCACCCGCGACCCGGGCGAGCAGCAGCTCCAGGTCGACACCGACCCGCGCGGCCGGATCGGTGAGCCCGGTCATTCGGTCACCGGCAGCGGAAACGGGATCACCTCGCGCAGCTCGTCGGCGCCGGTCAGGGTGAGCAGCAGCCGCTCCAACCCGATGCACAGCCCGCCGGCGGCGGGCATGTTCGCGGCGAACACCTCCAGCCATTCGGCATCCAGGGTCGCTGCCTCCGACGACAGAATGCGGTCCCCGTCGGGCGCCAGCCGGCGGCGGAGTTCGTCCGGGTCGGCGAGCTCGGTGTATGCGGTGGCGACCTCGCGGCCGCCGATCACCAGGTCCCACTTCTGTGCCAGGCGCTCATCGTGGGCGCAGATCTGCGCGAGTGGAGACGGGCCGGCCGGGAAGTCGACGTGGAACGTCGGGGCGACAGTGTTCGGCTCGACGAGCCGGTCGTAGACCTCCAGCACGATCTCGTCGACGTCGGCGCCGTTCCGGACGGGGACCTGGTGGTCTTCGGCGAGCTGGCGCAGCCGCCCAGCTGTCGTTCCCGGCGTGACCTGCGCGCCCAGCGCGACGCTGACGGCCTGGTAGAACGGCACGACCGCCCACGGGCCAGCAAGGTCGATGCTGTTCCCGTCGCGGGCGCGGATCACCGTTCCGTCGAGCACCGTGCGGGCCGCGGCTGTGATCAGGTCGAAGGCCGTCGCGCGCAGCGTCCGGTAGTCCGCGCCGGCTTGGTACAGCTCGACCAGGCTGTATTCCGGCGAGTGTGTCGGGTCCACGGGTTCGTCGCGGAACGACCGGCCGATCTCGAAGACCTTCTCCATCCCGGTAGTCAGCATGGCGCGCAGGTGCAGCGGAGAGGACCGCAGGTAGATGTGCGGGTCCAGCGACATCGTCTCGGTGCGGAACGAGCGGCCCGGCGCGGGACGGCTGCGTTGCAACAGCGGGGTGTCGACCTCGACGTGCCCGGAGTCATGCAGGAACCGCCGCAGCACATCTACCGCACGGGAGCGGGCTTCCAGTACCTCGCGCGCGCCCGGTGCGGCGCGCAGCTCGGCATAGCGAGCGACCAGCGCCCCGGACGGGCGAACCTCATGATCTGGACGATGGGATTCGATCATCACGTACTCCCTGGTCGGCGGGACAAAGCAGGTGGAAGTGGTGGTGCGCCGCACGTCGAGCGTGACGCAGTGGAAGCCGCCGCCGAGGACCCGCGCGTGCCGCAACGCGTGCGGCACGACGTCGATACCGCGCTGGTTCAGCGTCGCGATCAGCTCATGCTGGGCGGCGTCGACGATGGCCAGGTCGGGGCGGACCATCAGCAGGTTCATGCCGATCCACTCCGAGGACAACGGATGCGCTCCGGCTACCGGACCGCTGGTCATCGGTGGGCACCACAGGTGTTCCCATGATCGAAGCGGCTCCGGCAGCACTGTGGGATCGGTGACCCGCGCGGGGTTGAGCAGCGCCAGGCCGGGCCGGATCAGGCTGATCGTGGAGTCGATGTGGGTGTGCTGGTAGACGTCGCGGATCGGGTGGACACGGTATTCCCCGAACGCGGACAAGGTGGTCTGCAACCAACGTCGGCCGAGTTCGTTGCCGGAGGAGGAAACCAGGTAGAACAGGTCGCGCCCGCAGCGCAGCACGTTCGCCGCGTCGAACACCGGCTCGGCCTCCCCCAGCGTGGGCCGGCCGGACGTGTCGAGCGGGTAGAGCTCGTCGCGCAGCAGTGGGGTCGGGGCGGCGATCCATGCCGACCCGCCTAGCATCCGCTGCTGGAACAGTTCACGAAGCCCGGCCAGCTCGAACATCCTGGCCCGCATCGGGCTCGGCGCCTGGATGATCACCGACCCGACGATCAGGGTCAGGTCGCGTGGGCAGTAGGAGTAGAACCCGTTGCTGCGCCAGTGTGGCGTCGCGAACTCCCGCTCGTGCTCGACCACGGCCGGTCGGTGCACCGTGACGCCCAGCCCGGCCAGGGTCGACGCCAGTCCGTCGAGGTCTTCCTCGGCTTCGGCCAGCACACGGGGCGGGAATATCCCGGTGCCGATGGCGGCGAGCTCGCCTGCGGATAGCTCCGGGTACAGGTTCAGCCATGCCGATCGGTCGAGGGTGGGGACGCGGGCGCCGGCGGCGGTCCCGACGACGACCTCGGCCAGCGGGCTGTACTCGTCGTCCGAGCACGCGGCCAGCCGGATGGGGGCGTCGAGGGCAACCACAGGTTCTGCTGTGGGGGCGGTGGGCGACAACGGCACGTCCTTTCATCAGGCGGGACACACAGCGGGTCGTCGTTCAGCGGAGAGCGCGGAGGGCGCCGCGGCGGCGGTGGGCGCGCTTGGACCCGCAGGCCATCGTGCGCAGCAGCCACCGGTCGGTGCCGTCGTAGCGAGGCCGGAACACGGTGCGGCCGTGGACGACTCGCCGGTTGTCGGCGATCAGCAGCTGCCCGGGTTCGAGGACGTGGGCGACGGCGGCTGCCTCGACGGCCTCGGCGAGGACCCTCAGCGCGGCAGCGGCCTCCGCGTCACCGGGGTCGGCCGGACGTTGGTAGACCGCATCGAAGCAGATCTCCGGGTCAGGGGTGGGGCCCGAAAGCACGCTGACCCTGGGAAGATCCGGGGCCGGGTCGGCACCGTGCGCGATATCGGGTTCGACCACGAACCGCGGCTGCCGCAGCACCTGCTCCACCGCATCCGGCAGCTGGAGCGACCGCGCGGCCGAAACGAGGGTGGCCGCGCCAGGTTCGCCGCGCAGGCACAGGAGCCCGAAGAAATCGCACCGATGTTCGGTGAAGGCATCCTCGACGTGCCACGCCAGGATGGTGTCGCTGCCCTCGCTGGTCTGGGCGGCTTCGCGACCGGGGACCGGGGTGACGTGCTGGACAAGCCGCCCCTCGTACAGCGAGGCGAACGTGAACGGTTCACCCAGCAGCGACACCACCGCCAGCAGCGACAGCGCCGCGGCCTGGCCGCAGAGGTCGAGCGGGGGCGGGATTGTGGTGGCCGGCGTTGGCTGAAGATCGGTGATCTCGGGCAGCAGCCCGCTCACCAGCAGCGTGTTGTGCGGTGAGCCGCTGTTGCCGAAGCGATGCGCAGCCCGCACCAACGACTCCGGCAGTGCCGTCACCAACGCGGCACCATGTTCGGCCAGGTCCGTACTCGAGCCGCCGGATTCCCCGGCAAGACGCCGAGCCTCGGAGGCAAGCCGGGTCGCACCCTCACTGTCGACTTCGACGATTTCGCCGCGGTCGAGTTGACCGATCATCAAGGGAGCTCTCCTTCGCTCGCTTCACCCGCACCGGGAGATGAACAGCCCGTGCTGACATCGACACCGCCAGTGTGGTCAGGCGGTCGACGGCGAAGTTGCACAGAAATTGCACAAAACCCTGGTCAGCGGCTGCCGAAAGGCTCCGCAGGCGGCGAGAATCCCCGACAAGGCTCACAACACGACGGGAGCAGCGCCGATGAACCAGGACAACGACCGGATCGGCGCCCGGATCGCCCTCCATCGCAAGGCCGTCGACTGGACCCAGCGCCAGCTGGCCAACCGCGCTGCGGTTTCGTTGTCCCTGCTGCAAAAAGTGGAGGTCGGCGATCGCGCCGCCACCCCGGCGCTGCTGGCCGCCGTGGCCCGTGCCTTTGGCATCTCCACGCAGGTGCTGACCGGGCAGCCCTACGCCGACAACTCGCACGACGTCGTCACCGCCACTCAGATCGAGCAGCTGCGGACCGTGTTGCGTCGCTACGACCTGCCCACTGACGGACTCCGGCCAAGGCCACTGCCGGAATTGGCCAGCGACGTCCGCACCATCGCAAAACTGCGGGCCGCCGCCGACTACGGCAAGCTCGCCGTCCACCTGCCCGGCCTGATCGACGAACTCACTGCCGCCCGCCACCACGCCGCGGCCGACGGCAAGACGGCGGTGAACGCGCTGCTGGTAACCGTGTACCACGCGGCCCACACCCTGCTCTATCGCCTGGGCTACCTCGACCTGGCCGAGGCCGTCGAGCACAAGCTTGACGACACCGCCAACGCGACCGGGGACCCGCTCGCCCTCGGACTGGCCCGCTGGACCCGCGCCCAGAGCTTCCAATCCGCAGGGGACTACGACCACGGCCTCCGCCTCATGGACACCGCCCGCGCCGAACTCGATGACCTGCTGCGCAACCCAGCCCCGGCCGCGATCACGATGTACGGCAGCCTGCACTTGCGCGCGGTCACGCTCGCCTCCCGCGCCGGCGACGCGGACACCACCCAGGACCACCTCGACGCGGCGACCGAACTCGCCTCCCGCTTCCCGTCTGACCGCAGCCACCTCGGGCTCACCTTCGGTCCCGCCAACGTCGCGACCCATGCCGTCGCCGCGCACGTTGAACTCGGCAACCCCGAAGCCGCGCTTGCCGCCGCCGAGCGATGGCGACCGCCCCGCACCATGCCCCGCACACGGCGCGGCCACCATCACATCGGCCTCGCCCGCGCCCACCTCCTGCACGGCGACCGCAATGCGGCGCTCGGCGCGCTCCAGCAGGCCCGCCGCATCGCGCCCCAGCAGACCCGACTGCACCCGATGGTGCGCGAAACCACCGCTGTGCTGCTCTCCCTGCATCGCCGCTCCAATCCCGAACTCAGCGGCTACGCCACCTGGCTCGGTCTCGCTTAAGCCGCGGCGAGCTTCGTGCGTCCGGCACAAGAAAGGACGTCCAGGACGGCCGCGAGGGTGTCGTCGAGGCTGGCGTAGACCGGCATGCCGGGCCGGGCGAGCTGGCACAGCATCCGCACGTCGGCCGCGCGCGGGTAGCCCGGATCTGCGCCGACCACGATCCGGCGGCCCTCGCCGAGGGCCTGGCCCAGCTCGAACATCGCGATCGGCTGCACCGTCACCTGCGGGTCGCACTCCGGGAACCAGAACAGCGTGGTGGCGTCGGGCAGGTGCAGGTGGTGCTGTTCCCAGGAGACCTGCTCCCACCCGGCCGCCGGGTCGTGGATCGGGAAGTCGACGCGGTTCGGGTTGAGCACCACGACGGGGTCCGGCGCCGCGGCGAGCACGGTGGCGGCGTGGTCGTGCCAGCGCGGGCAGCCGGTGATCCCACCGGCCAGGAACACCGCCGGGGCGGAGCCGGGCCGCGGCCGGTAGTAGTTCGGGGCCTCGAAGTACCGATCGTCCTGGGCCTGCGGGAGGTGTTCGGCGACGTCCCGGTGGACGCGGGGCCGGTGGACGTCGCGGTGCTCCACCTGCATGCGGAAACCGCGCAGCGCGAGCCGTCCCGCGGCGAGCTCGGCCAGGGCGACCGAGCGGTGGCGGCCGCCGGCGCACCCGAAGGCGAGGACGCGGTCGCCGCGGTGCGCGACGGTGGCGGCCTGCACGGCGTGGTCGACCAGTTCCACCGCGCCGGGGGTGCCGAACACGGTCTGCTGCACGCGGGCGTCCCGGCCGTCGAGGTCGAGGATCGTCGCCGCGGCGGCGGGATCGTGCAGCCAGCGGCGGACGTCGAGCACGAGGTCCGCTTCCGGAGTCGGGCCGTGCAGGAAACCGAAGGAGATCAGGTGCACGGTCGGGGCGGAGTCGTTGGCGGAGGCGGTGGTCGTCGTGTCCATGATTCAACGATCACGGCAGAAAATGGTCCTGAACAGGTGTTTCCTGTTTCCTGATCACACGGGAAACGGTCAGCGGTTTCCCTGGCTGATCGTGCCGAGAACAGGTGCGCGGGCGGCCACCCGTGGCTGGCCGCCCGCGCTCTGCCTGGCTCAGAACTGGGTGTCGGACTTCTTCATCCGCAAGGTGGCGATCTGGGTCGGTGTCTTCTTCTGCCGGCTGATGTCCGACATCGTCCACAGCACGTCGACCACCTCCCAGACCTCGTTCTGCTCGCTGTTCGGCGCGCTCTCGTGGTGACGGACACGCAGGTTGATCTTCTCCCCGACGCGCGGGACCGCGACGACGGGACCGCCGCCTTCCATCCCGTCCGGGTGCAGCAACGGCGTCTCGGGGCTGACCAGGGTCGTGTCGTCCCGAAGCAGGTTCCCTTCCTCGTCGACGGGCAGGTAGTTGAGCAGCAATTCCACAGGCGCGGTCAAGCCGGATTCCCTCCTGTACGACAACAGCGCAGAGTCCAACGTGATCGGATCGCTCGCGGTTCCCTGCCCCCGGCCGCCGGCGACCCGGCGGCGCCGGTCACGCCAAACGCGTGCGCGGCAGGCGGCTGCGCTTCAGCCGGAGCCGTTTCGGCCGGTGGTCGCTGGCGGCCCGGACACGGTCGTTGTCCAGCACGGTGACCTCGGCGATCGCCTCGGCCTCGACGATGTTCCTGGTGACGCGCGTGTGGTCGAGGTCGCGGTCGGGGTACGGGTCGACCTTGTGGTAGCCCGTGGTCGGGGCGAACGGCAGCCGGAGCACCGCGGAGGGGTCGGACAGCCCGCCATCCCAGATCACGTCACCGGGGGTGCGGTCGGACTTCGGGATCGGCTTGCCGGTCGTCGGGTCCAGCTCGCGCGGATAAGCCTGCTGGTAGATCATGTCGTCGAACCACTCCTGGCCCTCCAACGGGTCGTCGGCGTGGTATTTCCACGACCCGTCCGGCTGTCGGATCTTGTCCCCGGTGGTGCCGTTGGAGTCGGTGCCGAGCACGCCGGGCAAGACCACCTCGGCCAGGGCGCCGGTCAGTCCGCGGTTCGGCCGGGTCATGATGCTGGCCCAGCGCTTCCCCTCGCTGAAGCTCTGCGGGAAACCCCACGGTGTCGCGTGGCCCGAGGCGAACTGCATCAGCAGGTCGTCGCCGAGATCGAGGACGACGTAGGCCACGCCGTGGAAGAACACGTCCTTGGTGTAGATCCGTCGGGTGCCCGGCAGTGCGGAGATCCGCGCGGCGGGGTCCCACATCACGCCGACGCCGAATCCGCGGCCGCCGGGGTCGAACACCGGATCTTCCACGATCTCGCCGGGTTTGCCGACCATGCACTCCATCTCGAGCCGGTCGGCGAGGCGGTGGAACGCCTCGGCGTTGCCGACCTCCTGCACCAGCCACACGTGGCAGGGCAGGTCGTTCTTCATGATCTGCACCTGCACGTCGTATCGGTCGTCCTCGCCCGGCCGGTTCGGGTACATCCCGTGTTCCCACAGGTTGTAGGTGCCGACCAGCAGGTCGTCCTCGTCGACGTCGCCGATCCGGTCGCTCATGCCACAGACTCCTGGTTCACGTTGTTGGCCAGCGGGAAGGTGTGCACGGGGGTCCAGCGGAACAGGCACTGCTCGGGAACCTGCTCGACGTCGACCAGGTGCACGGCGTCCACGGTCATCGGCGCGTGGCTCGGCCGCACGCGCCGCAGTGCCCGCCCGACCGGGTCGGTCTCCTGCTCGCCGTGGGCGTAGGCCAGGGCCATGTGCGCCGGCCGCGTGTCGTAGGTGGCCGCGTCGGGCCCGCACACCGCCGTGATCGCCGTCCGCGCCCGTTCGACCAGGTCGTCGAACGGTGGGTCGTCGTGCAGGTCGGCGACCACGCCCGTGCCGTAGGCCAGCACCGAGCCGACCTGCGTGGTGAACGCCGGCGCGGTGGCGAACGCCGCGGCCAGCTCGGCGATGAGCGCCTGGCGGGCCTGCGGCGACACGGGCTCGTCGGCCCCGAGGCCGATGGGTTGCACCGTGACGTGCAGGCAATCGTCCGGGACCGGCCGGTCGATCGCCGCGAACTCGGTGAACACGTCCCGGCATCCGGCGATGAGCGCGGCGAGCTCGTGGTCCCGGCTCAGGTCTGGCAGGACGTAGAGCTGGAGCACACGCTGCCCCGGCGGCCACAAGCGATCAGGATTGAAGAACGGCTTCACCGGTAGAGGCTCCCCACCATCTAGTGCTGGAACAGGATGAACACCACGAACGCGTCGTGGTCGCTAGTCGGTGCGCAGGGTGATCCGCCGCAGTTCTTCCCACCGGTAGCCGCCGTGCTCGCGGTCCGGGCGCATGTTCACCACGGCCAATTCCTCGATCCGCCAGTTCACGCGCCGGCGAATGTGGTGCAGCCCGGTGAGGTCCACCTGGGCGGCGGCGGTGCTGTACGCGATCGGCAGCGTGGGTCGCCACCAGGCGTGGATCGGCTCCGGCCGCGGTTCCCGCCACGATTCGCACCGTGACACCAGCTCGCGGATCGGCTCGTCGGGCCACAGGTCGAGCTGGACGCCTTCGTCATCGGTCGTGGCTGGCCCCGCCGCGACCTCGAACGCCGGTTGCTCGGCGAGATGGGCTTCCAGGTCATCGAGCACCCTCGCCCGTGCTTCGTCGAACAGTTCCTCCCGTGCGGCGGACACCAGCGGCAGCGCTGTCCAGTTCCACAACGTCGGCACGTTCGGCCCGGCGGGGAACGCCCGCCAGTCCTCCTTGGCGGGTTGCGGTGGCAGCGGGGCGCCGCGCAGCTCTTCCTCCAGCGCGCAGTACCGGTCCCATCGCACGTTGTGCCAGTCCCAAGGAGCACCGTCCACCGGTGCGCGCAGCGTGGTCAGCAGGGCGGTCAGCGACTCGCCCGCCCGCTCGGGATGCCGCGCGGCGATCCGCTCGGCGAGCCGCTCGTCCATGTCGGGCACGCTGGGTTCCAGAACGCCGCTCCGGTCCTCCCAGAGGCGGACGTGCAGCCACCTCGGCGACACGGGCACCAACGCGGGCTGGTCGGCGAGGACCGGCGAGTACTGCTCGACGAGGTCGCGCACCTCCGCGCTCGGCAGGGCGACCACGAACGCGATGTCCTCCTTGCCGAAGTGTGACCATCCGGTCGGGATCGCGAAATGATCGCCAACGCGGACGCGGGGGTTGCCGACCCTGTTCAGGGTTTCCGCGTCCAGGGGCAGCTCGTACTGCCCGCGCGTGGTCGGCGACCACACGACCTGGTATTCGCGCCAGCGATTGGTTGGGACGGCGGCCTCCGCGGCTTCCCGGGTACGCCAGGCCAGCTGATGTGACCCGGAGGTCGGCGTGGCCGAGTACGGGGCGTAGGGCGTGAGCCATCGCAGCGACTCGTGCTCCTCCTGCCCGAGCACTTCGATGATCCAGCCGCCCGGCCAGAGCGGATGCGGCTCGGTGACCAGCCGCGCCTGCTCCAGGATTTGCCGGTTGATCTCCTTCACCTGGGCTTCCAGCCCATCGAGATAGCGACCCTCGGATGACATTTCGTCGCTGCTGAGGGCGTGGGTCAGCAGTTCGGATGAGTCGGCGATCTTCGCCCGGAGCGGAACCAGCTCGGCACGGAGCTGGGCGACACGCTCGACCACCGCCTCGACGGTGCTAGCAGGGGCGATTCCGGAATCCGACATGCCGCAATCCTGGCAGGGCACCATGATCGGCGCGAGGTTCATTCCCCGAATGGCGACCGGCGGTGAAGCGCCTCCTCGGCGGTGGTCACTCGAATTTCGGCATCTCGCTGCTCGACGGCTTCCCGGGCCCAGCGGGCCAGGACCTCGAGCATGCTCAGCCGCTGCGGGATCGTCGTCACCGTGGCCAGCAGCGCCTCCGTGGTGGCACGGTCATCGGCTCGCTCGGCGACCAGCAGCCGGTAGCCCAGTGCCGCGGTCCAGTCCATGTCGTCGTCATCGTGCGTCGGCGTCGGGTCGATCTCGTCCAGCCGTGCCGTGCTGGCCGGCTGGCCGTCGGGACCCAGCCGCACCATCTGCATGTCCGGGGCGATGGTGACGGCGGAGTCCTGGGCGAGGAACGTCTGCAAGGCCCGAATCCCGAGCAGCAGCTCGTTCGCGTCGAGGCGGCCGGCCTGGATGAGGCTCCACAGGTGCAGCAGTGGACCTTTCCGCCGTTCCTCGTCGAGGCAGCGCGCGAGCACGATCTCCTTGACCACCGAGTCCTCGACGTCGTGGCCCAGGCCGACAAGGCCGGCCGCCGTGCGCATGACATCGGTGGCCTCGACCAGGATGACGTGGCTGGCCGGGCACGTGGCCAAGGCGACCCGCAGTGCGTAGGCGACGCCGGTGCTGACGTCGATCGCCCACGGCTCGTCGTGCTCGGCTCGCTGGGCACGCAACCCCTCGGCCAGGTCCACCTCGGACGCGCCCGCGCCCCACTCGTTCCACAAGCGGTCGAGCACCGCCATGCCGTTGTCGGTCGCTTCTTCCGGGGCCAGTACGAGCGGGGCGGGGTGCGGCGCGAACTCCGCCGCCCGCAACGCCCACCACACCACCGTCGTGGCCCAGGACTCCGCGGTGCCGTGTCGGCCGAGCGCATCCCACGTTCCTTGCCGGGACGCGAAGAACGCGCCGGGCAGCTGCGGATGCGGCGTCAAGCGGTCGAGCGCGCCGATCGTGGTCATGGCGATGGTGCCCCACAGGGCCTGCTCGGCGGTGTCGTCGGTAGCCACGGCGGTCACCGTAGCGTGACGTCCTCGATCACGACCGTGAGCTCCTGCTGCGCCCGAGCCGTCCTTCGCTAGGGTCTACGGAGATCCGGATCGAGGGGGAAGCGCAGATGACAGCAGCCGCCACGCCACGCCACCCCGGTGCGTGGGGCCCTGCCGGAGATGGCTGCTGACCAGCCGATTGTTCCGGACTACCTGAGCAAGCCGGGAGCGTTGCAGCGGCTGAGGATCTTCGTCATCGCCTCGCAGATCGTGCTGAACCACCTCGACTGCGTCGAGAACGGGCTGGCCGACCTGCCGCCGGGATGGCCGGAGACGGACGCCGCCGAGGCCGAAGGGCACCACGACGTCGCGGCGCCGGCGAACCCGCACGCGCGGGACACGGTGCGGCTCCTGGCCCGGGTCCCCCGCAACTGGACGCCGCTGCTCGTCGAGGACATCGACCAGTTCGGTCGTGAAATGCTCGACAAAGCGTTCTTCCCCAACGGAATCCGCGCCGGGAAGGTCCGCAACGACGCTGATATCGCCCCCGATGTTGCCGAGTGGGGACGCGGTTCCCGGCAAGTCATCGCGATGATGTGCCCGCCCCGCCGGTGGCGCGACGCGCACACCGCGCTCGACAAACGCCACGAAGGTTCCGGCGAATTCACCCGCCAGGAAATGGAAGCGTCACGGGCACGTATCGACTCATTCTCGTTGCAGCACCCGGTAGCGGCGATTCATGCCGCGGCCGCGCAAGTGGCCTGGCTGTCGTTGCAGCCCAAAGTGGTCCCCGACTGGACGGCACGGCGCACCGAGATCGCCGTGAAAATGGACGAGATGAAACACAAGATCGAGAAGCACCAGTCCCGATCCTGAGCTCCATTCCCGCGGCTCGGATCGGGCCGCGAAGGTCTCAGCCCTTCCGCTTCTTCTTCCGCTTGGCCCGCCGCTCCCGCTCCGCCGTGCGCCGAGCTGCCTGCTCCTCCGGGGTTGTGGTGCGGCCCTGGGCGCGGGCCTCCTGGCGCAGCGCGGTGGCGCGTTCGGTGCGGGTGTCGGCGATCCGCTGAACCTGCGCGGCGGCGTTGGAATCGGTGCCTGCGTCGAAGGCCGCGGCCAGCAGCCGGTCCGCCTCGTCGAGCGGCTTCTTCGGTGGCGGAACCTGGTTGGCCGCGGTTCGATCGACTAGCTCGCGCAGTGTCTCGCGGGCTTGCGACATCTCCTCGTCGGACAAGTCCAGTGCGGAACGGGTCCGGTCGCCGCGGTCGAGGTAGGCGACGACCTTCGCCAGCTCGGCGCGGATGCGCTGGGGCTGGTTCTGCGCGTGCATCCCCATCCAGCCGCTGTAGGCGGCCATCAGGTACAGATCGCTCTCGATGTCCCGGGTCGGATCGGGATGCAGGTCGGCAGGCCCCTCCTCCTGGAGTTTCATCAGGACCGGCGTGTAGGCGGCGAACGCCTGGTGACGATGTTCCTCCGGCACGACCCGGTTGATAATGCTCTGCATGCCGGGGATCAGGGTGCTGGTCCGGACCGTGACCGTGCGGCGCAGCCGCGCGAACCAGACCTGCCCCAGCTCCTCGATGATCCCGCGGGCCAGGCGCTGACCGCGGGGACCGTACTGGGCGACCGCGGTCGTCGCGTCCCGGAACGTCGGTGCGCTGTGGGTGAGCACGCCGTGCAGCATCCGCATCGCGAATGCCTCCACCGCGGCCATGTCCTCGATGTCCAGCTCCGGTGCGTCGGCGGGCACGGAATCGAGCGCGTCCTCGTTGTCGACGATCATGCCGATGGCGCTCATGATCTTGCGTTCCAGCTCGAGGGCCTGCGCGGCGGTGGGAACGGCGCCGTTGTGCTCCCGCAGATGGTGCGCGGCGATCTCGACAACCGCGTTGTGGGTGGATGTGCGCTCAGCCGGATCGGCGGGCACACCGATGAAGTCCTCGCCATGGAAAAGAGCCACGATCAGATCGAGTGCGTCCTGGTCGGGGGCCCGGCCGCCCTCGGTCGTCGGCTGGGGAGCTGTCGCCAGCGTCGCGATCGTCTCGTCGATCTCGCCCAGCAGCTCGTCGCGGATTCGGGTCGGCACTCCTTCATGGACCTGGGGCTGCTCGGCCATCCACGCGATCAGCGTCGCGGCGGCGTGCACGGTGGGCGGGCCGGCCACATCCTTGCTGTACCAGGAATGCTCGGGCACCGGGTCGCCGGCCGCGATCGCGGCGCTGACCGCCGCCTCGTGCGCGTCGAGCACGTCGACCTGGCCCAGGACCTGGTTGCGCAGGGCCTCGGGAACCAGCTTCTCCACGACCGCGCGGTGGCCGGCGCTCTGCTGCTCCGGCGTCCACATCTCGGCGCCGTGGAACCCGAGGGCGATCTGGACCCAGCCGCGGTGCAGCGTCGCCACCTCGCGCACGGCCACGCGCCACCGGTCTGACACGCTGGTGGCCGACTCGATCTGCGTGACCAGCTCCTGCGCGGCGGCGGGGTCCTCATCCAGGTAGGCCAGCACCGTCTGCTGCGCCCACAACCTCACCTGCGTCTCGATCATGTCCACCACGCCGGACAGCTTCCCACGGGCGCTTCTTCGATCGACGTCGTCGCTGCCGGATTCATCGCCGTCGGGCCTTCTTGCCGTGCCCTTTTCGGGCGGCCAGCTTCTCGGCACGGCGCCGTTCGGTGTCGGTCATCCCGTCCGACTGGAGACCGGGCAGGTTGGCCATGCCCGGTGCGCCGGCGAACACCCGGTCCATCGCGTGCAGCATGATCCGGTCGGAGTCCGGAGTGCGTTTCGGGTGGCTGAGCAGGTGCGCCTTGGCGGCGGCCA
The DNA here is from genome assembly GCF_053602455.1 of Amycolatopsis sp. NPDC004378. Lineage (NCBI taxonomy): Bacteria > Bacillati > Actinomycetota > Actinomycetes > Pseudonocardiales > Pseudonocardiaceae > Amycolatopsis > Amycolatopsis sp. NPDC004378. The sequence goes on from NZ_JBSGDR010000025.1 coordinate 79,945, forward strand.
CCAGATTTACCTCGATCAGGGTGCGCCGGTCGGGATCTCGGTTCACCGCGGCCTCGCCGCCTCGGCCGAGCAGGTCGTCCAGGAAGGCGAGGGCTTGCTCGTCGCTGATCTTGCCGACGCGTTGTGCGGACGGCACGCCTTCCGCGGTGGCGGTGGCGTCCCGGATCTGCTCGACGATCATGGTGCGCGTGAGTTCCGTGGCGCGGAAGGCATTCGTGTCGCCGCCCAGCCAGGCCGCGACCGCGGCCGCGACGAACAGGTCGGCGATCCCGGGTTCGTCCTCCGGCAGCGGAACCGCGTCGAGCGGACGGTCCTCGGCGGGCAGCCGCTTGTCGACCACGGCGATCGCGGCAGCTTGGTGCTCCTCCGGTACCAGTTCGGTGATCAGCGCCCGAACGCCGCGCGCTGTCGAGGCGTAGGTGTACGGGTTCTGCTCGGCGTTGCGGAGGACGGCATCGAGGAAGTCCGTCGCCAGCCGCGTCGCTTCCGTCACGGGGAACGAGAACCGGCCGCCCGGCCATTTCCCGGCGTAGGGGTTGTCGGCGTTCTCCGGCCGATCGTCGTAGGTGGCGATCTCCTGGGCATGCCCGGCCACGCCGGCCGAGTCGCCGTCGAGGAAGCTCAGCACGAGCGAGAACGCCGCGGCCGACAAGCTCCCGAGGCGTTTCCGGATCGCCGGAGGCATGATCCCGGTAAGCGCGTCCGGCCCGGCGGGGGGACTGGCTGCTGGTCGCGCGTCCGGCGTCGCCGGCACCGGGGTGGCTTGCCCGCGCCGCTGGCCCACCGTCGGGCCCACTCCGGGTTTCGCGGTGCCCATCGCGGCGACGAAGTGCCCCATCACCACGGTCTGGGCGCCCTTGATCACGCTGTGCCATTCCTCGCGCCGGGCCCGGTCGCCGGCCAGCGTCGTGACGCCGCGGAAGGCACGCCGTCCCGGATCGTCGGCAGCCGGTGCGGGGCCGGCGCCGTCCACGATGCTGCGCGTGATCCGCATCGGGTCGAGCTGGGGATTGAGCAGCGTGGCCAGCGGCACGTCGCCGGGGTCGATCCCGCTGCCGGTGGCCTCGCCCGCGATGGCGTAAGCCAGGACCGCGGTCAGCTGTTCGGCCAGCCCGTCGACGCCCCTGCCTTGCAGGTTCGGGCGCGACGCACGGAACGAGGTCACCAGGCCGTCTGCGTCTCCGAAGGCCCGTGCCCACGGCGTCCACGGCATGTCGGGCTTCGTGTTGTCGCTGCTCACCGGAATGATGTTCCTCTCCGCAATCGAGAGACCCAGCTTAGTGACGGTGCGGTGCGTCGTTCGCGAGCCAGGCCGTGATGATCGGGGGAACGCCGCGCAGGTCGTCGGCGGCGCCGATGCGATCCGGCCCGGCGGGCCACTGCTCGGGCGGGGGCGCGGGACGCTGGCGGGTGTTGACGTACACCGCTCGGCACCCGGCGAAGGCCGCGCCGCGGATGTCGTTGGCGAACTGGTCGCCGAGGTGTACCAGCTCGCCGACCGAACAACCGTGGTCGGCGGCGATGGCTTGCCAGAGACGGAAATCCGGCTTGCGCAGCCGCATTCCGTAGCTGGTGTAGATCCGTGAAACCTGCGGCAGCTGTGCCTGGAGATCGGCCATGCGTCCCGGGCCCGAGGTGACCGGAATATTCGACAGAACGACGATCGGCGCGATCGCGGCGAGGTCGTCGAGTACGGCGGAGGCGTACGGGTAGGCGGTGAACTCGCCGGGCGGCCACGCGTCCGGCCACAAGGCGCGGTCGATCAGCAGCGACGCGCACAGGTCGGTGATGTGCTCCTCGGTCAGCTCGGGTGTTCGGTGCAGCACCCGCCGGGATTCCTCGGCGACCACCGCCTTCGGCAGCGGCGACAGCTCGGCCAGCCGGTCCGCGGTGCCGGGCGAGAACACGCCGAGCGTGTGCCCGGCGTCGGCCACGATCAGACGAATCACGCCGCACATAGTCGCAGGAACCACCGGTCGATTCGCGCGTCGCCGCCGCGGCTTGCTGACGTGGGTATTCCGGGCCGGTTAGCGTATCGGCATGAGGAGGATTCTCGTGCGGCATCGTGAACGCCCAGACGTCGCGCTGTTCGACATCCTGCGCCTGGCCGGTGATCGGGAATCCCCGCCCGAAGGGGATGCGGCGGTGACGGTCGCGAAGAAGATCCAGCACGCGATCGGGAAGGCCATCGGCTACAACATGCCCCCCGACGTCTTCCAGCTTCTGGTCCAGGCCGGGCAGAGCTGCGAAAAGCTCGTGATTTACGGCTGGTGCCAGGACGACACCCAGGGCGAGCACTGCGCGCAGTCCGTTCAGACGTTCCTCGCCGAACTCGAGGAGGTCCGCGCGCGCCTCGTGGCGGCCGACCCGGCACTGCCCCACGATCCGTACCCGGTCGCCACCGCCCTGCACACCGAGCTGCTGTGTCTGCGCCGCCACGAAGGGGAGCTCGGCGTCGACCCGATCGACGAGGCCCGCGCGCTGATCGCCTGGTGCCGCGCCGCGCCGGTCAGCAGCCCGGCCGGACTCGGCCGGCTCGTCGACCAGCTGGTCACCGCCGGGGACAAGCTGGTCGCCCAGTGGCCGGTCACGCCCGACCGGCCGGGCCTGGACACCTACCTGACCTTCCACGATGCCGTGCGTGCCTTTGAATCCGTCGCCGAGAAGGTCCGCCAGGAACTCCGCGATCTGCATCCCCGGCTTCGGGCCTGGCCAGTAGACCGGTGAGGTTCCGGCAGGTGACCCGAAGGTCGGCGCGGGCCCTGCTGCTCGACGACGACGCCCGGCTGGTCCTGATCAAACGGACGAAGGTCGGCCAGCCGCCGTACTGGACCGCGCCCGGCGGTGGTGTCGAGCCCGGTGAGTACCCCGTCGACGCGCTGGGCCGCGAGCTGGGTGAGGAACTGGGCGCGGCCGCGTGGATCGGCGGCCGGGTGCTGCTGATCTCCACGCCCTCCGACACCGGGGAAACCGTGTCCGTACAGGAGATTTTCGTTGCCCGGCTCGACACGCTGCGGCCCGCGGCCCGGACCGGCGCCGAGTGGAGAGACCCGTCCCGGGGCGGCTACGAGGTGGAACGCCACGACATCACCGGCATCGGGGACATCGACGTGAAGCCCGCGGTGCTGCGCGATTTCGTCGTGGCCAACGCCGACGCCCTGGTTGCCGAGGCCGCCCTGCTGCGCTGACCTCGGCAGCCACCAACTCGGCCGCGGCCGCCGCGGTGGTGTTCACCAGCTCCGTTCGCGGCCGAGCAGACCGCAGGCTCCGAACACCACGCACTCGGCCACGGCGACGGCGTCGACCGTGCGGGCCTGGCGTTCCAGCTCGTCGAGCCGGTCGGCCAGGTCGCCGGTGTCCAGCGGCACGGTGAGTTCGGTGGAAGCGTGGGCCTCGCAGCCTCGGCGCACCCCGCAGCTGTGCACGTGCAGCACCGCCGGCGGCCCCGCCTCGACGCCGAGCCCCAGGGGCTCGATGCCGCACTCGAGGTGGTAGTTCGGGGTCCGGCCGCCGAAACTGGCGGTGTAGAGCCATTTCTCGCCCAGCTCTTCGTCGTCGCTCAGCCGCGACGTCCAGCCGCCGCGGCCGCGCAGCATCGCCCGCACTCGCAGGTCCAGCTCCGCGCGCTCAGGCCGCAGGTACCGCTCGGCGTAGGCGGCGTCGGCCAGCGCGTCCGGATCGTCGACGTCGAAGGTCATCCGGTGAGTGGATCACACGGAGTCGCCGTGCTCTCCCGGAAAACCGGGAGACACCGTGCGCCGGTGTCGAGTAGTGCGACGAGGTCGTAGCGTTCGGCGGGCAACCTCGGCAGCAGTTCGGTCACCGCGGCGTGCTGGGCGCGCACGTCGCTTTCCGGCACGACCCGGGACCGCAATCGCTGCTGCGCGAGGCACCGCTCCAGGCTGGGCAGGACGACCAGGGCGATCGTGGGCAGCCGGTGCGCGGCGGCGATCCGCCGGACCGCGGCGCGGCGCTCGAGCTGGCGGTGGGTGCCGTCGACGACGGCACCGCGCCCGCCGGTGCAGCACCGTCCGAGCCGGGCATGCGCGCGGGCCACCGCCGCCGCGCCGACGATCCGGCCGTCGGCCTGTTCGCGGTCGTAGGACACGATCTCCAGATTCGGGTGCCGGGCGGCCAGCTCTCGCGCCATCGTGCTCTTCCCGCTCCCGGCCGGGCCGACCATCAGCACCACGACCGGCTCGTCGAGCAGGCTCTCCAGCGCCGGGTCGTCGAGCCGGACACCCGCGCGTACCGGGGATCTCGTCATGATCGTCATCATGGCGGCACTCTCCCGCGGTGATGTCGCGCTTATGTCGCACCGCGCGGCCCGCTCGTGGCGGAACTGGGCGTTGTCCTCGGCCACCAGGAGCGCGTGCCCGTTCTCGATGTCACCCGGTCGGGCTGGTCCCCGCCGCGGTCTGCGTGTGAAGGTCCTGGGCGTGGTCGATCCAGTGGTTGCGGATGCTGGGCTCGAGCTGGTTCCACTGGCGCACCGGCAAATGCAGCCGCTGACCGGCGGACTGTTCGGCGATGTCGTTGGCCCACGCGGACATGGCCGTGCTCAGGATCTCGGGTTCGACGGTGTCGAGGTCTCGGGGCGTCTCGTCGGTGATGTTGCGTCCGCGTGCGGCGTCCGCCACGGCCTTGTCCATGATCGCCTCGGAGATCGGGTACGCGGCCAGGATGTCGTCTTCGGTCAGGATCTTTTCGGCGAGGATGGACGTGATGACCTCGGTGAGCACGATGGTGCTCCAGTCGCCGGGCATGGTCGTGTCCGCGGCTCCCTCGACGGCCAGGCGGAGCTTGATCAGCGCCCCGGCGCGCACGCTGTCGGTGATCGGCTGGGTGTGCCAGGTTCGGGTGCCGCCGAGGGTTTGTTCGTAGCGCTTCTTCGCGCCTTGTCGACTGACGCCGAAGAACTTGCCGATGTCGCCCCAGGTGACGTCGCGGTCCTTGAGCGTTTCGATCACCAGCCGCTCGGTGGCGTTGAGGACCAGGCGCTCGTCGGGGATGACTTTCAGTGCGGTCCAGAGGTCGTCGAGGTCGACGTCGTCCAGCCGCGGCAAGCCGAGCGCGTCCAGCGCCGGCCGTGCCGCCGGTGAGGCGTCGAGCACGGTCATGAGACCCGTGAGGGCTTCGCCGGCGGACGGCCCGGCGTCGCGTGGCCGCCGGGGGGCGAATCGGGCGAGTTGAGCGAGCGCTTCCGCGGACTCAGGTTCATCCATGATGCAACCATAAGTTACGGTCTCGCTTAGGGCAACTAGTGGTTACGCATGGACTGAGGTAACCGGGAGTTGCGCACTAAAGATCGTCCGGACGTGGCGGTCGGGCCTTCTCGAGCCCGGATTTTCTGCGTCGTGGGTGGTGAAACTGCCTGTTCAGGGCGTTTCCGGGGGTGCATCCTGGCGGATGAGTCGTACCCTGAAGGCGTGCCCCGCGCGGGGTGCGGCGCCCTACCTCCCCCTTTGGGGCGCTGCGGGCAGCGACCCCCAGGCTGCCCTCACCGCGCGGGGTTTCTTCGTTCCTGGGTCAGATCGGCTGGTTCGCCTGGGCGGCTGCCGCCGCGGCCGCGTGCTGCTCGGCCAGCTCGAACCGGTCGGCGCGGGGTGCCGGACCGTCGTCGCGGTGATCGCCGTCGAGACAGTCCGGGCGGACCCATTCACGGGCGAGCCGGTCGCTGAACCCCGGCCGCCACTGGTGCAGCCAGTACTGGGCGTCGCGCTCGCTGGCCTCCGGCCCGATGTTGGCCGCCCGCCAGCTGTAGGCGAGCGAGGCGACCTCCATCGCCAGGCCGGGATGCTGGCGCCAGCAGGGCGGGATCGGCCGGGCGCGGCCGCCGTCGACGCCGACGAAGGTCAGGTTGAACCAGGCCACGAAGTTCTCGACGGTGAACCGCGGGTCCTCGTCGCCGTCGGGGTCGTCCTCGGCGGCGGCCGGCGGGGTGAACCACACCCACGCGGCCGGCGCGGTCGGGTCCTCCTCCTCGTCGTTCTTGGCCTCGTCCGCGGCCTTCTTCGCCAGCTGGTTGACCTTGCCTTCGACTCGCCGCAGGTTCTGCGCGAGCGTCCCGATGATCTCGGTCAGGGCCTTGATCTGCGCGTCCCGAGCGTCCCCGGTCCCGCCTCCCGCGGGCGTTGCCGGTCCGGTCACGGCGTGAACCTCCTCGGCTGCTGCGCGCCGGCCGGGGCGGTCAGCACGGGCGCCGTGGCGAACCCGTTCGGGCTGATCGGGACCTGCCCGTCGCGCACGGCCTGGACGTGCTCGCGGATGACCTTCCAGTCGGGGCGGTTCCGCACGTCGAGGGTGCGCGCAAGGATCGGGTCGAGGTGGCGGTGGATCACCAGGACCCGGCCGCGGCGGATCTTCCGGACGGCACCGGGCCGGTAGACGGGTACCGTCTCCACGCCCACCGACGTCCTGGCCGGGCCGAGCATCCCGTCGTTGTGCTCCTGGTAGCGGCGCCGCTCGTAGTGGCCGGTCAGCATCGAGACCCACTCGAGGGTCGTGCGGTCCTTGATTCCGCCCCACACGCTCAGCGTGGTCGTGTTGTCCAGCAGCTGCCGGGTCCGCTGCGGGGTGAACGTGTTCTCCAGCGCCGCCACCGACTGCGCGCCCCAGTGGATCAGCACGCCGCGCCCTGCGGAGTCGGAGACGATGTCGGGGATCTGCGGCACGGGGGTCGCGTTCGTGAGCTCGTCCAGAATCGCGGTGGCGGGCGGGTCGAGGCGGCGGTGCGGGGCGTGCAGCGCCATCTCTTGCGCGGTGGTCAGCCAGTGCTCGACCAGCGCGGTCAGGATCGGCGCCGCCTGCGCGGCCTGGTGCTGCCCGGCGACCAGGTACAGCGACCCGTGCTGGGCGATCATCGCCGCCACGTCGAGGTCGTTGCCCGGCACCGGCGAGCACAACCGGCGGATCTGCGGGTCCATGAACGGCTCGATGACCCTCCGAACGCTCATCCACACCGCGTCGGAGGTCTCGGCGACCATCCCGATCTCCGCCCGCAGGTTGCGGGCGTGCTCGACGAACCCGGCCTGCTGGAGCAGCTTGACCGGCTCCTGGTCGACCGGTTTGCTCATCGCCCACCGCACCAGGTCGTCGACGCTGCGGTGGTAGACGGCTGCGGCGATGAAGTAGGACTGGAGCACGACTTTCGCCCGGTCCCGGAACACCTTGTCGTTGCCGCCCACGGTGCTCAGCCCGACCGAGGCGGCCTCGACCATCGTGTGCGCCCGGCGGAAGGCGACCGTGGTGTCCTCGCAGCCCTGCATCGGCAGCCACTGCACCTGCGCCGGCCACGGCACCGCGCCGGTGACGTCGGCGACCATCACCGGCCCGGCCTGGTGGCGCGCGGCGCGCAGCAGCCCGCTGAACTCCAGCAGGTCCGGCTTGGTCGTCGAGCACAGCAACGCGCCGGGCGCCGCGATCGCCTTGTGCACCAGGTCCCGCCGGCTCTTCCCGCTCTGCGTCGGCGCGAGCGTCCCGGTCGGGTTCTCCAGCGGCGTGCACATCGGCTGCCGCTGCGGGGTCAGGTGCAGCGGCGCGGCGACTTCTTCCAGCGGCGCCCGCTGGGCCTGCGCCCGCGGCAGTCCCGGCCGGGTCCATTCCGCGGTGCGCCGCGCCGCGACCAGCGACAGTTCCTCGCGGATGTCCTCGCGGCTGGCGTGCCCGGCCTGCACCGGCCCGAACCGCCGCCACGTCGGCATCGCCACCGCCAGCACCAGCCCGGTGCCCGCCGCCAGCAGCAGCACGGTGATCGTCCAGTACCAGCCGGCCTGTCCTTCCAGGGCGCCCGCCCACGGCCGGCCCAGGGCCGCGCCGGGGGAACCGGGATGGCCCAGGACCCCGAACACCCCGGACAGCCAGGTGTCGACGCCGGGCATCGCCCAGGGCCCGCCGAGCAGCGCGGTGGTCACCGCGGCGCCGAGCATCAGGGCGGCGGCGATCGCGGCGAGCACGCCGAGCAGCGCGACGAACAGGCCCATCAGGGCCAGGTCGCGGTCGGCAGTCGGGGAATTCCTCATGCCCGCGGGTCACCACCCGGGGGTGGTTGTCCGGTGTCGCCGGTCGCGACCCGCCGGATGGCCACCACCTTGGGCGCCCAGGAATCCAGGGTCGTCAGGATGACCCCGTGGTCCTCGTCGAAGGCGTCGACCATGTAGCCGTTGCCGACGAACATGCCGACGTGTCCGGGGTTGGCCGGGGTGCCGTCGGCGCCGGGGATGAACACGAGATCCCCGGGCTGGACCTGGGACAGAGAGCCGACGGCGACGCCGTCGTGGACCTGGGTGGCGGTGGAGCGCGAGATCGCGACGCCGGCGTGCGCCCAGGACGCTTGCATCAGGCCGGAGCAGTCGAACGCGTCCGGGCCTTCCGCGCCCCACACGTACCGTTTCCCCAGCTGCGCCAGCGCGTAGCGCACCGCAGCATTGAGCCGCGGGTCCTGCGGGAACACGAAGTTGTCCGGCAGCTTCTTCGGGTCGAGCTTGCCGTCGTCCTGGAGCTTGCCGCGGCCCTTGTCCGGGCAGCCGCCGGCGGCGTAGTCGACCTGCTGCACCGGCAGCGTTCCCGGCGGCGGCGGGGTGGGATTGTCCGGCCCCTGCCAGTATTTCTCGGCCAGCGCGGCCGCCGCCGGTTCGCGCGGGGCGTACCGGTCGGGGAACCCGGAGCGTTGCACTTCCTGCTCGGCGATGCCGGGCGGCATGGTCTGCCAGCCGGGCACCGCGATGAGGTGGTCGTAGAACTTCCCGGCCGCGTAGACGGGGTTGAGGATGTCCTCCGGGCTGCCCCACCCTTGGCTGGGCCGCTGCTGGAACAGCCCGAGCGAATCCCGGTCGCCGTAGTTGAGGTTGCGCAGCTCCGACTCGACCATCGCGGTGGCCAGGCCCAGCACCGCGGCCCGCTTGGGCAGCTTGCGCTGCACGGCGACGGTGACGATGGTCTGGGCGTTGGCCAGCTGCTCGCCGGTGAACTTGGCGTCGCCGATCTGCTGGGTTCCGCCGCCCTTGCCGTAGTCGGCGAACTGGTAGGGCGAGCACTCGGCCGCGGCGGCCGTGGTGGCGCCGATGGCACCGGACTGCGCGGCCATCAGCACGGTGCCGACCAGCATCGCTGGAAGCACCACGACCATGTAGACGGCTGCGGCGACCCCGGCGAACAGCGGGCCCTTCAGCGCTGCGATCCCCACCGCGACCTACCCGGCCCGCCGGGCGCGCAGCTGCGCGTTGGTGTCGAAGATCCGCCGCTCGGTGCGGGAAAGCACCGTCTGGACCTTGTATCCGGGGTTGTTCTCGATCTTCCACAGCGCCCGGCCGGTGCGCTCCATCGCCCAGCCGGTGGTGACGTCCTGCTCGCGCTCGGACAGCGCGAAGTCCTCCGCGAGCTCGTCGGCCACCCGCGTGGACTGTCCAAAAAGGATTCGTGTGCTACACAACGCCAGGAGGTCCTTGGCGATGGCTACTTCCTGGGACCCGGCCGCGCCGACCGACAACGGGTCGGAGGGCTTGTGCATCACCAGAATCTGGATCTTGCGTTCGGCGCGCGAGAGCCGCAGGTCGGAGTCGACGGCCTGCACCGCGCGCAGCCCGAGCCGCATCTGCCGCCACACCTCGTCGCGCACGACGATGCGGATCTCGCCGTCGTCCTGGAGGTCGGTGACCATCGAGGACCACGAGCCCAGGCAGGTCAGCGCGACGGCGATGGCCTGGTCCCCGCGCGAGCGCAGCAGCGACAGGTCCATCGACTGCACCGGGGCGTCCCAGTCCAGCTCGAAGTTCGTTTCCTCGTCGAACAGCCCCGCCAGCGGGCCGGTGATGAGGTTGCCCAGGGCGTCGGTGATCGGGCGCAGGGTGTCGAGGAACTGGCGGCGGCCGGCGAACCTCGTGGCCTCCCACAGCGCGTCGTCGGGCTCGGCCAGCTCGCGCTGCACGTCGGGGATGGTCACCGGGCGCAGCTGGGTGTAGCCGTCGTCGACGCCGACCAGCCGCCGCAGCACCGCCGAGAGCACCGCCTCGTCGGTCACGGTGGGCCGGTAGCCCTGCGCTTCGGCGAGCGCGACCAGCAGCTTCACCCAGCGGCCCAGCACGCCGGCGAGCTCTTCGCGCTGCCGGGTCACCGTCCAGCCGCCCCACCGGCTGCGCAGCGGCCCGAGATCCAGGGCGTTCAGGCGAGCGGAGCTGCCGCGACCCAGCGCGATCGGCGTGATCCCCAGCGCCCGCAACAACGGGCTGTACTCGCCTTTGACGTCGCCGGAGATCAACGTCTTGATGCCGAAGAGCATCATCCGCAGCAGGAACGCGACGACCGTGCTGCTCTTGCCTCGTCCCGGTTCGCCGAAGATGACGAGATTCGGGTTGGTCGCCAGCCCGCGCAGCACCCACTCGATGGGGTGGGCGTAGAACGCGCCGCCGCTCAAGGTGTCGTAGCCGATGCGGGCGCCGACCGCCGGGATGCCGTTCGCCGCCAGCAGCGGGAACAAGCCGCCGATCTCGCTGGTCGCGGCCTGGTAGACCGCCATCGGCGCCTCGACCGGTGACCAGCCCTCACCGGGGCGGGCGCGGCCGCGGCGCGGCGCGAGCGCCCGGTTGACCCGGTCGCGGTCGCCGCGGCGCTGCCGTTGCTCACGGGGCTTGGTGGCCGGAGGTGCGCCGAAGTCGCCGAGCAGTTCCGCCGCGCTGCGCTCGTGGGAATTCCGCCAGCTCACAGCAGCCCTCCCCGCAGCCGGGGCAGGCCGATCCCGACCGGCAGCACCGCGACGACGAACGTCGAGTCCTGGGCCAAATCCAGCCGTAGCAAACGGAATCGGCCGGACGCGTCGTTCTCCAGCCGCGCGGCGTGGTCCTCGACGTTCCAGCTGGAGGGCACGGTCACCGAGGCGGCGACGGCGAAGCGGACCACCGAGTGGCCGGCCGCGACGGCGCGTTCCTGGGCGCGGGCGCCGCTGGCCTCGCGCTCGTCCATCGCCGTGGTGTTGAAGCCCTTGCGGGACTTCCAGTCGGTGACCACGTTGGAGCGGAACCGGTTGCCTTGCACCGCGCGGTGCGCGCGGCGGGAATCCATGACCTCGTAGTGGATCGCCAGCGTCCGCCGCTCCCCCGCGGTGCGCACCGCCAGCAGCGGGCCCAGCGACCCGAACACCGTGCCCGCCTCCGGCATCAAGGCGGTGTAGGAGACGGTGGTGAACCCGTCGTGGGTGTAGGCCCGGGGGCTCGGCGCGGGCGCCGCGGTCGGCCCGGCCGCCGCCTTCTCCAGCCCGCGGCCGCCGGTGCCGCGTTCGTGGGCGGTGGCCAGCACCGCGCGGGCCGCCGGGTTGAACCCGGTCCGCAGGGCCTCAGCCATGCCCGGCCCGTCCAGCCACTCCACGGTCCGCGCCCCGAGCGCCTTGAGCGGGTCCTCCAGGCCGTCGAGCACCCGGTACAGCGCCAGCGCGCGTCCGTCGACGCCGCCGCCGGCGGCCGCGGCGGGCTTGCGCAGCTTGTCCTCCGGCCCGGACACGGTCACGAACACCTCGTGCCGGACCGAGACGTTGCCGATGGTGCGGTCCAGCTCGTCGGTGGCTTGGCGGGCGAGCCGGGGCGCGTCGCCGACTTCGTTGTCGCCGCGCCACACCTCGTACTCGGTGCCGTCGTCGGGGACGGTGCGCACGAGCAGGCTCATCCGGTCGATGACCTCGCGGTGCCCCAGCGACAGCAGCAGGTTGCCCAGGCGGCTGGCCAGCCGTTCACACTGCTGGTCCGAGAGCATCCCGACCCCGGAGTGGGTCAGGCGCGCGGTGGCTCCCCACCGGCCGTCGCCGGTGTCGTGGATCAGGCACACCCGCCCGGCGTCCTTGAACTGCGGACCGTCGGGGAAGGCGACGCGCTGGAGCACGCCGGGCAGGTCCGGCTCGTCCGGGTCGACCGATGCGCCGGCGGCGGCCTTGGATTGCCAGCGCGACCAGCCGAACGCGATCCCGACCTGGAACAGCACCAGGTGGCCCAGCCAGCGGAACGCCGGGCGTCCGCGGACCGGGACGATCACGAGCGCGCCGATCGACCCGCAGATCAGCATCATGATCGCCGCGTCGGTGAACCGGCCGTCGGAGATGTTCCACAGCACCGGGACCGCGAGCAGGATGCAGACCAGGGCCTGCATCGGGGTCAGGCCCATGATCCAGCCGGCGTGTTCGCGCCGGTTGAGTCCCCGGTAGATCCGAGGCGTCGTCATACGATCACCGCCGCTTCTTCTGCTTCGGCCGCGGCTCCCCCGCCGCCACCGGACGTGGGCCCACCGCCACCGCCGCCACCGCCGCCGTCGTGCGGTGAGGGCGGGCCGCCGCTGCCGGGACCGGGCGGCTCGGGCGGGGGCGGATCGCCTCCGCCGCCGTCGCCGCCAGAGCTGTCGTCGCCGTAGGAGCCGGACGGGCCGCTGCTGGTGCTGGAGGACACGACCGACCCGGAGTTCGCGGGCGGGAGCGCGCCGCCACCGCCACCGCTGCTGCTGCCGCCCCCATCGGTGTCAGCGCCCGGGTCGCCGCTGGGAGCTCCGCTGTCGGTGTCGGAGTCCTGATCGTCGGAGGAGGACTGGCCGACGCCGGACTCGTCCATGGAGTTCTCGGCGTGATCGGCGACCGCCTCGTCGAACCGGCCGGTGTTGGCGTCCTCGATCGCCCCGCCACCACCGCTGCCCCCGACGGCGCCGGCGGCCATCATCGCCGGGTTGTTCGCGCCGTAGGAGTCGACGCCGATCCCGGACAGCGCGTCGCGGAACGCCGCGCCCGCATCCGAGTTGGGGTCGACGAACGCGAACAACCGGAACAACACGAACGGGCAGAACAAGCTGATGATCAGCACGCCGACCCCGGCGAGCAGCCCGTTGAGGCCCTGGGCGCCGCCGGCGATCGCCACGCCCAGCACCAGCGCGAGGGCGAGTACCGGTTTCATGGCGATGCAGGCCAAAATCCAGCGGCAGGTCCGCCAGAACCAGTGGGCGGTGATGTTGGCGAGCAGTCCGGCCGCGACGATCGGCACGGTGCCCACGAGGACGTAGATCGCCGCCTCGCGGAACAGCATCTCGAGGATGTAGCCGATCGCTGCGGGGATCACCCCGATGAAGGCGCAGATCCCCAGCACGATGGCCTTGATGCCGTTGATGGCGCCTTCGCCGAAGGTGGTGTGGTTGAGCGCGTCGGAGAAGTTCTTGCTCTGCAACCCGTAGTTGAGGATGCCGTCGGTCAGCGCGTCGACGCCGGCGAGGAACGCCGCGACCATGCCGACGGTCACCGCCAGGGCGATGCCGTACTGGAACGGCCCGCCGACCAGCCGCATGAACCCCCGGCCGCCGCGCAGGTTGGTGATGGTCAGCTGCCAGAAGAACAAGCCCAGGGCCAGGACGCCGCTGATCCACAGCATCATCGGCCAGAGGATCGAGATCGGGCCGCTGGTCGTGCTGACGGTGAACACCGAGAACTGGTCGGCGATGGAGAACGCGCCGCGCAGGACGAACAGGCTGGCGTCCCAGATCGCCTGCATGGCGGCCTCGAACGCCGAGGCGATCATGCTCTTGATCGAGTCGCCGATCGCGTCGCCGATGTCGTCGAAAGGCCACATCGGTTCAGCCCCCGCTCAGCTCGCGGTAGCCGGCCTTCACCGCGTCAGCGCTGCCCGGCCACGCGCTCGGCGCGGGCGCGGCCATCGCGCCGGAGGCGATGCGCCACTCCGATCCGGTCCAGCGCATGGCCTGGCAGTCGCCGATGCCGACGCTGACGACCTGTCCGTTGACGCCCACGGAGAACTGCCCCAGTACGCAGACCACGGTGTAGTGGCCGCCGGAGGTCACGCCCTTGATCTGGCCGTGCGTGACCTGGTAGGTGGCCGACAGCCCGGTGACCGAGCCGGTCGCGGGCAGCTGCGCCCGCGACCGCAGGCTGGTCAGCAGCGACGCCAGCCCGGTCGAGCCGGGATCAGGCGCTCCGGGTTCGGCGAGCTCGCGGTAGCCGCGGGCGTAGACCTGCGGGTCCGCGGCCGTCATCGAGGTCTCATCGAGGACCTTGAGCTGCCCGAGCGCGCCTTCCGGGGTGCCGGGGAACCCGCCCGGTATCCAGCGGCCGGTCGTGATGGTCGGCTTAGGAACGGCGATCGCCGGGCCCGCCGTCGCGGTCGTCATGGCCTGGGGCTGCGCCGCCTGGGCGGGAAGCGCCACCATCGGCTGCGCGGCCAGCGCGTTCTCCTCGGCCGCGCCGCCGCTGCCCGCCGTCGTCGGGGTCGCGGTGGGCGGCGCGGTGACGGCCGGGGCACGCGACGGCGGTGCAGGCGCGGTGACGTAGTGCGCGATCACCACGGCCACCGCGCCGCCGATCAGCACGAACGCGGCGACCAGGACGGCGGTCAGGGTCAGCCCGGCCCGCTTGCGGGCCCGGGTGTCGCTCGCCGGGGTTTCGGCCATCACTGGCTCCCGGCGAAGTGGTTGATCAGCTGCCAGCCGATGCCGTAGAGCAGGCCGCCGCCGATGGCGCAGAGCATCATGATCAAGCCGATGCGGCCCGCGCGGTGATGGTCGATCCAGCGCCCGCCCGCCCACACCACGAGGCCGGCGAAAAAGCCGACCAGCAAGGCGATCCCGGCGGCCCACTTCACGTTGCCGACCACGCCCAGGATCTCGTTGGCACCGGGCGGCGCGGACGGTCCCGGGTTGGGGATCTGAGCCAGGAAAAGGACGGTCTCGAAGTGCTCGATCATGAGCGCCCCCTCGTACTTGACCGCCTGCTCTTGCCGGCGGTGTCAGGCAGCAGCCCCCAGCGGCGCAGCACCGGCGTGATCGCCTGCCGCAGCCGGGCCGGGGTGACCGCGGCGGTGACCCCGGCCGCGGCGAGTTCGGAATCGAGCGGCAGGAACACCGCGTCGGGCAGCAGGGCGGCGACCCGCCGTCCGGCCGCACCGGCGACGCCGTCGGGCCAGCGCTTGGCGCCGGCCACGACCAGCTGCGCGGGCCCGGTGGCCGCGGCGCAGGAGATCCAGTGCTCGAGCCGGGCGAGTACCTGTTCGGCGTGCAGCAGCGACGGGCGGCTGGGCCGCACGACCAGCAGCGGGCGGGGCTGCGGGGTGCCGCGGCGAAGCCACGCCCCCGCGCCCGAGAGCGGATGCGCGGTGATGCGCCACGGGTCGTGACCGAGGTCGACCACGGTGGCGTCCAGCTGCTGCACCGGCGGCCGCCAGAACCTCGGCGGCGGCACCATGCC
This sequence comes from Amycolatopsis sp. NPDC004378, assembly GCF_053602455.1. Classification (NCBI taxonomy): domain Bacteria; kingdom Bacillati; phylum Actinomycetota; class Actinomycetes; order Pseudonocardiales; family Pseudonocardiaceae; genus Amycolatopsis; species Amycolatopsis sp. NPDC004378. Next base: position 95,156 of record NZ_JBSGDR010000025.1, read on the forward strand.
CGGCGCGAGCACCGGCAGCTCGGTCTCCAGCCGCGCCACCAGGGCCTGGGCTCGCCAGGAATAGCGGATGTGCACCCGCGGGTGCGGGTGGGCCAGCCACGGTCCCTGCGAGCGGGCCACGGCGGCGAGGCCGGATCGTGGTGGGTCGGCCGGGTCGACCAGCAGCACGCGGCGCTGCTCGAGCTGGAGGACGTCGGCCACCACCGCGGCCAGCACCGAGGCGCCGGCGCCGGGCGAGCCGGCCAGCACCGGGACCACCGTCCCGAAGCCGCTCCAGTCCACCGGAGTGGTGGCCGCGGGCGGCAGGCCCTGCCGCTGGAGCGCCGCGGCGGCGGCCGCGACCTCGATGGTCGCCGCGTGCGCGGCGCCACCGGGCGGGCCGGGGGCGCCGCCGTCGAGGGCTTGCTCGGCGCGCGCGGCGGTCGTGGCAGCCTCGGCGGCCGCGGCGAGCATCCCCGCTTCCACGGCGGCGTCGACGTCGGCGGCGGGAAGGTGTGCCCACGTTCGCCGGGCGGCCTGCGCGAGCTCGGCCTCGAGGGTGCGCAAGCCCTCGGGTTCGGCTGGTTCGGCGGCCGGCCCGGCGAGTGGCATCGGTGGCCCACCTGGGGGCGGAGTGGTGCTCACCGGTGTCGTGGAGTTCGTATCCGCCGGCGACGTCGCCGCGGCGGGCCGGGGTGGTGGAGCACACGGCCGTTGGGTGAGCCCGGCCGTGTGCTCCATGCGCGCCGGCGAGGTGGTGCTCGCCGGCGGGTGGTCGTGCTGCCCCGGGGCCTCGACCGGGGCCGGTGCCGCAGTGGTCTCCGCCGCGCGGTTTTCGGCGCCGGCATCGAAGGGCACCGCGCCCGCGAGGCGGCGGAACGCGTTGTGCCCCAAGGGTTCGCTGTTCACGGCGGCCATGTCATTCTCCCTCCTGCGTGCGCCGCTGGTGCCCTGGCCGTGCCTGATCGAGGGCGCGCTGAACTACGCCCGCGACCCGCGTGGCTGGTGGGGGTTGCCGTGGCGCACCCGGCGCCGGGTGCACCCGCAACGTCCAGTCGCGGACGCCGGTGAGCGAGCGCGGCAGGAACGTCAGGCCGATCAGCCCGTAGTCCGGCTCGACCTCGACGATCTCG
>NZ_JBSGDR010000026.1:0-93542 GCF_053602455.1 Amycolatopsis sp. NPDC004378
CGGCGGGGGCCTTTAGCTTCGTTGGGGTGGGCCCCGGCCCCCCGGGGTGGGTTTGTTGTCGAGGGCGGTGCTCACCGCCCTGACCACTCACGACAAGCCACTGCTCGCGGGTGATCGCGTACTCGACTTCGCCGTGCTCGCTGCCCGGGGCGCGCTCGTGCTCCGGGAACTCCTCGAAGTACGTGCGGACGAACGTCATCCCCAGTTTTTCCATGACGCGCCGGGATCGCTTGTTCACCGTCATGGTGAACGCCGTGACGCGCCGGACCCCCAGTTCGGTGAACCCCTTCGCGAGCAGGGCCGCCGAGCCTTCCGTGCCGTAGCCCTTGCCCCAGGCCGCCTGGTGCAGGCGGTAGCCGAGCTCCGGCTCGTCGGCCGGGTCCTGCGGACGCGGGCGGAAGTGGAACCACCCCAGGAAATCGCCGCTGCTCTTCTCGATCGCCGCCCAGAACCCGTAGCCGGGGAAACGCTCGTAGTAACCGAGGAACGCGGGGAGATCCCGTTCGACGATCTCGGTGCGGTCCGCCGGCCGGCCCCCATTCAGGTACTTCATCACGGCGGGGTCGTCGTAGAGCGCGAAGAGCGCGTCGGCGTCGTTCTCGGTGAACCGGCGGAGGATCAGCCGCTCGGTTTCGAGGAATACGTGCATCGGGTGATGCTGTCAGGGACCCCAGTGTGTGGCAACGCGTTTACGCGGCGAGAGCGAACTCCGCGCCGAGTGCGAGGGTGCCGGCCTCGGTGAGCAGCGCGGGCACCCGGTCCCCGCACTTGCCGGGCCGGGCGGGCGCGATCAGGCCGAGCCGGGCGAGCCGGTGCACGGTGGACTGGTCGCAGCAGCTCAGGCCGTCGATGAACAGGTCGGGCTCGCAGCTGCAGCTGATCTCGGCGTGGCCCCCGGCCACGGCTCTCAATGTGGCCCGCTCACGGTGGTTCAGTTCGGTGATCATGGCGGAGCCTCCTTCCCGTCCTGCTCATTAGACCGCCCACCACCGACAGTTTTCGCCTCTCAGCGTGCGAACAGGGGTATTTCGAGGGTTTCACTTAGGGGTGTGTCGCGTCCTTTCCGGGTGATCCCCGGATACCCCTACGTGAGCGGTTCAAGCATCGTCTTGCGCAGGTGGCGGAAAACGATCGACGTGCGGAAGCCGACGATCTCCCGGCGCAGGGCCAGCCGGTCGGTCAGGAAAGCGTGCAGGGCGTCGATGTCCGGCGTGGTGACTTCGATCAGGAAATCGTCACTGCCCGCGGTCACGTACACCGAGTGCACCTCCGGCAGGTCCGCGATCGAACGCTGGAAGGAATCGATCACGGCCCGGCTCAACGGCCGCACCTGCGCCGTGACGAGCGCCCGGACGCCGCGGTTGAGGCTCGCCAGGTCGATGTCGGCGTGGTAGCCGCGGATGACGCCGCGTTCGCGCAGCAGCCGGATGCGCTCGAGGCACGTCGAGGGCGCGATGCCGACCTTCCGGGCGATGTCCCGGTTGGTCTGCCGCGCGTCCTGCTGCAGTTGCCGCACGATCGCCGAATCAAGTTCGTCCAGCACCCGGACCTCCCTGTCGAATCCGAATTTCGTTCGGAGACTTGTCGGTATCGCCGACAATCACTCTAACTTCACTCCACATGACCGCACATGAGCAACTCGTCGCCCGCCGGGGCCGTCGTTCCGGTGTCACGACGATGGTCGCGATCCATTCGACCGTCCTCGGCCCGGCCACCGGCGGCTGCCGCCTGAAGCCGTACGCCACGCTGACCGACGCCGTCGACGACGTGCTGCGCCTGTCGGCCGCGATGACGGCGAAGTGCGCCGTCGCCGGGCTCGCCTTCGGCGGCGGCAAGAGCGTGATCGCCCTGGAACCCGGGCGCCCGCTGTCGCCGGAGGAGCGCCGAGACGTCCTGCTCGACCACGCCGACCTGGTCGCCGAGTTCGGCGGGACCTACCTGGCCGGCCCGGACGTCGGCACCGGCCCGGCCGACATGCTGGTGCTGCGCGAGGTCTCGGCGTTCGCGCTCTGCGCGCCCGAGTCCGCGGGCGGCACCGGCTCCTCCAGCGGCCCGACGGCCCTCGGCGTGCTCGCCGCGCTGCGGGCCGCGGTCGGCTCGCCGGACCTGACCGGCCGCCGGATCGTCATCAGCGGCTACGGCTCGGTCGGCGCCCACCTGGCGGCGAGCCTGCGGGCGGGCGGCGCGGACGTCGTCGTCTCCGACATCGACCCGGCGAAGCGCGCGGACGCCGAAAGCAGCGGGCTGACCTGGGCCGAGCCCGAGAAGGCGCTCACCCTGACGGCCGACGTCGTCGTCCCGGCGGCCGTCGGCGGGGTGCTGAGCCCCGAGACGGTGGCCCGGCTCGACACGCCGGTGGTCGTCGGCCCGGCCAACAACCAGCTCACCGACGACTCCGTGGCCGACGACCTCGCCGCGCGCGGCGTCCTCTGGGTCCCGGACTACGTGGCGAGCGCGGGCGGGGTCGTCTACACGCTCTCGCGCGAAGCCGAAGGCCTGGACCACGAAGCCGCGCTCGCCCGCGTCGAGACGATCGAGCAGACCGTCACGGACCTCCTGGAGGCCGCCAAGGCCCACGCGACCACCCCGCTGGCGGAGGCGGCCGCGCTGGCCGGGCGGCGGCTCACTTCTGGTGCGGCGCCACGTACTCCTTAGCCTCGGGCGCTTCGAACAGCGGCTTGACGTACCGGACGCCGCCCTCGGCGGTGGCGTCCGGGGTCGCCGCGTACACCTGGCGCGTGGCCGGCGTGCCCGGCTTCGAGAAGTCGAGCGCCGCGACCAGGTTGTCCGTGCTCGCCGACGTCGTCTGCTTCAGCGCCGCGGCGATGCCGTCGCGGGTGAGGTCCTTGTTGTCGCAGGCCTTCTTCAGCACCGCGCCCCAGACTTCGCCGACCGCGTAGCCGTAGGGGACGCCGCCGTTGGGCGTCTCCTTGTACGTGGCCTTGTACTTCGCGGCGACGTCCTTCGCCTTGGGCAGGTCGGCCGAGAACGGCACGCTGCTGGCGACGACCGTGAGCTTGTCGAGCGCGCTCGCCGCCGGGCTCTTCAGCAGCTGCGGGTCGAACGTCGGGTTGTTGCCCAGCACCGGCACGTTCAGCCCGAGCGCCTTGTTCGCCGCGACCGCGGACCCGGTCTGCGCGGGCGTGGTGGTCAGCGCGATCACCTTGACCCCGGCGCCCTTGAGCCCGGTGACGACGTTGGTGAGGTCGCTGTCGGTCGAGGTGATCTTGACTTCCTTGACCGTGAGGTTGTGCTTCTTGGCGTAGAACTGCGAGCCGCGCAGGCCGTTCTTGCCGTACTCGCCGTCGATGTACACGTGCCCGATCGTGTCGCCGTCCTTGAGCAGGCCCTGCTCCTGCAGGTACGAGAGGCCGTCGATCATCTCCAGGTCGTAGGTGGTGCCGACGATCATCACGTACGGGTTGTCCAGCAGCTCGGACGACCACGACGCGGGCGCGGCGACGGCCTTGTCGGTGGCCAGGTTCTGCTTCAGCGCGGCGACCACCGGCGAGCCGAGCAGCTGGACGAACCCGAGCACCTTCGGCTCGATCTGCGGGTACAGCGTCTTCGCCGTGTCGGCCTTGTAGCCGTGGTCGACCTCTTCGAGCTTCACCTGGCGGCCGCAGACGCCGCCGGCGGCGTTGAAGTCCTTGGCCCACAGCTCGTTGCCCTGCGTGACGCCGAGGCCGAGGTTCTTGAAGACGCCGGACTTGTCGGTCATCACGCCGAGGGTGACTTCGGAAGCCGTCACTCCCTTGCCGGTCTTGACGCCGGAGCTGTCCGAGCCCGACGAGCCCGCGTCGTTCGCCTTCGTGCTGCACGCCGAGAGCGCGAGGACGGCCGCCAGCGCCGCCGCCAGGTGTGTGCGTTTCATGGTTCCTCCGGGGGTTGACGGCGGGCACGGGTGAGCCGGCGGCCGATCGCGGCGAGCCCGCCCGGCTCGAACAGCACGACGAGGATGATCGCGGCGCCGTAGACGAACGAGCTGACCAGCACGGGGGTCAGCGCGCCGTCGCCGGTGCCGGAGAACCAGCCCAGGTCGGCCGAATACAGGGCGAGCACCTGCGGCAGGCCGTTGACGATGAGCGCGCCGACCAGCGCGCCGGGGACCGAGCCGAGCCCGCCGATGATGACCATCGCGAGGTAGGCGATGGACACGTTGATGCCGTAGGTGCCGAACTCGCTCTCGTCCGGCTTGAGGATGTCGAACCACAGCACGGTCATCGCACCGGCGAGGCCGCCGTAGGCCGAGGAGACGGCGAACGCGCCCGCCTTGGCGCGCAGCACGCTGACGCCCATCACGGCGGCGGCGGCCTCGTTGTCGCGCACGGCCCGCCACGACCGGCCGACCCGCCCGCGGACCGCGCCGCGCGCGATCACGAACGCCAGCACGGTGAGCAGCAGGAACAGGTACCAGGTGCGTTCGGCCTGCCGGATCGGCACGCCGAAGATCGAGAGCTGCGGCCCGTCGTCGGTGAACGGGAAGCCGAACAGGGAGAACGGCGCCGGGGCGCGTCCGGTGGACGTCCCGCCGGTGAGCTCCTCGGCCGACTGTCCGAAGTAGAGCCCCAGGAACACCAGGGCCAGCGACGCGACGCCGAGGTAGATCCCGCGCAGCCGCCCGGCGACCGGCGCGAAGGCCAGGCCCAGCAGCGCGGAGACGACCACCGCGCCGAGCAGCGACAGGCCGGGGTCGAGGCCGAAGCCGACGACGCGGTCGTCGCCGGTGGGCCCGGACAGCACGGTGTACGCGGTGCCCCCGGCGAGCAGGAAGAACGCGTGGGCCAGGGAAAGCTGCCCGGCCTGCCCGACCACCAGCGTCAGCCCGATCGCGCCGACCCCGCCGATCATCATGTACTGCCCGGCCTTCAGCCAGGCCGCGTCGATGTAGAGCGGCAGGGCGAGCAGGACGACCAGCAGGGCGAGCCAGGCGACGGTGCGCACCAGCTTCGCCAGGCTGCGTCCCGGCCGCGGCGGGGTTTCGCCCGCGGGTGGTGCGTCCACTTCGGACACGGCGCTCTCAGACACGCGTTCGCTCCCTCGTGCCGAACAGCCCCGAGGGCCGCACCACCAGGACCACCAGCATCACCAGGAACACCGCGCTCTTCGAGAAGTCGAACGAGACGTACTGCGCGGAGAGCGCTTCCACGATGCCGACGACCAGGCCGCCGACCACCGCGCCCGCCGTCGAGTCGAGCCCGCCGAGGATCGCCGCGGGGAACGCGGCCAGCGCGATCGAGTGCGTCCCGCGGGAAAGCCCGGCGCCGGAGAAGTCCTGCGTCGCGATGAACAGGACAGCGACCCCGGCCAGCAGCCCCGCGACCAGCCACGCCGTCGCGGTGACGCGGGAGCTGCGGATGCCCATCAGCGCGGCGGCTTCGCGGTTCTCCGCCTGGGCCCGCATCGCGACGCCCCAGTTCGAGTACTTGAAGGCCAGCCAGAACGCCGTGATCAGCACCGCGGCGACGCCGAGCGCGACCAGGTGGGTGCGGAAGAGCGTGATCCCGCCGAGCTGGAACGGCTTCGCGTCCCAGGCGTCGCCGAGGAAGGGCAGCGTGACGCCGAGGCGGCGCACGATCTCCTCGGTGACGATCACGTCGACGCCGATGGTGAGCAGCGCCAGGCTGTTCGCGTCGGCGTGCCGGGAGCGCGACAGCAACAGCCGCTCCACCAGCAGGCCGAGCAGCCCGGCCGCGACGATCCCGACCAGCGACGCGCCCAGCCAGCCCAGCGCGTCCCGCGTCACCACGACGAGGTAGCCGCCGAAGAGCACGAGCGAGCCGTGCGCGAAGTTGACCACTTCGGTGGCCTTGAAGATGATGACGAACCCCAGGGCCAGCAGCGCGAACACCGCGCCCTTGCCGAGGCCGTTCACCGTGAGCTGCAGGAAGGTGTTCACGCCGCCTCCGTGCCGAGGTAGGCCTTGATGACGTCCGGATCGGACTGGACCTGCGCGGGGGTGCCGTCGGCGATGCGGCGGCCGAAGTCGAGCACGGTGACGCGGTCGGCGATGCCCATCACCAGGCCCATGTCGTGCTCGACGAGCAGGATCGAGATGCCCAGCTCGGCGCGGATCCCGCTGATCGTGCCGGCCAGTTCCGCGGTCTCCGCCGCGTTCATCCCGGCCGCGGGCTCGTCGAGCAGGAGCAGCACCGGCTCGACGGCCAGCGCGCGGGCCAGGTCGACGCGCTTGACGACGCCGTAGGGGAGCGCGCCCACGGGGGCGTCGACGACCGCGCCGAGGCCGAGGAACGCGCAGATCTCCCGCGCGCGCCCGGCGTGCCGGCGTTCGGCGCGGACCGTCCACGGCAGGTGCAGGCCGGTCTCGAGGAAGCCGCCGCGGGTCAGCGCGTGCCGGCCGAGCATGACGTTGTCCAGCACGGTCGAGCCCGGGGAGAGCGCGGCGTTCTGGAACGACCGGCCGACGCCGAGGCGGGCGAGCTGGTGCGGCGCGAGCCCGGTCAGCTCGGTGTCCCCGAGCCGCACGCGGCCGGCGTTCGCCCGGTAGAGGCCGCTGATCACGTTGAAGCAGCTGGACTTCCCGGCACCGTTCGGGCCGATCAGCGCGTGCAGCGACCCGGGCGCGACGGTGAAGCTCACGTCGTCGAGGGCGCGGATCCCGCCGAAGCGCAGGGACACGCTCTCGACGCGCAGCTCCGGCGGCGTCATCCGGCCCACCTCGACAGCTTCCGGCCGGCGAGCCGCGCGCGGGCGGTTTCCGCCTCGGCGTCGGCGGTCTCCTGCGATTCCGCGTGCCCGCCGAGGTAGAGCCGCTGGACGTCCTGGCTGGCGGCCAGTTCGGCGGCCGTCCCGGCGAGCGCGACCCGGCCGACTTCGAGCACGACGGCGTGCTGGGCGACGTTGAGCGCCATCACGGCGTTCTGCTCGACCAGCACGACCGCGGTGCCCTGCTCGTGGATCTCGCGGACGGTCCGGGCGATCTGCTCGACGACCTTCGGCGCCAGGCCCAGCGACGGCTCGTCGAGCAACAGCAGCTTCGGCGCGGACATCAGCGCGCGGCCGATCGCCAGCATCTGCTGCTCGCCGCCGGACAACAGCCCGGCGCGCTGCTTCGCGCGTTCCTTGAGCACCGGGAACAGCGCGTCGACCCGCTCGCGGGCGGTGGCGCGTTCGGCGGCGGTCCGGGCGCCGATGCCGCCGGCCCGCAGGTTCTCCTCGACGGTCATCCGCGCGAAGACCTGCCGCCCCTCGGGCACGCCGACGACGCCGAGGCGGACGATCCGCGCCGGGTCGAGCTTGCCCAGCGCGTGGCCGTCGTAGCGGATCTCGCCCGTTTCGATCGAGCCCCGGTGCATGCGCAGGGTGCCGGAGACGGCCCGCAGCAGGGTGGACTTCCCGGCGCCGTTGCTGCCGAGGACGGCCAGCACCCCGTCGGCGGAGACATCGAGGTCGACCCCGTGCAGGGCGGCCGTCGACCGGCCGTACCGCACCCGCAGGCCACGCACGGTCAGCACGTACTCACTCCAGGACGCAAGCCGCCTCCTCCGCTCGTGTGACGTGAGTCACGGTCGGTGGCGGTCATCCTGCGGTCGGCGGCGGCTCCCCGATACCCCCACCTGGAGACCCCGACGGCTACGAAACGGACACGGCGGACTCCCGGAGCGCGGCGAGCACCTCGGGCGACGTCGTGCATTCGCCCAGGTGGACGGGCTTGCGGTCGCCGTGGAAGTCACTCGATCCCGTCACGAGCAACCCGAGGTCGGCGGCCACTTCGCGCAGCGCTGACCGGACCTCCGGCGGCTGCTCGGGGTGGTCGGCCTCGATCCCGGCGAGCCCGGCTTCCGCCAGCCGGGCCAGCTGCGTGCCGGAGACCGAAGCGCGGCGCTTCACCGACCGCGGGTGGGCCAGCACGGCCACGCCGCCGGCCGACCGGACCAGGCCGATGGCGTCCACAGTGGACAGGACGTGCTTCGGCACGTCCGCCCGGCCGCCGTCGGCGATCCAGTCGGCCGTGAAGGCGCCGGTGATGCCGGCGGCGGCCAGCGCCGCGGCGATGTGGGGACGCCCGAGCGGCGCGCCCCCGGCGATCTCCCGGACCTGGGCCAGGGTGATCGGCGCCCCCAGCTCGCGGCACCGCTCGACCATGCGCTCGCCGCGGCGCTCGCGGTCGGTGCGGATCAGCTCGAGTTCCGCACCCAGCGCGGCGTGCCCGGGATCGACGAACAGACCCAGCAGGTGCACCTCGGCGTCGTCGAGGCGGCAGGAGATCTCGACGCCCGGGATCACCTCGATCCCGGCGGCCGCGGTGGCCGCCGGAAGGCCCGCGAAGGTGTCGTGGTCGGTGAGGGCGAACACCGTCAGCCCCGCCTCGGCGGCCAGCCGCGGCAGCTCGCCGGGCGGGGTCGTCCCGTCCGAAGCCGTGCTGTGCGTGTGCAGGTCGATCTTCACCCGTCGGAGGATCTCACAGCAGTCCGGCTTCGCTGGCCTTCCCGATCGCCTCGACGCGGTTGCGCGCGCCCAGCTTGTGCAGCGCCGACTGCAGGTACGTCTTGACCGTGTTGCGGGCCAGGCCCGTCGACTCCGCGATCTCCGGGTTCGTCTGCCCCTGCGCGGCCAGCCGCAGGACCTCGTACTCGCGGCGGGTCAGGCCGCTGCGGGCGAGGGCGTCCGAGCGTTGCCCGTCGTCGGGCAGGATCCGCGGGTCGACGACGCGCTCGCCGCGCAGCACCCGGCGCAGCGCCGCGACCAGGTCCGTGCCCGCGACGTCCTTCAGCAGGCAGCCGTGCGCGCCCGAGTCGAGCGCCGCCAGCACGCCCTGGTGGTCGCCGTGCGCGGTGAACACCACGATCCGTGCCGCCGGGTGGACGTGCCGCAGCTCGGCGATCACCTCCGGGGCCAGCATGTCCGGCAGCCGCAGGTCGAGCAGGATGAGGTCGGGCCGCAGCTGCGCGACCCGCTGGATCGCCGCCCGGCCCGACTCCGCCGAGCCCGCCACCCGCAGGCACGGGTCGGAGCGCAGGAGCAGGCTGACGCCGTCGCGGACCACCGGGTGGTCGTCGACGACGAGGACGGTCGCGGGCGTCACGGCCGCACCAGCGGCACCCAGGCGCGCAGGGTGCAGCCGTCGTCCTCGTCGCGGACGAGGCTGACCCGGCCGCCGAGCCGCAGCGCGCGCCCGCTCAAGGTCCGCAGGCCCATGCCGGTGCCCGGGACGTCGGTCGCGCCGGTCCCGTCGTCGGCGACGACCACCTGGACCCCGTCGTCGCTGGGCATCAGGCTGACGATCACCGTCGAGGCCCGGGCGTGCTTCTCGACGTTCAGCAGGCCCTCGCGGACCGCAGCCACCAGGAGCGCGGTCCGTTCGGCGTCCAGCGGCGGCACCGCCGCGAGCTGCACGAACCGCGCCGGGACACCGCAACGCGCCTGGAACGACCGGCAGTGCTCGGCCAGCTCGACCGGCAGCGCCCGCTCCGGGCTCGACTCCGCCAGCGCCAGCAGCGACTCCCGCAGAGCCCCGGCCGCCGCCGAGACGTCGCCTTCGAGCCGGCTCAGCCGCTCCGCCAGGCCGGGGTTGCCGAGCGCGTCGGCGTGCAGGTCGCGCACCTGGACGCCGATGGAGAACAGCAGCGCGCCGACGGAGTCGTGCAGCGCGCTCTGCATCCGCAGGCGCTCGCCCGCCACCGCGGACGCCCGGTCCGTCTCCGCGACCTTCGCCAGGTGCAGCGCGGTGCCGGCCTGGTGCGCGACCTCCTCCATCCGCCGGACGGCGTCGTCGCCGAAGTCGGCGGGCTCGCGCATGGCCGCGTACGCGATGGCGACCGTTTCGCCGCGGGCGACGATCGGGACGGCGAGCATCGCGGCCAGGCCCTCGCCGCGCACCTGGGCGTCGAAGTGGTGGGTGATCGCGGGCGAGCTGACGTAGTCGGTGACGCGCACCGGCCGTCCCAGCGCCAGCACCCGCCCGCCGATGCCCTGGCCCGTCGGCACCTCGAGGTCCTGCAGGGCGTCGGTGCGGTTGCCGGACATCCAGCGGATCACGGCCAGCCCCGGGCCGGTGAGCTCGCCGACGAACCCGGCCTTCGCGCCGACCGTCTCGCGGATCAGGCGCGCGGTCCCGTGCAGCGCGGCGACGCGGTCGAGCGTGCCGAGCAGCTTCTCCCGCTCGCGCAGCAGCTCGCCGAGTACGGCGCTGTGGTCGGCGACGTGCTCCTTTGCCGTCACGCGCCCACGATCGCACACGCGATGTGGTTTCGGACATACCCGGCTGGAGAGGTACCGGCGCGCTCCGTCCACTTGAATGGGGGTGTGGAGATCCTCACCGACGCCGCCACGCTCGCGCTGTACACGACCGACGCGTCCAACTACCGCCACGTGCCGAGCGGGGTGGTGCTGCCGGAAACGGCCGACGACGTCGTCGCCGCGGTCGCCGCCGCCCGCGCGCGCGACCTGCCGGTGATCGCGCGCGGCGGCGGGACGAGCGTCGCCGGGAACGCCTGCGGGCCGGGCCTGGTGATCGACACTTCGCGGCACGTCGGCGGCGTGCTCTCGCTCGACCCCTCGACGCGGCGCGCCCGGGTGCTGCCCGGCACGGTGCTGGACGACCTGCAGGCGGTGGCGGCGCCGCACGGGCTGCGGTTCGGCCCGGACCCGTCGACGCACAGCCGCTGCACGCTCGGCGGGATGATCGGCAACAACGCGTGCGGCTCGCACTCGGTGGCGTGGGGCCGCACGGTCGACGTCGTCCGTTCGCTGGACGTCCTGCTCTACGACGGCACGCGGCTGCGGGTCGGGCCGGACGAGCCGGCCGAGGGCCGGATCTTCGACGAGCTGCGCGCGCTCGTGCGCGACAACCTGGCGTTGCTGCGCAAGGAACTTTCGACGTGGCCGCGGCGGGTGTCCGGCTACGGGCTCGAACACCTGCTGCCGGAGAACGGGTTCGACGTCGCGAAGGCGCTCGTCGGCTCGGAGGGCACCTGCGTCACGGTGCTCGAAGCCGAGGTCGAGCTGGCCGAGCTGCCCGCTCGTCGCGTGCTCGCCGTGCTGGGCTTCCCCTCGGACATCGCGGCGGCCGACGCGGTGCCCGCGATCCTGCCGTGGTCGCCGCTGACCGTCGAGGGCGTCGACGCCGAGCTCGTCGCGATGCTGCCGGGCCGCGCGGGCGAGCTGCCACCGGGCGGGGCCTGGCTGTTCGTGGAGCTGGCCGGGGACGACCCGGCCGAGCGGGCCCGGGCACTGGCGGCGTCGCTCGAACTGACCGGCTTCGCGATCGTCGACGACCCGGCCGCGCAGCGCGGGCTGTGGCGCATCCGCGAGGAGGGTGCGGGGCTGGCGACCCGGCTGGCGGACGGCTCGGAGGCCTGGCCGGGCTGGGAGGACGCGGCCGTCCCGCCCGAGCGGCTCGGCGCGTACCTGCGCGAGTTCAAGGAGCTGATGCGGGCGCACGGGCGGCGCAGCGTCGTCTACGGGCACTACGGCGAAGGTTGCCTGCACCTGCGGCTGGACTTCGACCTGCTGTCCGCTTCGGGCGTCGCCGGCTTCCGGCGGTTCCTGGAGGAGGCCGCGGACCTCGTCGCCTCGCACGGTGGCTCGCTCTCCGGTGAGCACGGCGACGGCCAGGCGCGGTCCGAGCTGCTGTCGCGGATGTACAGCCCCGAGATGATGGCCGTCTTCGGGCGGTTCAAGGCGATCTTCGACCCGGCCGGCCGGATGAACCCCGGCATCCTGGTGGCGCCGCGCGCGGTCGACGCGGACCTGCGCGTGCGGGCCACTTCGAAGTCCTTCGAGGACAGTGTCTTCCTCGGCTACCCGGACGATCGCGGGAGTTTCGGCCAGGCGATGCGGCGCTGCGTCGGCGTGGGGAAGTGCCGCAACACCAGCGGCGGTGGGGTGATGTGCCCCAGCTACCGGGCGACGCGCGAGGAACAGCACTCGACGCGCGGCCGTGCGCACCTGCTCGCCGAGATGATCAACGGCGAGGTGATCACCGACGGCTGGCGCTCCTCGGAAGTCCACGACGCGCTCGACCTGTGCCTGTCCTGCAAGGGGTGCCTGTCCGACTGCCCGGTCGACGTCGACATGGCGACGTACAAGGCGGAGTTCCTGCACCAGCACTACCGGCGCCGGTTGCGCCCGGCGTCGCACTACTCGATGGGCTGGCTCCCGCTGTGGCTGCGGTTCAGCGCGCGGGTGCCCCGCCTGGCCAACGCCGTCGGCCGGTCTTCGGTGGCGCGCCTGGTGAAGCGGATCGGCGGGATCGCGCCGGAACGCGACCTGCCTGCCTTCCCGCCTTCGCCGTTCACGTCTTCGCGGGCGGACCTGCGGCGCCGGGCGTCGGGGGAGCGTCGCGTCGTGCTGTGGCCGGATTCGTTCAACAACTACCTGACGCCGTCGGTGCTCGACGCGGCCCACGAGGTCCTGACCGCCGCGGGCTACGACGTCGTGCTGCCGGACCGCGGAGTCTGTTGTGGACTGACGTGGGTGTCGACGGGCCAGCTCGGCGTCGCCCGCCGCGTCCTGGACCGGACGCTCGCGGTGCTCGCGCCGTACCTCGAAGACGGCTACGAGGTGGCCGGCCTGGAACCGAGCTGCACGGCGCTGTTCCGCGGCGACCTGCCGGCGCTCATGCCGGGCGACGCGCGGGCGTCCCTGCTGGCGTCCCGGACGTTCACGTTCGCGGAACTCCTCGAGCGCGCCCCGGTCCCGTTCGCGAACCTGGACGTCGACGCGATCACCCAGGTGCACTGCCACCAGCACGCGGTCCTGGGCTTCGGCCCCGACGAGTCCGCCCTGGCGGCGGCCGGCGTCCGGAACACGACCCTGGATTCGGGCTGCTGCGGCCTGGCGGGCAACTTCGGCTTCGAGCGCGGCCACTACGAGGTCTCGAAGGCGGTGGCGGAAGACCGCATGCTCCCGGCGATCCGCGAGGCGTCTCCGGACACGCTCGTGGTGTCCGACGGGTTCAGCTGCCGGACCCAGATCGCCCAGGAATCCGGCCGGACGCCGGTGCACCTGGCGGAGCTACTGCGCCGCGCGCTGCCCTGAGCCCCACCAAGCCGTCGCCAGCGCGTCCAGCGTCGGCTCCGGGGGTTCCGGCATGACCTCGAAGTACCAGCTGAAGTTGCTGTACACGTGCAGCAACGCGTACGCGAGGCAGCGGCGCGGGTCGATCTCCCGCCCGTAACCGTCGAGAAGGCGGGCCAGCAGATCACCGTCGCCGCTCGAGATGAACAGGCCTGCCGCCACGAAGTCGTACTCCGCCGCGCCGCGCATCGCCGGTTCCCAGTCGAACAGGCCCGTGATGCGGCCGTCCGGGCCGAGCATCACGTGGTCGCGCATGAACTCCGTGTGCAGCGGCACGACCGGCGGCGTGCCGAGGTCGACCGAGTCGAGGAACGCCGGGATCCGCGCCACCCACGCCTCGTCCAGCTTCGTGCGCCGGTGGTGCTCGACGACCTTCGCGCGTTGCGCCGCCGTGAACTCGGTCCAGCTCGCGGGGCCGAGGTGCGCCAGTCGCGGGTCGTCGACCGCGTGCAGCGTCGCCAGGAGCTCGCCGAGCTCGGGCATCAGGCGACGGCGATCCTCTGTGGACAGTGACGGCCAGGCTTCCTTGAGCGTCCGGCCGGGCAGGCGGCGCATCAGCAGCCAGCCCCAGCCGTCGTGCTCGCCGGCCTTCTCCAGCTCCGGCGCCGGGAGGACGCCGGGCAGCACCTCGAGCATCGTGCGCTCGGTGGCGAGCTCGTCGCGGTGGAGCGGCGGGTACAGCTTGAGGACGAGGTCCTCGCCCACGGCGTACACCGGCAGCGAGCCCTCGGCGAACGGGACGACGTCGCCGCGGCCCAGCAGGTTCGTGACCGCCGGGAGCAGGCTTTCGCGGGTGAGCGCGGCGAACTCGGCCTCGGTCGCCGCGGGCGGGAACGTCATGATCCGACCGTAGAGCCGCTGTCCAACGGTTACTCGGTGCGCTCCAGCAGCGTCCGGGTCGCCGACAGCACGAGCCGGCAGATGTGCTCCGGGTCGGCGCTCGCGAGCGGTTCCTTGCCGGTGATCTCGCGGACCAGCCCGATGCCCAGCAGCCAGGCGAGCGCGAGGTCGGCGCGCAGTTCGGCGTCGGGGGCGTCGGTCAGCGTGGCGAGGGTCCGGGCGTATTCCCGGCCGAGCTCCTGCCGGATCGCGGCGGCGGCGCTGTCGTTGCCCGACGACCGCAGGTACGTCTGCAGGCTGCGGTTGCGGTCCGACACCTCGGGATCGAGCATGCTGCGCAGCGAGGTGCTGAAGAGCTGCTCGGGCGGGGTGGTCGCGATCTGCTCGCGCCCGGACCGGGCGATGACCTCCTCGAACAGGGCGTCCTTGGTGCCGAAGTAGCGGAAGAGCAGCGACTGGTTGACCCCGGCCAGCCCGGCGATGTCCCGCACGGTGGTCCGGTCGAAACCCCGCTCGGCGAACAGCGTCGCGGCGGCGTCGAGCAACGCCCGCCGCGTCGCGGCCGCGTCCCGCTTCCGGCCGGGCTGTTCCGTCATCGGAGCAGGTTAACCCGGCAAACGGGACGCGGCCGGACGGCTAGGCCCCGGCGAGGCGGATCGCGGCGGCCGGGCAGGTCAGCTCGGCCTGCCGGACGGCGTCCTCTTCGCCCGCCGCGGGCTCGTCGGCGAGCAGGACGACCGTGCCGAGGTCCTCGTCCTGGTCGAACGTGCCCGGCGCGAGCAGCACACACTGCCCGGACGCCACGCAGGCGCCGGTGTCGGCGGTGATCTTCACGGGGCTCACCACGTCACCGGGACGGCGTCGACCCCGCCGGCGACGCGGTTGACGCGCACCGGGATCTCGTCGATCGCGGCCGCCAGCCGCAGGCCGGGGAAGCGGCGGAACAGCTTCGGGAACACCGTCCGCAGCTCGGTGCGGGCGAGGTTGGCGCCGATGCAGACGTGCGCGCCGGTGCCGAAGGCGAGGTGGACGTTCGGCGTGCGGCCCGGGTCGAACTCGTCGGGGTCCGCGAACACCGACGCGTCCCGGTTGGCCGCGTCGCTGGAGACGAGCACCGCGTCGCCGCGCATGATCCGCGTACCGCCGATTTCGACGTCTTCGTGGGCGTAGCGCAGCAGGCCGGTGCCGCTGGTCGCGGTCAGCCGCAGGATCTCCTCGACGGTCGCCTGCACCTCGCCCTCGGGGTCGGCGGCGAAGCGGTCGCGACGTGCGGTGTCGGTGAGCAGGAACAGCGTGCCCATGGCGATGCGCGTCGACGTCGTCTCGTGGCCGGCGAACAGCAGGCCGGTCGCCATCCGCGCGAGGTCGTCGTCGGTGAAGGTCGGATCCCCGGCCTGGTAGGCGACCAGGTCGGAGATGACGTCCTCCTGCGGCTCCGCGCGCTTCGCGTCGGCGAGCTTCGCCATGTAGGCCTTGAACTCGGTCATCGCGGCCTGCGCGTCTTCGCCGCCGTCCATCATCGCGATCCGCTCGGACAGGCCGCGGAAGTGCTCGCGGTCGGCGTACGGCACGCCGAGCAGCTCGCAGATCACCAGCACCGGCAAGGGGAACGCGAGGAAGTCGGTCAGGTCGACCGGCTCACCCGGGTCGGCGTCGTGCGCGGCCTCCAGGTCGTCGAGGCAGCGGTCGGTCAGCTCGGCGATGTGGTCGCCGAGGGCGCGCATGCGGGGCGCGGAGAACGCGGGCGCGAGCATCCGCCGCATGCGCTTGTGCTCCGCTTCTTCGGTCTCGAAGTCGCCGCTCGGACCGTCCTGGATCGCGGCGTTGGAGATCCGCGAAGCCTGCTCCGGCGCCGGGTGCGAACGGCCGAACCGCTTGTCGCGGAAGACTTCCTTGGCCTCTTCGTACGACGTCACCAGCCACGCCGGGTCGCCGGCCGGGGTGAGCACCCGGCTGACCGGGGCCCGGCGGCGCAGGGTTTCGTAGTCGGGCGCGATCGCGAGCGCGTTCGCCCGGGCGAAGGGGAGGCGAGGCGTCTCTTCGGTGGTGGTCATGCGTCTCTCCTCAGTTCGGTTTCGAGGTCGGCGAGCCAGCGCAGTTCGGCGTCGAACTTGCCGAGGACGTGCCGCAGCGCGGCGCGGCCCCACGGATCGGCCTGGCCGGTGGCGAGCCCGGTGAGCCGGGCGTGCTCGGCGGTCAGCGCCTGTTTTCGCACGTCGAGCACGCGCGCGCGTTCGTCCGGGCGCAGCCGGCTGAAGCTGCCGACGCGCGCCAGGAACTCCTCCTGGCTCAGGGCCAGTTCGGCCGGGAAGTCGGCGAGCATGTCGTGCAGCAGCTCCCGCCCGACGTCGGTGATCGTGTAGACGTGCCGCGGCGGTTTGGCCTCCTGTTCCTCCGCGCTGCGGCTCACCGCACCGGCGTCGACGAAGCGCCGCAGGGTCGGGTAGAGCGAGTTGTTGGACAAGGTGTGCCCGGTCGAGGCTTCGACGGCCTTGCGCAGCTCGTAGCCGTGCATCGGCTCGCGGTCCAGCCTCGACAGCAAGAGGATCTCGATCCACACCTAGGTCACCGTAACCTAGTGTTCGGTGACTGGGCAATGGCGGATCGTGACAGGTGGGAAGAAACTGTGTAGCGTTGTAAGCAGCTGCTTACAACCGAGCACGGGGGTTCTCGCATGACCGTCACCCACACCGAGCCGCTCTCGTACCCCTTCAACGAGGAGGCGGGGCTCGACCTCAACGAGGCCTACGCGGCCGCCCGCGAGGGAGCGGGCATGGTCCGGGTCAAGATGACCTACGGGGAGCCGGCGTGGCTGGCCACCCGCTACGCGGACGCCCGGCTGGTGCTCGGCGACCGCCGGTTTTCGCGGGCGATGGAGAAGGAGAAGGACGCGCCGCGGCGGTCGCCCGTGCAGCGGGAGGGCGGGATCCTGCAGATGGACCCGCCGGACCACACGCGGCTGCGGACGCTGGTCGCGAAGGCGTTCACCATGCGCCGCGTCGAACTGCTGCGCCCGCGCGTCGCCTCGCTGGCGTCGGAGCTGATCGCGGACCTGAAGGCCGCCGGCCCGCCCGCGGACCTCGTCGACCGCTACGCGCTGCCCATCCCGGTCGCTGTGATCTGCGAGCTGCTCGGCGTCCCGGTCGGCGACCGGCCGAAGTTCCGCGTCTGGAGCGACGCGGCGCTGTCCACCAGCGGCCTGACGCCCGAGGAGTTCGAGCGCAACCGCGAAGAACTGCGCGACTACATGCGCGGCCTGATCGCGGAACACCGCGATCAGCCCCAGGACGACTTGATGACGGCGCTGATCGAGGCCCGCGACACCCGCGACCGGCTGACCGAGCGGGAGCTGGTCGACCTGTGCGTCGGCATCCTCGTCGCCGGGCACGAGACCACCGCGAGCCAGATCCCCAACTTCGTCTACGCGCTGCTGGACCAGCCCGGGCAGTGGCAGCGGCTCGTCGCCGACCCGGACCTGATCCCGGCCGCGGTCGAGGAGCTGCTGCGGTTCGTGCCGCTGGGCGCGGGCGCCGGCTTCGCGCGCTACGCCACCGAAGACGTCGAAGTCGGTGACGTGCTCGTGCGGGCCGGTGAGCCGGTGCTGGTCGCGGTCGGCGCGGCCAACCGCGACCGGCTGCAGTTCGACGACGCCGACCAGTTGCGGTTCGACCGCGAGGACAACCACCACCTCGGCTTCGGCCACGGCGTCCACCACTGCCTGGGCGCACCGCTGGCCCGGCTCGAACTGCAGGAGGCGTTGCGCGCGCTCGTCACCGAGATGCCGGGGATCCACCTGGCCGGCGATATCGTGTGGAAGACGCAGATGCTCGTCCGCGGACCGCGGTCGATGCCGATCGGATGGTGACCATGAGCTGGCACGTGGAAGTCGACGAACACACCTGCATCGGCTCGGGGATGTGCGCCGCGCTGATGCCCGAGGTGTTCGTGCTCGAGGGCGCGGTCGCGCAGACGGCGGTCTCCGACCTCGACGCCGACGAGACCGTGCTCGACGCGGCCGACTCCTGCCCGGCGATGGCGATCACGGTGACCGACGGCGGCCGCGAGATCGGCCCGCGTCCCTAGGGCTCGAACCGGCCGCGTTCGGTGACCACGGCCGTGACGAGCTCGAACGGCGTGACGTCGAAGGCGGGGTTGAAGACCTTCGCGCCCGGCGGCGTGATCGGCACCCCGGCGTACTCGGTGAGCTCGCGGGCGTCGCGTTCCTCGATGGCGATCCCCGCGCCGTCCGCGAGCCTCCGGTCCACTGTGGACGACGGGGCGACGACCACGAACGGCACACCGTGGTGCCGGGCCGCGATGGCCAGGCCGTAGGTGCCGATCTTGTTGGCGACGTCGCCGTTCGCGGCGATCCGGTCGGCGCCGACGAGCACGCAGTCGACCAGCCCGCGCGCCATCGCGGCGGCGGCCGCGCCGTCCGGCTGGACCCGGTAGGGGACGTCGGCCTCGGCCAGCTCCCAGGCCGTCAGCCGGGCGCCCTGCAGCAGCGGCCGGGTCTCGTCGACGAGGACTTCTTCGACGAGCCCCCGCTCGTGCAGGTGCCAGACGACGCCGAGCGCGCTGCCCCAGCCGACGGTGGCGAGGCGCCCGGCGTTGCAGTGGCTCAGCAGCCGGAGCGGCCGGCGCGGGCACTCGGCGAGCACGATCTCCGCCGCGTGGCCCGAGGCGGTCTTGTTGAGCTCTTCGTCCTCGGCGAGCAGCTCCAGGGCTTCGGCGAGCACGGCGTCCGGACCCTGGTCCAGCTTCTTCAGCGCACGCTCGACACCCCACGCGAGGTTGACGGCGGTGGGGCGCGCGTTCGCGATGCGTTCGGCGTCGGCGTGCACGTCCGTGCCGTCGTAGGCGGCGAGCACGACCCCGAGCGCGCCGGCGGCGCCGAGCGCGGGCGCCCCGCGCACGGCCAGCCGCTGGACGGCGCCGACCAGCTCGTCCACCGTCCGCAGCGCGAGCAGCCGGACCTCGCCCGGCAGCGCGGTCTGGTCGATGATGACGACGGCGCCGCCGCTCCAGTCGATGGTCCTGCGCACGTGCCCTCCCGGGTCCGGCCATGATGCGGTGGTGACCATTGAACGGCAGAACCCGCCCGGGTTGCACACCCCGCCGGGCTACCACCACGTGACGGTGGCCTCTTCGCCCCGCACGGTCTACCTCGCGGGCCAGTGCCCGCTCGGCTCCGACGGCGTCGTCGTGGCCGGCGACGTGCTCGCGCAGACCGACCGGGTGGTGGCCAACACCGCCGCGGCGCTGGCCTTCGCGGGCGCCTCGCCGTCCGATGTGGTGCGGACGGTGATCTACGTGGTGACGGACTCCCGCGAGACGCTCTCGGCGGTCTGGGACCGGCTGACGACGTCGGCGATCGGGGCGGCGTTCACCTCGGCGAGCACGCTGCTGGGCGTCGCCCGGCTCGGCTACCCGGGCCAGCTGGTGGAGCTGGACGTGACCGCCGCGCCGGACGGGCCCGCTACAACCCCGCCATCAGATCCGTCTCCGTGATCCCCGGGCCCTGCCCCGCGCGGATGAACCACTCGGTGCCGAACGCGAACGCGAAGGCGTCGTCCGGCATCGCGAGCATGAACATGTCCTCGCTGATCTGACTGGGGTGGGCGCGCATCGCCGCACGCTTCAGCCCGACGTACTTCGACACGTCGACCGCCGCCGTGATCTCCGCCTCCGGCTTGCCGAACTCCACGTTCTCCGGCGGCTTCGGCGCGGCCTCCGGCGGCATCAGGCCCTGCTCCACCGCCGATTCGAAGCCGCGTTGCATGAACTCGCGGTTGAACGTGGCCTGGAAGACGCGCGCGGTGCCGGCCAGCTCGGCCGCGCGGACGCCGACGCGGTGGACCTGGATGTGGTCCGGGTGGCCGTAGTCGCCGTTGTCGTCGTAGACGGTGAGCACGTCCGCCGCCTCTTCGCGCAGGATCTCCGCCAGCTGCCCGGCCGCCTTCTCGACGTCGGCCTGCCAGAAGGCGGTGGGTTCGTCGTTCGTCGGCTCGCCCATCATCCCGGAGTCGCGGTAGCCCAGGAACTCGACGCGCGCGACGCCGAGGATCTCCGCGGCCGCGTGCGACTCCCGCACGCGCCGCTCCCACAGTTGTTCGCCCTCGGCGAGGAAGCCCTCGGGGACCTCGCCGACTTCGCCCTTGGTGGCGACGACGAGCACGACGCGGTGCCCCTCGGCGACGGCCTTGGCCATCACCCCGGCGGTGCGCAGGCATTCGTCGTCCGGGTGGGCGTGGAAGGTGACCAGTGTTGCCATGTCCGCCAAGCTACCGAACGGCACCGACAAAAACCGCCCGCCAGGATGCGCAGCGGCGTGGTCGGGCGCCCCCGGCTAGGCCTGCTCCTTCGGGCACCACCAGGTCGACCGGCCGCCGACGGTGCCGTGGGTCATTCCGGTGCCGCAGCGGGGGCAGTGGTCGCCGGCCCGGCGGTGGCCGATGATCTCCCCGGTGTGCACGCCGCCGCGGCGGATCGCGGCGCGCAACGCCTTCCGGAGTGCCTTGTGGAGGTTCGTGAGGTCGTCTTCGCCCAGCTCGTTCACCGGCCGGGCCGGGTGCACCGCCGCCTGCCAGAGCGTTTCGTCCGCCAGCAGGTTCCCGATCCCGGCCAGCACGGACTGGTCGAGCAGCCGCGCCTTGACCGGTGCCCGGCCGCGGCCGACGCGCTCGCGGAACTCCCCGCGCGACACCTCGCCGGCGTCCGGGCCGAGCGCGTCGAGATCGGGGTCGAGCCGCACCCGGCCGAGCCGGCGGGTGTCGAACAGCCACAGCTGTTCGCCGTCGGCGAAAGTGATCCCGAACCGGAACCACTCGGGCTTCTCTTCGCGGCCGCGAAACCGCTTCGGCCCGGGTGGCCCGCTCTCGCCGCCGAACCGCAGCTGCCCGGCCATCCCGAGGTGGATGCCGAGGTTCGGCCCGGGCCGCCCGCCGCGGCTTTCCGTTTCGCACCAAAGGGTCTTGCCTCGCCGGTGCGCCGCGGTGAGCCGCCCGCCCGCCAGCGCGGCGGCGATGTCCCCGGGCGCGTGCGGCCGGCACACCCAGTCGTCGTGGTCGTCGACGTCCCGGATCTTCCGGCCGAGCGCACCGGCGAGGACTTGGCGGGCGAGTTCCACTTCGGGCAGTTCGGGCACCCGGCCAGTCTGCCCGGGTGCCGCGCACGCCGCCGGTCAGGCGCCGAGGGACTGGGCCGTGGTGACTTCCCAGGCGAACCCGTCCGGGTCGGTGAACGCCGCGGCCGCGTGGTTGACGGCGATCCGGTGCGCGCCGGTGCCTTCGGGGGCGACGCCGGCGTCCTTGGCGAGCGCCTTGCGGCGGTAGAGCGCGAGCTTCACCGGGCCGTCGGCGGCGAACTCGACGTACATGCGGCCGAAGCTCTTGCCGACGGTGAAGCCGTGGTCGACGTAGAACTTCTTGCTGGCGGCCACGTCGTCGACGCCGAGCAGGAGGACCACGGCGTCGAACTCGCGGGTGGCCGGGCCGGTGTTCTTCTTCGCGGAGGTGGCGACCTTCCAGATGGCGCCGTCGGGCGCCCGGACGACGCCGCCGTAGCCCCACAGGGACTTGGTGGCGGGCTTGAGCACCGTGGCCCCGGCTTCGACGGCGGTGCCGAGCAGGGAATCGACGTCGGCGGGCTGCGCGACGGTGAGGGAGAGGGTGTAGCCGCGGAACCCGCCGGACGGCGCCTCGGCGGCCCGGAAGCGCAGCTGCGAGGTGATCCCGAAGGCGGCGGAGTAGAAGCGCTCGGCGGCCGCGGTGTCGGTGACTTCGAGGGTGATGGTGTCGATGTTCGTCATGCCGGTAACGCTAGGTGCGGCCCGGTGACCAGCGCTTCTCGATTCCTGATCGGTCTGCGGCGGCGTGGCCACGGTGGGTAAAGAGCGATACACGCGACAGGCGACGACGTTCTCCTCCGACACAGGACCCGAGACCCGCTCGACGGGGTGATTTCCCTACTCTGTCAGGGAAGTCTCAACCATCCACAGTGGATGGCGTGCCGGCGGCGGTGCGCCACCGGCCCGGTGGTACGCCGTGGTGGCGCTTGAACGCCGCGGCGAACGAGAACTCCGACGCGTACCCCAGTGAGCGGGCCACCGCGGCCAGGGCGGCGTCGCCGTCTCGCAGCTGCTCGCGGGCCAGGGCCATCCGCCAGTCGGCGACGTACGTCAGCGGGGCCACGCCCAGCAGCTGGGTGAACCTGCGGGCGAACGTCGCCCGGGACAGGGAGGCTTCCCCGGCCAGGTCGGCGACCGTCCAGGTGCGGGCGGGTTCGGCGTGCACCGCGCGCAGGGCCGCGCCGACCGACGCGTCGTCCATCGCGCGGAACCACGCCGGCGCGGTCTCGCCGTCCGTGGCGAGCTGCTCCCGCAGCACCTGCACCAGGACGACGTCGAGCAGGCTGTCCAGCAGCGCCTGCTGCCCCGGCGCGTCGCGGAGGATCTCGGCCGCGAACACGTCGAGCGTCGCGCGCAGGCTCGAGCCCGCGCACGGGCGGACCACCGTCAGGTCCGGCAGCCCGGCGAGCAGGCCCGCGCAAAGTTCGCCTTCGAAGGTGTACGCGCCGCAGAAGAACGTCGTGGGGTCGCCCGCTTCGGCGCCGAACTCCAGGCGGCGCGCGCCGCGGGCCGGGCCGGTCGCGCGCGGGTAGGCGAACGGCACGACGCCGGCGCCCGGCGTGTGGGCCATGAACTGCTCGACCGGCCCGCGGACCAGGACGACGTCACCGGGCAGCACCTGGCGGGCGCGGCCGGGGTCGTCGGTCCACGCGAACGCCTCGCCGCCGAGGATGCCGTGGATCGCGAGCTTGGCGCCGGTCGGGAACCGGATGCCCCACGCGCCGCGCGCCGTCGAGTGCGAGAACGCGGCGCCGCGGGCCCGCGAGCGCTGCAGCAGATCTGTCAACACGTCCACGGCATGAGACGATCGCATATTTTTTCGCGTGAATCCAGCATGGATCATGCCGCCCGGCTCCGGTTTGCTGGACCGCAGGACCAAGGATCCGGAAGGAGGGCGAGATGCCCCAGGCAGTGCGGTTCGACGAGTACGGCGACATCGACGTGCTGGAGGTGCGGGACGTGCCCCGGCCGGTGCCCGCGGCGGACGAGGTGCTGGTGCGCGTGCGGGCGGCCGGCGTCAACCCGGGGGAGAACACGATCCGGTCCGGCGCGCTGCACGAGCGCTGGCCCGCGACGTTCCCGTCCGGTGAGGGCAGCGACCTCGCCGGTGTCGTGGCGGAGGTCGGCCCGGCGGTGCGCACCTGGTCCGCCGGCGACGAGGTGATCGGCTGGGTGGACACCCGCGCCAGCCACGCCGAGCTGGTCGCGGTGCCGGCGGCCCAGCTCGTGGCACGCGATCCCGCGGTGCCGTGGGAGGCCGGCGGCGCGCTCTTCGTCGCCGGGACCACCGCGCACGCGAACGTCCGCGCGGTCGGGGCCGGGCCGGGGGACACGGTCGTCGTCGCGGGCGCCGCCGGCGGTGTCGGCTCGCTGACGGTGCAGCTGCTGCGCCACGCCGGCGCGACGGTGATCGGGCTCGCGGGCGAGGCCAACCACGCCTGGCTGCGCGGGCACGGCGTGCTGCCGGTGACCTACGGCGACGGCGTGCTCGACCGGATCCGCGAAGCCGCGCCCGACGGCGTCGACGCGTTCATCGACAACTTCGGCGACGGCTACGTCGACCTGGCCCTGGAACTCGGTGTCGCGAAGGACCGGATCAACACGATCATCGACTTCGCCGGCGTCGCGCGCACCGGCGTGAAGGGCGAGGGCATGACGGGGTCCGCGAACGCCGAGGTGCTGGCCGAGCTCGTCAAGCTCGTCGCGGTCGGCGACCTCGAGGTCCCGATCGCCGCCACCTACCCGCTCGCCCGGGTCCGCGACGCCTACCGCGACCTGATGCGCCGCCACGCGCGCGGCAAGATCGTGCTCGTGCCGTAGGTCAGTACGCGTTCTTGATGACGAAGTAGGAGCCGCGGATGGTGCCGGCCAGCTTCGACTTCTGCCGGGCGAACTTGAACGAGGAGAGCTCGTCGGGGATCTCCATGCCGTCGGAGAGCTTGAACCCGACGGCGCGCTTCCCGGAGTCTTCGAGCGTGTACATGACGTTGATCGACAGGCCGCTCTCGTAGAAGACGTACGCCATGCGGATGCCCTCGACCTCGAACTCGGTCACCTCGAGCGGGCGTGACGCGATGACGATGCCGCGCTCCTCCTCGAGGATCCGGTTCACCCAGTCGAGGGTCTTCGCGGCGTCGCTCGCCGGCTCGACCGTGAAGACGTGGTCGTACTTGTTCTTGAAGTACCGGGCCTCGTTCGCTCGCAGGCCGGCGAGCGCGGGCGCGACCGGCGACGACTCCAGTCCGGTGGTCGACACAGTGGCGAAGTCCACGGCGTAGGACATGGTGAGCTCCTTTCAGCGGGTGCGCTCGTGACGAAGGTAGACGACTCCCGCCGTGGTCACAGCTCCATCAGGGCGAGGCTCGCCGCCGTGTTCCGGTCGCCGACGACGTCGCCCGGCCGGATCGCCTCGTCGAGCTCCCGCACCTGAGCGGGCGAAAGCACGATGTCGACCGCCGCGGCGTTCTCCTCGACGTGCCGGTAGCTGGTCGTGCTGGGGATCGGCACGATCCCGTCGTCCTTCGCGAGCAGCCAGGCCAGCGCGAGCTGGGCGGTGGTGCAGCCGACCTCCTCCGCGACCGCGTGCACCCGCTCGACGAGCGCGAGGTTGCGGCCGAGGTTGCCGTCCTGGAAGCGCGGCTGCAGGCGGCGCAGGTCGGTGGGCTCCAGGCCGTCCAGTGTGGTCAGTTCACCGGTGAGCAGGCCGCGCCCGACCGGCGCGTAGGCGACGACGCTGACGCCGAGCTCTTGCGCCGTGGGCAGGATCTTGTCCTCGATGTGCCTGCTGAGCAGCGAGTACTCGCTCTGCAGGGCCGTGATCGGGTGGATCGCGCAGGCCTGGCGCAACGTCTCGGCGTTGACCTCGGACAGGCCGAGGTGGCGCACCTTGCCGGCCTGGACCAGGTCCTTCATCGTCAGGATGACCTCTTCGACCGGCACGTGCGGGTTCCGCCGGTGGAGGTAGTACAGGTCGATGTGGTCGGTCCCGAGCCGGGCGAGGGACTCGTCGACCGAGCGCCGGATGTAGCCGGGCGAGTTGTCCACGACGCGGTCGTCCCCGCTGCGGACGAACCCGAACTTCGTGGCCAGCACGACGGCGTCCCGCCGGCCGCGCAGGGCCCGGCCGACGAGCCGTTCGTTGGCGGACTCGCCGTAGGGCCGCGCGCCGAAGGAAGGCGCCGTGTCGATGAGGGTGATCCCGTGGTCGATCGCCCGGCGGATGGTGTCGACACCGGCCGCCTCGTCGGCCCGGCCGTAGAACTCCGACATGCCCATGCAGCCGAGTCCGATGGCGGACACCTTGAGGCCCGACTCGCCGAGTTCGCGTCTGTGCACCGGTCGTCTCCTCAGCGGTTCGCCGCGCGCTCGATGTAAGCGCGCGAATCGTCCGGGTCCAGCGCCATCGAGCTGAGCAGTTCGAACTCCTGCACGTACTGGTGCACTTCGTTCTCCGTGTCGATGAAGAAGAACCTGGTCTTGTTCTCCAGGTAGACGACGTCCGGCCGGTGGGTGGCCATCGACTCCAGCACCGAGAAGGAGCCGGACGTCACCGGCGGGATCCCGGACTTGAAGAGCAGGACCTGAATGGTGACATCCGGTCGCGCGGAAAGCTCGGCCAGGTGCCGGAACTGCGCGCGGGTGACGGTGGTGTCGATGCGCCCGTCCGGGGTCCGGATGGGCCGCCGGAACGCGGCTTCGTCGATCACGGCGGCCAGCCGCATGGGCGGGTTTTCCCGCCGCAGCACCGCTTGCCGGCGGCGCGCGATGTCGACGCGCCGGTCGATCTCGGCCGGCGAGGGCACCTGCAGGGTCGACTGGATGACGTGCCGCGAGTACTCCGGCGTCTGCAGCAGCGCGTGGGGGACGAGGGCGCAGTAGCACCGGAGGCCGACCGAACCCGACTCCAGCTTGATCAGGCTGGAGTACCCGGACGACAGGTTGTTCGCGTAGGCGTCCCACCAGCCCTGCGCCCGGGCCGACGCGGCCAGCCCGCGCAGGTGTTCGGCCTTCTCGTCGAGGACTTCGTACAGGACGAACAGCGCCTCGAGGTCGTCCTGGCCGATCCCGATCCGGCCCGTCTCGATCCGGGACACCTTGGACGTCGACCAGCCGAGCCGGTCCGCGGCGTCCTTGCCGGTGAGGCCGACGGTCGAGCGCAGCTGCCGGAGTTCGCGGGCCAGCTGGCGCTCGCGCGCGGACGGTGCGTCCTGCGTCATGAGGCGGATGACCCCCTCGGGGTAGTGCATGCCGGATTTCGCGGTAGTCCTCGGGGGATCATACGGCACATCTTGCCTGGTCGTTCCCGTGCAATATTGCAATCACACTATCCGCGCGTCGCCGCGCTGACTCATCCTGGGAGTGCCCCTCGGGAGGAGGACCGCTCATGTTCGAGGGTTATCCGGAGATCGTCGGGACCACGGCCCGCGCGGCCGGGTCGGAGGTCGAGACCGGCCGGGTGCCGGATCCGCGGCGGGGAGCCGGCTTCGGCGGCCCTTCGCCGGTCCACGCCGTCCGGTCGGCGGGCCGGCGGCAGGCGGTGCACCGGACGATCCTCGTCGTGGACGTCGAGGGCTTCGGGAACCCGCAGCGGACGAACCGGGACCAGGTCGCGGTGCGCGGCGGGGTGTACCGGGCGCTGGCGGTGGCGTTCGAAGCGGCCGGGATCCCTTGGGACAGCTGCGATGTCGAGGACCGCGGCGACGGCGTGTTCGTCCTGGCCGGGGCGGAGGTGCCCAAAGCCGCCTTCGTCGAGTCGCTGCCGAGGGCCCTGGCCACCGCGCTGCGCCGGCACAACCGCACGCACCAGGACCCGGAACGGATCCGGCTGCGGATGGCGCTGCACGCCGGCGAGATCACCTACGACGACTTCGGGGTCACCGCGAAGTCGATCAACCTGGCGTTCCGGCTCCTCGACGCGCCGCCGTTGAAAGCCGCCTTGGCGGATTCGCCGGGGGTACTGGCGCTCATCGTCTCGTCCTGGTTCTTCAACGAGGTGGTCCGGCACAGCCCGATCGAGGACGCGACCACCTACCGGCAGGCCGACGTCACGGTCAAGGAAACGGCCGTCCGGGCCTGGATCTCCCTGCCCGACCGCCCCTACGCGCCCGACGACGCGCCTCGGCCGCCGCGGAACGTGCCGCGGCTGCCCGCCCGGCCGCGGTCGTTCACCGGGCGGACCCGGGAGCTGGCCGAGCTCACGCGGTCGGTGCCCGCGGCCGACGACGCCGCCCCGATCGTCGCGATCGTCGGCATGGGCGGCATCGGGAAAACCTGGCTCGCGCTGCAGTGGGCCCACGACAACGCCCACCGGTTCCCCGACGGGCAGCTGTACGTGAACCTGCGTGGCTTCGACCCGTCGGGCGCCCCGGTGGAACCGGTCGAGGCGATCCGCGGGTTCCTCGACGCGCTGCGGCTGCCTTCGGGTTCGATCCCGCTCGACCCCGAAGGCCAGGCGGCGCTGTTCCGGGACACGGTGGCGGACCGGCGGATGCTGATCGTGCTGGACAACGCCAGGGACAGCCGCCAGGTGGCGGCGCTGCTGCCCGACAGCCCGGGCTGCACCGTGGTGATCACCAGCCGCAACCAGCTGACCGGCCTCCTGACCACGCACGACGTCCGGTCGCTGACCCTGGACGTGCTGGACGCCCCGGAAGCCCGGGAACTGCTCGCGAAGCGCCTCGGCGGCCGGGCCGAAACCGACCGGGCCGCGGTGGACGAGCTGGTGATCTACTGCGCCGGCCTGCCGCTCGCGCTGGGGATCGTGGCGGCGTACGCGGCGACCTGCTCGGACCTCCCGCTCACGCTGCTGGCCGCCGAGCTCGGGGAGACGTCGGCCCGGCTGGACGCGCTCGACGGCGGCGAGCTCACGTCGAACCTGCGTGCCGCCCTGTCCTGGTCCCACGACGCGCTCGAGTCCGAGGCCGCGCACGTGTTCCGGCTGCTCGGGGTGGCCCCGGGCCCGGACATCGGGCTGCCCGCGATCGCGGTCCTCACCGGGTTGCCCGCCGGCCGGGTCACCACGTTGGTGCGGCAGCTCGAGAACGCGCACCTGGTGCAGCGCCACGGGGCGTCCCGCTACCGGATGCACGACCTCGTCCGGCTCTACGCGAGCGAGCGGGCCGCCGAACCGCGCTCGGGCGGGGTGCAGGCGTTGCGCCGGCTCGTCGGCTTCTACCTGCACGCCGGCTACGCCGGCGAACGGCTCCTGTACCCGCACCGCAAGCCGATCGACATCGGCGACCGGCCGGTCCCGTTCGTCATCCCGGACTTCGCCGACGACGCCGCGGTCCTCGCCTGGTTCGACGCCGAACACGCGGGTCTGCTCGCCGCCCAGCAGGCCGCCGCCCGGCAGGAGTGGCCGGAGCTCGTCTGGCAGCTCGCCTGGACGCTGCACGGATATCTGTTGCGGCGCGGGCACTTGCACGAGCAGCTGGCGACGTGGGGTGCCGCGCTCACCGCCGCGGAGGAGCTGGACGACCCCGAGCTGGAAGGGCACGCGCACCGCCTGCTCGGCCAGGCGTACGCGCGGGCGGGCCTGCGCGCCGAGGCGTCGAGCCACCTGCACCGCGCACTCGTCCTGGCCCGGGAAACCGGTGACACCCACGGGGAAGCGCGCACCTACCACGACCTCACGGGGGTCTGGCGGCAGCTGGACGACCGGCTGGCCCTGGACTACGCCGACCTGGCGCTGCGCCTGTTCCGGACGCTGGACAACCCGGTGTGGGAAGGCGAAGCGCTCAGCATGGTGGGCTGGTACCAGGCCCTGCTGGGCGACTTCCGGCAGGCGCGGGCGACCTGCCGGCAGGCGCTGGCGTTGTTCGTCCGGCACGGCAACCGGCAGGGCGAAGCCGTCACCTTGGACTGCCTCGGCTACATCGAGCACCACTGCGGGCGCCACGACCGGGCGCTGGCCTGCTTCCGGGAGTCCCTCGAGCTGTGCCGGAGCCTCGGCGCCACCTACTACGAGGCGGACACCCTGGACCACCTGGCCCGGACCCACGCCGCACTCGGCCAGCACGCCGAGGCGCGCGAGGCGTGGGTGCGCGCCTTGGCGTTGAGCCGCGCCCAGCACCGGATCGCCGACGTGAACCGCATCGCGCGCCAGCTGGCCGACATCGACGACGCCGAGGCGTGGAGCCTGACGGCTCAGCCGTCGGCGTGAGCCGGCAAGGTCCGGCGCAGGAAGTCCGTGGTCAGCTCCCAGGCCCGGGCCGCCGCTTCGGGGTTGTGGAACATCGGGGCCACGTTGTTGTGGAAGGCGTGGCCCGCGCTCTCCTGGACGTGGATCTCCGCACCGGGGTGCGCGGCCACCGCGGACTCCACGACCGCCACGTCCGACCGCGGGATGTACGGGTCCTGGCCGCCGAAGTGGAACTGGACCGGGCACGTGATCCGCGTCAGGTCGGCGATCCGCGCGGCCACCGTCGAGCCGTAGAACGACACGGCCGCGTCCGGGTCACCCGCGGCCGCCGCCGCGAAGGCCAGTGAGCCGCCCAGGCAGAAGCCCAGTACGCCCACGCCGCCCGTCACCGATTCTTGCGCGCGGAGGTGCGCCACCGTGGCCAGGACGTCCGCCAGTCCCAGTTCCGGGTCGAAAGACGCCGCCACGGCCATCGACGCCGCCACGCCCGCTTCGTCGTGCGTCGACGTCCAGCCCGGCGCCGTCCGCCAGAACAGCTCCGGGACCGCCACCACGTACCCCGCCGCCGCGAGGTCCGCCGCGACCGAGCGCAGGTAGTCGTCCAGGCCGAAGATCTCCTGGACCAGCACCAGGCCCGGGCCGCGGCCGGACGGCGGCCGCCACACCGGGAGGTCCGTCAGCACGTTCTTCACCGCAAGGACCTCTCGATGACGTCGGCGACCAGGGCGGCCTGCGAGCCGTCCGGGTCGAGGTCGGGGTCGAACACGGTCAGCTCGAAGCCCGCCGCGCCCGGGAGCGCGACCAGGCGGCGCAGTACCGAAACCAGCGTGTCCGGGTCGAGGCCGCCCGGATCGGGACTGTCCACTGCGGACACATGAGTCGGGTCGAGGACGTCGATGTCCACGTGGATCCAGAAGCCGGCCGGCTCCGGCAACGCCGGCACCGGTTCGCCGGCCATCAGGGCCTCCGAAGTGACGTAGCGGATCCCGGCGGCGTGGAGCCGGGCCGACTCCGCGGCCCGCACGCCCAGCACCAGCACGTCCTCGTCCCGGACGTACGGCCGCAGCCCGTCGATGTCGGCCAGGTCGTCGGCACCGCGGCCGGTCATGATCGCCAGGTCCTCGCCCGCCGCCGCGCCGACGTGGCCGGCGACGCCCAGGTGGCGGAAGTCGTCGTGGCCGTCCAGGTAGACGATGCCGTACCGGCCGGCGCGGCGCAGCGCCAGCATCGCGCCCAGGGAGATCGAGCAGTCGCCGCCCAGCACCACCGGGAACCCGCCCGCGTCGCGGACCGAAGCCACCCGCGAAGCGAGCGCTCGCGTGTAGGACGCGATGGCCGCCGAGTTGCGGACGCCGTCGCCCGGCTGCCACGTCCCGAGGTAGCGGCCCGGCGTCACGACACCGCCGTCCGCCGCCTTCAGCCGGTCGAGGATGCCGAGGTCGCGCAGCACGCCGGGCGTCTTGTAACAGCCGGGCGCCGCGCCTTCGACCGGCGGCCGCAGGCCCAGGTTGGACGGCGCGTCGATCAGGACGAACTTCTTCACCCGGTCACCGTACTGGCTCCGCCGCTGATCGGGCCCTAAGTTGGGGTGCCGACCAAGGAGGCGCGATGGCCGAACGCACCAAGTACATCCTGGACGAAGCCGATCTCCCGACCCAGTGGTACAACGTCATCCCCGACCTGCCCGAGCCGCCGCCACCGCCGCTGCACCCCGGCACCCGCGAGCCGGTCGGCCCGGACGACCTGGCCCCGCTGTTCCCGCAGGCCCTCATCGCCCAGGAGGTGACGACTGATCGTTATGTCGACATCCCCGAGGAGGTCCGGGAGGTCTACCGGCTCTGGCGGCCGTCGCCGCTGTTCCGCGCGCGGCGGCTGGAAAAGGCGCTCGGCACGCCGGCGCGGATCTACTACAAGTACGAGGGCGTCAGCCCGGTCGGCTCGCACAAGCCGAACACCGCGGTGCCGCAGGCGTTCTACAACGCACAAGAAGGCGTCACGCGGCTGACGACCGAAACCGGCGCCGGCCAGTGGGGGAGCGCGCTCGCGTTCGCCTGCGCGCAGTACGGGCTGGAGTGCGAGGTCTGGCAGGTGCGGGCGTCCTACGACCAGAAGCCCTACCGCAAGCTGATGATGGAGACGTTCGGCGCGACCGTCCACCCGAGCCCGTCCGAGCTGACCGAGTCCGGCCGCGCGATCCTCAAGGACCACCCGGACTCCACGGGCAGCCTCGGCATCGCGATCAGTGAGGCCGTCGAGCAGGCGGCGCAGGACCCCGATGCGCGGTACGCGCTGGGCAGCGTCCTCAACCACGTGCTGCTGCACCAGACGATCATCGGCGAAGAGGCGCTCAAGCAGTTCGAGCTGGCCGGAGACACCCCCGACGTGCTCGTCGGCTGCACCGGCGGCGGCTCCAACTTCGGCGGGCTCGCCTTCCCGTTCCTGCGCGAGAAGCTGGCCGGCCGGATGGACCCGGTGATCCGAGCGGTCGAGCCGGCCGCGTGCCCGTCGCTGACGCGCGGCAAGTACGCCTACGACTTCGGCGACACCGCCGGGCTCACGCCGTTGCTGAAGATGCACACGCTCGGCCACGAGTTCATCCCGGACCCGATCCACGCGGGCGGCCTGCGCTACCACGGGATGTCGCCGCTGATCTCGCACATCTACGAGCTGGGCCTGATCGAAGCGATCGCGATCGGCCAGCAGGAGTGCTTCGCCGCGGGCGTCCGGTTCGCGCGGTCCGAGGGCATCATCCCGGCACCGGAGCCGACCCACGCACTGGCGGCGTGCATCCAGGAAGCGTTGCGGTGCAAGGAAACCGGCGAGGAGAAGGTGATCCTCACGGCCCTGTGCGGCCACGCTCACCTGGACCTGCCGGCCTACGGCGCCTACCTCGCCGGGGACATGGTGGACAACGAGCTCTCCGCGGCCACCCTCGAAGAGTCCCTCGCCACCCTGCCGTAGCGCCCGGCTCGCCCGGAGGTCAGCGCAGGTCGGGGATCTCCGGGCGGGTCAGCTCGGTGCGGGCGTCCGCGAGGACGACGCGGTCGCGGCCCGCGGCCTTCGCGGCGAACACCGCGTCGTCCGCGGCCTGCAGCAGGATCGTGTAGTCCGTGGCCGTTTCCGGGTA
Organism: Amycolatopsis sp. NPDC004378; assembly: GCF_053602455.1. Taxonomy (NCBI): domain Bacteria; kingdom Bacillati; phylum Actinomycetota; class Actinomycetes; order Pseudonocardiales; family Pseudonocardiaceae; genus Amycolatopsis; species Amycolatopsis sp. NPDC004378. The sequence continues at coordinate 32,278 of NZ_JBSGDR010000026.1, forward strand.
GACCGCCGCGCCGATCGAGGCCGTCAAGCCGTCGATCACCTCCGGCTTGCCCGGGCGGACCACCGGGACCGGGACTTCGGTGCGGGCGATCGCCGCGCGGATGCGGTTCGCGATCGAGACGATCTCCGCGCTCGTCGCGCCCGGGAGCAGGACCACGAACTCGTCGCCGCCGAAGCGGCCCACGTAGTCGCCGCCGCGGACCGAGCCCTGGATCGCCGCCGCGATCGCGCGCAGGACCTCGTCACCCGCCAGGTGGCCGTTGCCGTCGTCGATGGCCTTGAAGTGGTCCAGGTCGATCATCAGCACGCCCGCGGTCGACGACAGCTCGGCGGCGCGCGCCAGCTCGTTGCGGGCCAGCTGGACCCAGAACTCCGGCGCCAGCAACGCCGTCTTCGAGTCCGTGCGCGCCGCGGCCTGGAACTGCGGCAGCAGCAGGCCGATGTGCAACGCCACCGGCGTCACCATCAGCACCGGCAGCAGCCACGGCCGCACCGTCATCACCAGCGCGATGCCGCAGCCGACGCCGACCGCGGCCAGCACGATCAGCACGTCCGACGGGTTGCCGAACGCCTGCCGCGGCGGCTTCCCGGGGTTGCTCATCAGGATCGCGAGGATCACCAGCACGTAGTTGAGTCCGAAGTAGACGATCCCGGACAGCAGCAGGGCCGTCATGCCGCCGAAGCCGTCGAGGTAGGGCACGTATGGCGCCGCGTGCCCGGTGCCCGCGGACAGCACGAAGCCCGCGGCGGTGCACGCCAGGATGACGGTCGCCGCGGAGAACACTTTCCGGTGAACCACGCCGCGTCGTTTGTAGACCCGCACCCACGAGTGGCCGTAGCTGACCGCGATGACCACCGTGGCCAGCGGCGGGGGCAGCAGCAGGAGCCCCGCGAAGATCCAGATCGACTGCAGGTGCATGTGCGGCCGGCCGTCGGCGGCGAGCTCGCGGATGCGCTCGATGCGTTGTGCCGCTTCGAGGTGCACGACCTCGCCGGCCAGGATCAGGCCGCACCAGACCAAGGACTGGGTGGTGACGGGCACCAGCGCGGCCGTCGCGAGGATCGCGACCACCGCCAGCACGTCGACGACGAGGACGTAGCCGAACACCGGAGTGGCCAGCTTCCACATCGCCCACGTACGGATACCCGATCGTGGACGTTCTGAGCTGGGCTTTCGCCCTTGGGACCCGGACAATCCCACGAAACGCCCCTCTTCTCAGGACGGAACTCTTCGCGGAAATCGTCACTGTAATCGAACGAACGCGGTGTGTCACTAGGCCGGTCAGGCTACCGTTCGGTCACGCACCGTGCAAGATCCCTTACGAACAGGAGAAACCATGTCCCACTTCCTGCCCAACGCGAACATCGTCCCGTCCCGGCGCCGCGCGCAGCGGCCGACCGACTGGACGCGCCAGCTGCCCACCGACTGGACCCGCGCGATCCCGACGGACTGGACCCCGCGGCAGCTGCCGACCGACTGGACCGCCCGCGAGCTGCCGACGGACTGGACCGTCCGCCGGTTGCCGACCGACTGGGCCCGCCCCGGCGTCTCGCCAGCACTGCCCGAGTGCCCGACCGACTGGACGCTGCGCTGACCACCCTCCGGTGACCGGCCCGCGCCGGTCACCGGGGCCCCGGTTGCGCCCGCCGCCACAGGGAGGCCGCGCCGATTGCGGCTGCCACGCCGAGGACCGCGAGACCTGCAAGCCGGTCACCGGGGCTCCGGTTGCGCCCGCCGCCATAGCGAGGCCGCGCCGATTGCGGCTGCCACGCCGATCGCGCCCGCGCCGGCGACCACGGCGTGCGGTGCGGCGCGCTCGGCCGCGAGCCCGGCCAGTACCACGCCGAGGCCTTGCGACACCCGCAGCGCCGTCAAGGCGAAGCCGAAGGCCTGCGCGCGCTGGGCGTCCGGCGTCAGCTGGACGAACGTCGTGTTGGCGATGAGGTTGTACGAGCTGGCCACGCCGGACAGCGTCAGCAACGCCAGCGTGGCCTCCAGGTCCGGCCGCAGCGCACAGCCCAGCAGGGCCGCGCACGCGAGCACGGCCAGCGGGCCCAGCAAGCGGCTCCGCCGTGCCGGCGGGATCCGTGACAGCGCCGCCATTCCGAGCACGTTCCCCAGCGCGTACGCCCCCAGCAGCAGCCCGACCACGACCGCGCCGCCGCCCAGTTCCGCCGCGTACGGTGCCGCGATCGCCTCGCCCGCGATGTAGATCCCCGACACGCACCCCAACGCCACCAGGGCGAGCCGCCGGCGGTCGCCGACCACCACCGTCCAGCCCGCTCGCACGTGCCGCCACCACCGGACGCCGGACGACTCGCGCGGTGGCCGTGTCCGGACGCCCGTGACCAGGACCAGTGCGGACACCGCGAAGCTCGCCGCGTCCGCCAGCAGGGCGCCGCCCGTGCCGATGGCCGCCACCAACAGCCCGCCCAGTGCGAAGCCGGCGACCTGGCCCGCCTGGACGAGCATCATCAGCAGGCCCATCCCCGGCACGAACGTCTCGCCCGGCAGCACCTGCGGCAGCAGCGCCGCCCGCGCGGAGTTCCACACCGGGTTGAACAGCTGGACGCCGACCAGCAGCGCGGCCACCGCGGGCAGCGGCAAGCCGGGCCACGCCATCACCGCCACGGCCACCGCGCGCACGACGTCGCACGACACCATCACCAGCCGCGGCGGGTACCGGTCGGCCAGCCCCGACAGCAGCGGCCCGCCCACGAGGTCCGGCAGGAACGTCAGCGCGTACGTCAGCGCCGCCCAGCCCGGCGAGTTCGTGCGGTCGTAGACCAGGATCGACAGCGCGACGCGCGCCAGCTGGTCACCGGTGACCGAGACCAGCTGCGCCGAGAACAACGCCCGGAACTCGGCCACCGCGAGGACGTCCCGGAAGCCGACCGCGCGCGCCGCCATGGGCACTCACGGTACCTCCGCGAGCGCTCAGCGTGAACGGCCGTTAGGAGGGGCCGCAGGTGATTTTCGGCTGCGGGTTGTAGCGGACGGTCCGGGTCGAGCGGCTCACCTCGCGGCCGGACGCGGCGTCCTTCATCACGCGGGTGTCGGTCGTGGTGAACCCGGGCGCGCCGTTGGACGCGTGGCAGTTCTCCGCCGGGCCCGGCTTGGTCGGCGGATCGGTCGGGTTGGAGCGCTCGCCGGGGATCGACTCGACGGTGTACCGCTTGGTGCCCCACAGCTTCACGGTGATCGACGACGGCGTCCAGATCGTCTGGATCGCGATGCCGGTCGGCGAGTCGTTGGTGAACTTGATGTCGATCACGCTGGCGCCGTTGGGGTTCTGGAACACCGTCGCCTCGCGCGCGGCGGGGTAGCGGCTGATGTAGTAGCTGTGCTCCTTGTGCCCCGCGTCCTTCATGCCCGCAAAGTACGACGCGTTGTACAGCGTGGTCGCGAACTGCGAGATGCCGCCGCCGACCTCGCGCGCCGGGGCGCCGTTCTCGATGACGCCGGCCTCGACGTACCCCTGCGGCTTGCCGCGCGGGCCGGTGAACCCGTTGAGGCTGAAGGTTTCCCCGGGCTTGACGATGGCGCCGTTGACCTTCTGCGCGACGACGCGGATGTTCGTGCCGGAGTCGGGTGCGAAGCCGCCGGTGGTGAACTCGCCGACGACCTCCTTGACGCCCAGCTGGTTCGCCTGGTCCGTGGTCACCTTCGCCGGGGTGTTCTTGTAGATGGCCGGGACCTCGCGGCCGCCGGTCTTCTTGAGCACGTCCGGCAGCGGCTTGAGGCTCGGGTCCCAGTCGATGGTCCGGCCGTCGACCGACGGGTCCACCGCGGGCTTGCCGCCGTCGAAGACGACGGTGGCGTCCTTGCCCTCCTTCTCGGTGGACTTCAGCTGCGGTCCGGCGGCCTCGGCGATCTTCGCGTTGTCGATCTTCGGCGTCAGCCCGCCCCCGTCGGCCGGCTCGAAGGTGAGCGCCGCGGCGATCGCCTCGGGCTGCACCGTGGCGTCCTTGCCGTCGCCCTTGACGACCAGCGGGCCCGACACGGCCGGCTTCGCGAACTGGTCCAGCGCGGCCTGGACGCCCTCGGGGGTGGTCCGGACCGGCGTGCTCGTCACCGGCAGCGCCAGGGTCTCGCCGCTCGCCCACTTCTCGACGACCGCGGCCGTCGCGGCCGGGACGTCGAGCTTCTGCCCGGGCTTCGGCGGCACGGCGACCGGGTTCGCGCCCTCGAACTTCACGGTGCCTTCGACCGGGTCGCGGTCGACCTGGCCGCGCAGCTGCTCCAGCGCGGTGGTGAGCTTCGCGTCCTCGGCGTGGCTGACCACGCCGACCTCGCGGCGCGAGAAGAGCGACGCGAGCCGCGTGAACGGGTTCAGCGGCTGTTCGCCGGCCTGGTCGAGGGTCTGGGCCCAGTCGAGGCTCAGCCCGGCGAGCGTCGGCGACAGCGTGCCCTGGACGTCTCCGGCCGTCACGGCCATCGGACGGGTGAGCCGCGGCTCGATCTTGCCGCGCAGTTCCTGCTCGGCGGCGTCGCGGTCCATGCCGCCGACGTCGACACCCGCGACGGTCACGCCGCGCGGGACGCTGCCCTGGCTGACGAGCAGGTCGACGCCGTAGAGGACGACGAGGAAGCCGAACACCCCGCCCGCGATCCAGCCGGCCTTGCGCGCGTTGAAACGCTTGGCGGGCGCGGGGCCGGGTTCCGGTTCGGGCCGGACGACCGGCAGGACGTCCGTCTGCTCACCGTGTGACTCGGGCCAACGCGGTTCGTACGGCAACTCTCCACCCCTTCAACGCGGCGCCGGGTCGCCCCGGTGTCGGGGTCAGCGTACGGGGCACCCGGACAAGCCGTACGACTCGCCCTAACGGGGGAGGAACCGGTCACGGGACGGTCAACGGGCGTCGGGTTCCGGGTTGTGGCCCGCCCGGGCGAGGAAGTCGAAGTCGCAGCCTTCGTCCGCCTGCGTGATGTGCTCGCTGTAGAGCGCACCGTAACCCCGCTCGAAGCGCGGTGCAGGCTCGGTCCACTCGGCACGCCGCCGCTCCAGCTCCGCATCGGACACTTCGAGACGCAGGGTGCGCGCGGGAACGTCGAGGGTGATCAGGTCGCCGTCGCGGACCAAGGCAAGGGGGCCGCCCACGTGCGACTCGGGTGCGACGTGCAGGACGCACGCGCCGTAGCTGGTGCCGCTCATCCGCGCGTCGGAAATCCGGACCATGTCCCGGACGCCCTGCTCCAGCAGGTGCGACGGGATCGGCAGCATCCCGTACTCCGGCATGCCGGGGCCGCCGAGCGGCCCGGACCCGCGCAGCACGAGCACGGAGTCCGCGGTGATTTCGGGATTTTCGATGCGCTTCTTCAGGTCCGGGTAGTTTTCGAACACCACGGCCGGACCGGTGTGCGTCAGCAGGTGCGGCTCGGCGGCGATGTGCTTGATCACCGCGCCCGACGGCGCCAGGTTGCCGTGCAGCACCGCGACCCCGCCTTCCGCGGCGACCGGGTTGTCCCGCGTGCGGATGACGTCGTCGTTGTGCACCCGCGCCGGCGCGAGGTTCTCGCCGAGGGTGCGGCCGGTGACGGTGGGCCGCTCGGGGTGCAGCAGGTCGGTCAGCCGCGACAGCAGCCCGGGCAGGCCGCCGGCGTAGTAGAAGTCCTCCATCAGCCAGTCGCCGCCGGGGCGGATGTTCGCGAGCACCGGCACGCGCCGCGCGAGCGCGTCGAAGTCGGCCAGGCTCACCGGGATGCCGCTGCGCCCGGCCATCGCGATCAGGTGGATCACGGCGTTGGTCGACCCGCCCAGCGCGAGCACGGTCGTGATCGCGTCTTCGTACGCGCGCTTGTCGAGGACCTGCGTGATCGTCAGGTCCTCCCAGACCATGCCGACGATCCGGGCGCCGCTCGCCGCGGCCATCCGGTGGTGCGCCGAGTCGACGGCCGGGATCGACGCCGCGCCCGGCAGCGTCACGCCGAGCACTTCGGCGGCCGACGTCATCGTGGACGCCGTCCCCATCGTCATGCAGTGCCCGGGGGAACGGGCCAGGCCCCGTTCCAGTTCGGACATCTCGGCGTCGCCTATCAGTCCGGCGCGCTTGTCATCCCAGTACTTCCACATGTCGGTGCCGCTGCCGAGCACCTCGGTGCGCCAGTGCCCGCGCAGCATCGGGCCGGCCGGGACGAAGATCGCGGGCAGCCCGGCGCTCGCCGCGCCCATCAGCAACGCCGGCGTCGTCTTGTCGCAGCCGCCCATCAGGACCGCGCCGTCGATCGGGTAGGACCGCAGGATCTCCTCGGTCTCCATCGCCAGGAGGTTGCGGTAGAGCATCGGTGTCGGCTTCTGGTAGGTCTCCGACAGCGTCGCGACCGGGAACTCCAGCGGGAAGCCGCCGGCCTGCCAGACGCCGCGTTTGACCTGCTCCGCGCGTTCGCGCAGGTGCATGTGGCAGGGGTTGACGTCCGACCACGTGTTCAGGATGCCGATGACGGGTTTGCCGAGGTGCTCTTCCGGGTTGTAGCCCAGCTGGCGGCTGCGGGCGCGGTGGCTGAAGGTGCGCAGTTCGTCGCCGCCGAACCACCGGTGGCTGCGGAGCTCCTCGGGTGCTTTCATGGGATTCAGTATGGCATCTGATATACGATCTCGGAGGCCTGGTTGAATGGTTCCGAAGAGAGTGAGGGAGCGCATCATGACCGGGACGTTCAGCCTGCCCGCATCCCGGACCGAAGTGGTCCTGGAGGAGATCCGCCGCGGCATCCTCACCCGCGAGCTGGTCCCCGGCCAGCCGCTCGTCGAAGCGGAGCTGGCCGCGAAGCTCGGCGTGTCGAAGACGCCGGTGCGCGAGGCGCTCAAGGTCCTCTCCAACTCCGGTCTGGTGACGTTCAGCCCGTACAAGGGAGCCTCGGTCGTCAAGGTCGACGCCGAGCTCGCGAAGTCCGTCTACGACGTGCGGATGGTCCTCGAACCCGAGGCCGTCCGCCGGACCGTGGAGCAGCACGACAGCGCGTTGCTCGACGACGCGGCCGAAGCGCTGAAGGAGGCGTCGGCGGCCATCGCCGACAAGGACCAGGCCGCGCTCAGCCTGCTCAACCGCCGGTTCCACCGCGCCCTCTACCTCGGCTGCGGCAACCCGCTGCTGGTCTCCATCCTGGACGACCTCAAGGACCGCGCGGCGCTGATCAGCGTCGTCGGCTGGGAGGCCAACCCCAGCTGGAAGAAGGAGTGGACCGAGCACAAGGCGGTCCTCGCCGCGGCCAAGAAGGGCGACGCCGAAGGGGCCGCGTCGCTCCTGAAGGACCACATCGGCGGGTTCCTCGACCGGGTCCTCAAGGCGATCGAATGAAGCTGCTGCTCATCTCGGACACCCACGCCCGCCCGCTGCCGGACCGGGTGTGGGCCGAGGTGGCGGCCGCGGACGTCGTCGTGCACGCCGGCGACTGGGTCGAGGTCTCGCTGCTGGACGAGCTGGAGCGGCGCGGCAAGCGCCTGATCGGGGTCTACGGCAACAACGACGGCGCCGACCTGCGCGCCCGGCTGCCCGAGATCGCCCGCGCGGACCTCGGCGGCCTGCGCCTGGCCGTGATCCACGAGACGGGCGCGAAGCAGGGCCGTGAACAGCGGTGCGACGCGCGGTTCCCGGACACCGACGTGCTGGTCTTCGGGCACAGCCACATCCCGTGGGACACGACCACCCCGGCGGGCCTGCGGCTGCTCAACCCCGGCTCGCCGACCGACCGCCGTCGCCAGCCCTTCTGCACCTACCAGACGGCGACCGTCGAAGACGGCGTGCTGAAGGACGTCGAGCTGCACGAACTGCCCAAGAGGGGGTAGACAGGTCCCATGGATCCGGCATGGGCCTTGCGGGAGATCGCGTTCCAGCTCGAACGCGCGGGGGAGCCGACGTACCGCGTGCGCGCGTTCCGGAACGCGGCCGCGACCGTCGACAAGACCGATGCCGCGCAGCTGGCTTCGATGGCCGAGAACGGCACGCTCACGTCGTTGCCCGGGATCGGCAAGGCCACCGCGGGCGTCATCGAGGACGCGCTGGCCGGCCGCGACCCGGAGTACCGGTCGAAGATCGTCGAGAAGAAGCTGCCGGACGGCGAGCCGCTGCGCTCGGCGCTCCGCGGGGACTGCCACACGCATTCGGACTGGTCGGACGGCGGCAGCTCGATCGGCGAGATGGCCGTCGCGGGCCGGGAAATCGGGCACGAGTGGATGGTGCTGACCGACCACTCGCCGCGGCTGACCGTCGCGAACGGGCTCTCGCCGGACCGGCTGCGGACGCAGATGCAGCTCGTCGCCAAGGCCAACGAGCTGATGGCGCCGTTCCGGCTGCTGCAGGGCATCGAGGTCGACATCCTCGACGACGGGTCCCTCGACCAGGAAGAGGACCTGCTGGGAGAGCTGGACTTCGTGGTCGCGAGCGTGCATTCGAAACTGCGGATGCCGGCCCGCGACATGACGCGGCGGATGCTCGCCGCGGTCCGGAACCCGCACGTCCGCGTCCTGGGGCACTGCACCGGCCGGCTGGTCGTCGGGCGGGGCCGGCCGGAGTCGGAGTTCGACGCCGAAAAGGTGTTCACCGCGTGCCGCGAAAACGGCGTGGCCGTCGAAATCAACTCGCGCCCGGAACGGCTCGACCCGCCGATGAAGCTGCTGCGCCTGGCCGCGGAGATCGGCTGCGAATTCGCCATCGACAGCGACGCGCACGCGCCGGGCCAGCTCGACTGGCAGCCCTACGGGTGCGAGCGCGCGGTCAAGGCGGGCATCGGGCCGGAGCGGATCATCAACACCCGCACGGCCGACGAGCTGCTCAGCCGCTGATCTCGATCACCGGGTGCTGGGCCGGGTCGAGCCAGCGCAGGAGCGCCTCGAGGTCGGCGGCGGGGATCGCGACGCAGCCCGCGGTGGGTTTTCCGGTGGTGACGTGCAGGAAGAACGCCGACCCGGCACCCGGTACGACGGGCGAGCGGTTGTAGTCGATGACGACGGCGTGGGCGTAGGCCGGGCCCGCCTCGCCGAGGTTCTCGCCCGCGGCCTCGTCGAACGGGCAGGTGCCGGGCGCGCACGAGACATGCGTGTTGTAGTAACGGGATTCCGGGTCCGAAACCCACCAGTCCGACGTCGTCACGACGCGGTAGGGCAGCGCGGTCCGCGCGGCCTCGGTGCCGAACGCCTCGGTCAGCGGCCAGACGCCGGCCGGGGTGCGCGAAGTCGCTTCGCTCGCCTGGCCGATGCCGTCCTTGCCGACCTGGGCCGTGATCGGGCCGTACGCCTTCGTCCACCCGTCTCCGGTGCGCTGCCACGCCGTGAGGACGGCCGTGGTCGCGCTCGCCGGGTCCGCGGCCACCGTGACCCGCTGCTGCGGACCCGGTGACACCGGCGTGGCGGCGCCGGTGCCGAGCACGGCGGCCGCGGCCAGCGTGACGCCGAGCGATCTCCTGCGCATGCAGGCGAGTTTACCGGCGTCACGCGGGCCCGGCGTCAGTTGATCGTGTACGGATCGCCGTAGACCGACCACTTCAGTGGCGTGTGCAGGTCGAAGTTGCCTTCGTTGAGGAACTTCGCCTGCTCGGTGTCGACGCGGGAGGTGTCGGCGTGCGCCTCCTCCTGCTTCATGATGACCTTGCGGGCGGCGAAGAACGCCTTGAGGTACGCCGTTTCGTCACCGCCCTGCGCCGGCGTCTTCGCCTTCTTCATCGCGGCGCTGCGGATCCCGCCGAAGCTGTCGGAGCTGTCGCCGGGGCCGTGCATCACGATGGCGTCGTAGTAGGCGAACTGGCCGAGGTTGCTCAGGCCGTCGGACTTGCCCTGGCTGACCGCGGGGTCGAAGTAGACGCGGTCGCGCTCGTTGTTCTGCGCGGTCTGGAACGCCGAGGTGGCCGCGGCCTGCTTCCACGCGCTTTCGAACGCCGAGCCGAGGCCGGCGTGCGAATCGGTGCCGTTCACCTTGCGCAGCGCGGGAAGGTACTTCGCCAGCGGGTTGTCCGGCACGGAGTTCGTGTACGCCTCGACGAGCTCGAGCATGTCGCCGGTGCCGGAACAGAACCCGATGATGCCCGCGGTGTAGCCGCGGCCGTCACCGATGTCCTCGATGTACTTGTACTGCGCTTTCCAGTCCAGGGAGGAGTTTTCCGCGCTGGAGACCAGCTTCATCGCGATCTCCTTCTTCGCCGGCGCGGAGAGGTCGCCGACGGCGCGGGCCGTCGCGCTGCTCGCGGCCAGCGGAGCGGGAGCCGCGGTGGAGAGCGCGGGGGTGGTGATCACGAGGGCGGCCACGGAGGCGGCGCCGAGCGCGCCGACGAAGACCGGCCGCAACTTCTTGCTCATTTCGAGGAGACCCTTTCCGCGGGGACGTTTCCGGACGTTTCGGGTGAAGCTGCGGCGTAGCGTCACGGTAGCGAAGGGTGAGGATCACCACAAGGGGCGGAAATAGGTAAAAGGAGAACGGAAAACAGACGATTTCAGCGAGCGCCGGCGAACAGGCGGATCACGTCCGGCAGCACGTTCACCGGGATCGTCGGGTCGATCGCGCGCTGGACGCCGAGGCCGATGCCGAGGGACAGCAGGGCCGTCGCGGCGTCGGCGGCCGACATCGGGAGCGTGATGCCGAACCGCTCGGCGTAGCCGGTGAGCAGGCCGGCGATCGACTCGCGGATGGCCTTGTCCCGCGCGGCCAGCTCCGCGCGCACGTGCGGGTTGCGCCGGGCGTTCGTGGCGAACTCGACCTCCAGCGCGGTCCACGCCTCGTCGCCGATGCTGCGCTCGGCCCACGCCTGCAGCGCGGCCAGCAGCCCTTCCATCCCTTCGGCGCCGACCAGCGCCCCGGCGACCAGCGCGACCTGCTCGTCGTGGATCCGGTCGAGCACCGCGAGGCAGAGCTCGTCCTTGTTGCGGAAGTTCGAGTACACCGCGCCCTTCGAGTACCCGGCCTCGTCGGCGACCTTCTCCAGCGACGTCACGGAGTAGCCGTCACGCAGGAAGAGCTGCCGAGCGGTCTCGATCAGCTGCTCGCGCGTGCGCGCCTGGCTTTCCGCGCGGGTGAGTCGGGCCATGGGGCCCACTCTAGCGAGGTCCGGAATCGGGGTACCGCTGGTATTGAGATACTGCTAGTCTCCGAAAATGGAACAACGCCACTTCGCGGTCCTCGTCGTCGGTGCCGGGGCCTCCGGGCTGGGCGCGGCCATCCGCCTGGGCCAGGCCGGGGTCGACGACCTCGCCGTGCTCGAGAAAGCCGACGCGCTCGGCGGCACCTGGCGCGACAACACGTACCCGGGCTGCGCCTGCGACGTCCCGTCCGCGCTGTACTCGTACTCGTTCGCGCCGAACCCCGGGTGGACGCGCGCGTTCGCCGGCCAGGCCGAAATCCGCGACTACCTGCGGGCCACCGCCGAGCGGTACGGCGTCACGCCGAAGATCCGCTACGGCGTCGAGGTGACGCGCGCGCAGTGGAACCCCGCCGGGTCCCGCTGGGAGCTGGAGACGTCCCGGGGCCCGTACACCGCCCGGATCCTGGTCGCCGGCACCGGGCCGTGGCACGAACCGAACATCCCCGGCCTGCCCGGGCTCGCGGGCTTCCCCGGCGAGGTCTTCCACTCCGCGCGCTGGAACCACGGCTACGACCTGGCGGGCAAGCGGGTCGCGGTGGTCGGCACCGGCGCGTCGGCGGTCCAGTTCGTCCCGCGGATCGTGCCGCAGGTGGCGCGGCTGCACCTGTTCCAGCGCACCGCGCAGTGGGTGCTGCCGAAGCCGGACCACCCCGTGCCGGGCCTGGAACGGTTCCTCCTGCGGCGGTTCCCGGCCCTGCAGCGCGCGTTGCGCAGCGCGGAGTACGGCGCGATGGAGGCGCTCGGCTTCGGGTTCCGGCACCCGTGGCTGCTGCGGCAGGTGCAGAAGATCGGCCTGGCCCACCTGCGGCTGAGCGTGCGGGATCCGGCGCTGCGCGCGGCGTTGACCCCGGACTACACCCTCGGCTGCAAGCGCCTGCTGATGTCCAACACGTACTACCGGTCGCTGACCGAGTCCCATGTGGACGTGCACGCGACCGCCGTCCGCGCCGTCGAAGGCCGCACGGTCCTCGGCGCCGACGGCTCGGCGGCGGAGGTCGACGCCATCATCTTCGGCACCGGCTTCCACATCCTCGACATGCCGGTCTCCTCCCGCGTGTTCGACGGCGACGGCCGCAGCCTCGACGACCACTGGAAGGGCAGCCCGCAGGCGTACCAGGGCACGACGGTGGCCGGGTTCCCCAACCTGTTCCTGCTGCTGGGCCCGAGTCTCGGCACGGGGCACTCGTCGGCGTTCATGATCCTCGAAGCCCAGCTGCGGCACACGGTCGCGGCGGTGACGCGCGCCCTCCGGCCGGACCGCGGGCCGATCGAAGTCCGGCCGGAGGCGCAGGCGGCGTTCAACGCGGACGTGCAGGCGGCCCTGCCGGGCACGGTCTACCAGTCCGGCGGCTGCTCCAGCTATTACACGGATGTCAACGGCCGCAACAGTTTCAGCTGGCCGTTCTCGACGGGCCGCCTGCGGTCGCAGGTCGGCTCGTTCGACGAGAAGGACTACGAATTCGGGAGGATCGATGCGGTTCGCTGAAATCAGTCCGCGGGGTGCGGTGGTCGCGATCACCGGCGGCGCACGGGGCATCGGCCGCGCCACCGCCGCCGAGTTCGCCGCCCGCGGGGCGACCGTCTGCGTCGGCGACCTCGACACCGCGCTCGCCGAGCGGGTCCCCGACGCTCACGGCTTTCCGCTGGACGTCACCGTCCGCGCGTCCTTCGACGCCTTCACCGCCGCGGTGACCGAGCGCTTCGGCCGGATCGACGTGCTGGTCAACAACGCCGGGGTCATGCCGCTCGGCGACTTCCTCGAGGAACCGGACGAGGTCGGCCGCACCACGCTGGACGTCAACGTCCAGGGACTGGTGCACGGCCTGCGGTCGGTGCTGCCGGGGATGGTCGCCCGCGGGCGCGGGCACGTCGTCAACGTCGCGTCGATGGCGGGGAAGATCCCGTTGCCCGGCATGGCCGTGTACAACGCCAGCAAGTTCGCGGCCGTCGGCCTCACCGCCGCGGTCCGGCGCGAGTACGCCGCGACCGGTGTCAGCGTCAGCGCGGTGCTGCCCGGTGCGGTCCGCACCGAACTGGCGTCGGGCGTCCGGCTCGGCGGGGCACTGCCCACAGTGGACCCCGAGGACGTCGCGAAGGCGATCGCCGGCACGCTGCGCAGCCGCCGCGCGGAGACGGCCGTGCCGCGGTGGCTCGCCGGCTGGGACCTGCTCGCCGCGCTCACCCCGGAGCCGCTCATGACCTTCGCGCGCGGCTTGATCGGCGACGACCGCGCGTTGAAGGAACTCGACCCGGCGGGCCGCGCGGCCTACGTCCGGCGGGTCTCGGCGCAGGTCACAGCGTCTCGAACCGCAGACCGGCCTTGACGAGCCGGTCGATCAGCGCGTCGCCCATCGCGGTCGCGGTGGTCACCTGGCCGGCCGTCTCCGGGAGCGTGTCCGTGGCCAGGCACAAGGCCGACTCCGCGAGCATCTTCGCCGTCTCGTCGTAGCCCGGGTCACCGCCGGACACCTCCGTCACGACCCGGGAGCCGCCGCCTTCGCCGATGAACCGCACCGAAAACCACGACCGCGCACGGCGTTCGGGGCTCGGGCCGTTCCCGGGAGCCAGCACCCGGGACAGCCCGCGCCGCGCGGGCGGGACCTGCGCCGCCGCCAGCAGCGCGCCCGCGCCGAGCACGCCGCCCGCGAGCACCGGGAGGTGCCTGACCGCCGCGAAGTGCCGGTAGGTGAACTCCGGCCCGTACCGCTCGGACGCCGTCGCCGACCGGCGGACGACCTCGGGGTCGATCGTCGGCAGCGGCACCGCCCACCAGCCGGCGTCGCGCACCCGGTGCGGCCGGCCGAGCGGCGCGCGGGCGAACCGGCCGGCCGGCCGCGGTTCGGCGGCCGCGCGTTCGCGGGCGACGCGGGCGCCGGCCGGGAGCCGGGACATGATGGTCAGCGCGCTGAGGAACGTGCCACCCGAAGGCATCCCGCTCGCCCGGACGTAGCCGTCGACCTTCAGCGGCACGCCTTCGGGCAGCTGCCGCACGGTGAACCACGCGCCGAGGTCGTGCGGGATCGAGTCGAACCCGCACGAGTGCACCAGCCGCGCGCCGGTCTCCTGCGCGCGGCGGTCGTGCTTCAGGTACATGAGGTCGACGAACTCGGGTTCGCCGGTCAGGTCGACGTAGTCGGTGCCCGCCTCGGCGCACGCCGCCACCAGCGGCTCGCCCTGCGTCAGGTACGGGCCGACGGTCGTGATCACCACTTTCGCCGATTCGGCCACGGCGCGCAGGGAGGCCGGGTCGGCGGAGTCGGCGACCAGCAGGTCGAGCGACGCGAACCGGTCGTCGATCTCCGCGAGCCGCGCCCGGACGGCTTCGAGCTTGCCGCGGTTGCGCCCGGCGAGCGCCCAGCGCAGGTCCGCGGGCGCGTGGCGGGCCAGGTACTCGGCGGTGAGGCCGCCGGTGAAGCCGGTGGCGCCGAACAGGACCACGTCGTGCGCGCGCATGTCTCCTCCAGGGGGCGTCGACGGCGGACGCGCCCAGGTTACCCGCCGGTCACTATCTCCTCCGGGGCTCCGCCCGGAAGAGATCACTTGCGGTCACCCGTGTACACAACAGCCGCCGCCACGGCCGCGACACCGCTGATCACGTCGGCGATCCGCCGCGGCAGCCCGTGGTGGGTGTCCTCCATCCAGGTCCGCACCTGCGCCCGGCCGAGCTCCGGCTCGCACAGGTCGTCGACGCCCGCGGTCCAGGCCAGCAGCGCCAGGCAGGTCGCGCGCGGGTCGGGCCGCTCGACGCCGAACACCGCGGACCGCGCCTTGTGCCGGGCCGCCGTCGACACGAGCAGGTCCGCCGGCGGGTAGCGGAACCGGCGGCGCAGGAGCACCCGGTCGGGCGTCCGCCGGACGAGGCCCGCGGCGACGAGGTGCTCGGCGACCGCCTCGGGCAGGTCGTCGCGGAGGTGGTCGACCCACTCGCGGACACTGTGCGCCCGCTTTTCCGAAACAATTTCGGAAAACACGCTGTCGGCCGCCGCGATTCCGGGCGGCCGCTGCGCGATCGGGCGGATCCTGCGGTTCTCGACGGTGATCCTTTCGGTGAAGAGCAGATCGCACAAAACCGCGCCCGCCAAGCCGATACCCAGCGAAGTCCGGCTCAAGACGGGACGGCCGCTGAACTCGTCGTGCCCGAGGAAGAAGAACGAATCGACCATGGTGAGCCGGCGCATGACGGAAAAAGGCCCCCTGGGCGGTCGCGGTGAGGCTGTCGAAGATAGCGGTACGGCTTCACCCGGCTCTCGGAGAGATCACGTTTTACCCCGAACGGACGTACCGCCGCGCAGGCCGACCCCCTACTCTGGGTCGCCGCCGCCAAGATCACCCACGGCGCGGGGGAAGGTTCATGGGTACCCACTCACCGGGGCACGGCCTCGGCAGCAAGCGGCTCGGTGCCGCGCAGATCGTCTTCTTCGTCGTCGCGGCCGCCGGTCCGCTGTACGCGATCGCCGGCGGGGTCTCGGCGACGTACGCGGTGACCGGCAGCATCGGCGTCCCGTTGTCCTTCGTGTTGCTGGCCCCGGTGCTCGCGCTGTTCGCCGTCGGGTACGCGGCGATGGGCCGGTACATCACGAACGCCGGCGCGTTCTACCCCTATGTGGCGCACGGGATCGGGCGGTCCGCGGGCACCGCCGTCTCCTACGTGACAGTGCTGGCATACAGCTCGATCCAGGTCGGCGTGTTCGGCCTCTTCGGGTTGTCCGTCTCCACGTGGCTGGACACGATGTTCGGGCTGACCGTCCCGTGGTGGCTGCCCGCCCTGCTGATGGTGCTCGTCGTCGGCGCCGGCGGCGTGCTGCGGATCGACCTCAACGCGAAGGTGCTCGGCGTCGCGCTCGGCCTCGAGGTCGCGGTGCTGGTCGTCTTGAACGTCGGCATGTTCGGCCATCCGGCCGGGGGCTCGGTTTCACTGGTGCCGCTTTCGCCGTCGAGTCTGTTCACCGCGGGCGTCGGCGCCGTTTTCGCGTTTTCCATCGCGGTTTTCACCGGGTTCGAGGGCGCCGCCACCTACTGCGAAGAATGCCGTGACCCGCGCCGGACGGTGGGCCGCGCGACGTTCATCGCCATCGGCCTGACCGCGGTGCTGTACATCGCTTCTTCGCTCGGGATGGCCGTCGCGACCGGTCCGGACCACATCGTCGAGCGCGCGACGGCGGAAGGACCCGGCCTGCTGTTCGGCCTCGGCGGGCAGTTCGTCGGCACGACGTTCGCCGACGTCGCGTACGTGCTCTTCCTGACCAGTCAGTGCGCCGCCCTGCTGAGCTTCCACAACGCCGTCGCGCGGTACTTCTTCGCGCTGGGCCGGGAAGGGCTGCTGCCGGAGGGCTTCAGCCGGACGAGCAAGCGCACCGGCGCGCCGATCGGCGGCTCACTGGTCCAGACCACGATCGCGTTCGTCGTCGTCTCGGTGTTCGCGCTCGCCGGCCGCGACCCGTTCACGGACCTGTTCACGTGGACCGGCGTCACCGCCTCGACCGGCGTCACGATCATCATGATCGCGGTTTCCCTGTCGGTCATCGGGTTCTTCCGCGGCCGCCCGGGCCGGGAGACGTGGTGGCGGCGCCTGGGTGCGCCCGCGCTCGCGGCGGTGACGCTGACCGCGGTGCTGGTGCTGATCATCGTCAACTTCGACGTCCTGCTCGGCCCGGCGGGCTCGATCCCGGTGCTGCGCTGGGGTTTGCCGGGCCTGCTGGTGCTCGCCGGCCTGGCCGGGTTCCTGCGGGCCGAGTCGCTGCGCACGCGCCGGCCCGACGTCTACGCGGGGATCGGCGGCCCGCTGCGCGAGGACGAACTGGTCGAGTCCCCGTGAGCGACGTCCGCGCGGCCGATCCGGCCGAACGCGACACCGTGCTGGAGATCCTCGTCGCCGCGTTCCAGGACGACCCGATGAGCGGCTGGGTGTTCCCGGACGCCGGGCGCCGCCGCGACGTTTCGCACCCCGCGTTCTTCGGCGCGCTCCTCGACGCCGGCTTCGCGGCCGGGCACGTCGACGTGACCGCCGACCACACCGCGGCGGTGATCTGGCTGCCTCCCGGCGAGGACGACGACGGCCCGATCGCCGGGCTCGACGCGGCCGAGCTCGACCGGCTCGGCGTGCTCCTCGGCCTGATGGCCGAGCGCGAGCCGCCCGGCCCGCTCTGGCACGCGCAGTTCATCGGCGTCCGGCCGGGCCTGCAGGGCCAGGGCATCGGCGGCCGGCTGCTGCGCCACGGCCTCGACCGGGCCGACGCCGAGGGCGTCCCCACCTACCTGGAGGCCAGCTCGCCGGCCAGCACGCGCCTCTACCGGCGGCTCGGGTTCGCCGACCACGGACCCGCGTTCCGCCCGCCCGGCGGGCCGCCGATGCAGCCGATGAGCCGCCCCACGTCCTGAGCCGTTACCGGCGAGTACAGTGCGCCTTCGAACGCGAGGAGGCAGACGTGACCGAACGCTTCGGCAGCTACCAAAACGAGCTCTACCTGCAGGGACTCGGGGGTCAGCTGCCGCCGTGCTCGACCGACGCGACCAAGCTCGAGGCGTCGGCCCGTGAGGTCATGGCGCCCGGTCCGTTCTCCTACGTCGCGGGCGCGGCCGGCTCCGGCGCGACGGCCCGCGCCAACCGCGAGGCGTTCGACCGCTGGCGCGTCGTGCCGCGGATGCTGACCGGCGCCACCGACCGCGACCTGGCCACCACGGTGCTCGGCACCCGGCTGCCCGCGCCGGTCGCCGTCGCGCCCGTCGGCGTCCAGTCGATCGTCCACCCGGACGCCGAGTCCGCGACCGCCCGCGCCGCCGCCTCGGTGGGCCTGCCGTTCATCCTCTCCTCGGCGTCGTCGACCGGCATCGAGGACGTCGCCGCGGCCAACGGCGACGGCCCGCGCTGGTTCCAGCTGTACTGGCCCGGCGATCCGGACGTCTGCGCGAGCCTGCTGGCCCGCGCGAAGGCGGCCGGCTACACGGCGCTGGTCGTCACGCTCGACACGTGGACGCTGGCCTGGCGACCGTCCGATCTGGACCAGTCGTACCTGCCGTTCCTGCAGGGCGAAGGGCTCGCCGTCCCGTTCACGGACCCGGTGTTCCGCTCCCGCCTGGAGAAGACGCCCGAGGAGGACCGCGGCACGGCGATCCTCACCTGGCTGGGCATGATCACCGGCACCGACCGGACGTGGGACCAGCTGCCGTTCCTGCGCGAGCACTGGGACGGCCCGATCGTCCTCAAGGGCATCCAGCACGTCGCCGACGCGCGCCGCGCGGCCGAGGCCGGCATGGACGGCATCGTCGTGTCGAACCACGGCGGCCGCCAGGTCGACGGCGCGATCGGGGCCCTGGAGGCGCTGCCCGGGATCGTCGCGGCGGTCGGCGACCGCATGGAGGTGCTGTTCGACTCGGGCGTCCGCACCGGCGCGGACGTGCTGAAGGCGATCGCGCTGGGCGCGCGGGCGGTCCTGGTCGGCCGGCCGTGGGTGTACGGCCTGGCGCACGCGGGCGAGGACGGCGTCCGGCACGTCCTGCGGAGCCTGCTGGCGGACTTCGACCTGACCATGGGGCTTTCCGGCCACCACACCCTCGCCGACCTGGGCCCGGACTCGCTCCGGCGGACGTGAGGTAACGAAACGGGAAAGCGGGGGACAACCGGGAACCCGGCGGCTACTGTTCGAGTCCCATCGCGGGTCGTCGGGGGCGGCCTGCTTCCCGGTTTTCCTTTCCCGTTGGGGGTTTTCCATGTCTTCGATCATGATGCGCATCGGCATCCTGTTCGCCGTGCTCGGCTTCGGATCGCTGATCCTCGAGCAGTTCGACTACGAGTTCCGGCTCATCGCCTGGGCGTCGGACATGCAGCCCGGCTTCGGCATCGTGCTCGGCCTGGTCGGCCTCGCGCTGGTCGGCGGTTCGGTGGCGATCAGCCGCGCGAAGGCGCCCAAGCCGCAGCAGCAGTTCGCCCAGCCCGCGCCCGGTGGCCAGTTCCCCGGCCAGCCGCAGCCCTACGCCGGCCAGCCGCAGGCACAGCAGCAGTACCCGCAGCAGCCCGGCCAGCCCGGCTGAGTCCCGTTCCGGACGGCCCCGCACCCACCCGGTGCGGGGCCGTTCGCGTGCGCCCGGTCACGCGGCGGGGATATTCGGAGGCCGGGTCGGTCACGCACGGCTATCCTGGGTGCAAGTATGTCCACGCCATCCCCTTTCGCAGCGCTGCGTGCGCGCCTGCCCGAGCTGATGCCGCGCGACGAGCAGCGGTTGCGCCGGCGGCTCGACGGTGCCCGCAAGGCCCGCGACCGCGACGCCGTCCTGGCGCGGATCGCCGCCGACGTCGACGCGGCCGAGCTGCGCGTCCAGGCACGCCGCGAAAGCGTGCCCAAGATCGAATACCCCGAAGAGCTGCCGGTCAGCAGGCTCAAGGACGAGATCGCCGCGGCCATCGGCGAGCACCAGGTCGTGATCGTCGCGGGGGAGACCGGCTCGGGCAAGACCACCCAGCTGCCGAAGATCTGCCTCGAGCTCGGCCGCGGCATCCGCGGCCAGATCGGGCACACCCAGCCGCGGCGGCTGGCCGCCCGCACGGTCGCCGACCGGATCGCGAGCGAGCTGAAGACCGAGCTCGGCGACACCGTCGGCTACAAGGTGCGGTTCACCGACCAGTCGGGGCAGGACACGCTGGTCAAGCTGATGACCGACGGCATCCTGCTCGCCGAGATCCAGACCGACCGCTCGCTGCGCCAGTACGACACCCTCATCATCGACGAGGCCCACGAGCGCAGCCTCAACATCGACTTCATCCTCGGCTACCTCAAGCAGCTGCTGCCGCGCCGCCCCGACCTCAAGGTCATCATCACCTCGGCGACCATCGACCCCGAGCGGTTCTCGAAGCACTTCGACGACGCGCCGATCGTCGAGGTCTCCGGCCGGACCTACCCGGTCGAGACGCGCTACCGGCCGCTCGTCGACCCCGACCGGCCCGAGGACGACGAGCGCGACCAGACCCAGGGCATCCTCGACGCCGTCGAGGAGCTGTGCGCCGAGGGCCCCGGCGACATCCTGGTGTTCCTCTCCGGCGAGCGCGAGATCCGCGACACCGCGGACGTCCTCACCCGGGCGAACCTGCGGAACACCGAAGTGCTGCCGCTGTACGCGCGGCTGTCGTCGGCCGAGCAGCAGCGCATCTTCCAGTCCCACACCGGGCGGCGCGTGGTGCTCGCGACGAACGTCGCCGAGACGTCGCTGACCGTGCCGGGCATCAAGTACGTCGTCGACCCGGGCACCGCGCGGATCTCGCGCTACAGCCACCGCACCAAGGTCCAGCGGCTGCCGATCGAGCCGGTGTCGCAGGCGTCGGCGAACCAGCGCAAGGGCCGCTGCGGCCGGACGTCCGACGGCATCTGCATCCGGCTCTATTCCGAAGCGGACTTCGAGAGCCGTCCCGAGTTCACCGACCCGGAGATCCTGCGGACCAACCTCGCGTCGGTCATCCTGCAGATGACGTCGCTGGGGCTGGGCGACATCGCGGCGTTCCCGTTCGTCGAGCCGCCGGACCGCCGCCAGGTCACCGACGGCATCGGCCTGCTGCAGGAACTCGGCGCCTTTTCGAGCACCGGTTCCGACCGCAGCCTCACCGACATCGGCCGCAAGCTCGCGCAGCTGCCCGTCGACCCGCGGATGGGCCGGATGGTCCTGGAGGCGGCGAAGAACGGCTGTGTCCGCGAGGTCATGATCATCGCCGCCGCACTGTCCATCCAGGACCCGCGCGAGCGGCCGGCGGAGAAGCAGCAGGCCGCGGACGCCCAGCACGCGCGGTTCGCCGACCCGACGTCGGACTTCCTCGCGTACCTGAACCTCTGGGAGTACGTCGCCGAGCAGCAGAAGGCGTTGTCCGGCAACCAGTTCCGGCGGATGTGCCGCACCGAGTACCTGAACTACCTGCGCCTGCGCGAGTGGCAGGACATCTTCAGCCAGCTGCGTCAGCTGGCCAAGCCGCTGGGCATCTCCCTGAACACCAACACGACCCCGGTCGACCCGCAGCGCGTGCACACGTCGCTGATCGCCGGGCTGCTCTCGCACATCGGACTCAAGGACCCGGCCAAGGGCGACTACCTCGGCGCGCGCGGCGCCCGGTTCGGCGTTTTTCCCGGCTCGGCGCTGTTCAAGAAGCAGCCGCGGTGGGTGATGTCAGCCGAACTGGTCGAGACGTCGCGGCTCTGGGCGCGGGTCAACGCCCGCATCGAGCCGGAGTGGGTCGAGCCGCTGGCGCAGCACGTCGTCAAGCGGAACTACTCCGAACCGCACTGGGAACGCAAGCAGGGCGCGGTGATGGCGACCGAGCGCGTGACGCTGTACGGCGTCCCGCTGGTCGCCGACCGCCGCGTCAACTACGGGCGGATCGACCCGGAGATGTCGCGCGCGCTGTTCATCCGGCACGCGCTGGTCGAGGGCGACTGGCAGACCCGCCACCACTTCTTCGCCGAGAACCGGGCGCTGCTGGAGGAGGTCGAGGACCTCGAGAACCGCGCGCGGCGGCGCGACATCCTGGTCGACGACCAGACGCTGTACGAGTTCTACGACGCCCGCGTCCCGGCGGACGTCGTCTCGGTGCGTCACTTCGACACCTGGTGGAAGAAGGCGCGCCACGAGCAGCCGGACCTGCTCTCGTTCGAGAAGTCCATGCTCATCAACGAGACCGCGGGCGGCGTGCGCGAGTCGGACTACCCGGACTCGTGGACGCAGGGTACGCAGGTTTTCAAGCTGACCTACCAGTTCGAGCCGGGCGCGGACGCCGACGGCGTCACCGTGCACGTCCCGCTGCCGGTCCTGAACCAGGTGACGCCCGACGGCTTCGACTGGCAGGTGCCGGGGCTGCGCCAGGAGCTGGTCACCCAGCTGATCAAGTCGCTGCCGAAGGCGCTGCGGCGGAACTTCGTCCCGGCGCCGGACACGGCTCGCGACGTCCTCGCGCGAGTGTCCCCTTCGGACGGACCGCTGCTGGAGGTGCTCGGGCGCGAGCTGCGGGCGCTGCGCGGCATCACGGTGCCCTACGCGGATTGGGACCTCGCGTCGGTGCCGGACCACTTGAAGATGACGTTCCGGGTGGTCGACGAGCGCGGCAAGAAGGTGGCCGAAGGCAAGGACGTCGAGGAGCTGCAGCGGCGGCTGGCCCCGAAGGTCCGCGCGACGATCTCCAAGGCAGCCAACACCCTCGAAAAGGCCGGGCTGACGAAGCCCGCGTTCGGCTCGCTGCCGAAGGTGTTCGAGTCGACGCAGCGCGGCCACGACGTCAAGGCGTACCCGGCACTGGTCGACGAAGGCGCGTCGGTCGCGGTGCGCCTGCTGGACACGCCGGGCCAGCAGGAACACGCGATGTGGGCGGGCACGCGGCGGATGCTGCGGCTCAACCTGAACTCGCCGATGAAGTTCATCACGAGGTCGCTGTCGAACTCGTCCAAGCTCGTGCTCAACCGCAACCCGCACGGCAGCGTCGCGGCCCTGCTCGAGGACTGCGTCGACTGCGCGGTGGACGCCCTGATGGCGGCCGGCGGCGGCCCGGTGTGGGACGAGACCGGCTTCAAGGTGCTGCTGGAGAAGGTCCGGGCCGGCCTGCAGCCGGCGGTGCTGGACGTGCTGACCGAGGTCGAGAAGATCCTCCGTGCGGCGAACGACGTCGAGGTGCAGCTGCCGGCCACGCGCGGCCCGGCGGAGTCGCTGGCCGACGTCCGCACCCAGCTTTCGGCCCTGGTGTACCCGGGTTTCGTGACGGCGACCGGTGCTCCGCGGCTGCGCAACGTCGTGCGCTACCTGCAAGGGATTTCCCGCCGGCTGGACAAGCTCCCGACCGAGCCGACCCGCGACCTCCAGCGGACGGCGGACATCGCGTGGATCACCGCGGAGTACCAGGACGCGCTGGGTTCCCTGCCACCGGGCACGTCGTCGCCCGCGCTGGACGAAGTCCGCTGGATGATCGAGGAACTGCGGGTCTCGTTCTTCGCCCAGACGCTGGGGACGGCGCACCCGGTGTCGCTGAAGCGGATCACCAAGGCCATCGACGACGCGCTGGCTTAGAGGAAGACCCGCGCGACCTCCACCGATCGCGGTGAGGCCGGTTTCGGCCAGTGGGCGGGCGAGGTGCGCGATCTTCCGCCGCCGCAACGAGGGTGTCGAGTTCGTCCCCTTCGGTCACGAGTCGAGCCCGTAGTCGATCACCGTGCCAGGCTACCGAAAACCGGTATGTCCGGATCCGGACTTCCGTCGGTTGACCCTGCCCGCACGGGCGTCAAGCCTGGGACGGCTGAAGACCTCCTGGGAAAGGACCTTCCGATGTCCTTGGGTGATACGTCCGCCAAGCGAAGAATCTTCGCCACGCTCACCGCGCTCGTGCTGCCGCTCGCCGTCGTGCTCGCGCCGGCCGCGCACGCCGCGGGCGGCGGGCCGCCGCTGCCCGGCGCATCCGCGCACAGCAAGCACAAGATCGCCGAAGCGCACCACGACGTGCCGAACCCGCTGCTCAAGGAGCAGTTCGCCGACGGGGAAGAAGAGGACGGCGACGACCCCTCGTTGTCCGCGCTCTGCCAGACCTACATCGGCAAGCCGAACCCGTACCGGCCGCTCGCCCCGAACGACGACGTCATCGACGGCGACACCATCGTGCCGACCGGCAGCCAGACCGGCTGCAGCACCGCCCAGAACGAGACGACCATCGCCGTCAACCCGGAGAACCCGCGCAACATCGTCGCGGGCTCGAACGACTACCGGCTCTACAACACCCGCGAATCCCGCAACGACTCCGGCGGCTTCGCCTACACCTCGTTCGACGGCGGCCGGACCTGGGCGAACGTCCAGCTGCCGCACCTGGACTTCCCGACCGGGGCGGGCGCCCCACTGTCCTACATGGACGCCGCGGGTGACCCGGCCCTCGCGTTCGGGCCGCACAACACCGTCTATTACGCGACGCTCGTGTTCAGCCGGGCGGCGGTCCCGGACGACCAGCAGCCCGCCAGCGGCATCGCCGTGTCGGTGTCCCACGACGGCGGCCGCAGCTTCGGCGACCCGGCGATCCTGCACCTCGACGGCGTCACGCCGGCCGGCACGGCGACGCCCACGAACATCTTCAACGACAAGGAGTGGATCGCCGCCGACCCGGTGACGGGGACGGTCTACGTCAGCTGGACGCAGTTCACCTACGACGCCGCCGGGAACTTCGCCGAGTCGCCGATCGTGCTGTCGAAGTCGGGCGACTTCGGGCGGACGTGGTCGCCGCTGCGCCGGGTTTCGCCGTCGCTGACCGGGTTCTCCGGCGGGATCACGCCGTTCGGCAGCGGCTCGAACCCGGTCGTCACCCGCGACGGGACCCTGCAGATCGCCTACGAGACGTCGGTGTGCGCGACGGCCGCGTGCGACCAGCCCGCCGACCACGACGCCGTCGTCGTGGCGACCTCGCGCGACGGCGGCCGGACGTTCCGGCACGCCGAGGTCGGCCTCGACTTCGACTTCCCGGTGAACGAAGACGTCGCCAACAACGCGCTGACCGGTGAGAACTTCCGGGTCAACAGCTTCCCGCAGCTGACCTACGACCGCGTCACCGACCACCTGTGGGTGACCTGGGCCGACGACCGCAACGGCACCTACACCGGCGGCAAGTCGGTCAGGACGAACGGCGACGCGTTCCTCAGCGGCTCCGACGGCCGGCACGGCTGGTCGAAGCCGGCGAAGATCGGCACGGGCGCCGACGAGGTGTTCCCGGCCGTCGCGGCCCGGGCCGGGCGCGTCGCGGTCACGTTCTACACCCGCGGCTACGACCCGAACGGCATCGGCCTCGACTACGCGTACACGACCGGCTGGGGCGACAACGCCGGGCCGATCCGGCGCATCACGACGCAGACGTCGAACCCGCAGGTCCAGTTCGTGGCGGCGGGCGCGGTGACGGGCAAGGAGCTCCAGGGGGTGTTCATCGGCGACTACACGGCGGCCGCGGTGGGCGCCGACTTCCGCCTGCACCCGTGCTGGACCGACTTCCGCGGCAACCCGGGCAGGACCCTGCCGAACCAGGACGTGGTGACGCAGGGCCTCTCGATGGTCCAGTAGCGGTGGCGCCGTGCCGGCCGGTTCGCGCCGGCACGGCGTCACTTCGCGTCGGCGTAGGTTTCGACCGGGGCGATGTGCAGCGGGAACCGGACCGGGCAGGCCGGGCCGAACAGCATGCGCGCCGCCTCCGTGACCGAGTCCGTGATCGCCGTGGACACTTCGGCCGCCAGCTCGGCCGGGGTGTGCACGATGACCTCGTCGTGCTGGAAGAACACCAGGTGGGCCGGCGCGGGGAGCCGGGTGCGCAGCGTGGCCAGCATGACCGCCGTCATGTCGGCCGCGCTGGCCTGGACCACGAAGTTGCGCGTGAACCGGCCCCAGCCGCGGGACGCCCGGCGTGCCTTCAGCTCCGCCGCGTCGTCGGCGGCCAGGCCACCGGTCAACGCCCGCCAGGCCGCCGACGGCGCCGGGGACGTCCGGCCCAGCCGGGACCGGACCCGCTCGCCGCGTTCGCCGGCCTGCGCGGCCCGCTCCACATAGGACACCGCGTCCGGGAACCGCTGACGCAGCAACGCCAGCAGCGGTCCCGCCTCGCCGGACGTGCCGCCGTACATCGCCGACAGCATCGCGATCTTCGCCCGGGCCCGGTCGTCCCGGTCGTCGTCGGCGGCCGGGACCCAGCGCGCGCCCGAGAACAACGCTTCGCCGAGCCGCGCGTACAGGTCCGTCGCCGCCGCGACGTCGGCCAGGCGGCGATCGCCCGACAACGCCGTCAGCACCCGCGGCTCCAGCTGGGCCGCGTCCGCCACCACGAGCTTCCAGCCCGGGTCCGCGCGGACGCACGTGCGCAGCACCTTCGGGATCTGCAGGGCGCCGCCGCCGCGGCTGGCCCAGCGCCCGGAGACCACGCCGCCGACGACGTAGTGCGGGCGGAACCGGCCGTCGGTGACCCACTCGTCGAGCCACGCCCAGCCGTTCGCCGCGTACAGCCGGGACAGCTCCTTGTACTCCAGCAGCGGCCCCACCGCGGGGTGGTCGATCCCCTTCAGCAGGTACTTCCGCGCTGCCGGCACCTCGATCCCGGCCCGCGCGAGGGCCTTGACCACGCTCGGCGGCGAGTCCGGGTTGACCGGCCGGCCGCCGAACGCCTCGCTGATCTTCGCCGCCAGCTCCACCAGCACCTTCGGCCGCTCTCCGGCGCGCACCCGTGGGCCGAGCTTCGACACCAGCAGCTCCTCGTGGAGGTCGGCCCGCCACGGCAGGCCGTCGGCCGACATCTCGGCCGCGGCCAGCGCGCTCGCCGACTCCGCGGCCAGCAGCAGCCGCAGCCGGTCCGGGTGCCCGGCCGCCGCCACCCGCCGCTCCTGCTCGGCGAGCACACGCCGGACCGCCGTGACGACCGTCACGCCCTCGGGCAGCGTCGGCGTCCGCGTCTCGAACAGTGTCGGCTGCGCGGACTCGACGGCCATCGCGTCTTCCGGCGGCTCTTCGCCGTTCGCCCTGGCCCAGGCCGCGCGCAGGCTCCGCGACTGCCCCTCCAGCCCCTCGTACGCCAGCAGCAGCCCCTCGGCCAGCGCGAGGTCGTAGCAGCGCCGCACCCGCAGCCCGCCCGCCACGAGCACCGGGTACACCAGCTCCACCGACGGGAACACCCACCGCGGCCCGAGCGCCGCCTCCAGCTCCCGCGCCGCCGCCAGGAAACCCGCTTCGTCCAGGCCCTTCGCCGTCGAGGACGGCGAATGCACGGTGAAGCTCCCGTCCTCCTCCCGCCCGGCGATCACCTGCACGAAGACATCATGACGGCCACCACCGACAAAAACCGGACCACGCGCACGTCTGGTGCGCTCGCGGCGTGGTTGGTTTACTCTCCAGTAGCCCCCATACCGCCGGTACGTCCGTGCCGTCGGCGTGGGCACTCTTCCCGCAGCAACGGAGGTGCCTGGATGAGCCTGGTCGCGCTCGCCACGCAAGTGGCGGACAAGGTGGCGGAGACGGCGCGCAGCGTGGACGTGATGCGGCGGGCGGGGCTCGTCCCGTTCCCCCGCGTCGACGAGGGCCTCCGGTCCCTGGTGGCGATCCGGAAGTTCGGGCCCTTCGCCGGCGCCAACCACATCTCGGCGCGCCGCGACCCGACGGCCGTCGGCCTCGTCGACGAGCTCGGCCCGCTCACCTACAAGCAGCTCGACGACCAGTCGAACGCGCTCGCCCGCGCCTGGTCGGAGCGCGGGATCCGGCCCGGCCAGGTCGTCGCCGCGCTGTGCCGCGACCACCGCGGCCTGGTCGTCACCATGGCCGCCGCGGGCAAGCTCGGCGTCCGGCTGCTGCTGATGAACACCGGCTTCGCGAAGCCGCAGCTGGCCGACGTCGCCAAGCGCGAAGGCGTCACCGCGATCGTCTACGACCAGGAGTTCACCGGCCTGCTCGACGCGATCCCCGCCGGCATCGACCGCTACCTCGCGTGGGTCGACGCGGACAGCGACCTGGCCGGCCGGGACGTGCCGGTGCTGAGCGAGATCATCGCCAGCACCGACGACCGGCCCTGGCCCGCGCCGGCCAAGCCGGGCGGTTTCGTGCTGCTGACCAGCGGCACCACCGGCACGCCGAAGGGCGCGCCGCGGCCGCACACCTCGGCGCTGGCGTCCGCCCAGTTCCTCGACCGGATCCCGATGCGCGCCAACGAAGCCACCTACATGGGCGCGCCGATCTTCCACGGCACCGGCCTGTCGCAGTTCATCCTGTCCTTCGCGCTCGGCTCGAAGGTGGTGCTGTGCCGCAAGTTCAACCCGGAGGAGGCGCTGCGCGGCGTCGCCGAGCACAAGTGCACCGCGCTCGTGCTGGTGCCGACCATGCTGCAGCGCATCGTCGACCTGCCGAAGGACGTCCTGGCGAAGTACGACACGTCGTCGCTGCGGATCATCTTCGTCGCGGGCTCGGCGTTGTCGCCGGACCTCGGCAACCGCGCGAACGAGGCGTTCGGCCCGGTCGTGCACAACCTCTACGGCTCGACCGAGGTCGCCGTGGCGACGGTCGCGACGCCGGAGGACTGGGCGAAGGCGCCGGGCACCGTCGGTCGCGCGCCGGTGGGCTGCAAGGTCGCGCTCTACGACCCGGACGGCGGCCGCATCACCGACCCGCACGTCACCGGCCGGGTGTTCGTCGGCAGCGGGCTGAGCTTCGGCGGCTACACCGACGGCCGCCACAAGGAGATCATCGACGGCCTGCTGTCCAGCGGCGACGTCGGCCACTTCGACGAAGACGGCCTGCTGTTCATCGACGGCCGCGACGACGAAATGATCGTCTCGGGTGGTGAGAACGTGTTCCCGATCGAGGTGGAGAACCTCCTGGTGGAACGCGAAGACGTGCTCGAGGCGGCGGTGATCGGCGTCGAGGACCCGGAGTTCGGCCAGCGCCTCAAGGCGTTCGTCGTGCGCACGGAGGATTCGAAGCTCGACGCCGACGGCGTCCGCGACTACGTCAAGGCGAACCTGGCGCGCTACAAGGTGCCCCGCGACGTCGAGTTCCTGGCCGAGCTGCCCCGCAACGCGACCGGGAAGGTGTTGCGCACCAAGCTTTCCTGACGCCGTTCAGCGGCGCCGCGTGAGCAGGGCGAACGAAGGAAACCCGGTCGGCTCAGTCCCAGTCGATGCCGAAGACGCCCGGCCCGAAGTCGAGCGCCACCGCGTGCACGCCGTCGCCGCCGTCCAGCTTGAGGGGGCGGCGGCCGCGGCTGCCGGTCGCGCCGTTTCGCGAGTACTGCCAGCAGCGGCCCGGCGCCGTGCCCGGGGCGAACCGGACCTCCAGCAGGTACTCCCGGACCGGGCGGCGGAACTCGCGGTAGTAGGTGTTGCGGCACTCCGGGTACGGCGGCCCGCCGTTGGTCAGCGTGTACTCGATCAGGTGCGTCTCGCCGCGGTCGATCGGCCGGTCGAACACCAGTTCGGCGACGAGCAGCCCGTGCGCCTCGTCGGCTTCGGCGCGGCCGACGCGGCAGTTGCGCACCGCGTGCAGCTGCGGGGGCCCGGCCGCCGGGTCGTCCTGGGTGTAGACGAGCAGCCAGCGGTCCTGGCCGTCCGCGCCCGACTGGAACACCGCGCGCGCGGTGACCGAGCGCTGGCCGCCGTCCGCGGCGATTTCGCACAGGTCGTGCAGGCCGACCAGCTTCAGCGGGTGCTGGCGCTCGAGCGCGTCCGGCGCGCCGACCTTGTCCAGCAGCGGCTGCAGGACCTCGCGGGGGAACGTCATGGGCTCGCCGCCGGCGTGGCGTTTCCCGGCGCCGCCGCGCGGCCGGGGCGGCGGCAGCAGGCCGAGCAGCGACCCGGCGGGGACGTCGAGGATCTCTTCGAGCGTGCGTACGGCCGACAGCGAGCTCTGCCGCTCCGGCTGGCGCTTGCCGGACTGCCAGTAACTCAGGGCGGTGACGCTGACGACGACGCCGCGGGCGCGCAGCCGCGCCTGGATCCGGTCGAGGGAGAGCCCGCTGGTGGCGATGGCCGCGCGCAGCTGGGCCGCGAACGCCGTGCGCTCACCTTCCCGGCCGCCCGCCATGCTGCCCGCCATTGCCGATCCGACCCGCCCCCGTGCGTCCCCCGACGATCCCCGACACGGTGCACGTTAGCAGGATTCGCGCGGTCGTCCGCGGCCGTCTTCGCGACGGTCGCGCCACGCGTCCACTCGGGCGAACGGGCTAGTACTGGCAACTGTGAACCATTGCCCCGGCCTGGGCGGACGCGCTTGTATGACTTGCCTGCGCCGGTGGCCCCGCCTCCCCCTCACGGCCCACCCGGGCGCAGGCCGAGAAGCCGTGGACAACGGCTCCGGCTCACCCGGCCGCGTTGTGCGACCGGCCGGAGTGGCCGCGCGATGACCGGTGGCCCGGCGACGCCCCCAGCGCCGGGCCACCGGTCTTATTACTTCCGGGTAGCATCCCGGGCTATGACCCTCCGGAAGAACATCCTGATCACCGGCGCCAGCAGCGGGCTGGGCGAGGGTATGGCCCGCCAGTTCGCGGCGAAGGGGCGCAACCTGGCGCTGTGCGCGCGGCGCACCGAACGCCTCGAGGCGCTCGCCAAGGAGCTCGAAGGAGCGCACCCCGGGATCAGGGTGGTCACCCGCACCCTCGACGTCACCGACCACGACCGCGTGTTCGCCGTCTTCGCGGAGTTCCGGGACGAGCTGGGGTCCCTCGACCGGGTGATCGTGAACGCCGGGCTCGGGAAGGGGCAGCCGGTCGGCAAGGGCCGGTTCGACGCCAACCGCCAGACCCTCGAAGTCAACTTCGTCGCGGCCGCCGCCCAGGTCGAAGCCGCCGCCGAAATATTCCGCGCGCAGGGCAGCGGGCACCTCGCCGTCGTCTCGTCGTTCAGCGCGCTGCGGGCCATGCCGGGCAACCTCACCGCGTACGCCGCCTCGAAGGCCGGGATCTCGGCGTTCGTCGAGGGCGCCCGCCTCGAGCTGAAGCGCAAGGGCATCACCGTCACCGACGTCCGGCCGGGCTACATCGAGTCCGAGATGAACGACCGGATCGGCCGCAACCCGTTGCTCGCCGGAGCCGAGACCGGGGCGCGGGCGCTGGTCAAGGCGATCGAGGCCGAGCCGCGCCGCGCCTACGTCCCGGCGTGGCCGTGGGTGCCGCTGTCGGCCGTGATGCGCGTGGTGCCGTCCGCGGTGCTGAGGAGGTTCGCGTGAGCACCATCGAAGTGCGGGAGGAAGACGCCTTCGACGTCGCCGCGGTGCACGCCTGGCTGGCCCCGCGGGTCGAGGGCCTCGGCGCCGAGCCGCCGCGCGTCCGGCAGTTCCCCGGCGGCGCGTCGAACCTGACGTACCTGCTGACCTACCCCGACCGCGAGCTGATCCTGCGCCGGCCGCCCGCCGGGCACAAGGCGGCGTCCGCGCACGACATGCGGCGCGAGTACCGCGTGCAGCACGCGCTCAAGCCGGTGTTCCCGTACGTGCCGCGGATGCTGGCGTTCGGCGACGACCCGGCCCTGCTCGGCGGCGACTTCTACGTCATGGAGAAGCTCGACGGCCTGATCCTGCGCGGCGACCTGCCCGCCGGGCTCGAGCTGACCCCGGAGCAGGCCCGCGAGCTGTCCGGCAAGGTCGTCGACCGGCTGGTGGACCTGCACGCCGTCGACGTCGAGGCGGCCGGGCTGGCCGACCTGGGCAAGGGCGCCGGGTACGTCGAACGGCAGATCCGCGGCTGGTCGGACCGGTACACCGCGGCGCGCACGGACAACGTCGGCGACTTCGCCGAGGTCCGCTCGTGGCTGGCTTCGAACCAGCCGCCCGAGGTGAAGATCTGCCTGATCCACAACGACTACCGGCTCGACAACCTGGTGCTCGACGGGCCCTCGACGTTGACCATCACCGGCGTCCTCGACTGGGAGATGGCCACGCTCGGCGACCCGCTGATGGAGCTGGGCAGCATGCTCGCCTACTGGGTGCAGGCCGATGACGACGACGTCATGAAGGCGAGCCGCCGCCAGCCGACGCACCTGCCCGGCATGTTCACGCGCGAGGAGTTCGTCGCGCGGTACGCCGAGAAGACCGGGCTGGCCGTGGGGGACTGGCGGTTCTACGAGGTCTACGGCCTGTTCCGGCTCGCCGCGGTGCTGCAGCAGCTGTACCGGCGCTACGCGGACGGCGCCACGCGCAACCCGGCGTTCAAGGACTTCTGGCAGTTCGTCGGGTACCTGGACTGGCGCTGCCGGGAGATCATCGCGAAGGGGAGGGGCTGAGTGGGCGCGATCTACCTCGTCCGGCACGGGCAGGCGTCGTTCGGCGCGGAGGACTACGACGCGCTTTCGCCGCGCGGTTTCGAACAGTCCACTGTGGTCGGTGCAGAACTGTTGCGGCGCAACATGTCCTTCAGTCAGATCCGTTCGGGAACGCTGGCGCGGCAGCGGGACACCGCCGCGACGGCGCTGAAGGTGCTCGGCTCGGACGTCCCGGTGGTCGAGGACCCGCGCTGGAACGAGTACGACCACGTCGACATCGCCCGGCACCACGCCGGCGGCGCGCCGCAGGAGGATTCCCGCGCGTACCAGGGGGTTCTGGACGCGGCCCTGACGGCGTGGACCACGGCGGGCGAGGGCGGGCCGTGCGCCGAGACGTGGCCCGCGTTCCTCGCGCGCTGCCGCGGCGCGCTGGAAGACCTCGTGGCGGCACTGGGCAAGGGGGAGCACGCGGTCGTGTTCACCTCCGGCGGCGTGATCGCGACGCTCTGCGGGCTCCTGATGGGGACGCCCGAAGCCGGGCTGCTCAAGCTCAACCGCGTCACGGTCAACGGCGGCATCACGAAGCTGGTGTCCGGGCGCGGCGGGGTCACGATGCTGTCGTTCAACGAACACCCGCACTTCGAAGCGGACGCGGCCCCGTTGCTCACCTACCGGTAGGAGACGTTCGATGCGGTTCGGCGAGGTCACGGTCATCCCGGTGAACGGGCACGGCCCCGAGGACGTCGTGGTCGACGGCGAGGGCCGGATCTACACCGGCGTCGACGACGGGCGGATCCTGCGCCTGTCGCCGGACGGCACCCGCATCGACGTCATCGCCGACACCGGTGGCCGCCCGTTGGGGTTGGAGCTCTACGGCGAGGACGAGCTGCTGATCTGCGACGCGCGGGCGGGCCTGCTGGTGGTGCCGCTGGCCGGCGGCACGCCCGCGGTGCTGGCGACCTCGGCGCTGGGGCTCGACTTCGTGTTCTGCAACAACGCGGCGGTGGCTTCGGACGGCACGGTGTACTTCACGGACTCGTCGCGCCGCTTCGGTATCGACAACTGGCGCGACGACCTGATCGAGCAGACCGCGGGCGGCCGCCTGCTGCGGCGTTCCCCGGACGGCTCGATCGACCTGCTGCTCGACGGCCTGCAGTTCGCGAACGGCGTCGCACTGGCCCCGGACGAGTCGTTCGTGGCGGTGGCGGAGACGGGTGCGTTCAGCGTGTCGAGGGTGTGGCCGGACGGCCGTTCCGACGTTCTGGTCGACGGGCTGTGGGGCTTCCCGGACAACATCTCGACGGGCACGGACGGCCTGATCTGGATCACCCAGGCCTCCCCGCGCGTGGCGGCGTTGGACGTGGTCCGCCGCCTGCCCGGCTTCGTGCGCGCCGGGGTCCGCGCACTGCCGACGTCGCTGCAGCCGAGCCCCGGGCGCGATGTGGGCGTGCTGGGCGTGGCCCCGGACGGCACGGTGAAGCATGCGCTGCGCGGGGAGATCGACGGCTTCCACATGCTGGTGGGCGTCCGCGAGTGGCAGGGCAAGCTGTACTTCGGTTCGCTGGAGGAGAACGCGGTCGCGGTGACGGCTAGCATCGGGTGATGCTGACCAACCTCCGGTTCGAATCGCGTCTTCCCACGCAGGACCTCGACCGCGCCCGTCGGTGGTACAGCGAGAAGCTGGGCCTCGAGCCGGCCGAGGAACGTGAAGGGGGCCTGCGGTACGAAGGCGCTTCGGGCGTCTTCTGCCTCTACACCTCGGCGGGTGCGTCGAACGGCACGTTCACCCAGGTGGCCTTCTACGTCGACGACCTCGACGCGACCGTGGCCGCGCTCAAGGAGCGTGGCGTGGTCTTCGAGGACGCCGGGATCGTCGAGATCCGCGGCAACTACCCGAGCAAGGGCACCGGTGAACGGGCGGCCTGGTTCCGCGACAGCGAAGGCAACCTCATCGGGCTCGGGGAAGTGGTCCGTTAACGGCCGGTCCAGCGGGGTTCGCGGCCGGCGGACCAGGCCGCGTAGAACTCCTTGTGGTCCTTGGCCGTCATCAGGAGGGCCTGGGTGATCGCCTCCAGCTCGATCGCGCTGCCCAGGTCCATGTCCAGCTCGCGGGTCAGGAGCACCTTCGTCGTCGCGTAGGCCAGGGCCGGGCCGTCCGCGAGCCGGCGGGCCAACGCCGACGCCGTCGAGGTCAGCTCGGAATCGGGCACCACCTGCGAAGCCAAGCCGATTTCCGACGCGCGCGCCGCGGAGACCTTGTCGCCCAGCAGCAGCAGTTCGGTCGCGCGGCCCAGGCCCACCAGGCGCGGCAGGAGATAAGCCGAGCCCATGTCCGCGCCCGCCAAGCCCACCTTCGTGAACAGGAACGCGAACTTCGCCGACTCCGCCAGCAACCGGAAGTCGCTCGCCAGCGCGATCACCGAGCCCGCGCCCGCCGCGACGCCGTTGACCGCCGCGATCACCGGCAGCGGGCACTCGCGCAGCGCCTTCACCACCGCGCCCGTCATGCGCGTGAACTCCAGCAGCTCCGCCGTCTCGAACTTCTGCAGCTCGCCGATGATCTCTTCGACGTCGCCGCCCGAACAGAACCCGCGGCCCTCCCCGGTGATCACCAGCACGCGGACGTCCTCGTGCTGCGGCAGCTCGGTGATCAGGTCACGCAGGTCGGCGTAGACGTCGAACGTCAGCGCGTTCAGCTTCTCGGGCCGGGTGAACGTCACCGTCGCGACGCCGTCGTCCACGGTGAAGCCGAAGTGCTCCCACTCCTTCGTCAGCGGTGCGGTCGCGCGGAACGGGCTCATGACTGGATTCCTCCGCCGTCGAGTACGAGGGTCTGGCCGTTGATCGCGGCGGCTTCGGGCGCCGCCAGGAAGGCGACGGTGAACGCCACCTCGGAAGGTTCCAGGAGCCTGCCGAGCGGGGACGCCGCGGCCAGCGCCGCTTCCGCCTCGGAAGACGCCCGTCCGGTGCGCTCCCGGATCCGCGCCACCGAAGTCGCCGTCATGTCGGTGCGGACGAACGCCGGGCAGACCGCGTTCGCCGTGACGCCGGTGCCGGCCAGCTCCGCCGCGACCGCCCGCATGAGCCCGACCGCCGCGTGCTTGGACGCCGTGTACCCGGCCGTGTAGCGGTAGCCGGCGTGCGACGCCGTCGACGCCACCGTGACGATCCGGCCACGGTCCCGCGAGCGCATCCCCGGCAGCACCGCGCGGGTGCACAGGAACGCCCCGGTCGCGTTGACCTCGAACTGGCCGCGCCAGTCGTCGAGCGAGGTCTTGGCCGTCGGCGCGCTCGACGAGATCCCGGCGTTGTTCACCAGCACGTCGACCGGCCCGGCCGAAGCGAAATAGGCCGTGACGGCGTCTTCGTCGGTGACGTCGCATTCGGCGCGGCCCGGCGCGAGCACCGTGTCGCCGGCGGCGCGGAACCGCGCCGCGATCGCCGCGCCGATCCCGCGGGTCCCGCCGGTGACCACGACCAGGCGGCTCACGACCGGCCCGCCAGTGCGCGCCGGTCGAGCTTTCCGTTGGCGGTCCGGGGAAGTTCCGTCATGAACACCACTTCGCGGGGGTACTTGTGCTTGGCCAGGTGGGCTTTCGCATGCTCTTTGAGCTCCTCGGCGGTCACCGGGGCACGCGTCACGACGTACGCGCGCGGCACGACCAGCCCGTCGACCTCCTGGCCGAGCACCGCGCAGTCCGTCACGGCGGGGTGCCCGAGCAGGCAGTCCTCGATCTCGCCGGGCGCGACGAACACGCCGCCGACCTTGAGCAGCGCGTCGGCCCGCCCGTGGTGGCGGAAGAAGCCCTCGTCACGGCTGAAGAGGTCGCCGGATGTCAGCGTGTCGCCGTCGAACGTCTTCGCGGACTTCTCGGGGTCGCCGTGGTACTCCAGCGCGATCGTCGGCCCGGTCACCCGCAGCGGCCCGATTTCCCCGTCCGGCAAAGGGTTTCCGAGCTCGTCGACGACCTGCGCGTGGTAGCCGGGCACCTCGGTGCCGAGCGTGCCGATCCGCGCGGCGCCGGGCCGGTTCGACAGGTAGATGTGGTACGCCTCCGACGAGCCGATGCCGTCCACCACCGGCACGCCGAACGTCGCGTCCCACTTCCGGTGCAGCTCCGAAGGCAGCGCCTCGCCCGCGGACGTCGTCATGCGCAGGCAGCTCAGGTCCTGTGACGCCGCGGCCGGGTGCGCGACCATCGCGCTCATCATGGTCGGCACGTTGACCAGGACGGTCGGCCGGTGCTTCGCGATGAGCTCGAACATCAGGTCCGCGGTGCTGCGCTCGGGGAACGCGATCCCGGCGGCGCCGACGCCGAACGGGAACAGCGCCACGAGGTCGCGCGCGTACCCGAAGAACAGCTTGGGCACGGCGAGCACACGGTCGTCTTCGCGCAGTCCGAGCACCTGCACGGCGTACCGTTCGAAGCTCTCTTTGGCGCTCCGCAACGGATGTACGCACGCCTTGGGCGCGCCGGTGCTGCCGGTGGTGAACTTCCAGATCCCGATTTCGTCCACAGTGGTCGGTGCGGCTTCGAGGGTGTCCGGCGCCGCGTCGAGCAATGTCCGGAATGGACGCTCACCCGGGAGCAGTTCACCCTCGGGCACGCCGGTGACGAACAACCCGGTCGCGCCCGCCTCCCGGAGCGCAGGCAGTGTGACGGCGTCCGCGATCACCGCCACGGCCTCGGTGTAGCCGAGGTAGTACGCGTAGTCCTTGGGCTGCAGGAAGGGGTAGACCTCGGCGGTGACGGCGCCGATCTTCTGCGCGCCGTACCAGGTCGCGACGAACTCGTCGCCGTCGCTCAGCGCCAGCAGCACTCGCTGTCCTTTTCGGACACCCGCGTCCAGCAGCACGTTGCCGACGCGGTTCGCCAGGGCCGCCAAATCCGCGTAGCTCACGGTCCGGTCACCGACGAAAAGGGCGGTTCGCGAGTCGCGGCCCTCGGCCACGTGCCGGTCGAGGAAGAACGTGGCGAGGTTGAACGGCTCACTCACGGGCCAGCTCCCGGATCGCTTCCACCAGCAGATCGGTCAGGGTCGAGAACGTCGCTTCGCCTTCGGCCGCGGTCGCTTCGGCGGGAGACCCGCAGTACGCCTCGGTCATCCCCATCTCGAGAAAACCGCCGTCCTCGGGCGCCGAGGCCAGGCTCACGGGCACGTGCGGCAACGTCCGCATCAGCCCCTGGTCGACCAGTTCCGGCCGGTCCGCGAGCACCAGCGACGTCTCGTACCGCCCGGCGTGGCACTCGCCGGACTTGAACTCCTCGGTCAGCCGCTGCGCGTGCCGCCGCCGGACCAGGTCGAGCAGCGCGACGCGGCCGTCGTAGGCAAAGTTCACCGTCTCGGCCGCGCGCCGGAGCGTGACCAGGTGCGCGGGCTCGAAGTGGTTGTTGACCAGCAGGATCCGGCGCAGGCGCTGGCCGATCAGCGCCGAGGAGATGTCGACGATCAGCGAGTGCAGGGTCTCCTCGCCGATGTGGACGCCGCCGGCGAACCCGGCCGCGAACCGCGTCACGCCGTAGGGCACTTCGGGCAGCACCAGCACGTGCACTTCGGAGTCGGCGGCCAAGCGAGCGGCCGCCCGCTCGCACATCCCGCGCGAGATCAGCGGGTCGGTGCCCAGCGGCGCGTGCGGGCCGTGCGGCTCGACCGCACCCAGCGGGAGCAGCAGCACGGGGACGCGCGGGCCGTCGGCCAACGACGCGACCTGCCGCGAGCTGAGGTCCGCGAAGTACGTCACGCAATTCACGCTACACCGCAGCGGCCTGAGGTGTATAGAGTTGCGTTCATGCCCGGAGACGCCTTCGACGCCAGCCCTCAGGAGCTGGTCGTGACGTTGCTGGGCAGCTACGTGCACCCGCGTGAGACGCGCCGGGTGTGGTCGGGCGGCCTGGTCACGGTGCTCGCCGAGCTGGGCTTCTCCGACGGCGCGGCCCGGATCGCGCTCACCCGGCTGGTGCGCCGCGGCCTGCTCCAGCGCCACCGCGAAGGCCGCACGGTGCACTACTCGCTGACCCGGCGGACCGTCGCCCTGCTGGCCGACGGCGACCACCGGATCTTCTCCCTCGGCCGCCGCGAGCGCGCCGCGGGCGAGTGGACGGTGCTCTGGCAGAGCATCCCGGAGAGCCGCCGCCAGGCCCGCGAACGGCTGGTGCGGCGGCTGCGGTTCCTCGGCTTCGGGCCCTACCAGGACGGCACCTGGATCGCCCCGCACGACCGCGAGGCCGAGGTCGTCGCCCTGCTCGCCGAGCTGGACGTCACCGAGCACGCCGGCCTGCTGCTCGGGCGGCCCTCGGCGGCGCTGGACGTCCGCCGGTTCGCCGGCCGGGCCTGGGACCTCGACGACCTGGCCGCGCGCTACACCGCGTTCGTCGGCCAGTTCGGCGGGTCCGCGGTGAAGGACGTCTCGGACGCCGAAGCCTTCGACGTCCGGACCCGGCTGGTGCACACGTTCCGGGCGTTCCCGGCACT
Organism: Amycolatopsis sp. NPDC004378; assembly: GCF_053602455.1. Lineage (NCBI taxonomy): Bacteria > Bacillati > Actinomycetota > Actinomycetes > Pseudonocardiales > Pseudonocardiaceae > Amycolatopsis > Amycolatopsis sp. NPDC004378. The sequence continues at coordinate 70,518 of NZ_JBSGDR010000026.1, forward strand.
GGACCCGGAACTGCCCGTCGACCTGGTCCCCGCGCCGGGTGACCGGGCGGCCGCGGTCGAGCTGTTCCACGATCTGTACACCGCGCTCGCGAAACCCGCGCAGCGCCACTTCGACGAGGTGACCCAGGGATGACCGACATCGACGCCCAGACGCAGGAAGCGTTGAGCTACACCTCGTACCTCGCGCTCGACGAGGTGCTGACCGCCCAGCGCCCGCGGTCGGACGAGCACGACGAGCTGCTGTTCATCGTCATCCACCAGGTGTACGAGCTGTGGTTCAAGCAGATCCTGCACGAAGCCGCGTTCCTCCAGCAGAACCTGGAGAAGGGCAACACCGCGCACTCGATCCGCATCCTGCGGCGGATCCTGACGATCCTCAAGGTCGCCGTCGCGCAGATCGACGTGCTGGAAACCATGACCCCCAGCCAGTTCACGAGCTTCCGCGCCCGTTTGGACGCTTCGAGCGGCTTCCAGTCGGCGCAGTTCCGCGAGCTGGAGGCCGTGCTCGGGCGCCGTGACGAGCGGGTCTTCGCGCACTACCCCGAGGGCGGCGATCAGCGGAAACGCATTGCCGAAGCGATGGCGCGGCCGTCGTTGTTCGACTCTTTTCTCGCCTATCTCAAGGCTTCTGGTTACCCGGTGGGGTGTGACCGAGACGTCACTCGACCGGTGGAGCCGTCTTCGGCCCTGCAAGCGATATTGCTGGACGTGTACAGCGACGACGGCGGACCGTCGGTCGTCGCGGAATGTCTGGTGGATCTCGACGAAGGGATGCAGGAGTGGCGCTACCGGCACGTGAAGATGGTCGAACGCACCATCGGCGACAAGACCGGGACGGGAGGATCATCCGGCGCGACCTACCTGCGTACCACGTTGTTCCAGCCGATGTTCCCGGATCTCTGGGCCGTACGGAGCCGACTGTGACCACTTTGGACGAACTGCGCGCCGACGACAACGCGCTCGCCCCGCACTACTCCCGGTTCGGGGTCGCCGACCGCCTGCTGCTGTCCGGGCATTCGCACCAGGCGTGGCCGGACGTCGCGGAGGACGGGCTGCGAGAGTCGTTCGCGGACGCCGCCCGGGACGTCGACGAGAAGTGGGAGCGCGCCTTCGCGAAGGCCGACGAGCTGCGCGCCGGGTTCCGGGTGCTGCTCGGCGACCCGCACGGCGAGTACGCGCTCGGCGGCAGCACGCACGACCTGGTGCTGCGGTTCCTCTCGGCGATGGAGCTGCCGCGAAGACCGCGCCTGGTCACCACCGACGGCGAGTTCCACACCCTGCGCCGCCAGCTCGCCCGCCTCGAGGAGGAGGGCGTCGAGGTCGTGCGCGTGCCGCTCGACCCGGTGACGACGCTCGCCGAGCGCGTCGCGGGCGAGGTGAACGACGACACCGCGGCGGTGCTCGTGTCGGCCGTGCTGTTCGAGACGTCGCGGCTGGTGCCGGGGCTCGCGCACCTGGCCGACTCGTGCCGCGGCCGCTCGATCGAGCTCGTCGTCGACGCCTACCACGCGCTCGGCGTGGTGCCGTTCCCGCTGCACGACCTCGGGCTGACCAACGCCTGGGTGCTCGGCGGCGGCTACAAGTACCTGCAGCTGGGCGAGGGCAACTGCTTCCTGCGGCTGCCCGCGCACGCCCAGGAGCTGCGGCCGGTGATCACCGGCTGGTACGCCGAATTCGGCGCGCTGGCCGACGCGCGCCACCCCGGCGCGGTCCCGTACGCGACCGGCGGCGACCGGTTCGCCGGCGCGACCTACGACCCGGCCAGCCACTACCGCGGCGTCCGGGTGCAGCGGTTCTTCGCCGAGCAAGGCCTCACGCCGGAGTTCCTGCGCGAGGTCTCGCAGCACCAGGTCGGCCTGCTCGCGGCGGTCTTCGACGAGCTGGCACTGCCCGAGGACGTCGTCACGCGCGACCGCTCGGTGCCCCTGGACCGGCTCGGCGGGTTCCTCTCGCTGCGCTGCGCCGACGCCGCCGGGTTGCAGGCCGGGCTCGCCGAGCACGGCGTCCGCACCGACAGCCGCGGCCCGTACCTGCGCTTCGGCCCGGCGCCGTACCTCTCGGACACGCAGCTCGAGACGGCGATGAACACCCTCGGCACGGTGGCCCGGGGCTGATTACCGGTCCGTATCGCGGGACCTCCACTGGTCCGGCGAACGGCGGCGATCTAGGTTGGTGCCGGGCACCCCGGGCGGACGACCTCCGCGCGGGTACCCGACCACCCCGTGAAGCGCGTCCCGGCCACGAACCGGGCGCGGATGACAAAGGAGTCACCACCGTGACCGAAGGAGTGTTCGCCCGGGGCACCGGGCACGAACAGGTCGTGTACTGCCACGACCAGGCCAGTGGCTTGAAGGCCATCATCGGCATCTACTCCACCGCGCTCGGACCCGCTTTGGGCGGGACGCGCTTCCACCCCTACGCCACCGAAGCGGACGCGCTCGACGACGTGCTCGCGCTGTCCAAGGGCATGGCGTACAAGAACGCGCTGGCCGGGCTCGACCTCGGCGGCGGCAAGGCCGTCATCATCGGCGACCCGAAGACGCTCAAGTCCGAAGCGCTGCTGCGCGCGTACGGGCGCTTCGTGCAGTCCCTGGGCGGCCGCTACATCACGGCGTGCGACGTCGGCACGTTCGTGCAGGACATGGACGTCGTGGCCCGCGAGTGCCGCTACGTCACCGGCCGCTCGCCCGAGGACGGCGGCGCCGGCGACTCGTCCGTGCTCACCGCGTTCGGCGTCTTCCAGGGCATGCGGGCCTCGGCCGAGCACGTCTTCGGCAGCCCGGACCTGGCCGGCAAGCGCGTCGGCGTGGCCGGCGTCGGCAAGGTCGGGCACATCCTCGTCGGCCACCTCGTGGAGGCCGGTGCCCAGGTGACGATCACCGACGTCCACGCCCCGGCGATCGAGCGGACCCGCGCGATCTACCCGAACGTCCAGGTCGCGCCCGACGCGGACACCCTGCTGCGCACCGAACTCGACGTCTTCGCGCCCTGCGCCCTGGGCGGCGCGCTGAACGACGAGACCGTGCCGGTGCTCGGCGCCCGGATCGTCTGCGGCGCGGCGAACAACCAGCTCGCGCACGCCGGCGTCGACAAGCAGCTCGCCGACCGTGGCGTGCTGTACGCGCCGGACTACCTGGTCAACGCCGGTGGCGTGATCCAGGTCGACGACGAGCGGCACGGCTTCGACTTCGAGCGCGCGAAGCGCAAGACGACGGCCATCTTCGACACGACGAAGGCCGTGTTCGCGCTGGCCGACACCGAGGGCGTGCCCCCGGCGACGGCGGCAGACCGGCTCGCGGAGCGGCGGATGGCGGAGATCGGGCGGCTGCGGTCCATCATGACCGGGTGAGTCTTTCTCCCTTCTTCGAAGCGGTGGGCGTGCGGGGTTTCCTGCACGCCCGCCGTCTCGGTTCCCCCGACTGCGTCGGGGTCGGCGCCGACGCCCCGGTCGTGCTGGCGTCCGTGGTGAAGGTGGCGCTGGCGTACGAGTTCGCCCGCCAGGTGGCGTTGGGGCAGCTCGACCCTTCCGATCGCGTGCACGCCTCCGCGGCCGATCGCCTGGGCGGCAGCGGCTCGGCGGGCTTCGCCGACGACGTTTCCTACAGCCTGCGGGACGCGGCGCTGCTGGCTCTGTCGGTCTCGGACAACACGGCCGCGGACCTGCTGTTCGACCGGGTGGGCGTGGAGAACGTCCGGTCGTTGCTGGCCGAGCTGGGCCTGACGCGGACGTCCGTGATCGGCCCGCCGCGGGACCTGATCCGGACGATCATGGCGGACACCGCGGCGGGCCGCCCCCTGCGGGCGTTGGATCCGCTGCGGACTTCGTCGACCACACCGCGCGAGATGACCTCGCTGTTGTCGGCGATCTGGGCCGACCCCGGACCCGGCGCCCAGGTGCTCGCGTGGATGGCTGCTCAAGTCAGCTGGCACCGGTTGACCGCGGGCTTCCCGCCGGAGGTCGCCGTCGCGGCCAAAACCGGGACGATGCCCGGGATCCGCAACGAAATCGGCGTCGCAACCTACCCGGACGGTACGGCGTACGCGATCGCGGTCTTCACGGCCGGTGGGGCGGAAACGTTGCGGCGCCCGGACATCGACCGCGCGATCGGCGACGCGGCCCGCGCGGCGGTGGATCAGTTGCGCTCGTAGAAGACGTCCCACGGTCGTGCGCCGCCCGGGTCCGGCGGGACCAGCCGGGACACGCCGTCGTCGCGGAGGACTTCCGCGGCGATCTCCGCCAGCTTCTCCGCCTGCGGGTGCGGGCTCGACGACGGCCAGGCGAACGCCGTCCTGGCGCGCAGCACCTCGCCTTCGAGGGGCCGCCAGACCACGCGGGGTTCCTTGCGCGCGTGGGCCTCGAACGCCACGCCGTGGCCGGCCAGCACCAGGCCGAGCACGAACTCCGGGTTGCGCGCGTGCCGGACCGCCGCCGGGCGGAAGCCGTGGTCCCAGCAGGTGCGCAGCAGCGCGTCGTAGCTTCCCGGCGCGGCGGCGCGCGGGGAGTGGACCAGGCCTTCGCCCGCCAGGTCGGCGAGGGAGAGTGACGGCCGGCGTGCCAGCGGCGAGTCGCGGGGGAGGACCACGCCCAGCGGCGTGTCGATCGCGGGCCCGAGATCCAGGCCCACGACGTCCACCGGCAGCTGCAGCAGCCCGGCGTCCAGCGCGCGGTCGGCCAGCAGCCGGGCCTGCTCGGCGGTGGTCAGCTCCTGCAGGTCGAGCCGGACGGCGGGAACCGCCTCGGCGAACTTCGTCAGGATCGCGGCCAGCACCCGGCCGGGCAGGTCCGGCGGCACGCCCGCACGCAGGGCGGCCGGCTCGCCGCGCTCGGCCTTCGCGACCAGCGCGGTCATGCGGTCCCAGCGGGAAAGCAGGTCGCGGGCTTCCGCACGCAGCACCTCGCCGGCTTCGGTGAGCGTGACGCGCCTGCCGCGGTCGAAGAGGGTCGCGCCCAGCTCGGCTTCGAGCCGCTTCACGCGCTGGCTCAACGGCGGCTGCGCGATCCCGAGCCGCTCGGCCGCGCGGCCGAAGTGCAGTTCCTCGGCCACGACCAGGAAGTACCGGAGCGAACGGAGGTGGTCCACGCAGCGACGATAGCCGACCGCATATCGACATGCCGACGACTCGATCTTGGACAGCCGCCCGCGGGCCGTGGTCGGGTGGCGCCATGGACACAGGAATCAGCAGACGGGGGCTCTTCGGCGCGGGCGCGGCCGCGGCGGCGATCCTGTCGGGCGCCCCGGCGGCCGCCGCGGCGAGCACGTCGACGATGACCTTGCGGTGGTGGGGGAACAACGGCTGGGAGATCCGCGCCGGCGGCAAGACGATCCTGGTCGACCCGTGGCTGACGCGCTTCAGGACCGGGACGTACACCCCGGCCGGCGCGGACCCGCGCACCCCGCTCTCGGTGAACAAGGCCCTGATCGACGGTTACCTCGACCGCGGTGAGCTGCGCGCGGACCACATCCTGGTGACGCACGGCCACTACGACCACCTCACGGACGTCCCCTACCTGGCGCAACGCACCGGCGCGACGGTCATCGGCACCGAGACCCATTTGAGTCTCGTGGCGGCGCTGGGCGCGCCGGAAGACCAGCTGTCGATCGCGAGCGGCGGCGAGGACCTGACGTTCGACGGCTACGCGATCCGGGTCCTGCGATCCCTGCACTCGGCGACGGGCGACCGGGCGCGGGTGCCGTTCCCGGGCTCGCGCCCGCTGTCCCGCCGCGACCGCCCGCGCGTCATCGAGGACCTCGTGGAGGGCGGCACGCTGGCCTACGTCGTGAGCGGTGGCGGGGCGAGCGTGCTGAACCTGGGCGGCTCGAACTACGTCGAGTCCGAGCTGGCGGGCCTGCGCCCGGACGTGGTCTGCGTCCCGGCGGGCGGCGCGAAGGTGACGCGGTACGTGCCCCGGCTTTTGGGCGCACTGGGGACCCCGCGCTACGTGGCGGCAACCCACTGGGACGACTTCGACCTGCCGCTGGGCCAGGTGAAGGACGCGGGCGGCCTGGAGCCCTTGCGCAAGGCCGTCGCCGCGGCCGCGCCGGGGAGCGAGTTCGTGGTCCTGGACCACCTGGGGTCGTTCGTGCCTTGAGCACGACGAAGGCCCCCACCGCGAGCGGTGGGGGCCTTCGAGAAACCTCAGCCGGACTTGCGGCGGAAGGTCCGCTTGTTGGCCGCGGGGCCGTGGGCGTGCTGGTTCTTGCCGCCGCCGCTCTCGTGCGACGCGCCGGAGCGGGCGTGGGCCTGCTTGCGCTCGAGCGCCTCGCGGAACTTGCGCTTGACGTCGTCCTCCTCGCCGCTGGGCGACGGATTGGGTTCACTCATGCTTACCTCCGGAAGTGACGACGTGTGACCACTCCAGCCTGGCACCGGACCCCCCGCTTGGCGAGTCGATTTCGCCACACCGTCAGCGTTTGGGCGACGGCACTCCGCCGAACTGCACGGACTGGCGCGTCAGCGGCCGGCCGCAGTGGTCGCACAGCAGCATCGGCTGCAGCCGGTTGCCGCACTCGACGTGGTTCAGCGTGATGTCCGGCTCCTGGCCGGCCACCTCGAAGCCGCGGGACCACTCGGCGATGAAGGCCAGCGCGGGGAAGAACGCCAGGCCCTTCGCGGTGAGGCGGTAGTCGCGGGCGTCGGTGCGGGTCTTGGCCGTGCCCGTCCGCAGGACACCGACCTCGACCAGCTTGCTCAGCCGGCCGGAGAGCACGCTCGGCCCGATGCCCATCTCCCGTTCGAACTCGGAGAAGTGGCGGCAGCCGAGCAGCGCCGACACCAGGAGCCCCGTCGACCAGCGGTCGCCCAGCAGCTCCATGGTGTCGGGGAAGAACATCAGGGGGTCGCCGGCCAGGGACTCGGCGTCCTTGCGGCGGAAGCGCTTGGACGCCGTCGCGGCGGCGACGCCGGTGCTGTCGAGGCGCTCGGCCCGCACGTCACGGGCGTCGACCCGGCGGCCGCAGGCGGCGCAGCCGAGGGGTGCTGATGTAGCCAGCTCACAGTCGAGGTGGATCAGCGTCGGCAGCACCTCGCGGCGGCCTTCGACCCACTCGCGCTCCCAGGCCCAGATCGAAATCAGCAGCGGCCACAGCTCCAGGCCGCGCTCGGTGAGCCGGTACTCGTGCCGCGTGCGGCGCGCGTCGCGGTACGGGACGCGCGTGAGCATGCCCGCGTCCACCATGTCCCGCAGGCGTCCCGACAACGCCGTCGGCGAGATGCCCAGCCGCAGCCGCAGCTCTTCGTAGCGTCTGAACCGCAGGAACAGGCTCTGCAGGATCAGCAAGGTCCACTGGTCGCCGACCAGCTCCAGGGCTCTCCGAAGCGGATCTCCTGCAGGCCTGATGCGTTGTGCAGTCGCCTCGACCAAAGTCATTCCCCCTCGTTGCATCGCCGTCTCAGGGTAGCACCTGACTACAGCAAAAGAAGCCTATTGACAGCTGGGTACACAAATCATAGTCTCATCCCCATCAGCCAGCGCGGTGACCCGACAGCCAGGGAGCAGCCCGATGACCAGCACCTCCGAACAGCCGCTGATGGTGGCCCGGACGGCGGACACCGGCGAGGCCAACCCCTACCTGCTCGGCGTCTACGCCCCGGTCAGCGAAGAGATCGACGCGGAAGACCTGCAGGTCATCGGCGAGATCCCGAAGGACCTCAACGGCGTCTACCTGCGCAACGGCCCCAACCCGCGGTTCGCGCCGGAAGGCCGCTACCACTGGTTCGACGGTGACGGCATGATCCACGCCGTCCACCTGGAGAACGGCCGGGCCCGCTACCGCAACCGCTGGGTCCGCACGAAGGCCTTCGAGGCCGAGTCCGAGGCCGGCAAGGGCCTGTGGACCGGGGTCATGGAGAACCCGGAGGGCAACCCCTTCGGCAACACCCACGGCCTGGGCCTCAAGGACAACGCCAACACCGACGTCGTCTTCCACCGCGGCCGGATCCTCGCCACCTGGTACCTGTGCGGCTCGCCGTACGCGGTCGACCCGCTCTCGCTGGAGACGCTGGGCGCCGAGGACTTCCTCGGCACGCTGGTCGGCGACATGATGGCCCACCCCAAGGTCGACGAGGCCACCGGCGAGCTGTTCTGGTTCGACTACGGCCCGCGCCCGCCGTACCTGCGCTACGGCGTGATCGGCGCGGACGGCCAGGTCGTGACCACCACCGAGATCGAGCTGCCGGGCCCGCGCCTGCCGCACGACATGGCCATCACCGAGCACTTCGCGGTGCTGATGGACCTGCCGCTGGTCCAGGACCTGGAGGCGGCGAAGCAGGGCCGTCACAAGCTGCACTTCGACCGCTCGACGCCGAGCCGCTTCGGTGTCATGCCACGCTACGGAGACGGTAGCCAGATCAGGTGGTTCGAAGCGAGCCCGTGCTACATCTACCACGTCGTCAACGCCTGGGAGCAGGGCGAAGAGGTCGTCCTCGACGTCTGCCGCGTGCAGAAGCCCGCCCCGCGGGCCGACGCGCGCACCCCGCTCGCGAAGATGCTGTCCTACCTGCGGCTGGACGCGTCGCTGCACCGCTACCGCTTCAACCTGCGGACCGGCGTGTGCCGCGAGGCCCCGCTCGACGACGACAACACCGAGTTCCCGACCGTCGACTCCCGCGGGGTCGGCTTGCGGAACCGGTTCTCCTACGCGGTGCACATTTCGCCCGAGTCGACGCTGAAGTTCGACGGGCTGGTGCGCTACGACAATCTTGCCGGCTCCAAGACCGAATACCGGTTCGGTCCCGGCCGGTGGGGCAGTGAGGCTCCGTTCGCACCCCGCGACGGGGCGGCCGCCGATTCGGCGGACGGTTATCTGGTGACGTTCGTGCAGGACGAGCGTGAGGGACGCTCGGAACTGGACATCTTCGACGCCGCCGATCTCGCTGCCGGACCCGTGGCCAGGGTCCTGTTGCCCCAGCGTGTCCCGCTCGGTTTTCACGCGACCTGGGTCCGGGCGGACCAGCTGGAAAACCTCCGTTCATGAAGTGCCATCGAGAGGGTCGCGCCCGGGACTTCCGGACGCGGGGATGGTGGAGTGCGGAGACGATCGACCAGCTCGTCAAGGAGCGGGTCAGTGCCGACCCGGAGGGTCTCGCGCTGGTCGATCCACCGAACACCACCGCACTGGTCGGACGCGACCCGGTGCGGTGGACCTGGAACCGGCTCGACGAACGCGTCGACGTCCTGGCCGCGTTCCTGCTCGCCAGAGGGGTGCGAGCAGGCGACGTCGTGGCCGTGCAGCTGCCGAACTGCTCGGCCCTGGTCCAGGCGTTCCTCGCGATCGTGCGGATCGGTGCGGTCCTCACCCCGTTCCCGGTGTCCTACCGGGAGCACGAGATGGGTCCGATGTGCCGGCGCACCGGAGCCGTCGCGGTGGTGACCGCTTCCAGATACGGCGAGCACGAGCTCGCCGGGGCGGCCCTTGGGCTAATGGGCGCTGCGGCGCCGTCGGTCCGGTTCGTCGTCGCCCGGGGGGACGACGAACCGGCCGGTGCCCTGGCCTGGCCCGAGGCGCCACTGTCCGAAGCGGAAAAGTCCACTTTGGACGCACAGGTGACCGAGGCCGACGTCAACGACTGCGTGACGATCTGCTGGACGTCCGGCACCGAAGCCGAACCGAAGGCGGTCCCGCGCTGCCACGGCGACTGGCTCGCGACGGCCGCGGGCTGCGCCCAGGCCGCCGGGATCACGCGCGAAGACGTCCTGCTGTCCCCGTTCCCCATGACGAACATGGCCGGCATCGGCGGGATGTTCCTGCCGTGGCTGCTGACCGGCGCCGTGTTCGTGCCGCACCACCCGTTCGACCTGCCGGTGTTCCTCGGGCAGCTCGCGGCCGAGCGCGTGACGTACACGCTCGCGCCACCCGCGCTGCTCACCATGCTGCTGCACAACGAAAAGATCCTGTCCGGAGTGGACATCTCGAGCGTGACCAAGATCGGCTCCGGGTCGGCGCCGCTCTCGCCGTGGCTGGTGCGCACCTGGGCCGAGCGGTACGGCATCGACATCATCAACTTCTTCGGCTCCAACGAGGGCACCGCGCTGCTGTCCGCGCCACTCGACATGCCGGACCCGGACCAGCGGGCGAGCTACTTCCCGAACTACGCCTCCGACGTCACCTGGTCGACGCCGGTCGCCGGCTGGACGTCGGTGCGGCTGCACGACCCGGTCACCGGCGAGCACGTGACCGAACCCGGGCGTCCCGGCGAACTGCACATCGCCGGGCCGACGGTGTTCGCCGGCTACCTGACGTCGGTGGGCGAACCTCTCGACACGTCGAAGTTCGACGAGGACGGCCACTTCCGCACCGGCGACGTCTTCGAGATCGCCGGGGCGGAGGGCGAGTTCCTGAAGTACGTCGCCCGCGCCAAGGACCTCGTGATCCGCGGCGGGATGAACATCTCGCCGGCCGAGGTCGAAGGCCTGCTGGCCGGGCACCCGGACGTCGCCGACGTCGGCGTGGTCGGCGTGCCCGACGACGTCATGGGGGAGCGCGTGTGCGCGGTCGTCGTGCCCGGCGACCGGAAGCCGTCGCTCGAGGAGCTGGTCGCGTACCTGCGCGAGAAGCGGGTGGCCGCGTTCAAGCTGCCGGAACGGCTCGAGTACGCCGACGCCTTGCCCCGCAACCCGGTGGGGAAGATCCTGAAGCGGCAGCTGCGGGAAAGTCTGGAGTGAGGCCATGACGGTGTTCGTGCTGGGCGGGGCGCAGACCGACTTCGCGCGCAACTACGCGAAGGAGGGCCGAGGGATCTTCGACCTCTTCGCCGAGGTCGTGCCGGCCGCCCTCGCGGACGCCGGAGTCACCGCGGCGGACGTCGAAGTCGCGCACGTCGGGAACCTCGCGGCCGAGCTGTTCACCGGGCAGGCCCAGCTGGGCGGGCTGCTGGTGGCGGCGGTGCCGGAGCTGGACGGCGTGCCGAGCACCCGGCACGAAGCCGCGTGCGCGTCCGGCAGCACGGCCGTGCTCGCCGCGTGCGCGGACCTCGAAGCGGGCCGCTACGACCTGGCGCTGGTCGCCGGGGTCGAGCTGATGCGCAACACCGACGGGCAGACGGCCGCCGAGCACCTCGGGTCCGCCGCGTGGGCCGGCCACGAAGCCGTCGCCGCGAAGTTCCCGTGGCCCGCGCTCTTCGCCGACGTCGCCGAGGCCTACGACAAGCGGTACGGCCTCGACCCGGCCCACCTCGGGCAGTTCGCCTCGCACGCCTTCGACCGCGCGGCGCGGAACCCGCTCGCCCAGGCGCGGGACTGGCGGTTCCCGGCCGGCGCGTTCGGCCCCGACGACGAGCTGAACCCGCTGATCGAAGGCCGCCTGCGCAAGCAGGACTGCGGCCGGATCACCGACGGCGCCGCGGCGGTCCTGCTCGCGTCCCCGGCGTTCGCCGAACGCCTCGGCGGCGGCTTCCCGCGCATCGCCGGGTTCGGCCACCGCACCGCGCACATCGGTCTGGCCGAAAAGATCGAAGCCGACGGCGAATACCTGTTCCCGCACCTGCGGGGCGCGGTCGTCGACGCCTACGAGCGCGCGGGCGTACCCGGCCCGGACGCGCTCGACGTCGTCGAACTGCACGACTGCTTCACCATCACCGGGCTGGTCGCCCTGGAGCACCTCGGCGTCGCACCGCCCGGCGACGGCGGCCGGTTCATCGCCGACGGCGGCCTCGACACCGCCGGGATCAACCCGGGCGGCGGCCTGATCGGGCTCGGCCACCCGGTGGGCGCGACCGGCGTCCGCATGCTGCACGACGTCGCCCGGCAGGTCACCGGGACGGCGGGCGAGACGCAGGTCGAGGGCGCCCGGACGGCGTTGACGCTCAACGTCGGCGGCTCGTTCACCACGGTGGTCACGATGCTGGTCACCGCATGAGGCTTTCGGTGTCCCTGGGGCTCTGGCAGGACCGGCCGCCGGAGGAAGCGCTGGAAACCGCGCGTGCCGCCGAGGCCGCCGGGTACCCGGAGCTGTGGATCGGCGAGATGGCGACGTGGGACGCGTTCGCCCTCGGCACCGCGATCGGCGCGGCGACCTCGCGGATCTCCCTGACGTTCGGGCCGTTGGCCGTGACGGTCCGGGACCCCGCGACGATCGCGATGGGTGTCGCGTCGGTCGCGGCCCTGACCGGCCGGACGACCGGGGTGGCGCTGGGCACGTCCAGTGACGTCGTGGTGCGCGGCTGGCACGGCCGATCACGGGCACGGGCCGCGACGGCGCTGGCGGAGTCGGCGATCGCCGTGCGGCAGCTGCTCTCCGGCGCCAAGTCCACTGTGGACGGAACGGTGGTCGGCTCGCAGGGGTACCGGCTGCGGCTGGCGGCCCCGAAGTCGCCGTTGACGATTGCCGCGTTCGGGCCGCGGGCGCTGGCCGTCGCGGCCCGGCACGCCGACCGGATGGTGGTCAACCTGGTCAGCCCGGCCGCGGCCGGTGCCCTGGTGCGCGGGCTGCGGGAGGCGGCCGAGCGGGCGGAGGTGGCGCCGCCGCCGGTGGCTGCCTGGGTGGTCGGCGCCGTCGACCCGGGCCCCGCCGAAATCGAGCAGCTGCGTCGCGGCGTGGTCGGGTACCTGGCGGCGCCCGGCTACGGCGAGATGTTCCGCGCGGCGGGGTTCGGCGGCCTCGTCGACTTCGCGCGCACGCGGCCGCACCCGCGGGAGCTGCTGGCCGCGGTGCCGGTCGAGGCGATCGCCGTCATCGGCTTGCTGGGCTCGTCGGCGGAGATCGCCGCGAAGGCCGCCGAGTACGCCGAAGCCGGCATCGACGAGCTGGCGATCGTGCCCGCGACCGGCGACGACGACCCCGGCGGCGCGAAAACCCTCGCCGCGTGTCGATCCGCGGTCGTCCCGTTCGACGCGTAGGCATGACTGAGCCGACGAAGACCAAGAACCTCGACCAGAACGGCTACCCGGCCCTGCCGTGGAGCCGGGCGCGCGACCTCCTCGCGACCCAGACGCCCAAGGAGGACCTGACGTTCTTCGTCGGGACCGTCCGCCCCGACGGCCGCCCGCACGCCGCCGGCGTCGGCGCGATCTGGGTCGACGACGCCCTGTACTTCGTGAGCGGGGCCGGCACGCGCCGGGCCCGCAACCTGGCGGCGAACCCGGCGTGCAGTGTTTCGGTGCGCCTGAAGGGACTCGACCTCACCCTGGAGGGCGAGGCCGAGCCCGTCGCCGATCCCGCCACCCTCGAGCGGGTGGCGGCCGTCTACCGCGAGGGCGGCTGGCCCGCCGAGGTGCACGAAGGCGGGTTCACCGCGTCGTTCATGGCGCCGAGCGCCGGGCCCGCGCCGTGGTTCCTGTACCGGCTGGCGCCCGCCCGCGCGATCGGCGTCGCCTGCGCGGAGCCCCACGGCGCGAGCCGCTGGGACTTCAGCCGCTGACCGCCCGGGCCACGACCGCGCCGATGTGCCGCATGCCGTCGGCGTTCGGGTGCAGCGGGGCCGCGACCGACGTCGGGATCACGCTCTCGAACCACTTGACGCCCGGCAGCTTGCAGACGTCGTGCCCGATCGACGCCGTCCGGATGTCGACGTAGTGCGCGTCGTGCGCGGCGGCCTGGCGGGCCAGGGCGGCGTTGGTCTTGTCGACGCTGCCCTGGATGTAGTTGGCGTCGCGCGGGGTCAGCGGCGCGATCGGCCAGCACCCGTTGTGCGGCAGGTAGGTGCCGTAGCCGGCGACGAAGACCGTCGCGTTCGGCGCGTGCGCGTGGATCGCGTCCAGCAGCGCGCCCCACGTGGGTTCGAACGCGGCGATCTTCTCGGCCAGCTGGTCGTGGCCGCCGGCGGTGTAGCGGTCCACGCAGTCCGGGGTGATGCCGGGCAGCAGGGTGATGCAGCTGGTCGCCGCGCCGACCAGGCCGACGTCGTTGCCGCCGATGGTCAGCGTGACGGTCCGCGTCGCCGCGCTGAGCGCGTCCAGCTGCGGCGGCACGGCACCCGTGTCGGTCTGCTGCGGCGAGGTCATGTCCGCGGTCGTCGCGCCGGAGCACGTGACGTCCTCGAGCGGGACGCCGAGCCGCTGCGCCGCGACGTGCGGGTAGTCGGCCAGGGACCGGAGGCAGCCGGGGGAGGAGAGGTCCGGGGGCAGGATCAGCGGCCCGGCCGCCGCGGAGTCGCCCAGAGCCACGTACTCGCCGGAGGCCGCGGCCGCCGTACCGGCCGTCACGGTCGCCAGGGCCGTGACCAGGATCGTGATGAACGCCGTTGTCCTCAGTCGCACGCCGTCCTCCTTGACGTTGTGCCGATGATTGGCTTCCGTGACACCATCGGCACCGGGCGCGGCCGGATTGACTGGGAGTCCGGGCAGAGAACGGGGGCATCGGTTGTGACGGGGCACAAATCCGGTGGGGACCTGGTCCTCGGCGGGCAGCGCGTGCACGAGCGGCTCACGCTGGAGGAGCCGGAGCTGGTCGCGCGGGTGCTGGCGCGGATCCAGGACGAGGTCGCGGACTACCGGCGGCTGCCGGTCGAGGAGCTCGCCGGCGACATCGCGCGCATCACCCAGCAGACGGTGCGCGCCTTCGCCCGGGGCCTGCGCGAAGACCGCGAGCTCAACGACGCCGAGCTGCGGCAGATCGGCGCCTCGGCGGTGCGCCGGGCCGAGGAGGGCTTTCCGCTGGAGGCCGTGCTCGCCGCCTACCACGTCGGCACGCGGGAGATCTTCGCCGTCGGCGCGGGGGGCGCGGGCGGCGCGGACGTCACCGACCTCCTCGACGTCGCGGACCGGATGCTCGCGTTCGTCGGCACCGTCACCGGCGCGGTCACGCGGGGCTACCTCGAAGAGCTGCGGACGAAGGTCGGGCAGGAGCACACCGCGCGGCGGACCCTGCTCTCGGTGCTGGTCGACGGCGGTCCCGTCGACGTCGTCGCGCGCAGTGCCGGGGTCACGCTGCCGTCGCGGTACCTGGTGCTGAGCGTCGAGCTCGGGCCGCACGCCGACGAGGCGTCGCCGGGCGTGGACGCCGAAATCGCGGTGCGCCGCAAGATCCGCCGGTTCCTCGCGGCGTTCGACCGAGCCTGCGGCGACGGCGTCCTGGCGTCCCTGGACGGACCGGGCGGCCTGGTCCTGCTGCCGCTGACCGGCCGGCTGTCCGACGCGCCGGAGCGGCTGGTGGACACGGCCGGGCGCGCCGCGGGGGTCGCCGTGCTGGCCGCGGCGGAAACGGCCGAGCCGTCGGAAGTCCGCGAAGTGGCCGGGCGCACGGGCGAGGTGCTGGACGTGCTGCGCTGGTTCGGGCGCCCGCCGGGCCTGTACCGCCTCGACGACGTCCTGGTGGAGTACCAGCTGACCCGCCCGGGCACGGCCCGCGACCGCCTGGCGGCGGTGCTTTCCCCGCTGGACGCCCACCCGGAGCTGGTCGAGACGTTGTCGGCGTACCTCGAGCTGGACACGAACCGCCGCCGCACGGCAGCCCGCCTGCACGTCCACCCGAACACGGTCGACTACCGCCTGCGGCGCGTCCGCGACCTGACGGACATCGACCCGCTCCACCCGGCGGGCCTGCCACGGATCATCGCGGCGCTGGCCGCCCGGCGAGCTTCGGCTCCCCGCACCTGACCTTCGGCCGGATCGAGGTGGTCATCCGGCGGTGGGCCGGGCTCCGGGATCCGCATCGAGCGCGGAGTGCGGGCTGCCACCGCTCGGATCGAGGTGGTCATCCGGCGGTGGGCCGGGATGCGGACCGGGCGTGGGGCACGGGCGGCCGCAGCTCAGATCGGGGTGCTCACCCGGGTCGGAACTTCGGCGGGGTGGCCAGGGGCCGGGATGCGGACCGGGCGCGGAGTGCGGGCGGCCGCAGCTCAGATCGGGGTGCTCACCCGGGTCGGAAGGTCGGCCGGGCGGCGCGGGGCCGGGATCCGCACCGGGCGCGGGGCACGTGCGACCACCGCAGCCAGCAGACCGGCGACGACCGCCGCGGCCAGCACCGCCGCCGCCAGGCCCGAAGCCGCGTCGAACCGCAGTTCGCCCGCGCGGCCCAGTACGAAGCCCGCGTCCAGGGCCCACGCCACCGCCGCGACCCCGATCGCGGCGGTGACGGAGCTCCAGAAGGCGGTCAGCAGCACCACGGCACCCAGCGTGACCAGCGCGTACCACGGCTGGACCGTCGCCCCGGCGACGTCCGCCGCGATCAGCGCGCCCACCGCGGCCACGCAGCCGAACGGGAACCCGAACCCACCACTCATGCCCTCGAGCCAAGCCCGAAAACCGGCCGGGGCCATGACTCAGGACACATTTCCTACGCCCGGGCCCCCGGATCTTGACGCGCTATTGACCCGTCACGCGCGCGATCGCGGCCGCCAGCTCCGGCCAGACCGCGCGCGGCAGGTTGTGCCCCATGCCCGGGATCACGAGCAGCTCCGCGCCCGGGATCGCCTCCGCCGTCGCCTTGCCGCCGCTCACGTTGATCAGCGGGTCGGCGTCGCCGTGGACGACCAGGGCCGGCAGCCGCACCGACCGCAGCGCCGCCGTGCGGTCGCCCGAGGCGACGACCGCCGCCGCGTGGCGCAGCGTGCCCACCGGGTGGCGGGCGCGGTCGTAGTGCAGCGTCGCCTTGGCGAGCAGGAACGCCTCGTCGTCCGGGTAGCCCGGCGAGCCGAGCCGCCGGTAGCCCTCGACGCTGTCGGCGAGCGCCTGCTCGCGCGTCGAAGCCGGCGGCCGCGTCAACAGGGCCAGCGCCCACGGCTCGGCCTGCCCGACCGCCGGGTCGCCGGTGGTCGACATGATGGATGTGACGGACCGCAGCCGGTCCGGGTGGTCGATCGCCAGCTGCTGGACGATCATCCCGCCCATCGACGCGCCGACGACGTGCGCGCGGTCGATGCCGAGCGCGTCGAACAGCCCGACGGCGTCGTCGGCCATGTCCGACAGGAGGTACGGCGCCGTCGCCAGGTCACCGCGGGCCAGCGCGGCCAGGTCCGGTGCGGGCAGCTCGTCCAGCCACGTCGAGAGCCCGACGTCGCGGTTGTCGTAGCGCACCACGAAGAACCCGTGACCGGCGAGCAGCTCGCAGAAGCCGGCTTCCCAGGTGACCATCTGGGCCCCGAGCCCCATCACCAGAACCAGGGGCGGGTTGTCCGGTTCGCCGAAGGTGTCGTATTCGAGCTCGAGACCGTTGGCCTGTGCGCGTGCCATGACCCGATCCTGCCCCACACCCGCTCGCGCTGGCACGCGCCGGGCCGGTGCGGTTACCGTTACGCCCCATGCCGACCTCATCCTCGGGCACGGGCCAGCGCCCCCGGTCGCGGGCCGCGGCGGGACTGCCGGCGCTCACCGCCGACAAGATCGTCAGCGCGGCCACCACCCTCACCGGCGAACGCGGCCTCGACAACTGGACGCTGCGGGAGCTGGCGCGTGCGGTGGAGGCCTACCCCGCGGTGATCTACCACCACGTCGGCGACCGGGACGCGGTGGTCAACGCCGTCGTCGACCGCGTGGTCGGCCTGCTGGAACTGCCCGACGAGCGGCTGCCGTGGCAGGAGTGGTTCGTCGAGCTCCTGGCCGGCCTGCGCGCGGTGCTGCGGACCTACCCCGGGTGCGCGCGGCGGCTCGCGCTGTTCGGCCCGTCCGTCGACGCGGCCACGCGCAGCATCAACGCGGGCATCGGCGTGCTGCTGCGGGCGGGCTTCGGCCGCGAGAGCGTGCTGGCCTACAACCTGCTGCTCATGACGGCGTGCCAGTTCGTCGCGATGGAGGACGACCGCGACGGCGCGCTCGCCCTGCGGATCGACAACACCGAGGAGTACGCGACCTACCGCGAACGGACCGACCTGCCGGGGATGGCCGAGCTCGGCGCGGCGATGCACGACCTGATGGGCGACCCCGACCTCGCCGCGGGGTACTACGCGCAGCTGTACGACTACGCCGTCGAACGCTGCCTCGACGGGCTCGCCCACCGGCTCGGGGAACTGCGTGAATCGGGGGCTCGGGGGTTGACAGCGACTTGACAGCGCCTCGGCGTACCGTGGGCCTGCGTCGGTGGTCCGCCACCGACCCGGAGCCCCTGGCGCCCTCCTCCCCCTCGTGGCGCCGGGGGCTTCGGTCTACTCGCGACCGCCCTGGCGCGGGGCCGGCGGCTCGGCGCGCGGCGGTTCCGCCTGCACGACCGGGAAAACCTCGCCGACCAGCGTGACGAGCGATTTGGACAGCAGCAGGTGCACCTGCGCGCGCGTCAGCGAGCCGCGCACGAGCCATTCCCGGCCGGCGGACTTCACCATCCCGCCGAACGCGCGCACGAGCGCGTTCAGCTCGGGACCGTGCTCGCTTTCGCTGGACAGCCCGACGGCTTCCAGGACCCGGTCGGCCGATTCGCGGTCGGCTTCCTCGAGAATGCGCTCCACTTCGAGGTCCCGGCCGATGCCCTCCGGCGCGATCGCGGCGAGCCACATCCGCTCCTGGCTGGTGACCATGTCGAGGAACCACTCGATGGCGACGTCGGCCCGCAGTTCGAGGGGCCCGTCCGGGAGGATCTCGACGGCCAGCCGCGGCACCGTCAGCGCGCGCCGGATGATTTCCAGGTACAGCTCGCGTTTCGTGCCGAAGTAGTGGTTGATCAGCCCCCGCGCGACACCCGCCGCCGCGGCGATGTCCGAAGTGGACACTTCGGAATAGGGGCGTTCACCGAACAGCCGCGCCGCGCAAGCGTAGATCTGTTCCCTCCGCTCGTCCGGTTCCAGTCTTCGCCATCTCGGCGCCGGCTCCGTGTTCATGTTCTCCATGGTCGCACGCGAAGTTGGGGCACGCTCAGTCCGGAAGGGTGAGGGGCGCGATGTCCGCGTACCCGTCGCCCGGGCCCGGGTTCGCCGGGTCCGTCTCGCCGCCGAAGTGGTGCAGCACGCCCCAAACGGCGTTGAGCGCGGTCTGGACCGCCCCCTCCGCCCAGCCCGCGGTCCACGAGACGTCGTCGCCCGCCAGGAAGAGCCCCCGGTACCGCTCGGGCAGCGAGTCCTGGACGAAGTGCGTGAAGAGCCGGTGCTGGTAGCGGTAGTGCCCCGGCAGGTTCGCCTTGAACGCGCCCATGAAGTGCGGCTCGGCCTCCCACGAGACCGTCACCGGGTCGCCGATGATGTGCCGCCGGACGTCGACGCCGGGGTAGATCTCCCGCAGCGACTGCAGCATCACCTCGACGCGCTCGGCCGCCGAAAGCGGCAGCCACTTCGACGAGTCGTCGGCCCACGTGTAGGACAGGCAGATCACCGCGGGCGCAGCCGGGTCGTCGCCGAGGAGGTAGGTGCCGCGGGGCATCCGGTCGGTGAGCGTCATGCTCATCGTGTCGCGGCCGGTCGCCGGGTCGCGGTCGAGCCAGAACGGCCGGTCGACCGGGACGAACACCTTCGACGACTCCATGTAGTGCGTGCGCTCGATCGCCGTCCAGTGGTCGATCGGGAACAGCGCTTCGTCGCATTCGATCTTGGCCAGCAGCAGCCAGCTCTGCGCGGTGAACACGGCCGCCGGGAACGTGCGGACGTGCCCGGACGCGTCGGTGACCGTGATGTTGTTCGGCGCGGTCCGGTGCAGCCTCGTGACGCCGGGGCGCGGGCCGCCGTCGTGCAGGGACGCCAGGCTCGTTCCGGCGGGCCAGAACGCGAGGTCCGCGGGCGCGTGGTCCCACAGCCGCTGCGGCAGCTGCTGGCTCCCGCCGACGATGCTGCGGTGCTCGTCGTCGGCGCCGGTGTAGACGACGCGCAGGATTTCCAGGATGGAGTTGGGGAAGTCGGTGTCCCAGCCACCGGTGCCGAAGCCGACCTGGCCGAAGATCTCGCGGTGCCGGAACGACGCGAACGCGGGCGAATCGCACAGGAAGCCGTAGAACGTCTGGTTGTCCAGGCGGGGGACGAGCTCGTTCCACAGCCGCTTGATCGTTTTCGCGTCGCGGTCGCGGATCGCCGTCTGCATCTCGGCGAAGGACGCGTGCTCGGCGAGCGTGCGGTCCCACGCCGCGGCGACGTCGGCGAACACCGCGGGCAGGTCGGCCGGCGTGCGCGCGTAGTGGCTCTGTCCCTTGAGGTCGACGACCGTGCTCGGCGTCCCGGGGGCGAGGGGGTTCGGGAACGGCGTCGTTTCGAGGCCGACCTTGCCGATGTAGTGGTAGAGCGCGGTCGACGCGGGTGGGAAGCGCATCGCGCCCATCTCGGCGACGACGTCGTCCGGGCAGCCGGGGAACCGCACGGTGCGCAGCCGGCCGCCGATCTCGGCGATCTCGTAGACCACCGGCCGCAGGCCCAGTTTCATGAGCTCGTACGCGGTGACGATGCCGGAGAGGCCACCGCCGATCACCGCCACCTCGGTGCCGTGGCGCTCGGCCGGCACCGTGCCCAGTCCGGCGGGGTGGGCGAGGTAGTCGTCGTAGGCGAACGGGAAGTCGGGGCCGAACATCGTGATCGGGCGGCCCGCCGGCTCGTCGTGGGGGATCGCGGTCGGGACAGCGGAGGTCATGCGGTGGTTCCTCGGTACAGTTCGGGCCGCCGGTCGGCCAGGTGGGTGTTCTCCAGGCGGGACGCGGCGAGCGCGTCCCGGGTGACTTCGGCCCCGATCAGCTCGGGCCCGGCGCCCGCGCGGGCCAGCACCTCGCCGGTCGGGGCCACGACGCAGGACCGGCCGCAGTAGGTCAGGTCCCGTTCGGTGTCGCACCGGTTGGCGTAGGCGACGAACAGCTGGCTTTCGTAGGCCCGCGCCGGAACCAGCGTGTCGGCGACGAGCTCGTACGGGCTCATCAGGGCCGTCGGGACGACCAGCAGTTCCGTGCCCGCCAGCGCGTGCGCCCGCACCAGCTCGGGGAACTCGACGTCGTAGCAGACCAGCAGCCCGACCCGGACGCCGCCGACGTCGGCCTGCACGACCGGGTCGTCGCCCGGGGTGAACCACTTCTTGTCGAGGTCGCCGAACAGGTGCGTCTTGCGGTAGTTCGTCCGCCGCCCGGCCGGATCGACGAGCTGGACGCTGTTGTAGACGTGTTCGCCGTCGGTCTCCGGGTAGCCGTACACGAGCGCGGTCCCGGATTCCCGGGCCAGCGCGGACATCCGCGCCGCGGTGGGGCCGTCGGCGGGTTCGGCGAGCTCGTGCGTGCGCGCGCCGATGTGGTAGCCCGTCGTGCCCATCTCCGCGGTGACGAGGAGGTCGGCGTCGACGCGGGGCAGCGCGTCGAACGGGCCCTGGTGGATCGCGACCCTCATGCCAGCCTCGACCTCCGGATCCCGTACCCGAAGTAGATCAGCAGGCCCAGTGCCATCCAGCCGCCGAAGACGACCCAGGTGGCGCCGTCGAGGCTGAACATCATGTAGCCGCAGCAGAGGACGCCGAGCAGCGGCGTCACGGGCGAGAACGGCACGCGGAACGAGCGCGGGCGCTCGGGCTGGCGCCGGCGCAGCAGCAGGACGGCGACGTTGACCAGCAGGAACGCGAAGAGCGTCCCGATGCTGGTGGCGTCGGCGAGCTTGCCGAGCGGGATGAACGCGGCCAGCGCGGCGACGAAGGCCGAGACCACCACGGTGTTGATCCGCGGCGAGCCCGACTTGGGATCCACTTTGGACAGTGACGCGGGCACGAGGCCGTCGCGGGACATGGCGAACAGGATGCGGGTCTGTCCGTAGAGGACGGTCAGCACGACGCTGGAGATCGCGACGATCGCGCCGACGGCGAGCAGGCCGGCCCAGACGGGGTTGCCCGAAACGACGGTGAGCACGTGCGAGAGCGCGGCCTCCTGGCCGTCGAACTCCGGCCACGGCAGCGCGCCGACCGCGGCCACGGCGACCAGGCAGTAGAGCACCGTGACGATGCCGAGGGAGAGCAGGATCGCGCGCGGCAGGTCGCGTTGCGGGTTCTTCGCCTCTTCACCGGCGGTCGACGCGGCGTCGAACCCGATGTAGGAGAAGAACAGCTTGGCACCGCCCGCGCTCATCCCGGCCAGGCCGAGCGGCAGGAACGGCGTGAAGTTCTTCGCCTTGACGGCGGTGAAGGCGATCGCGCAGAACAGCACGAGTGTGCCGATCTTCACCGCGACCATGACGGCGTTCGCCCGCGCGCTCTCCTTCGCCCCCGACAGCAGCAGGACCATCGCGAGGACCACGACGACGATCGCGGGCACGTTGACGATCCCGCCCGAGCCGGGCGGCTGGCTCAGCGCGTCCGGGATGGCGAAGCCGAAGGCGAGGTGCAGCAGCTCGTTGAGGTACTGCCCCCAGCCGACGGCGACCGACGCCACCGAGACGCCGTATTCGAGCACCAGGCACCAGCCGCAGACCCAGGCGACCAGCTCGCCGAGCGTGGCGTAGGCGTAGGAGTACGACGAACCGGACAGCGGGATCATGCCGGCGAGCTCGGCGTAGGACAGCGCCGAGAAGAGCGCGGTGACGCCGGCGAGCACGAACGACAGGACCACCGCGGGCCCGGCCACCGGGACGGCTTCGCCGAGCACGACGAAGATCCCACTGCCCAGCGTCGCGCCGATGCTCAGCGTGGTCAGCTGCCCGAGGCCGAGCGACCGCTTGAGCGTGCCATGATCACTTTCGGCGACCAGGTCGGCGACCGGTTTCCGCCGCACCGTCGCGGCTCGCAGATTCATGCCGACGACGGTATCGGCCGTCTCCGACCCGCAAAACAGGAGATCGTTGCGCGTACAGATGAATCACAGGTGATTCAGTGCACAGAACGTTCGAATCATGGCGAATCATTCCACGTGCAGTAAGGGGCATCACGCGTGTCTCCCGGGGCATCAGCTGTGCTTGGAGAGGCATCAGCCGTGATTGGAGGGGCATCACGGTGATGCCCGCTCAAGCACGCGTGATGCCTCTCCAATCACGTGGAGTTGCCCCGTGGGGCCGGACACCTTGATTCCAGACAGTGGTCTGGAGGGAGGATGTCCTGGTGTCTCGCAGGTCGAAGTATCCGGAGCAGTTCCGTCGTGACGCGATCGAGCTGGTCAACTCGAGTGATCGGCCGTTGCGGCAGATCGCCCGAGAACTAGGTGTTGCGGGTCATGACGTTGGTGACGCGGGCGAGGGCCTGAGACGAGGGACGGGTCTTTCGGCGGCAGGATGAGAAGTGCGACCAACTCG
>NZ_JBSGDR010000027.1:0-90913 GCF_053602455.1 Amycolatopsis sp. NPDC004378
CTCCGCGGCCAGATGCGGACGTCGGTGTCGAAGATCCAGAAGCAGCTCGGCACCACGACGCTGTACGTCACGCACGACCAGACCGAGGCCATGACGCTGGGCGACCGCGTCGTGGTGCTGCGAGCCGGGTACGTGCAGCAGATCGGCTCTCCGCAGTTCCTCTACGACAACCCGGCGAACCTGTTCGTGGCCGGGTTCATCGGCTCGCCGTCGATGAACTTCGTCCCGGCGACGCTGGAGAACAACGAGCTGCGCAGCGCGCTGGGCACGACGCCGCTGACGGACCGCGTCCGGCAGCTGGTGGAGAAGGCGGACGCGCCGCGCGAGGTCCTCGTCGGCATCCGGCCCGAGCACTTCGAGGACGCGGGCCTGGTCGAGGCCGGGCAGAAGTCCGGCGGCGGCACGTTCACCGCGCACATCGACGTGCTCGAGTCGATGGGCTCGGAGAAGTTCGCCCACTTCACGGTGGAGGGCGAGATCGCGACGTCGGAAGAGCTCGCCGAGCTCGCCGCCGACAGCGGCTCGTCCGACGTGCCGGGTTCGGAGTCCCAGATCGTGGCCCGCCTCTCGGCCGAGTCGGCCGCGGCGGAGAACGCGGACCTCGAAGTCTGGTACGACGCGGACAAGATCAAGCTGTTCGACCCGTCGAACGGCAAGAACCTCACCTACGAGGACTGACCCGCAAGCCCGTGAAGGTCGGGCGGTAGTGGATCAAGCAGTCAACACGAGGACGATCGGACGAAATCACCGCGCACCGCATGGTGGTTCAACCGTCGATCACTCGGTGGCCCGCCCGCTCGAGGGCAGCGGGATCACGGTGGTAACGGCTGACCTTCTCGGTTTTGCGCGGTGGCCGGTCGTTGGCGATCAGCACGGCCGCCCACGGGAGCGGAACCGAGATCGCCAGGAAAGTCAGCGCGAGCCACCAGGTCTGCGCCGTCACCCCCGCGAGCACGAGACACGGCACGCGGCAGGCCATCATGACCACGTACTTGCGCTTGCGGGCAGCCAACTGGTCTTCGTACGACGGCTCGGCGCCGGTGATGAGCACAGAACGGGGTTCTTTGCCTGACATGTCTTCACCTCCGCACGTCGATCGGTTCAGGCACCGAAGGTGCCTTGCAGCATGCTGGTGCCGTGCTCCTGCTGCCCGAGAGCCTGAGCCGAAACGTCGACGACGGGGTAGCTGCTCAGCGGGAGGCCGGCAGGAACGGCGACCTCCACCTCGGTGCTCGAAGTGACACCCAACGGGATCATCGTCTTGAGGCCGTCGAAAAGCCAGATCTCGTAGAGCCCGTCAGGCGCGGGCATGCCGCTCAACCGAACCTTCATCCGCAGCGAACCCGAGCCGTCATCGACGATCTGCACGCGCCCGGTAGCACCGGCCGGCGCCGACGTCTGCCGGGTCAACTGCGCCTCCGCGACGACGCGCGCATCGCCACCACCAGTGTTCGAGGCGATGAGCGTGCCGGCCACTCCTACCGCCGCGGCGGCGGTCGCGATGACAGCGTAACGGACTCCGCGGGACGACCGGCGAGCACGGATCGGCCGTTGCGCCATCAGCGCCCGGTGATCGGCTTCCGCCACGGACGCTGGCCGTCTCTGGCCGGTTTCGGCGGCGATCCGGTCCCACACCGCTTCGCTCACCGGCGGCAGCGACGTTTCCGCGGCCGTCTCCCGGCCGAGTCCAGCGACAGCGCGCAGCGAGTCGAATTCGTCTCGGCAGTCGGCGCAGCGGTCGAGGTGAGCGGTGTCGGCGGCGTCGGGGCGCTGGTGGTCAAGGGCGAGCAGGACGAGGTGCTCGGGATCGGGGTGCGACATCATTCACCTCCTGCGGGGAACGTTCGAGCTGGGCACGCAGGCTCTGTATGCCGCGGCGGAGATGACTCTTCACCGTGCCGAGGGGCAGTCCGGTCTCCTCCGCTATCTGAGTGTGGGTCATATCAGCGTAGAAGGCGAGCCGGAGTACCTCCTGCTGTGACTCCGGGAGCCGCGTCATGCCGTCGGCGAGGACCAAGCGGTCCACGATGCGTTCCGGTGACTCGGCGACCTCTCCTCCGGTCGTTGTGACGGCAGCGACAGCTTCGCTGTCCCGCTGGTGGCGCCCGCGTGAACGAAGCAGATCGACGATGCGGCGCCGCGTGATCCCCAGCAACCAGGCGAGCAAGCCGGCCTTTTCCGGGTCGTAGGTCTCGCGGCCGCTCCATGCGGAGACGAAGGTCGCTTGCACGACGTCGTCGACGTCCGCGATGTCGCGGAGACTGGCCCGGGCCAGCCGTTGGACAGCGGGGCCGTGCCGGTCGAACACCGCGCGCAGGGCGTCCGGCTCGCCGTCGGCGAACCGCCGCGCGAGATCGTCTGCCGTGTCGCTCAGCGCGGCATCATCGGGCACGAGCGACACCCTAGCCGTACGTGACGGCGGCGCGACACCTCTGGTCATCAGCATCGTCGTCGCTCCGGGTGCTCCTGGCGGGGTGATCCGTCGAATGGTGTACGTCGATCGACAGGGCATCGGATGCGGTGCGGAACCGTTCGTTCGGAGTAACTGTCGCGCTCGCTGCATCCAGCCGGGTAAGTCCGGACGAATCGACGGACACCTCAACCTCCAGTCCGAAGGAGCTGTCGATGAACAACCCACTCCGCTCGCTCGCCCTCCTGGCCTCGGCCGGAGCATTGGCGGCGCTGTCCGTCGCTTTCCCCGGCGCGGCGTCGGCGGCCGACGAGTCGATGGTGTCGGTGGTGCACGGCATTCCCGGCCAACCCGTGGACGTGTACGTCAACGGCAAGAAGACGCTGGACAACTTCCAGCCGGCGAGTGTGGCCGGGCCCCTGAGCCTGACAGCGGGCACCTATGACGTCGCGTTGACGAAGCCCGGCGATCCGGTCAGCAGTGCCCTGCTGGAGAACAAAAGCCTGGCAGTGCCCGGTGGGAAGAACCTGAGCCTGGTGGCTCATCTCGACACCTCGGCCAAACCAGCACTGACCGCGTTCGCCAACGACACGTCGATGATCGCGGCCGGGAAGGCCCGGCGGGTGGTCCGGCACACGGCCGCGGCGCCGGCGGTGGACGTCCGAGCGGCCGGCAAACCAAGGTTCCCCGGCTTGACCAACCCGAAGGAAGCGATGGCCGATGTCCCCGCGGGAACGGTCAGCGCCGACGTGACTTTGGCCGGGACCTCGACCATCGTGCTCGGCCCGAAGGACCTTAACCTCACCGCGGGGACATCGACGATCGTTTATGCGATCGGTTCGGCCGACGCCAAAACACTCGCGCTCGTCGCGCAGACGATCAAGAATCTGGGCGGCGCGCCGTCCTCGATGCCGACCGGAACCGGTGGACTTGCCGTCGATGACGCCGGTGACTGGTGGTCCGTGGTCTCGGCGGTTGGAGTCTTCCTGGTGGTCGCCGGGGTGGTCCTGCTGCTCCGGCGGCGTCCGGAGACGCGATCGCGGTGACACGCACCCGACGCGGCGGGTCCCGGGGCTCCACCGGGACCCGCCGTCCCACCGCCGTCGCCCTGATCGCCGCCGGAGTGATGGCCACTGCCACGGGAACACTGCTGAGCACCTGGCACGAGCCGTCGGACGAGGAGATTTCGCCAGCCGTCGCAGGTTTGGAGACGCCAAGTCCTCAGGCCTCCCTCCCGGCCACGCAGCCCGCCAACCTGCCCACGAAAGTTCGTACGATTCGACCAGTCCGGCTCGACGTGCCGCAGATCGGCGTCGAGGCGACCGTGATACCAGCCGGGGTCGACGAGAAGGGAGCGTTTTTTGTCCCGCCGAGTGTGAACACCGTCGGCTGGTACCGGTTCGGGCCGGGCTTAGATGCTTCGGCCGGCTCTCTGGTCATCGGCGGACACGTCGACAGCGCCGAAGCCGGACCGGGCGCGTTCTTCCGGCTCAAAGAGCTCAAATCAGGTTCAGTCCTTTCTCTCACCGGCGACGACAACGTGACCCGCGCTTACAAAGTGGTGGCGACTGAGCGGATCGCGAAGGACAAGATCGACCTCCGGTCATACTTCGCGACGATGGGAGCCCCTCGGGTGACGCTGTTCACCTGCGGCGGAAGCTTCGACCGAACGGCAAGGAGCTATCGCGACAACATCGTGGTGACCGCGGTACCCACGCAGGTCGGTGAAAGCTAGCGAGCGCCTGGCGAGGTCCCGGTTGGTTGCCGGGACCCTGCTGGTCATATCGCGGTTTCGACGAGGCGCGATGAGGTGTTGCGCAGACAGGCGTCGTAGGACGTGCCGCGGAGGATCTCAACGAGGTGGCCGAGCAGGCTGTAGCCAGTGTGGTTGTACGAGAACTCCTGGGGTACGTCGCGGAGCGGCTTCTCGAGACAGTCGCCCCTCTGAAGCCCGCGGTTTGACTGAGCAGCCGGCGCACCGTGATCCGCTCGTCGGCGAGACGAACTCCGGTACGTATTGCCGGATCGGTTCGTCGATATCGAGCTTGTCCTTGTCGGACAGCTGGAGAACCCAGCGGCGCCATCGACAACTCGCCCGTTCCAACGGACCTCCCATCCCACTGCCGGACGCGCTTGCTCATGCACGAAGGCCCTGAGAACGTTCGGGGCGAAGAAAACTCCCAGAGTACCGACGAACGAGCCGTGGAGCGGCCCGGATACGCCCTCCCGCGTTGTGGTGATCCCGCCCCTGCGTTGCCGCGCAGCGGTCCGATGATCAAGCGCGACCGACAATCCTCGACGTGCCGCGAGGACCACCGGATCGGGCGTCACTTTCACGGTCTTCGCGGCCGCCGGCACCGTGGCGTGACGGCGGCGCTTTCTCGGACGGCCTCGAGGGCCACCAGAATCTTTCACCCAGCAACAGCGCGATAGCGGGCAAGACCAGCGTGCGCACCAACAGAGTGTCGAGCAGGACACCGATACCGACGACGACGCCGATCTGGGTGAGCACGATGACCGGTAGGACACCGAGGACGGTGAAGACCGAAGCCAAGAGAATGCCCGCCGAGGTGATGACTCCGCCGGTGGCGCCGAGCGCGCGAACCATCGCGCCGCGGGTGTCGCCCAGGACGATGGTTTCCTCCCGGGCCCGGGTGACCAGAAAGATGTTGTAGTCCACGCCCAAGGCGACCAGGAACAGAAAGCTGAGCAACGGCACGTTGGCGTCCAAAGCCGGGATGTCCAGCAGACGCGTCAGGCCTGTCGACGCCGCGCCGAGACTCGCCGCGAAGCTGGCGATCACGGTCAACAAGAGCAGTACCGGCGCCACCAGCGAGCGCAGCAGCAGGATGAGCACCAGCAAGACAACCGCCAGGACTAGCGGGCCGATCATCGCGTCGTCGCGCAGGTTGGCGTCCCTCTTGTCCAGGTCGGCCGCTGGTGCGCCACCGACCTGCGCGTCCGCACCCGGCACCTCGGCGAGCGCGGCACGGATGGCCCGGACTCCACGGTCGGCTTCCGCGGTCCCGGAACCCGCGGCCAGGTCGACCGAAAGCTTCGTCAGCAGCCCGTCGTCGGACGATTCGGGTGGTCCTACGTTCACCACTCCGTCGACCCCGTTGATCCCGGCTGTCACGGCATCTGCCGCCGAGGATGCGCTGATCACGGTGACCGGCTGGGACGAACCCGCGGGGAAGTGTCTGGCCAGCGCGTTCTGCGCGGTGACGGACTGGACGGGTGTCCGGAACTGCTCGGTCTGCGACAAGCCGATCTTCGTCGTGAAGAGACCCGCCGCGCAGCCACCGAGGATCAGAACCGCAACGGTCAGCACAGTCGCCGGACGCTTGCCGACCCCACTGGCGATGCGTGCCCACAACCCGGTATCAGCCGGCTCATCACTACCGAGCTTGGGCACGAACGGCCAGAACACGCCACGCGGCAGGGAGACTAGGGCTGCCGGTAGCACGACAATTCCGAACACCAACGCGACCGCGACCCCGAGGGCAGCGGAAATGCCGAGAGTGCGGTTACTGGTCAAGACCGCCGCAAGGAGCGTCAGCAGCGCTAAGATGACGGTCGCAGCGCTGCCCAGGATGGCCGGTGTGACACCACGCAGGGCCTGGGCCATCGCCGTGCGGCGATCCGGCGTGCGCCGCAACTCTTCTCGGTAGCGGGAGATCAGCAACAGCGCGTAGTCCGTACCGGCGCCGAAGACCAGCACTGACACGATGCCACTGACCGACGCGTCAGTACGTTCACCTACCAGACGTGCGACCCACGGTAAGAGGTTGGCTGCCAGCTGATCACCCACCCCGACGACGACCAGGGGGATGATCCACAGGATCGGACTGCGGTAGGTGAGTAGCAGCAACAGGGCGACCACGCCGGCGGTGACAAGCAGCAAAGTGATGTCGGCGCCGTCGAAGGCTGCCGATATGTCACGACTGAATGCGGGGCCCCCCGTGACCTGGGCGGCAAGACCGGCAGGCAGCGGATTCGACGAGGTCCCGGCCACGGTTGCCCGAATGTCGTCGACCAACTTGCTCTCGGCAGCGTCGTCGAGACCCCCGCCGACGGGAACGATCAGCAACGCCGCCGCACCGTCCGGCGACAGTGTCGGCTCCGGAACAAAACCGCCGTCTGCGAGGGGGGCGAGGAGCTTGCGAGCGGCGGAGATGACGGATTTGTCGAGTGCGCTCAGCGTCTCGTCCGCACGTTCGAAGACGACGATCGCGGCATCGGCGCGGCCACTGGGGAATCGGTCTGCGAGCTGCGTCACCCGCGTCGACTGCTTTCCGGCGGGGAGGCCGTCGGCGGGCTGCGCGGCCGGCTGCGCCGGCGATGTCAGGAGCACCAGTACAGCCAGGAGCGCCGTCGCCAGCACGACGAGGACGGCACCAATCCTGCTGGTGACAGCAGCGGTCCAGCGAGCACCCACGGAATTTCCTTCGTTCAGTGAATCTTTCGTTGAACGAAACGATAGGATGATAGCCGTGCCGACGCAACCCTCTTCCCCCGAGCGCGACGAGGCCCTGGACGACCTCATCGACGCACTGCGGCTGTTCACCGTCGAGACCGACGTGTTCGTCGACGTGTTCGCCCGCGCTCACGGACTCGGACGCAGCGACCTCAATGCGATCATGTGGATCAGCGAGGGTACCCGCAGTGGCCAGTCAATGACCGTAGGTGAACTGGCTGGTCGACTCGGGCTCGGAGCCCCCGCGACAACCGGACTGGTGGACCGCCTGGAGAAGGTCGGCCATGTGCGTCGTCAACGCGATCCGCAAGACCGCCGCAGGGTCACTATCGTCATGACGCCACAGGCACTGCGGTTGGCGACGGAATTCTTCATACCCCTCGGCCGGCTGATGCACGACACCGTCGCTGACGTCAGCTCCCAAGATCTGCGGGACGCGACCGCCGTGGTGCGGATGATGATCACCGCAGTCGTCGACGCGCGCAGAGCCACCGCTGAGCCGTAGCCGAAACAGCGGTCACCAAGCGGCGGCGTCCACAGATGCGGCCCGATACGGGTGCTCCCAGGTCAATCAAGCATTCGCGGACGCTCGGCACATGCCGATCCTCCACCACAAGGTAAACTCACCTTGACACTCTCTTGACCTTTCCTGGGACACCTGGTCAGCCGCTGTTCGTCTCAGTGTTGAGAACCTGGCATGCGCGTCGGCGAATATTCGCGCATGGAAATCCCGAGAGTCGGGGTACCCGACGCGCTGGCTACCCGCCTCACCATGGCCGAGCAGCACGAGTACCTCACCCGCCGCTCCCTGCTCAAGGGAGCCGCCGCCACTGGCGCCCTTCTTGCGGCCGGTCCGCTTCTGGTGCCCGGGACCGCCTACGCCGACGGCGCCAAGGTCACCCCGGCCGGCCGTCACCTCGCCTTCGGACGCAACCCTCGCACCGAAATCCGTGTCGCCTGGGAGGTGCCGACACGGGTCAAGAACCCCTTCCTGCGGATCGCAGAGTTCGAGCCACGCCTTCCCGGCGAGAACCCATCGGCACAGCACCATGACAGGCACGGGATTCAGTGGGGGCACCGGATCCCCGCGGAGACGCGCGCGCTGCACTCCGAGGTCGCCGGGGTCATCGCGCCTTACGACCAGTACTACCTGCACGCCGAGGCGAACTGTCTCAGGCCGGGCCGGACCTACACCTACGCGGTCGGCCACGACGGGTTCGACCCGGCTCGCGGCGACGGCGGCGCCACCGCGCTCTCGACGTTCACCACCGCCCCTGCCCGCGGCTTCCCCACCGACAAGTTCACCTTCACCGCGTTCGGTGACCAAGGCGTCTCCACCACGGCGCTGGCTCAGGACGGCGCAGTCGCGAAGCAGCACCCGCGCTTCCACCTGCTCGCCGGCGACATCGCCTACGCCGATCCCAGCGGCGCCGGCCTGCCGCCCGGTCCGGTCGCCGACGGCAGCCACGACCTCTACGACCCGAAGGTCTGGGACGCCTACTACACCCAGATCGAAGGCGTCGCCGCCTCCGTGCCGTGGATGGTCACCACCGGCAACCACGACATGGAAGCCCTGTACTCCCCCGATGGCTACGGCGGCCAGACGAAACGCTGGGACTTCCCCGGCAGCGGCCCGGCCGACTGCCCGAGCGTATACTCGTTCATCTACGGCAACGTCGGCGTGATCTCCCTGGACGCCAACGACGTCTCCTACGAGATCCCGGCCAACCACGGCTATTCGCACGGCTCTCAAACCGCGTGGCTCAAGCGCCGCCTGCGCTACCTCCGGCAACAGCCCGACGTCGACTTCATCGTGGTGTTCTTCCACCACTGCGCCTACTCGACGACCAACCAGCACGCCTCCGAAGGCGGAGTGCGGGACGAGTGGGTGCCGCTGTTCGACCAATATCACGTCGACCTGGTCGTCAACGGGCACAACCACATCTACGAACGAACCGACGCGTTGCGCGGCGGCCGGATCACGCGGAAGGTCGCGATTGGCGACACCGTCGACCCGGACCGCGACGGCACGGTCTACGCCACCTGCGGCGGCGGAGGCCGCAGCATCTACAGCTTCCCGGTACCCGACACCTTCGACGGCGAGTTCACCAGCTACCACTGGGTGAACGGCGGCGGCAAGGAAACCGAAACCGTCGGCTGGTCTCGCGTGCGTTACACCGGCTACTCCTTCCTCGCCATCGACGTAAGCCCTGCCTGGTTCGGACGCAAAACCACACTGACCGTTCGGACACTCCGCAACGATGGCGCCGAGATCGACCAATTCACCCTGCGCCGCACCGCCGGTCTCCACACGGCAACCGGAGCCTTCAGCGCCACTGGACTCGGCTCTGACCCGGGAGACGCTTGAGACGTCGTCAGAAGTCTTCCGGAAGGTCCGCGATGCGCGGCGGCTTCCGACTGGCCATGGCATCGTGATTTGGCCCCGGTTTGGCACCTTGAGTTCTAAAGGTGATCGCAACACCAGCTATGAAAGGTGTTGCAGTGACCGGATCCCGACGAAACGGCGGATTCAGGCGATGATCGCAACGTTCGGGGGTAGGAGTGTTGCGACGAGGTTATCGAAGAGGTGGGCTGGTGTCGCCCAGTCGAGCCGTTTGCGGGGTCGGGTGTTGAGCTCGGCCGCGACCTTTGAGAGGTCGACTGCGGAGTGGACGGACAGGTCGGTGCCCTTGGGGAAGTACTGGCGCAGCAGCCCGTTGGTGTTCTCGTTGAGGCCGCGCTGCCACGGCTTGGCTGGTTCGCAAAAGTAGACCGGGACCCCGGTGGCCGTGGTGAAGGCGTCGTGGCGGCTCATTTCGCTGCCTTGATCCCAGGTCAGCGACTTGGCCAGGGTCGCCGGAAGGGTCGCGA
This sequence comes from Amycolatopsis sp. NPDC004378, assembly GCF_053602455.1. Taxonomy (NCBI): domain Bacteria; kingdom Bacillati; phylum Actinomycetota; class Actinomycetes; order Pseudonocardiales; family Pseudonocardiaceae; genus Amycolatopsis; species Amycolatopsis sp. NPDC004378. The sequence continues at coordinate 9,759 of NZ_JBSGDR010000027.1, forward strand.
AGCGGCGGATGAGGGCGTCAAGGACGTGCTCGGCGCTGCGGCCGTCGGGCAGGTGGGCGAGCATCAGATAGCGGGTGGTGCGTTCGACCAGGGTGGCGATGGCTGAGCGGTTGCCGGCGCCGATGATGAGGTCGCCTTCCCAATGGCCGGCCTCGAGCCGGTCGAGGACGTGCGCGGGACGCTGGTGGATTAGCGTGCCGGGATCGATGAACCTGGTGGCCCGCTGGTCGGCGCGTCGGCGGGTGCGGCGCTGCTCGCGTTTAGTGCGGAGTTTTGCCGCGGTGTCGCGGTGCAGGCCGCCGCGTTCAGGCCGGTAGATCGCCTGGTAGATGGTTTCGGGCGCGGCTCGCATCTCCGGGTCGTCGGGGAACTGAGTGACCAGGTCGCGGCTGATCTGTTCCGGGCTCCAGTGGTGGTCGAGGCGTTGCTGGACCTCGGCGGCCAGCTGCGGGTTGCGGCGCAGCTTGCCTGCCTTGGATCGTGCGCGTCGCAGGACGGCGCGGCGTTGGGCCTGGTGAGGGTGGTAGTCGGTGGATTTCGGGTCGCGGTTGCGGCGAATCTCCCGACTGATCGTGGCGGGGCTGCGACCGAGCTGGCGGGCGATCTCGCGGATGGAGTTGTCGGCGCGGAGCAGGTCGGCGATCTTCATCCGCTCTTCCTCGGACAGGAACCGCGAGGAGATGTCACGAACGGGCGAGATCGGCTCGTAGGAGTATGTGCGTCCCGCGCTGTCGGTGCTCGTGCGGCCGTAGCGCCACCGGGTGCCGGTCCTGCGGTTGACCCCGACCTGCCGACACGCTTCCGCGTTGCTCATGCCCTGCGCCATGAGCTGAAGATATTGATCTCGCTTGGCCACCTGGGGCTCGGGACCACGCTTGCGGATGTTTCGTCGGGATCCGGTCACTGCAACACCTTTCATAGCTGGTGTTGCGATCACCTTTAGAACTCAAGATGCCAAACCGGGGCCAATTCGACTTGCCGAAATCATCCGACCTAGCCGTGACAACTAGCCATGCCGACGCCCCACTTGGCCCGCTGGTAGGAAAGGCCGACAGAACAGGCTTCCGGTCGATCAAAGCTTCTCGTTTCCCGCAGGCAGTCGGCTACTCTCCGCCAGCGGTCGGATTCGTGGCGACGAACGATGTACTCGGGTCCCGGAGAATCACCCACCAGGCGATCACCTCGACAAGACCAAGCAGCATCGCCACGACAACCGCGGTTGCTGGTACGGCGCTGACGAACGCCTCCCTGGCGAGAGACAACGTACGCACCAAGGGCGCCGCGAGAAAGTCGGACCTCTACGACTCACTGGGCATCGACAGCGACGGACACCATCAGGTGCTCTCCAGCCGCAAAGTCCCCAACGGTCCCACATTCAGCGACCCCGGCGGTGTCGCTGATCGATGGCTCCGGCACCTACGCCAAGGCGTTCCGCGCGGCCAAACGCCTTTGACAACAGATACAGGTCCACGAAACGAACTGTGATCAGCGAAAAGGTTCCGGCGAGCCCCTCTCGGCCAGACTTAAGTAAGACACCCGTGTGAGTGCGGGGTCCCTGATCGAGAGGGCAGGATCGGAGATCCTGTGCGTATGTCCACACCATCTGACAAGCAGTCCCGGGGTCCGTCCGGCGAGGAGCAGGCTGACACTGCACCGCGTCCGTCGTGACGGGCGTTCACTGCGGAGTACAAGCTCGCCATGGCCGCCGAGTACGAGAACGCCCCGAACGGGGAGAAGGGTGCGTTCCTGTGCCGTGAGGGCTTGTACTCCTCTCACATCATCGAGTAGACATGAGCTCGCGACGCAGGTCTGGGCGGTGAACCCGCCGAGCCGGGAACATCACTGAAACGGACACGGAAGTCGGCCAAGCAGATAGATCCGGAGAAACTCCACCGGCAAAACCAGAAACTGGCCGCTGATTTGACGGAAACCCGGGTGGTGCTCGACATTATGTAAAAACCACACGCGCTCTTGGAAGAGCTCTCCGAGAGCACGGACAAACACCGAGCCGCCCAAGACGTCCTGACCGCCGCGTTCACCGAACTGCGCGCGGCAAAGGGGCCGGTGACGAGATCGTGCACGCTAACCGATATATCGCGGGCGACCCATGATCGACACGTCAACCCGCAAGGACGGCGCACAGTCCGCGGCTGCCCCGCGCGCCACCGCCGAAGGCCCTCGACACCGCCGAGCAGGACTGGACGCTGGCCTTGACGACCCATTTAGAATACCGGGACCTGACGATCCCGCAAGTATGGGACAGAGAACTGAACGAGTGCCGATACTGGTGTTCGGTCTCCACGATGCACCGGATCGCCCGCGCGGCCGGCCAGGTCCGGTAACGGCGCCGGCTGGCCACCCACCCTGCCCGGGTCCGACCCGAGCTAGTCCCCCGCGAGCCCAGTGAGGTGTGGTCGCGGGAAATCACCGCACTGAAGGGACCCTCGAAAGGGATCTCGTACAAATGCCGCGGCATCCTCGACATCTAGTATCGCTATGCCACCGGCTTGCTGGTCGTTGCCGTGGAGGACGCTGTCGCGGCGAAGGATTTTCTCGACGAAGCCATGAACCACAATGGAAGCCTGCCGCACACCATCCACACCGACCGTGGTAGCGCAATGATATCGAAACCGGTGTCGGAACTCCTGGTTGGTCTCCGTGTCATCCACTCCCATTCCCGCCTCCACACCTCGAATGACAACCCGTACTCGGAGGCTCAGTTCAAACCCTGAACTATATGCTCGATTTCCCTGAGCGATTCGGTTCGCTGGAGGACGCACGCGTGTTCTGTGACGGGCTTTTTCATGGCCTACAACCTCGAGCACCGGCATTCGGAGATCGGGATGCGCACCCTCGCCTCGGCACACTTCGGCACCGGCCCGCCGCCACGCCGCCGACCGCGGAGCCGTCGCCGGGCTGCTCGCCGCCACCCAAACCCTCGCCGACGTCCACGCCGGCGACACCGTCCTGGTCGTCGCCGCCCCGCGCTTCCACCCGGCCGTGGTGACGGCTGGGACATCGCGTCGGCCGGGGACTGCCGCGCCTACGAATACGACTCCGACACCGATGTCCTCACCTGCTCACCACCGACCACACCGAAGGCCAGCAGCTGCGCAAGCGCCTCGCCGAGCACTACCGAGACCGGCCACAGGAACTCGAGAACCTGGCCGCCCGACGAGACAACATCGTCACCAGCTCCGTGGCCACTCTCGACGACGACTCCCTCGGCCACATCACCACGACCGGGCCGCGTTGCCGCTTGCTGTTGACCAGCGACGGCGTCCACCAACCGTGCCCCACGCCTCCCTCGCCCGCGCCGTCCGCACGTTCAGCGACCCGGCCGCCTGCGGGTGTCGGCGGCCCGGTTCTCGTCGCGGCCGCAGACGACGATCGTGTACTGGTCTCCGGCCGGCCTCAGGGTGGTAGCGTGGTCGATTCCGCGTGACGAGCCCGCGACGCGGGCGCTCGAGTTACGTGCTACGGATTCGTTGTCGTTCGCGGGAACCTGAACTTCGCGGTGCCGGATTTGCCGGAGGTTCGTTGCCGAACACAGCAGTCCCAGCGGTGACGAGGCCGCGATCCTGGCCGGTCCAGGCCCGCGCGGTAGCTGTTGGCGCCGGGCAGAGATGATGGCAGACGTGAGCAACGCCGACAGGCAAGGCCGGCAACCCCAGCGGCCGAGCACCCACCCGCCCGAATCGGGGGCTACCGCGTTTCCGTCACGGGTGTCCGACGGTGTATCGCGCTCCGGAATCGGTTCTGTAACGAATGAGACCGGCTCCGCCCGCCCCTGGAGCCGGTTGCTGCTGGACCGCGCCCCATACGGCGTGCTGGTGATGCGCCTGGCCGGTCCGCCTCCGCCCGGGGGGCATGCGGACTTCCTCTGCCTTTACGCCAACCCGGCGGTGGCCGTCCAGACCGGCCTGACGGATCCGTCGGGCGACACCGTCGGCGAACGCCTGCCTGCCGACCAGTCCGAGCAGTGGAACGCGCTCTATGAGCAGGTGTGGCGCACCGGAGTCACGGTTCGTCGCGTGCAAAGCCTGGTCGAGACCGGCCGCGAACTCGAGATCGATGCTTTCGCCATCGACAGCGCCGATACCGATCTCGTCGAGCACATCGGTGGGGAGCCGGAGCGTCTGGTTGCGATGATCCTCACCGACATCACCTCGCGGACCGAGGATGAACGCGAGCACCGCCGCACCGCCGAAATCGCGCTCGCCCTGCAACACGCAATGCTCGACTCACGCCGCGAGCTGCCGGCGAATATCGCGGTGCGCTACCGCCCGGCCCACGACGAACTGGCCCGCCCCAGGAACGCTGCGCCGCTGCTGCTCGTCGGTGGCGACTTCCACGACGTGGTGCCCCTGCCCGGCGACCGATGCGCGCTGGTGGTCGGCGACGTCGTCGGGAAGGGACTCCAGGCCGCGACCGTGATGGGGCAGCTGCGCAGCGCAGCGCGAGTCCTGCTGTTGGACAACCGCGGGCCTGCTCAGGCTCTGACGTCCTTGGACACCTTTGCCGGAGACCTCGACGGCGCGTTCTGCACCACTGTTTTCTGCGCTGTGGTGCACCGGAGGACCGGGCACATCGACTACGCCTCGGCAGGGCACGTTCCGGCGCTGCTTAGCGAGCCGGGCGTTCCAGGCCACCGGCGCCTTGGTGAGGCGATGGGGCCGCCGCTGGGTGCGCCCACGCGCCGGGCACGCGGTCAAGCCGGCGCTCTGCTGTCGGCGGGCTCGCTGCTGCTGCTGTACACCGATGGTCTGGTCGAGGCCCGTGGTCGCTACATCGACGACGGGATCGATCGTGCCGGAGCACTGCTGGCCGACCTGCGGGAGCAAGACCTCGACACGGTCGCGGGGTCCTTGCTCGCTCTGACAGCGGAGACCTTCCGCTCCGACGACACTGCACTGCTGCTCTACCGGCAGTCGGCCTGACCGGTCGTGTGGTGCCCGGCCGTCGTGCAGCGTGATGCTGGTCTGCCGGGATTCGGCGACCAGACTCCGTATGGCTGCTCGACGCCGATGCGGTGAATGGCCGTGAGCGTGTCTTTGGCTTGCGCGATCACAGTGCGGGAGCGCGCATGGCGGTGGCGAGGTGCTCGCACTGTCCGGCGGCGTAGCGGGCCCCGTGGTCGCCGAAACCGAATACGTTGAGCGCACTGACGAGCGTTGTCGTCGCTTCGTGAAAACTGGTTCTGGCACGGTTTTCGTGATGGACCCCCATGTCTGGCCGGTTGGCCGGGGGTCGATCATGCTGCGGGTGCGCTGATCGTGATCTTGTTCGAGTCCTGTGGCCACATCTTGCTTCGGTGCAGGTGGAGGCGGTATCGGTGGCAGGCCAGGTTGTGCAGATCATGGCCGTGACCAGCGCTGCGACGGCTGGGTGCTCGGGCTGTGGAGCGGTGTCCGGCCGAGTCCATAGCCGCTACGTGCGGCAACTATCCGACACGGCCTCGTCGGGTCGCGAGGTGCTGATCCGGCTGCGGGTGCGCCGGCTGTTCTGCGACAACCCAGGGTGCGCGAAAACGACATTCGCTGAGCAGTTACCCGAGCTGACCAGCCGTTACGCACGCCGAACCTCGATCTTGCAGCAGGTGTTGTGCGCGGTCGCGTTGGCCTTGGGCGGCCGCGCCGGCGCACGATTGACCCGCCACCTGGCCGCCTCCGTCAGCCGAATGACATTGCTGCGCCTGGTCCGCGGCCTACCAGACCCAGAACCAAGCACGCCGCGAGTGCTCGGCGTGGACGACTTCGCACTGCGCCGCGGCCACCACTACGGCACCGTCCTCGTCGACGTCGAGTCCCGGCGCCCGATTGAAGTGCTGACCGACCGCACCGCAGCCACCCTCGCAAACTGGCTCCGCGCGCATCCAGGCGTGGAGATCATCTGCCGGGACCGGGCCGGCGCCTACGCCGAAGGGGCTCATGCCGGTGCCCCGGAGGCGCTGCAGGTGGCCGACAGGTGGCACGTCTGGCACAACTTGGCCGAGGCCGTCGAACGCACGGTTGCGCAGCACCGCAACGCATGGACCGTCGCCACGACCTCGGAAATCGACGGTGACATCCCGACTGACCAGGGTTCTCCTACCGGTGGGCACACGCGGCCGGAGAGTCAGAAGCGAGGCGAAGAGTCCCTTACGCCGGAGATGCGAACGGACCGCTGGGCGATACGCGCCCGCGAACGACACGCCGCAGTGCACGCCTTGCTCAACGACGGACTCGGGATCAAGGAAATCTGCCGGCGCCTGGAACTTGCGCGGGGCACCGTCCGGCGCTTCGCCCGAGCCGACACCGCTGAGGAACTGCTGACCAGCAACGGTACCGGCCGGCGTCCGAGCGTCCTGGATGAGTTCAAGCCCTACCTGCGCGAACGCTGGAACGCCGGCTGCACCAACGCGACCACGCTGTTCACCGAGATCACCGCGCGCGGCTATCGGGGCGGCCCGACTTTGGTCCGCCACTACCTGCACCAGTTCCGCGCTGCCAACCACATCCCGCAGCCACCAATGAAACCGCCTTCAGTCCGTCGTGTCGTCGGCTGGATCATGACCGACCCAGCGACCCTCGAACCGGCCGACCAGACGCGCCTCGACGCCATCCTCGCGGCCAGCGGCTCATTGACCACCTTGGCCGGCTATGTCCGCGGGTTCGCCCGAATGATGTGCTCGTTGCGAGGCAAGCATCTCGAGCAGTGGATGACCGCAGTCGAGGCAGACGACCTCCCCGCGCTGCGGTCGTTCGTCCGGGGGTTGCGCCGGGACCAGGACGCGGTCACCGCAGGTCTCACTCTGCCCTGGAACAGCGGCGTGGTCGAAGGCCACGTCAACCGGATCAAGATGCTCAAACGACAAATGTTCGGCCGCGCCAAACCCGACCTCCTCCGCAAACGCGTCCTCCTCGCCAACTAGCCGATCACGGAAAGCGTGCCAGAACCAAAGTTCCCGAAGCGTTGACAAGCCCTGTCAAGGACTTTGAGCCAGAGCCAGTATTCACTGGCCACGGACACCGGCAAGCCGGATGCTGGACGCCCCGAGCACGTCGACAACTTCTCGTGCAGCGCCCTGAACCGTGGAAGAACGTGCTGATCGCCAACGACTGCAGACCGACGTTCCCGGCCTATGATGGCGCTAAGCGATTCTCCTCAGAGTTACTAGATCAACTTCCTCAGGTATGTGTCCGTTCCGGCGTGGCATCCGCGCTGGTCATCGGCTTGCGGTGAGGGTTCGCGGTGTTGGTCACCGTGGACCGTTGCTGGAGGCCGGATGCTGTCCTGGGAGGAAGACGTGCAGGCGCAGGCGTTGCGTCAGCAGGGCTGGTCGATCTCGGCGATCGCCCGCCACCTGCAGGTGGACCGCAAGACGGTCCGCGCCTACCTGTCCGGCGAACGCGAGCCGGGCAAGCGGCGCCGGTCGCAGCCAACGCTGATCGAGCCCTTCCTCGAGTACTGCCGGCTGCGGCTGGCCGACGACCCGCACTTGTGGGCCTCGACCCTGTTCGACGAGCTACTCGAGCTCGGGTTCACCGGCTCCTACCCGGCGTTGACCGCGGCGATCCGAGCGCACCAGCTGCGCCCACACTGCCAGCCCTGCCAGGTCACCCGCGGCCGCGACGTCGCGATCATCGCCCACCCGCCCGGCGAGGAAACGCAATGGGACTGGGTGGAGCTGCCCGACCCGCCACCCGGCTGGGGCCTCGGCAAGCACGCACACCTGCTGGTCGGCGCCTTGGCGCACTCGAGCAAGTGGCGCGGCGTCCTGGCCGACGCCGAGGACTTCCCGCACCTGGTCGAGTCCCTCGACGCGGTGGTCCGCCGGCTGGGCGGGGTGACCCAGGTCTGGCGCTTCGACCGGATGGCCACGGTCTGCTACCCCGCCTCCGGCCGGATCACAGCCGCGTTTTCCCAGGTCGCGAAGCATTATGGGGTTCGGTCGGTGACGTGTCCGCCGCGGCGCGGGAACCGCAAAGGCGTGGTAGAGAAGGCCAACCACTCCGCCGCGCAACGCTGGTGGCGCACGCTGGCCGACGACACCACGCTCGAGCAGGCCCAGGCCGGCGTCGACCAGCTCGCCGCCGGCGAGCGGCTGCACCCGGCTCCGCCGGTCGCGTTCCCGGCCGAGTTCGACCTGGCTCGCATCGTCAGCCCGCAGGCCCTGGTCGAGTTCCGCGGCAACCGCTACTCGGTCCCGCCGGGGCTGGGCGGCAGCGAGGTTCACGTCCGGCACCGGCTCGGCGCCGAGCAGCTGCGCATCGTCACCGCCCGCGGCGCCACGGTCGCCCTCCACCACCGAGCCCCGGACGGCGCCGGGCGGGTGATCCGCGACGAGGGGCACGTGGTCGCGCTCGAGCACGCGGCGATGGCCGCGTTCAGCCATGAACGGCCCTGCACCCACAAGACCCGCCGACCGCCGTCGGCGGCGGCACTGGCCGAGGCAGCGAAGCTGCGCGGCCTGCCCGCGACGGGGCCCGCGGCCCACGTCGTGATCGACCTGTCCGCCTACGCCGCCACCGCAGCCCGGCTGGACAGAGCACCCACCCAAGAGTCCAAGGAGGACTGATCACGTGACCGGAACGCTTTCAGGGCCACAGATGAGCGAGGCCCGCCGCTACCAGCAACTGCGCGGCCACCTGTCCTATCTCAAGCTCGACACCGCCGCCGACGCGCTGCCGAGAGTGCTCGATCAAGCCCGCGCGGAGAACCTGTCCATGACCGCCGCACTCGAGCGGCTGCTGGAGATCGAGGTCAACGCCACCGAGGAACGCCGGCTCGCGGGCCGGTTGCGGTTCGCCTGCCTCCCGGATCCCTGGACGCTGGCGGACTTCGACTTCGCTGCCCAGCCCGGAGTCGACGAGAAGCTGATCCGTGACCTGGCCATGCTGCGGTTCCTCGATGATGCGTCGAACGTGTTGCTCGTCGGGCCGCCAGGGGTCGGCAAGACGATGCTCGCCACTGCGCTGGCCCGCGGCGCGGCCGAGGCCGGGAACCGGGTCTACTTCACCACGGCCGCCGATCTCGCGGCCAAGTGCCACAAGGCCGCGGTCGAGGGCCGCTGGTCGACATGCATGCGGTTCTTCGCCGGACCGAAGCTGCTCGTGATCGACGAGCTGGGCTATCTGCCGCTGCCCGGTGACGGCGCCTCGGCGCTGTTCCAGGTGATCAACCAGCGTTACCTCAAGTCCAGCACAATCTTGACGACAAATGTCGGGATCGCTGACTGGGCAACGGCTTTCGGTGACGCGACGGTCGCTGCAGCCATGCTCGACAGGCTACTGCACCGGGCCACCGTCGTCGGCATCGACGGCCCCTCCTACCGGTTGCGGTCGCATCAGTCCACATCGGACAAGCTGCGCCAGGCGATGAACGCTCATGTCTCCTGACACCTGCACCCAGACCATCGCCAAGATCTGCCGGGTCTGCTCCGAGCCGTTCATCGCTACCGGTCGCCAAGCCAGGAATCGGCTCTACTGCTCACCGCTCTGCAAACGCGCCGCCGCCGGACAACGCGCTACCGACCAAGTCACCTCCACCGGCTCGAGCAAGCCGGCGTCAGCGCCTGCGGCGCCGCCGCCCGGACCGGCTGCGCCGGTCCCGCTCACCGCGGCTCAACGCGACTGCCCGCACTGCGGCGGCCCGGTCACCATCGTCGCGCTGCTCACCACGCCCGAAGCCGCACGCCCGAGCATGCCCGTCGCCGCCTCGGACGGAGTGATCCCACTCCGACGCTGACACCAGCTAGAATCCACCAACCACCTGGGGAAGTTGATCAATCATCTCTGGGGAATTTCGCTTAGCGCCATCAGCCTAGCTCCCGGCCCTCTTGTCGGCGCTCCTGAAGTCACTCCGCAATCACTTTCTGCAACAGATGACGACGCTACGCATCTGACACTGTGCCGACACTCATGGACTCGACCCTGTCCGCCATCCCGGTGATCTGCGCTCGGGAAGCCCTGGCTCACCGCGTGGGCTGCCGCCGCCGGCGTGCAAGGCGACGATGGGGTCTCGGACGTCCGCTAAGGACTGCTGACCTGGTCGTCAGGTGCAGGACCTCGGGCAGGGGTACCGCGACAACGCCGGCCAAGAAAGCCGTCAACCGCGCCTTCGAAGGCAGGCTCGCCGACCGACTGCTGACTGCCAGGGCAAGTGATGCTCACGGGCGTCGTTTCATCGCGTCATGTGCGGCTACTCGCGCCCGTGACCACGAAACTACGCGTGGCACACGGAAGAACCAAGTTCAGTGGTGGTTCCGCCTGATGAAGAGGCAGTTCTCGGCCTCGCTCCGAATGCCGACTTACATCTGAGACTGGCGCGACCGCGATCCCGGGCTACCGGTTCTCCGGATGGTCGAACCTGAGTCCCTGGGCGGACAACGCATTGGCCAGAACCTGCAGCCCGCGGGCGGTGCGCGGGTCGTAGCCCGTCAGCGTGGCGATCCGGTTGAGGCGGTGCGTCAGCGTTCGGCGGTTGATGTGGAGCGCGGCAGCCGTCGCTGTCCGGTCGAGGTTGTGAGTAATCAAAGCGCGCAGCGTGGCTTCGAGGTCAGGGTTAGGGGCAATGGCGGCCCAGGGGGTGCTCAAGGCAGTCGCGAAGGTCGGATCAGTGAGGAGATGGCGCTCCAGGATGAGGTCGGAAGGGAGCAGCAGGGATGCTGCAGAGGGGACGACGGCGGCGGCACGGGCGGCGCGGACTGCCTCGTCGAAGGCCGCGGGTATGTCAGCCGCGGTGGCTGCCCAGCAGCCTCCTGCGGTGACAGCGCCGAGGCACTCGCGGACCGTCTCTTCGGCGGAGACACGGGAGGGCTCGGCCAGGGCCAGCAGCACGCTCCCTTCCGGACGGCTGGTTGTCGGCAAGTCCGACGGCCCCGGAAGTCCTTTCGGCGCGACTGCGACCAGCCAGGGGCGCTTGTCGTCCGATCGAGCTCCGGTGAGCAGTTCGTCGGCGAGCAAGCGCCGTGCTCGCTCGTGCTCGCCGGTATTCGCGTAAAGCCGGTGGTAGGACTCGGCGGCGTACCTGCGGACCTGACGCTGGTGGATCTCGGCGAACGAGGTCAGGGCCATCAGTTCCACAGCGTCGTCGTCGGCGGCCCGGGCCCAGGCAGAGCGAAGGACGCGGGTAACGCAGAAATCCAGTACTCGCTGCTGTACTGACAGGGGAACACCGCGTTGGCCGGCGTCGGAGAAGTATCCGGGCCAGAAGTCCGCGTCGGCCCCATGCCCGTTGCCCGATCGTGTGCCGGCGAGTACTTCGTCCAGGCCGAAGACGATCGCGCGCAATCCGCGCTCCCGGTCACGGCCCGGGATGCCCACGAGGACGGGAACGTGGTCCTCGCACCGGCTGAGGACTTGGTCGCAGTCGACGAGAAGCGTCGTGCCCAGAGCTGCGAGGATTCCCACTGGTCCACCTCCGCCTGTGACGGTTGCGCTCTTCCTCGGATCATCCTAAGTCGTTGACGGGCCCGGCGCGATCTTGGTTGAAAGACCCCAGGTGGGACAACGTAGACCGCGCGTTGTCCCACCTGGGGCGTTCCGGTACGCGACATCGACCACCGAGAATCGAAAGCGCTTGACGGCGTGGGGTGATTGTGAGGGAAGCACTGACCGACCCACGTCATTCACCACCCATCGCTCTGAGGGGATTTCGATGAGAGTCTCTGCCGCGATCGCGGCTCTGGCCGTGCTGAGTACGGCCACTACGGCCGGGGTCACGGACATGAACCCGGCGACCGCCAACTGTTACTCCCAGTCCGACACGCCTTACTTGTTCAACGCCAGCACAGTCCGATCAAGCGGACAGAGCACCTGCGGCGTGCAGTACACATTCGTCATCGAATACCGGTCCACCGTGAACGCGGAGTGGCAAAACGTGACGACCAGTCTTGTGCCCAACGGCGCGGGTGGCCTCTTCGCCTACTCAACTCCGGCGCGCACCGGCTACTACCGCTCGTCGATCAACCACAGCGGCGCCGCGACCACCTACAGCCCGGACGTCTATCTCGTCGCCTGACCGCGGCCGAGTTTGAGGAGTTTCCGTGAAGACTTTCGCCAGAACAGCGATCATCGCCACCGCAGCACTCAGCGCCCTCGCCGGCGCCTCCGTCGCCGCGGTACCCGCGAACGCCGACGTGATCATCGGCTGCTACTCCGAAGCAAACCCGCCGCAGCCTTTCGGTCCGGGCACGGCCCGCGCCTACGGGGAGACCACCTGCGGCGTCCAGAGCAGCTTCGTCATCGAATACCGCGCGAACACCTGGGACCCGTGGGTCAACGTCACGACCAGCCACAGCCCGGGAAACGGCTACTACCAGTACGCCTACGGCAGCCCGGTGCCCTCGGGCTACTTCCGCTCCTCGATCAACCACATGCAGGGCATCACGACCTACAGCCAGGACGTCTACCTGACCATCTCAGCCTGAGGAACTTCGACCACTGCGAGAGGCCGAGCACCGTGCAGAACTTTTCCACTGTCGTAGTTGCCGGTTTGGCCGCCGTCTGCTTAGTCGGCACCGCCACGACAGCGGCCGCGACGCCTATTGCGCCCGCAGTCGTCGATCAGGTGTTCGTGGGCAGCTCCTCAGCGGGTGACTCGAGCGACGTCCCGAGTGCCGAGCAGCGTGCCTATTAGGCGGCCAACGCCAACCTGAACTGGTACGCCAGCACGAACGGCGCCACGTGCACCGAGAAATCCACGGCGTTCACCGTCGTGCCGGCGACGTACGGCTCCTACGACGTGACCGCGACATTGACCGCCATCTGCGGTCGGTGAGTGGCGCTGCCGACCGCTGGTAAGCGAATGACAACTGCTGAGTCTTCAGCATCCGGTGCCGTAGTAGGCGTGCCGGTTGACCAACTGGGAAATACAGGAGGATATGTCGTGTCAAAGGTTTCGCGTGTGACAGCTGCACTGCTGAGTGGCGCCGCGATCGCGGCATGCGTCGCCGGAGTGCAGACGACCGTGCTGGCGGGGACGGCCGCCGCGGGACAGTGTGCGTCGGGTACCGCATTGTCGATCATCAACCAGGGACGAACGGCCTTCTGGGGCTACCACGAAAGTGGTGTTGCCGACAGCGCGACCGCCAACGACAACATCAACCAGGCGGCGTCCGGCCTACCGGCCCAGCGCAGCAATTACGGCACCGCCCCGGGTGGTTCGGTGTGCCTGTCCGAATCGATGCTCACCGGCATGTATTACGTGGGCTCCGCCTATCGGCTGACCATCAACGAGATCGCCGGCGGCTCTCACACCGCCGGCTCCCGCCACTACGACGGTGTCGCCTTCGACATCGCGGCCATAAACGGGACCTACGTGGACGCGTCCAACCCCTATTACCAGCAGGTCATGCAAAGCTGCCGGAACAACGGCGCCAGCCTCGTCCTCGGCCCTGGCGACGCAGGCCACGACACCCACCTACACTGCGAATGGTGACCTTCAACCAGCCAGCCCAGGAGCGCCGGAGGTAATACTCGATCCTGGAGATCGAGAGCACCGGGGAGGTCCGCAGCCGACGCAGGCTGGCCACGTGACGGAACCCGTCGAGGGCAACGTCTACGTGGTCAGCTCCCTGGCCGCCATCGTCCGGTGTCATCGTTCGAATGAGCAAGCCCGCCGACAGCCGCGGCGCCCTGCCGGCCGCGACCGACATCGTGGCGGACCCGCTCATCGTCCAGCCTCCGCCGCCGGAACCGCCGCGGACCATCGGCGTCTAGACCCGGCGGGTGACCGTCGCAAGGTCGGAGCTCGAGGTCACCCGCCACGTGGGTGGCTACCGTTTCAAGTACCAAACGACCTTTTCCAGGCCGCGAGCCACACGACGCTCGCGGTCCAACTGCACGCACCCCTGGCGGCTCACCTCATCGGATCAGGTCGTGACGTGGCGGGAAGCGATGTCCGCCCATCCGGAGAAACAATATCCGCCAGCCCGGAGAACCCAAGTCCGCCCATCTGGAGATCAAGGGCACTGGCTCAAAGTCCTTGACAGGGCTCAGTTTCCGAGGAGGATGCGGCGCCGGAGTGAGGTCGAAGCCGGCGCGGCCGAACATTTACCGCTTGATGGTTTTGATCTTGCAGACGGCGCCTTCGACAGCGCCGCTGCTGTAGGCGAGGGTCAGTCCGTTGCGGACGGCGTCGTAGTCCTCGAGCAGCCCAGCAGCGATACCCTGCAGTTGAGCGATGCCGCTGTTGCGGGCTTTGGTGATCCACGTGTCCAGGTGCTGGCCGTGGAGGTCGCGTATCATCCCGCCGAAGTCGGCGACGGGTTGGTCGACCGCGCGCAGGATGGGCCGCGTTCCGGGATTCGCGCGAGATCGACTTGTTCCTGGGCGGCGCGATCGGCCGCGGGGCGGATGATCCAGCCGGTGACCTGCCGTGGTTTCGGTGTGGTCGTGGCGACGGTGGCGTGACGCTGTCGCGCCAGGTCTGGATGAATCGACGAACCGTTCGTTCGCTGCCACGGCAGCAGCCGGCCCGCAGTTCCTGGGTGAGCTAGGCGGCGTTGGTGCAGCCGCCCTGCCAGCGCCGGATCAGGAATCCGCTATGCGCGTCGAGGTCCCTTCCGCGCCTGGCCACCTGCGTCAGCATTTCGTCGGCGGTCTCTGTCCGCGCGTAGCGTCGCACGGTCTTGTCGTCCCGGTTGAGCGCCTTGCTGATGGCTGTGATTCCGATGCCTTTATCCAACAAAGCATGAACTTCTGTGTGTCGCTGGCGAGTCGGCGGTCCGCCGACCCTCGGCTGGCTCCAGGCTCGGCGGTTCGGGCTGGGTCACGGCCTCGGCGGCGGGCCGGTCACGCGGGCACTTGCGGTGGACGCGCGCGACCTTGTCGACGACGTCGGTGAGGTTGTAGCGCAGGTGGAACCGGTCGGCAATCCGGATGGCGTCGGGTCCGCCGAGCCGGGCGCCTTCGGCGTAGCTGCCGGCGCGGCCACGGCCGATCACTGCGGCGCCAGGATGGGCCCGCAACCAGGCGGCGAACGTGTCGCTGAGCCGGTCGGGTGGCACGTCGATCGGCCGGTGGGTACCCATGTCGATCAGGATCGTGCCGTAGTAGTGGCCGCGGCGGAACGCGAAGTCGTCGACGCCGACGACGGACGGGTTGCCGGGTTCGGGCAACGGAAGTGCCCTGATCAGCCGCAGCAGAGTCGAGCGGAATACCTCGGTTGCCAGCTGCCGGGTCAGCCGATGACCGGCCCTGCCGCCCAGCGCCAGCGCGATCTTCTCCAGCATCCTGCGCAGCAACGGGCTCCTACGGGCGTGTGCGACGGTGACGCCCGCGACCTGCTCGGCAAAAGGTCCGCTTCGCGCAGTTGGTTTCGTCGCAGAAGAACCGCCGCACCAGCAGCCGGATCACGGTCTCCTGCCCACCGACCGCCGGGTCAGCGAGGCAACGCTGGAAGCGGCTCTGCACCTGGCCGGATCGGACACCGCACCCGGAACAGGCAGCGTCGGTATGAAGGACGCGCGCATGCAGTTCGAGCCGTACTACTCGCCGAACAACCTGATCGATGGTTAACGGAGCGAGGTGAGGAAACAACGTCTTCAGACCGTGATCGTCGCACCACCAACATGATCGACTACACCACCGACCCGCCAGTCACCGGGCTGCCCGTCACGGACTTTGAGCCAGAGCCAGATCAAGAAGACCGTTGACAGCTTCCCCTGCCCCAGGAGGGCAATTGGCGACGCCGACGCACATCTTCGCTCCGGCTGTTCGCACCGCTCCACACCGCCGCGGCGGAATATGACGTATACATGGCTTCTGGCGGGGTCCGGCCGGCTCGACCTGCGCTCATCCGGACCGGGGGCGCCCGGGCGCCCCCGGTCCGGGTTCGGAGTCGACGTCGTTGGCACTCAGGTCGGATCCGCATTTGCCGCAGGTGAAGTGCGCTTCGACCGGGCCTCCGCAGCCGTGGTGGCGCAGCAGGCGGGGCGGGCCGGCGGGTTCGGGGTAGTAGGCGTCACCCCACCACAGCAGGTGAGCGATCACCGGCGCCAGAGCCTGGCCCTTGTCGGTGAGGTGATAGGCGAAGCGTTCCGGCCGCTGTTGATAGGCGGACCGTTCGAGGACTCCTTCGTCGACCAGGTGACGCAGACGCTGGCTGAGCACGGTGCGCGTGACCCCCAGGCTCTCGATCAGCTCGTCGAACCGGTGCAGACCCAGCTGTACGTCGCGGAGCACCAGCAGGGTCCAGCGCTCTCCCACCACTTCCAGCGCACGGGAGATCGAGCAGGTCTGGTCGGCGTAGTCACGTCCCAACATGTCCGAAAGTATAAGTCGCGTGACGCGACTGAGTCGTCTACAGTCAGTCGCGTGATGCAACCCACTTCGCGGCGGCCACCGCCCGCCGCCCCCGATTCCGCGGGAGCCGACCGGCGACGCTGGCTGGTCCTGGCCGTGACCGCGGTCGCGGTCTTCATGAGCTTCCTCGACGTCACCATCGTCAACATCGCCTTCCCGAGCCTGCGCGCCGACTTCGCCGGCTCCTCCGTCCCGCTGCTGTCGTGGGTCATCAACGGCTACGGTGTCGTGTTCGCGGCCACCCTCGTCCCGGCCGGGCGGCTCGCCGACCGGGTCGGGCGGCGACTGCTGTTCCTGGGCGGGATCGTGGTCTTCGTCCTCGCCTCGGCCGTGTGCGGGCTCGCGCCCGCCCCCGGGGTGCTGATCGCCGCGCGGGTGGTCCAGGCCGTCGGCGCCGCCGCGGTCGTGCCGACCTCGCTCGCGCTGCTGGTCCCGGAATTCCCGCTCTCCCAGCGCGCCACCGCGACCGCGATCTGGGGCGCGATGGGAGCCGTGGCGGCCGCGACGGGACCCGCGCTCGGCGGCGCGCTGGTCGCCTGGGCGGACTGGCGGCTGGTCTTCTTCGTCAACGTCCCGATCGGCATCGCCGCGCTCGCCCCGGCACGGCGGCTGCTGGCCGAGACCCGCGAAGGACGGTCCGCGCGTTCGCCGGACTGGTGGGGCGCGGTGTTGCTGGCCTCGGACGCCAGCGCGCTGGCACTGGCACTCGTGCAAGGACCGGCCTGGCGCTGGAGCGACATCCGGACCCTCGCGACCTTCGCTGCCTCCGCTGTCCTGCTGGGGCTGTTCGTCCGGCGATGTCGCCGGCATCCGGCACCGATCATCGAGCTCGGCATGTTCCGGATCCGGTCCTTCGCGGTGGCGAACCTCGGCACCGTCGTCTTCGCGCTGGGCTTCTACGCCCTGCTGCTGGGCAACGTCCTGTTCCTCACCGGGATCTGGCACTACGACATCGGCCTGGCCGGCGCGGCCCTGACCCCCGGCGCGGTCACCGCCGCACTGGTCGCTCCCGTCGGCGGACGCCTGGCCGACCGGTTCGGGCAGCGAGTGGTCGCCGTGCCCGGCGGGCTGCTCTTCGCCGGCGGCACCGCGTTCCTCGCGACCACGGCCACGGCGACCTCCGACTACGCAGGCCACTTCCTGCCCGGAATCCTGGCCACCGGCGCCGGGATCGGGCTGTCGATCTCCTCCTTCGGCTCCGCCGCGGTCGCCGAGCTGCCCCGGCAACGGCTGGCCACCGGCAGCGCGATCACCGCGAGCTTCCGGCAGATCGGCGCCGTCCTCGGCATCGCCGTCCTGCTCGCCGTCCTCACCCCGGCCTCGGCCGCGGCGCTCGCGTCGTTCCACCGCGCCTGGTGGGTCATGGCCGCCGCCGGCCTCGCGGCCGCCGCGTGCGGTCTCGCCCTGGGACGTGTCCGGGCCCGCGACACCACCATGCCCACAACTGCGGAAGGACCCGGCCATGACTGACATCAAGCGCGGGCGCTTCACCGCCCATCCGGACCCCGAACACCACAACGGCCTGGTCCTGTTCCACATCGGCATGCGGATCAACCGGCTGCGCTCCCCGCACACCTGGCTGCCCGTCCTGCTGGCCATGCCCCGGATGCTGCGCGAACTGTCCGCCCACCCCGAACTCGGGCTGCTCAGCTTCGAGGTCTTCCGATCCGGACGGACATTCCTGGTCGTGCAGTACTGGAAAGACTTCGCCTCCCTCACCGCCTGGGCCCGCGCGGCCGACGCACCGCACCTGCCCGCCTGGCGCGCCTACAACCGCGCCGTACGCCACAGCGACGCCGCCGGCGTCTACCACGAATCCTTCGTCATCGGCGACCACGGCTGCGAAGCCGTCTACGTCGACATGCCGGTCATCGGCCTGGCCCGCGCCACCCGGCACGTCCCCATCGCCACCCGCGGCCAGTCCGCCGCACACCGCATGAACCCGACCGTCCCGGACGTACCCGCCACCACTCCCGCCGAGGTGCCCGCATGAACCACCGCGACCGGCTCCACCACCGCTACGGGCCCCGCGCCCTGGTCACCGGCGCGTCATCGGGCATCGGGCGCGCCATCGCCACCGAGCTCGCCGCCGCCGGGTTCGACCTGGTCCTCGCCGCCCGCCGAGCGCCCGCACTGGACGAACTCGCCGCTGGATTCACGGCCGCACACGGCATCGACGTCCGGGTCCTGCCCGTCGACCTGGCCACCGCGACCGGGGCCGACGAGCTGATCGCGAAGACGGCCGGAACCGACATCGGCCTCTACGTCGCCGCCGCCGGAGTCGGCACGTCCGGCCTCTTCCTGGACGCCGACCTCGAGCAGGAGCAGCACATGCTGCGCCTCAACTGCGAATCCGTCCTGACCACCAGCCTCGCGTTCGGACAGCGCATGACCGAACGGAGCCGAGGCGGGATGATCCTGATGAGCTCGATCGTCGGCTTTCAGGGCATGCCCAACGCAGCCCACTATGCGGCCACGAAAGCCTACGTGCAGACCCTCGCCGAAGCGCTGCACGTCGAACTGCGCTCCCATGGCGTCGATGTGCTGGCCGCCGCCCCAGGCCCGACACACAGCGAGTTCGCCGAGCACGCCGGCATGACGATGGGCATCGCGCTCGCACCCGAGACCGTCGCCCACGGCATCCTGCGCGCTCTGGGCCGCCGACCGACCGCGCTGCCCGGCCTGCTCAGCCGAGGGCTGAAGGACGTGATGATCCCGCTCCCCCGCCGGACCCGGGTCCGGATCATGGGCTCGGTCATGGCGGGCATGACCCGCCGAGGAACGACACCGGCTCCCGCCGACGAAGCCCTTTCCTGATCGCCGTCGTGGGCCGGGCCTGGCGGACAGCCGCGATTCCGGCCGCGCTCAGGCCGCGGTGATCGCCCAGCAGACGACCTTCACCAGGCTGTGCCCGGCAAGCCGGACGACTGTCGCTTCGGCCACCGGCAGCCACGGCAGGCGCAGGTGCAGTCGCGTGCAATCCGGGAGTATCGCCACCGCCGAGACCCCCAGCGCTGCGTAGGGAAGCCTCGCCGGCCACGAAATCAGCGGGCGAACAGCAGGAAGCGAGCGGCCTGCCGGGCATCCGGGGTGCGGTGCAGCTCAGGCCGGCGCGTCGTGGAGCCCGGCTCGGGCCACCGGCGGGTCGAGGGCGCCGAACTCGCGGGCGATCACGGCCGTCTCGGCGACGTACCGGTCACGCCACGCCTCGTCGAGGGACCGCGGCCCCTTGCAGCTGATGGGCGCGCAGGAAGCTGTCTACTTCGGCGATGTGCGTCCATAAGAGCTGATGGGATCGCAAGCCCGGTGGGCACGCCCATCCGGGGACACTCCCTGCACCCGCCGATGGACATAGCGCACGGTCCCGACCGCGCGTTGGGCGTCCTCGGCCGCGCCGAAGGTCGTCACGGCGAGAAAGGTGCTGGTGCTCTACGGCCGCCCCTTCGGGTGGCCGCGACAACCGGAATGCGCGGCCACCGCCGCCATCGCCGGCGGGTGCCGGGACTGCAGCATCGCGCAGGGACCACCGACGAACGTGGCCGTGTCCCCGCGAACCCGCCGGATCGCGCTGTGCAGCCCGAACCAGCGCTTCGCGGGCGCGCCGTGAACGCGTGCGCGGTTGCGCGGCCGATGCGCTCGAGGCCATTCCGGTGACCAGCAGTGGCCTGTCCACAGAGCCGGCCACCTCGATCGCCGTGGACCTCTTCGCCGACGCGGGTCGACGCGCGTGGCGGGCAGCCAGAGGCGGCTGGCGAGTTGACCTTGGCACACGAGGGGGGCCTGACGAGCACGCCTTGACTGCGGTTTGCCTGCCGGGAGGGACGAAATCACGCCGAATGGTCCGTTGTGGACTTGCCCGCCGCCGGAGCAGACCGGGCTGACCGTCGCGCAGTCGATGCTGCTGGGCTCGTTCGACCAATCCGGCACCGGGGCAAGCGGCTAGCTCACCGTCCTCTTGCGACACCTGGGAACGGCTCTGCCCCGGCACGCGGGAATCGCCCGGACAGTCACAGTGACACTCCTCGGCCGCGACCAGCTCCGCGACCGGATCACGCCGCTGGGCGCCGGTGGCTCGGGGCACGTGGTGCTGCGGCGGCCGGTCGACTCGCCTGGTCCGCCTCACCCACCGGCTCCCCGCGCCGAACCCGCACCTCTACGCTTGTCCCAGCCGCAGGGAAGTCTTCGGCATCGCCGCGGTCGACGTCATGGGCGATCCGCCTCAGGCCCGGCGCCGGGGACTTCCGGACGTGACACCCGTCGTCAGCCGCTTAGGCATCCACGAGGTCGCGGGCCGGTTCTCCGCCGTTCACCAGCGCACCGCGGCACAGCCGTTCCCGGGCTCGCGATGACGTCTACGCCGCACACACTCCGCTGCACGGTGCCGAGAGCGACCGGTTTCGTCAGCCGTGCGCTCGCAGCCGACCTGGCGGCTGCCGCCGCAGATCCGTTGTTCGCGTCGCTCCAGCACGGCCGGCCAGGCCGACACCCCGGTCGAATCCGCAGCCCCGGCGTACCAAGATGAGCGCACCCGGCCCGCGAATGCCGGGCCGGACCGGCCGGGGCAGGCGGTCGCAGCACTCGTCGGTGACCATGGCCGTTTCCCTCCCGCATCGGCGTGGGCCCCACGCGGCCTGCTCGACAGGAGTGCTCGGCGGACGCCGGGCCACGCCTGCTGGCACCTGCGGAAACGAGCTCACGACCTGATCTTCGCCCGGGTCTCGCCCGATCAATCGTCCACGACCACGAACGCACGAACTTACAAGCCGAACAGCCACTGTATGGCCGACGTACGCGGCCTGTCAGAGACGCAATCCGCTCCGGCGACCCAGCTCTCGCCGACGCTGCTGAACCAAGTGATCAAGCCGAGAGGTGGATCCGCCGATAACCAGACATATGTCGGGTTCGAATGTGCTGCGTGACCACTTGGGACGTGCTGCGCTCCTCTCAAGCGAACCCGTCCGTCTCCTAGCTGGAGGTGCCGCCTGGTGACCGACACGCCAAAATCAACCGCCCCATTGGCTCCCGCAATCCGGGAAACCGATGACGAGAACGCGACGGTCTGGTGGGGACGGAGCTGGGCCGCGGCGCTCGGCGAAATGTCCTTCGTCGTCAAAAACGAGCAGCGGCTGTTCGTTCACGTCTCGGCGGGTTTTGCCGATCGCCTCGCCACCGCTCCGGATGCGCTGGTCGGGTTGTCCGACGCCGACCTCGAAATGGACGAGGCCGATCGCGACCGTATCCGCAGCGAAGAAGACGCCGCGATCGCGCAGCGGGTGCCCATTGTGACCATGGTTCGCTACCGCCAAGGTGATGGCTGGACCGGTTACGGCAGCGGAGTCCGCTTCCCGGTTACCGGCCCGTCCGGTGAGCCCGGCGTGGGCTGCTTGTTCCTCGACGTGTCCGCACAAGTCCGGGCCCAGGAACGTTTCGAACTGTTCATCAACCAGACCTCGGTCCTGGCCACGATCAAGGACCGCGACCAGCAGTTCGTCTGGGTCTCCCGCATGGTCGCCGAACGCTACGGCTTGCCGTTGGAGGACATCGTCGGACGAACCCCCGCCGAGCTGTTCGGGGCCGAATTCGGTGCCGAGAATCGCGCCCAGGACGAAACGATGCTGGCCGCCGGCGGCCGGCCCATGGCGGTCGACTTCGCCTGGCCGCTCGATCCGCGGGACCCGACCCGGCTGCGCGGCAGCAGGTTTTCCTTCACCGATCACGATGGCCGCACGCTGATCGGGACCATGTTGGTCGATGTCAGCGATGAACACCGCGCTCGGCAGCAAGCCGGCGCGGCCGAGGCTCGCTTCACCGAGTTCATGCGGCACTCTCCCGCAGCGGCCGTGGTGAAATCCGCCGACGGACGCTATGTGTGGGCAAACCCCGCCTACCATCACACCTACCACACCGACCCGCACAGCTTTCTCGGCTCGACCATCTATGACCTGACAAGCCGTGAGCAGGCCGACTACGCCACCCGCCTGGACCAGCAAGTCCTCACCTCCGGAAAGCCGCTGCGCGACGTGCAGCGATATCAGCGTGGTGACGGCACCACAGGCGTCGACCTCGGGTTCCGGTTCGTCCTCGCCCTGCCCGACGGCACCACCGGGTTGGGTGGGGTGTTCATCGACATCACCGAGTTGCACGAGACTCGCGCACGAGCTCAGGACGCAGAGGCGCGCTACCGGCAACTGTTCGAGTACGCAGGTCTCCCCATCGTGGTCTTCGATCTGGACGGCTACGTGATCAACGCCAACGTCGCCTACACCCAGCTCGTCGGCCGTCCGTTGTCGGTTCTCCAGGGCATGCCGATCAAGGCGCTGATCACCCAGAGCACCCGGGACAAGGACACCGACCGCTGGCGCCGGCTCGTCACGGGCGAGTTGCGCGTCTACCGCTCCCGGGCGACCTTACGCCACGGCAACGGGCACATCGTCCCCACGATCGCGACGCAGGCTCTGATCACCCACCCCGACGGCTCCCCGAAGTACGTCTACAGCGTGGCGGCCCCGATTGGCGACGCCGACGCAGATCCTGATCGGCGAGGCGGCGAGGAGCACTTGCCGCAACTGGACGACGAGCGGCTCGGCCGCGAAGAGCACACCATCCTCACCACGCTTGCCGCCGGTGGCACGCTGTCCGAGGTCGAGCGGAACTTGCACCTGAGCCGGGCCGGCGTCCAGCACCACCTGGACAAGCTGCGCCGCCGGCTGGGGCTCGGCCCCGACATACGGACCGGCGGGCTGGTCGCTCGCGCCTACGCACACGGAATCCTTCAGCCCGGCACCTGGCCGCCCCGGACCACTCGTGAGCCGCTCTAGCTTTTCCGCGGCGGCTCAGTGGTGGCGCGGGGTGATGGGGTTGGCAGTGAAGACGTCGCGCGGCGCGATCGAAAAGCCTTGCCAGTGCGTGGACATCACGGGCGTGTCCTCCTGTCGCGGGAGGTGGTGGAAGTCGACCCTGGCCCAGACCACCGGGTGGGTCAGGTGCTCCGCGTTGAGGTAGGTGTCGAGGCTCCGGGCGCAGTCGTTGGCGTAATTGGCATCGATGAATCGTTCGCAGTCGTGAAGTTCGGTGAAGTAGACGTCATCCGCGGTGTATGCCTGGCTCTCCGCGGGGCCGGTGTAGTGGTCGAGACCGTCGAGCCGCAGCTGCCACGACGGGTGCTGCCCGTTGGCCGATGTCTCACCGATGGCGGTCACCGCCCACATCCGCGAATTGGCGGCCCGAGCCGCGGTCTCGCCGGTGATCGGCGTGATCGCCAGTGGCCGGACGCTCGTCCCGGCATCGGGTGAGTCGATCTGCTCGACCTGTTGCGCTGCTTGGCGATCGGGACGGCCGTCGACGTTGAAGTCCAGCCGCCAGTAAGCGGCGTGGGTGTGGGCGGTCGCCACCTGATGCGGGTCTGCGCCGATGCGCCAGCCTGTGGACGTGTCGTCGGAGAGGTACGGGCTGAGCGTCCCGGTGTCGCCGATCTCCAGCCGGATGGTGCCGTCGTCGGACGGGGTGTAACGGGACACGTACTTGTACCAGGCTGCCTCGGAAACGACCGACAGCTGCAGGTCTTGTCCGGACGCCGAGACCTCGTCGGTGCGCAGGGCGGGAGCGCGCGTTGCCGTCGCCAGGCATAGGATTCCAGGACCGGTGCCGGCGGTCAGAACATCTCCGGACGGGCAGTCCTCCCGGCGCTGCGGGAGGAGATGGTCGAAACCGTAACCGGCGACGTCGAGGTCGAAGGAGGATCCGTCGTCGTAGGACACCACCATCTCGGCCAGCGCCACCTGGTTCAGGACCAGGTGCCGGGCCCCGTCCCGGCCGGTAAACTGCACCTGGCGAAGGATGAGCCCTTCCTGACCGGTGCTCCAGCACAAGTCCCACCCGGTGCCGGTGGGAAAAGTGCGGGACAGGTGCTGGTCGCTGCCACAGGCCTGGCCCGAGGCGGACAACGCGGTCACGAAGCGGGGAACGGCCGTGGCAGTGGTGGCCAGCAGGCACACCACGCCGGCCGCTGCGGCAGAGACGACTGCAGATCGCGTACGCCGGAATCGACCCATGGTCACATCACCACCTTCAGCATCTTGTAATCGGTCAAGTCCGCGACGATCATGCGCGCGTTCAGCCAGATACCGGCTGCGGTGTGGGCGCTCAATCGCAGGCAGCGGGCGACCCGGCAGCGGGCGAGGTCGCCGCCGTTGCGGGCCGCGGGCGCGTTCTCGGGGGTGAACGCGGTGGCGATCACCGTCAAGCCGGTCAGCTCAACGGGCAACCCCAGCGCCGACAGTTGCGTTCGCAGGTAGGAAGCAGTGGCGGGATCGCTCACCAGCAGCGCGGCCGCTTCGGCGGTCTCGGCGGGTGAGGCCGGGATAGGCACATGTCCGAGATCGTGACGGCTGCCGGGGCGCCGATCGAGGTCGAGGCTCACCAGCGCGCCGGTACCGTTGTGGTTGCTGAGCAGGACGTCCCAACCGTCGGTCCTGGGACGGATCCGAGCCACAGTCTCGCCGGCTCTCAGCGGGACCGCCGCGGGATCCAGCGCGGGCAGCTGAACGGATGCGGCCTCTCCGGCAACCGAGCTGCCGGTCGCAGGAGCCGCGGCCGGTACGAGATCGCCGGCGACCGACACAACCGCCAGAGCCGCCGCGGCAACGAGACCGGAGACGAATGTCCGGATTCCCGGCAGAGAGCTCATCAGACACTCCTTCCCGTGGGGTGAGACGCGAAAGCGCTCACCCCACGGCTCAGCGCATTCAGTTCTTCGGAGGCTTGCCGCTGTCGGGAGCGTCGCGGAACGCAGACCTGGGCGTGAACGAGCAGTGGATCCCGACCGGTTTCTGTACGATCAGGTAGTCCGGTGAGACGTTGTAGTCCTCGCCATCCGGGCCGTGAAGGATCATCGGAAAGTGGTATTCATCCATCTGCGGGTAGACGTCCAGCCGGCCTTTCGAGCCGCTCTTCAGCGTGCCGGAGCAGGTCCAGCCGACGGTGTAGGTGCTGGTGATCGAGCCACCGATCTCGGCGCTGATCTTTGCGCCGTTGACGTCACCGGAGGCGCCGACTTTGCCGTTGATGCTCACCTGGTAGCCCTGCGACTCGGTGTAGGTGAGCGTTCCTGACGTCTGCGAACCGCCGCCGTGGTGGATGCTGTAGTTCACGACGTTCGGCTTGACCACCGGGTTGTCGTAGTCGACGGTGCACAGGTAGGTCGCGCAGTCTTCGTAAGTGGGACCACCCGCCGGTGCGGCCACGGCGGCCTGCACGGTGCCGGCCAGCGGGGACTTCGCACGGGGACCAGCGAAGATCCGCTGCTGTGCGCGCTCGTCGACACCGCCACCCGGTACCGGATCGAGACCCGGTGCTTCGAGGCGTTCACGACGTCGATGAGGATGGACCTGGTCGTCTCCGAATACGCCGACCGCGCCGCGCTCGACGGCTACGTGCACGGCTCGGCCGAAGTGATCGGGCTGCAGGTGCTTCCGGTGCTGGGCACCGTCGCCCCGCGGGCGGAGGCGGCACCCCGTGCCGCGGCGCTCGGAAAAGCCTTCCAGCTGACCAACTTCCTGCGCGACATCGCCGAAGACATCCAGCGAGGACGGATCTACCTGCCCGCCGACGAACTGGCCACCTTCGGTGTCGACCGTGAGCTGCTGACCTGGTGCACCGAGCACCGCCGCACCGAGCCACGGGTGCGGCGGGCCATCGCCGACCAGATCGCGACCACGCGCCGGATCTACCGCGAAGCCGAGCCGGGCATCGCGATGCTGCACCCGGTTTCCCGGCCCTGCGTCGCGACGGCCTTCCGGCTGTACTCGGAAATCCTCGACCGCATCGAGAAAGCCGACCTCGACGTCTTCGCCCGCCGCGCGCGCGTGCCCCGGACCCGGAAGCTCGCCGTCGCGGCGCGGGCGTTGCGTGCGGCTCACCGCGCCCGGCGCCGCTTCCCCGCACCGGCCGGTGACGCGCGCGCCACGCCCGTGCGTCAGCGATGAGCCGAGCGCAGCGCGAAGCGGCGCTCGGCGTAGGCGAGATCGTCGCGCCACAGGCGGGCCGCGGCGCGCCGCATCAGCGGTCGCAGCGCGGGCGCGAGGCGAGCCGCATGGGCGAAGCCCGGGCGTTCGGAGGTCGCGATCGTCGCCTCGATCACCGCGGTCCGCGGCCTGCCGTCGGGACCGGGCCCCAGCGGAGTCGCGTGCGTCTCCACCACACTGCCCACCCCTTCGCCCTCGACGATGGTCATCACGACCGTGCGCGGCTCCGGGCAGGCGAACTCGGCGACCACCGGCACGCCCAGCTTGCCGGCCAGCCGGAAGGTCACCTCGACGACGAACTTGTCGTCCGCCTCCGCGACGTCGATACCTTGCGGCGCCGAGAGAACCCGCAGCCGGGTGAACGAGTAAGGGTGGAACCAGGCGCCGTGCCAGGGGTCGAGGCGGTTGGCGACGACGTCCACCGGCTCGCAGATCCCGGTCAGCGTCGCGACCGCGTCGACCGCGACACCGGCCGGGCGCTCCGGCACGACCGGCCGGTCGGTGGGCTGCTCGCCCCCTACGTCGTCCAGGCGCACCCAGACGAGCACGCCGTCGAAGTGCACCGGCAGTGCGGACCAGCCCGGCCGGGCGGGCCCGACGCGCAGCCCGTGCCACCGGCAGACCAGTTCGCCGCAGTGCACCCGAGCCTCGGCCAGCGGTGCGCCGAGGTGCGGGCACACGCCGGAGCCGACGACGAGCTCGCCGTCGGCGGAGCGCCACGCCACCAGCTCCCGGCCGCCCACGGTGCGGCCGAACGGCCGGTCGGCCCGGATGTCGCTGCCGGCGGCCAAGACGAACCAGTTGCCGGCCGGCCGGGCGTCGGCCCGCTTGACCGCGGCTTCGATGAGCGCGGGACTGCAGTCGCGGTAGGTCGGCGCCTGGCGTGCCCACGCCGGTTCGCCGAAGAGCTGCACCGGCCAGCGCTCCGGCCAGCGTTCGAGCACCTGCCGCCTGAGATCCACCGGACACGCTCCCGCCTGAGGACACCGGCCGGTCCGGCCGGATGCACCGCCATCCTCTGGCATGTGGAGCGATTTTGCAACGGTTCGGCCGCGACGTCAGGCCTTGATCCGCTCCGCGGCCAGCTCGAGCGCGTCGGCCAGGTCGTTGACCCACGAGAACTCGCGGATCTCCAGGCTTTCCCAGCCCGGTCCGGCCATCGCGACTTCGAACCCGTGCCGCTGCAGCCGCTGGCACAGCAGGTCGTCGACGGTGTTGGCGGACATCGACCACAGCACGACCAGAGCGGGATCGAGCTTGCCCGCCATCCCGACCGTCGTCTCCGCCGGCACCATCTGACCGAGGAAGATCGCCGGGATCCCCACTTCGGCCATCGCCGCGCGCAGCACCTCCATCGGCAGGGTGTGCCGCTCCTCCGGGCAACAGGACAGCAGGACCACCCGGCCGGGCGACACCGTCGGGAACTTGCCGCCGTAGCGCTGCAGCGCAAGGGAAACCTCGGCGGTGAACGCCCATTCGGACTCGAAGCAGACGTTGCCCCGCAGCCAGCGGCCACCGAGGTCGCGCAGCACCGGGACGACCACCTCGACCCACGTCTCGGCCGGGCCGAGCGCGTCGAGCGTCTCGTCGAGCAGCACGGCCATGGCGCCGAACTCGAGGGCCTCCGCCGCGCGGACGAGCTCGTCGACGCGGCGGCCGACCGGCACCTCGGGCGGCACCTCGTCGAGACCGGAGAACGCTGCGGCCGCGGCCTCCCGGGCCCGCATCCCGCGCTCGATGAGCCGTTGCATGTGCTGCAGGCGGCGAACGTCGGCGTCGGAGTACCGGCGGTGGCGGCGATCGCCGTGCAGCGACGGCCCGACCCCGTAGCGCGCGGCCCAGGTCCGCAGGGTCACCGGAGACACGCCGAGGATCTCGGCCACCCTGCCGGGATTCCACGATCCCTCGGGCCGAGATTCGTCACTACGGCGCATCGCGTCGACGTCCATCAACACCACGTTCCCACACCACCGGGGACTTCTCGCTGTCGGCAGCCGCCCCGGACGACCGGTTACCCGGTCATGTCGGTTTCAACCGATACGGCATCCCATCCCCGTTGGACACGGCGAACGCTCGAGTGGCACGGTTTTACCCACCTTTTTGTGACGCGAATCACATGCCAGACCGGCTACGGCCAGCTTCGGCCGGTGCGTCCAGCGGCCAGCTGCAGCGCGACGTGCAGGCCGTTGACCACCGGGCCGACCCGGCCCCCGGCCGAGTACCAGCCCGGGCCCGCCGCACGGACCACGAACTCGCGGCGGGTCAGCTCGCTCAGCAGCGGGACGTCGGCGGTGTACGGCGTCATCGACCACAGCAGCACCAGGGCGGGCCGGAGACGGGCGGCGGTCCGCGCGACCACCTCGCCCGGCACCATCTCGCCGAGGAAGACCACCGGGATCCCGGCCTCCCGCAGCACGGCGACGAGGATCCGGAACGGCAGCACGTGCCGCTCGGAACCGCAGCAGGCCAGCAGCACCGGCGCGCCCTCGGACCGCCGGGGCAGCGGGGGCTGGTGCCGGTCGAGCGCCGCGGTGATGGCGACGGAGAAGGCCCACTCCGCCTCGAAAGCGTTTTCTCCCTGTTGCCAGCGCCGGCCCTGGCGGTGCAGCACCGGCGCGAGCACGTCGGTCCAGGCGACGATCGTGCCGTGGCTGAAGAGCAGCTCGTCGAGCAGGTCGGCCAGCGCGGGCAGGTCGACCTCGGCCGCGGCCTGGTCGAGCTGTTCGACCCGACTGAGCGACCCTGCGGGCGTGACCGCCTCGGCCAACACCAGGCCGGCTGCCTCCCTGGCCCGGATGCCCTGGTCGATCAGGCTGCTCATCCGGCGCAGGCGCTGCAGTTCGCGCGGGCCGTACAGCCGCTGCCCGCCGGGACCACGCCGGGCAGGGCCCAGGCCGTACCGGCTGTCCCACGCCCGCAGCACGACCGGGGACACCCCGATCGCCGTGGCGATCTGGCCCGTGGTCCACCAGGACGCACGCTCGGCCGCCTCGACGTCCGGCCTGCTCGACACGTCCCCCACCACAGCTGCTCCATGCGCTCGCGGTCACCTGCTCGCCGCCGGGAAGCCAGAGCATCCGCCGATCGGCCGTACTCAGCCGATGATGTCGAAGCTGTATCGAGTGTGCAACGCTATTGCCGTGTTTCCACACCGCGAATCCGCAGACCACCGCTCACCAGCGGAAATACCCGCTCATAATGTGCGCTTTTGCATCGATTCGCCGGTGTCGGCGGGCGGGCCGGCGCGAGTCCGCTCCGCGCTCAGCGCGAGGCGGTAGCCGAGCAGCAGGAGCACGTGCAGCAGATAGAGCCAGAGCACCAGCGCCGAGACCACGCCCACGACCGCCAGCCCGCCGAACGGGACGCTCCAGTCGAGCGGGATGGCCAGGAACAGGAGAAAGCCGTGGAAGAACCCCGAGAGGAACGCGGCGAGGGCCAGCGCGCCGAGGGCCAGCGGCCGGCGCCGCACTCCCGTGGGCGCGCTTCCCACGAAGACCACCCCCGTCGCCAGGGCGATGACCAGCCAGTCGACGTGGAACGACACCGCGATGCCCCAGAACGCCGAGAGGCCACCGCCTCGGTGCAGGTCGGCGACCGCCTGCGCGGTCGCGAGCGGGAGGACCGCGAGCGCGGGACTGATCAGCACCACCGGCACGAACATCAGGCGGCCCCGCCAGCCGACGAGCGCGCCGGCGGGCCGGCCTGCGACCTGCACGAGCCCGCGCAGCAAGCCCTCACCGTAGAAGGTGGCGGGAAGCAGGCTCAGCAACAGTGTGGCCCACGGCGTCCGCAGCGCGGCTTCGGCGAGCGCGCTCAGCGCGGCTCCCGCACCGTGCTCGGCCGGGAGGGCGGCGCCCCACCCCTCGACTCCCTGCCGGACGAAGCCGGGCGAGGCAAGGAACGCGGCGCCGCGCAACGCGACTCCCTGCCGGACGAAGCCGGGCGAGGCAAGGAACGCGGCGCCGCGCAACGCGACGAGCGCCAGGGGGACGACCGCGAGCACGGCGAAGAACGTGACCCCGGCGGCCCACAGGGACATGTCCCGGCCCCGCAGCGCCCGGCCCGCGTCGCGCAGCACGACCCCGGTCCGCCGGCGCAGAACGGCCCCGGTCACGCGGCCGGTCCCGACGGCGTCGAGGGCTGGTCCCGGCTCCACGAGCACGACGTGTCCGGCAGCGCCTTGGCCGTCGGCTGGCTGCGCTTCGTCCACGTCGCCACCCGGCCGTTCCTCGGCGTGCCGCCGGACGTCCTCACCGGCTGCGGCGTGCTCAGCGCCGTGGCGGCGATCGGCCTGGCCGCGCTGGGTGGCTCGTGGTTGTGGTTCGCGCTGGGCGCGATCGTCGCCACCGGGGTCTTCGACGGCCTCGACGGCGCGGTAGCGCTGCTCACCGGCCGGGCCCGGCCGCTCGGAGCGGTGCTCGACGCGGTGGCCGACCGGGTCACTGAGCTGTGCTTCGCCGCCGTGCTGCTGGTCCTCGGCGCGCCGCTCGCCTGGTGCGCCGGAGTCGCTTTCCTGGCGCTGCTGCACGAATACGTCCGTGCCCGCGCCCAGGCCGCGGGGATGCGGGGGCCGGGCGCGATCACCGCCGCCGAGCGGCCGACGCGGCTGATCGTCACGGCCGTCGCCGTGACCGGCGCGGCGCTGGCTCCCGCCGGGACACCGTGGACAGGCTGGCCGTGGGCGACGACATGCGTGGTGCTCTGGGCCGGGTTGTCGGTCATCGGGCTAACCCATCTTTCGCTCGGCGTCGCGTTGCGTGTCCCGGGCCGCCGGGCCGACCAGGTCCGCGACGATCGCGGCTGACAGCGCCACCAGCGGCAGTCCCCCGCCCGGGTGCGCCGAGCCGCCGGCCAGGTACAGCCCGGGCACCGGGCTGGCGTTCGCGGGCCGCAGCAGCGCCGCGCGGGGCCCGTTGGACGACGAGCCGTAGATCGAGCCGCCGGGTGCGCCGGCTTCGCGCTCGAGGTCGGCCGGTGTGCGGACTTCCCGCCACAGCAACCGGTTCCGGACGTCGAGCCCGCGCGTAGCGAGCAGGTCGAGCACCTGGTCGGCATAGGACTGGGCCAGCCCGGGCGCCGTCCAGTCGACGCCGCCACCGGGGTCGTGCCGGGGAGCGTTCACGAGCACGAACCACGACTCGCAGCCGGGCGGGTGCATCTCGGCGTCGTCGGGCGAACAGACGTAGATCGTCGGGTCCGCGACGGGCCGGGGCGCCCGGCCGAAGAGGGCGTCGAATTCCGCGTCGTAGTCCGCGGGGAAGAGCACCCGGTGGTGCGCGCGGACCGGTGTGGTGCCACGCAGCGCGAGCAGCACGACGAACCCGGCCAGCGACGGCTGGACCCGCCGCAGCGCACGGCGCGGACCGCGCGCCCGCGGATCGTCCACAAGGGACTCGTAGAGGTGTGCCGCGTCGGCGTTGGCGACGACGACCGGCGCCGCCAGGCGTTCGCCACCGGACAGCCGCACCCCGCGCACGCCGGCCGGACCGGTCTCGATGGCGGTCACCTCGGCACCCGTCCGGACGTCGACACCGAGCGCGGCCAGCCGGCCGAGCAGCGCTTCGCCGAGCCGGCGCAGGCCGCCCCGGACGTGCCAGCTGCCGAACTCCTGCTCGACGTAAGGCACGACGCTCATCAGCGCGGGCAAGCGGCGGGGATCCGAGCCGGTGTAGGTGGCGTAGCGGTCCAGCAGCATCCGGGCCCGCGGGTCACCGAGCCGCCGTCGGCCGGCGCCGCGCAAGGTGCGCCAGGGTGCGATGGCCGCCAGGTCCCGAACTCCGGTGGCGTGCCGGAGGAGCTCGCCGGGCCCGGTCAAGGGACGGCGCAGCACGCGCTCACCGACGAGGTCCCAGAGGTGGGCGGCCTCGCGCATGAGGGCGGCCCACTCGCCCCCGGCTCCCCCGCCGAAAGCGGCGTCGAGGGCCGCGGGCACCTCCGCCGCGGCGTGCGGGACGGCCAGCTCCGTGCCATCCGCGAAGCGGTAGTGGCAGGCGGGGTCGACGGGGACGATGTCGACCAGGTCGTCGAGTTCGGCGCCGGTCGCGGCGAAGAGCGCGCGGTAGACGCCGGGCATGGTGAGCAGCGACGGCCCGGTGTCGAACACGAACCCGTCCCGGCTGTAGGTGCCGAGCTTTCCGCCGCAGCGCGCAGCGCGTTCGAGCACGGTCACGGAATGGCCGGCCGCCGCCAGCCGGGCCGCGGCCGCCAGCCCGCCCATGCCGCCGCCGACGACGATCACGTCGGTCATGCTGCCTCCCGCCCCGGCAGGACGCGGTCTTTCCACGTCAACCGTCCGGTGAACCGGGCCCGCCACGACCGCCCGATGAGACCGACCAGGGCGAGGACCGACAGCGGATGGGCGAGACTGTCCGGCCACACCCGGCCCCGGGTCCGGCGGGCCGTGACGACGCGCCCGGCGACACCGGCCGCGTAGCCGAGCAGCCCCACTCGCGAGCCGGCCAGCGCCGCGGCCGCCGGGAGAACCCAGATTCCCAGCAGCAGAGCCGAAACCGCCGTGGCGCCGGCCACCGACCCCGTGGCCGACCACAGCGACTTCGTATACCCGTTCCGGAGATCGGCCCACGACTCGTACATCGTGCATTCGGCCACGCCGCTGCCGTCCGCGACGACGCCCCGGCCGCCCGCTCGCTTGACCGCGCGCATCAGCGCGATGTCGTCGAGGACTTCGGTCGCCACCGCGGCGAATCCGCCGCACTCGCGCAGCATCGCGGCGTCGATCACGAAGAACTGGCCGTTGGCCGCGGTGAGCGACGGCCGGGGCGAACGCTCGGCCAGGCGCAGCGGCAGCAGCACCAGCCACGACCATTGCAAAAGCGGCTGCACGAGCCGCGCGCCGAATCCCCGGGCGCGCTGACGGGGGAACGGCGAGACCGCGTCGAGCCGGGCGGTGCGCAGCAGCGCGACCGCGGCGGCGACGGCGTCGGGCGCCAGGACGACGTCCGCGTCGACGCACACCAGCACCGAGCCCCGGGCCAGGCCGGCGAGCTGGTGACACGCGTGCGGCTTGCCGAGTATCCCGGCCGGCGGTTCGGCCCCGGTCCTCAGGAACACCCGGGGGTCGCCCCCGGACACCTGCCGGACCACCTCGGCCGTGCCGTCGCTCGAACAGTCGTCCAGCACCAGGATTTCGACGTCGTCGAGGCCACGCTGGGCCAGCAGCGACCGCAGAGTGGGCGACACCCGGGCCGCCTCGTCACGCAACGGCAGCAGGATCGACACCGGTTCCGCACAGCGCGGTGGGTTCCGTGGCGGCACGCGCACCAGCCGCGCGTTGTATGCGGCGTGCCCGGCGGCGGCGAAGGCGGCGACCGAGGCCGCGCGGACCGCGATCCGCCCGATCACGCGCAGCGGAACCATCGCCACCCCCGCACGACCCGGATCGCGAACGGCAGCGCCGTCAGTCCCATCGCGACGCCGCCCACCAGCGCGACCGCGGGGCGGCCGAAGAACGCGAGGTGGGCCCAGATCGAGGAGAACCACGTCCACACGAACAGCGCCGGCGCGGGGCCTGCCGCCAAGCCGGGCACGGGGTCCTCGGCCCGGGGCACCACCCGGTGCAGCACCACCTGCAGGAGCACCGCGACGAGCAGCCAGCCCGCGAAGTTGGTCATCGGGATCCCGGCGACCCCGGGCAGCGCCGGCTCGGGCGACGACCACCGCCAGTACCCCTCGTCGACCATCTGCGGGTCGAGGAAAACATCCCAAGAAGCCAGGGCACAGGCCGCGATCGCGACCACGCCGGCCGGCCGCGCGGCGAGAGCGCGACCGACCAGCAACGCCAGCCACGCCATCATCAGCCAGGCGAGCGGGACGATCACCGGCACGCCGACGACGGCGCCGCCGAGCGCGTCAGTATACGCGTAGTGGCCGAAGGGAAAGCCGGTGTGCAGCCCGATCACCTCGGCGGCGAGCCCGCCCCCGCCGGCGACCACCGCCAGCGCCACGGCCGCCCGGGCGCCGGCCCGGGACCAGGCGTCGGCCAGGGACGCCGCGGCGAAGAAGAGCACGGTGCCCACCGTCAAAACCGTGCGGCTGCCGGGATCGGTGATCGAGTAGAAGATCTGGCACACCAGGGTGCCGGCGGCGCAGATCCACGCGACGGGAGCGAGGAGATCAACCGGGGAACGTGGGAGTGCGGCGGTCCGCGTAACCATCACGAACCGACGATAGACCGTTCGCGGAGCGTTCCGTCACAAATCTGGGAAAGAGCGGGAAGAATCTTCGGAGCCCCGGTTCGAACAATGCGTCGAATGCGCGAAGATTCGCAGGAAGAAACGCCCGGCGTGACCACGGTCGCGCCGGCAGGGGCCGCCCGGCCGGGGCACGCCGGGCGCCGAGGCACAGCGTGAGGGGGTGGAGCCGTGCCTCTGGGAGGCGGCACGAGGGATCCGTGTCGCCCGGTCCGGCGATCCACTGTTTCGTTCCGCGTTCGATTCACGATGCCCTGCCGAGCGGAAGCATCCCCACCCCACTTTCCTGCCACCCCAAGCAGGTCAATCGACCCGGGACCAGGAACTTGACTCCCGTAGTGGACAAGCTACACGAGTTGTGAAACGGTTGCGAATCGAATGGGTGACCAGGCGGAGGGGCGGTTGGATGGCGGCGACCACGACGACGGGGGTGGTGCCCGTGGGCACCGCTGCCACCGCGTGGCTGGACGAGCAGGCCGGGCGCTGTCTGGCCGAAGCTCATGGTTTCGTGACCGCACGAGCTGCCGAGCACTTCGCCGGCCGCAGTGAAGGCGTGCTCGCGGAAACGGCACTTCCACAATTCGTCGACGGCGGGAAGGCGCTGCGGCCGCTGTTCGCTTACGTCGGCTGGTGCTGCGGGCGGCCGGAATCGGAAGCGGCAATGCGCGCGGCGTCGAGCCTGGAGCTGTTGCATTGCTTCGCGCTGGCGCAGGACGACGTCATGGACCAGTCCGCGCTGCGCCGCAGCCGCCCCGCGTTGCACGTGCAGTTCGCGCGGTGGCACGCCGAGCAGGGCTGGAGCGGATCGCCCGACCGGTTCGGCGAGTCCGCGGCCACGCTGTTCGGCGACCTGTTCCTGGTCTGGTCCGAGCAGCTGTTGCGCGAAAGCGGACTCGATGACGCGGACCTCGCCCGGGGCTGGCCGGTCTACGACTCGATGCGTGCCGAGCTCGCCGTCGGCCAGCTCGCCGACCTGGTGAACGACGCGCGGGCGCTGCCGAGCTGGGACACGGTGCTCGACGTCCTGCGCCGCAAGTCCGGCAACTACACCGTCCGCCGCCCGCTGGAGTTCGGCGCGTCGCTGGCCGGCTGCGGACCGGAGGTGCTGGGCGGGCTGGCCGAGTTCGGTGGCCTGGTGGGCGAGGCGTTCCAGTTCCGGGACGACCTGCTCGGCGTCTTCGGCGACCCCGCCGTCACCGGCAAGCCCGACGGGCAGGACCTGCGGGACCGCAAGGCTTCCAGCGTCGTCGTGCTGGCCGCCGCGATGGCCGGCCGACACCAGGAAACCGAGCTGGCGGACCTGCTTCGGCTCGGCACCGTTGACGACGACGCCGTCGCCCGGTGGCGCACTCTGATCACCGCGACCGGCGCCCGGGAGCGGCTCGGCGAGCTCATCCGGGAACGGGCCGAAAAGGCGCTCGCGGCGATCGACCCGGCCGTCGTCCCGCCCCGGGCGAGCGAGCTGCTCGCCGCGCTGGCGACCCGCTGCACGGAGCGTGAGCAGTGAAGACGATCCCCGGGCCCTCGAACCGGGTCGTGGTGGTCGGGGCCGGGCTGTCCGGGCTGGCCGCCGCGCTGCACCTGGCCGGGCGGGGCCGCGAAGTCACCGTGCTCGAACGCGACCCCGGTCCGGGCGGCCGGGCGGGGCGCGTCGAACGGGACGGCTACCTGCTCGACACGGGCCCGACCGTGCTGACCATGACGAGTGTCCTGGAAGACACCTTCGCCGCGGCAGGCGCGGAACTGGCCACCGAGCTCCCGCTGACGCGGCTCGATCCGGCCTATGTGGCGCAGTTCGCCGACGGCAGCTCCCTGCCCGTCCACACCGGCGCCACAGCGATGGCCGACGCCGTCCGCGAGTTCGCCGGGCCCGCCGAAGCCGACGGCTACCTCCGCCTGCGCGACTGGCTGACCCGGCTCTACCGGGCCGAGTTCGCGCGCTTCATCGACTCGAACATCGACTCGCCGCTGGGCATGCTCCGTCCTGACCTCGCGAAGCTGGTGGCGCTGGGCGGGTTCCGCAGCCTCGACGCCAAGATCGGCGCGTTCCTGTCCGACGAGCGGCTCAAGCGGGTCTTCACCTTCCAGGCCCTGTACGCGGGCGAGTCCCCGATGCGCGCGCTGGCGCTCTACGCGGTCATCTCCTATATGGACACCGTCGGCGGGGTGTTCTTCCCGCCGGGTGGCATCGCCGCGCTACCCCGTGCGCTCGCCCGGGTGGCGGCGAAGGCCGGAGTCACTTTCCGTTACGGCGAAATGGTTTCCTCACTGGACCGCACCGGCGCCCGGGTCACCGCGGTCCGCACGGCGGACGGCGAGCGGTACCCGTGTGACGCCGTCGTCCTGACCACCGAGCTGCCCGACAGCCACCGGCTGCTCGGCCGGACCCCGCGCCGGCCGCTCCCGCTGCGGCCGGCCCCGTCGGCGCTGGTCCTGCACACGGGCGGGCCCGGCGGCCACGACGACGTCTCCCACCACACGATTTCCTTCGGGCACGGCTGGCGCTCGACGTTCGACGAGCTCATCACCGCGGGCCGCCGGATGAGCGACCCGTCGCTGCTGATCACGCGCCCGACGGCGAGCGATCCCGGCCTCGCGCCACCCGGCCGCCAGCTCTACTCGATCCTCGCGCCGGTGCCCAACCTCGAGCGCGGACCCGCGGACTGGGCGACCGACGCGGGGCCGTACGCCGAGGAGATCCTCGACCTCGCCCGCAAGCGGCTCCTGCCCGGCTTCGAGCCCGACTTCACCGAGGTGATCAGCCCGGCCGACTGGGCGAGCCGCGGGCACGTCGCCGGGACGCCGTTCAGCTATGCGCACTCCTTCCCCCAGACCGGCCCGTTCCGGCCGCGGAACCTCCCGCGGGGCACCGAAAACGTCGTGCTGGCGGGTGGGGCGACGGTGCCCGGGGTCGGCGTCCCGACCGTGCTGATCTCCGGCCGGCTCGCCGCCGACCGCGTCACCGGAACGCCCGGTACGCGCGGGCGGGTCGTCGACCTCGCGAACAGGAGCGCCCGATGACCCGGCACGAACTCGACGCCGCCGGGATCACCGATCCCGGCCTGCGCCGCGCCTACACCTGGTGCCGGGAGCTCAACGCCCGTCACGGCCGGACGTACTTCCTCGCCACCCGCCTGCTGACCCCGGCCCAGCGGCCGGCGGTCCACGCGCTCTACGGCTTCGCGCGGTGGGTCGACGACATCGTCGACGAACCCGAACCCGGTGCCACCCCGGCCGGGCTCGCGGCCCGGCTGTCCGAAGTGGAGGGACGCTTCCTCGCCGACCTCACCGCCGGCGTGAGTGACGATCCCCTGCTGACGGCGGTGATCGACACAGCGGCGCGCTACACGCTGCCGTCGTCGCTCTTCCGCGCGTTCTTCACCTCCATGACGATGGACCTCACGGTCGGCTCCTACGCCACGCGCGCCGACCTCGATGTCTACGTCCACGGCTCGGCCGAGGTGATCGGCCTGCAGGTGCTCCCGGTCCTCGGCGCGGTGGCCCCGCGCGAAGAGGCGGAACCGCCCGCGGCGGCCCTCGGCAAGGCGTTCCAGCTGACCAACTTCATCCGGGACGTCGCCGAAGACCTCACTCGCGACCGGGTGTACCTGCCGGCCGACGAACTGGCCGAGTCCGGCGTCGACCGCGAACGGCTCGACTGGTGCGCGGCCCGCGGCCGGGCCGACACGGCGGTACGGGAGGCGATCCGCACCCAGATCGCCGTCACGCGGCGCGTGTACGCCGAGGCGCATCCCGGGATCGCCATGCTGCACCCCGTTTCCCGGCCGTGCGTCGCCACCGCGGCCGTCCTCTACGGCCGGATCCTGGACCGGGTCGAGGACGCCGGCCACGACATCTTCGCCGGCCGGGCCACCGTGTCCCGCGGCCGGCGGCTCGCGGTCGCGGGCGGCGCGTTCGCGCGGACGTGGTGGGCGCGCCGGCGGCACCCGGTCCCCGCTCCCCCGGTGGCGGTGACCTGAGGTGGGCAAGGTCGAGTACCTCATCGTCCTCGGGGCCTGCGTCCTGGTGACGCTGCCGCTGGAGTTCGCCGGCACACGCGTCTACCGGCAGCCGCGGCGCTTGGCGCGCGCCGTGCTCCCGGTGGCCGCGGTGTTCCTCGTCTGGGACGCGATCGCGATCGCCTGCGGGGTCTGGGACTACGCGCCGGAGTTCGTCACCGGGATCCGCGCGCCGTTCGACATCCCGTTGGAGGAGATCCTCTTCTTCGCGGTCATCCCGGTGTGCGGGGTGCTGACCTACGAGATCACCCAGCTCACGCTGACCGCCGTCCGGCGACGAAGCCGGGAGGCGGTCCGGCGATGATCCCGTGGGGCTACACCGTGCCCGCCGTCGCCGCCGTGGTGCTCGTCGTCGCCGCCGAGCTCACCGTGCTGCGCACCGGCTTGTTCCGCCGGCTGCCGTACTGGATCACGATCGCGATCGTCACCGGGTTCCAGATCCCGGTCGACGGCTGGCTGACGAAGCTGTCCGCGCCGATCGTCCGCTACACCCCCGAGCACATCACCGGCCTGCGCTTCCCGTGGGACATCCCGGTCGAGGACTTCTTGTTCGGGTTCGCGCTCGTCACCGCGGTCCTGCTGCTGTGGGAGCGCGCGCGACCGCCATTGGAGGACGCCGAATGAACCCGATGGCCCGGGACGGCCTGCCCCGCAGGGCCGTCCCCACCACCTTCGACGTCGAAGCGCGCTGGTACGACCGGCTGGTCGGCGCCAACCCGGGATACCACGAGCACCTGCGTCTCTCGGCTCGCCGGCTCGAGCTGCCGGCGGACACCGCGGGCCTGCGCCTGCTCGACGCGGGCTGCGGGACAGGCGCGTCCACAGCGGCGCTGCTGTCGGTCGCCCCGGAAGCGCGGATCACCGCGTTCGACGCCTCGGGCGAGATGCTCATGCGGGCCCGCGCCAAGGACTGGCCCGGCGACGTCGAGTTCGTGCACACCCCGCTCGAGCGGCTCGACGGGATCCAGGGGCCCTTCGACGCGATCCTCACCGCGTACCTGCTGCGCAACCTCGCCGACCCGACCGCGGGGCTGAGCCGGCTGCGCGGGCTGCTCCGCCCCGGTGGCCGGATCGCCGTGCACGAGTACTCGGTCCGCGACTCGCGGCGGGCCCGCTGGGTCTGGAACGCGGTGTGCGCGGGCATCATCATCCCGCTCGGCAAGGCCACGACAGGCGACGCGACGCTGTACCGCCACCTCCGCCGCAGCGTCCTGCGGTTCGACGGGATCAGCGCACTCGTCCGACGGCTCACCGACGCGGGGTTCACCGACGTCCGCACCGCCTCGATGCCCGGCTGGCAGCACGGCATCGTGCACACCGTCCTCGGCACCGCCCCGGAGGAGAACCCGTGACCCGTCCCCTCGGCACCGATCCGCGGCGCGTCACCCGGCCGGCGCCGCCGGGGCTGAACGACGCCGGAATGCTCGGACGGCGTCCCTCGGCCGCCGTCGTCGGAGCGGGAATCGCCGGCCTGACCGCGGCCACCGGCCTCGCCGAGCGCGGCGTCGACGTGACCCTGTTCGAGCGGGAGGACCACCTCGGCGGCCGGGTCGGCGGCTGGCCGGAGCAGCTGCAGGGCGGCACCGCGGCGACGATGAGCCGCGGCTTCCACGCCTTCTTCCGCCAGTACTACAACCTGCGCGCGCTGCTCATGCGCACCGACCCGCTCCTGGAGCGGCTGACTCCACTGACCGACTACCCGCTCCTGGACGCCCAAGGGCGGACCGACACCTTCGCCGGCCTGCCGCGCACCCCGCCGTGGAACGCGCTCGCCTTCGCCTGGCGCAGCCCGACTTTCACGCCGCGGGACCTGCTGAAGATCAGCGGCCGCGGCGCCCTGCCGCTGGCCACGGTGAGCGTGCCGGAGACCTACCGGCGCCTCGACGACATCGACGCGGCGACCTTCCTCGAGTCGATCAACTTCCCCGCCGCCGCCCAGCACCTCGCGTTCGAAGTCTTCTCGCGCAGCTTCTTCGCCGATCCGCGCGAGCTGTCCGCCGCGGAGCTGGCGACGATGTTCCACCTGTACTTCCTCGGGTCCAGCGAGGGGCTCGTCTTCGACGTCCCGACCGAACCGTTCCCCCAGGCACTGTGGAACCCGTTGGCCCACCACCTCGTGTCGCGCCGCGTCGAAATCCGGACCGGCGTGCGGGTCGCGAGCATCGAGCGCGCCGAAGCCGGGTTCACTGTCGTGACCGGTGGCGCCGAGCGGTTCGACGCGGTGGTCCTCGCCTGCGACGTGCCGGGACTGCGCGAGATCGTCGGCGCCTCCCGCACGCTCGGCACCGCACAGTGGCGGGAATCCGTCGACGGCCTGCGCACCGCTCCGCCGTTCCTGGTCCGGCGGCTGTGGCTGGACCGGCCGCTCGCCGCGGACCGGCCGCCGTTCCTCGGCACCGGCAGCGTCCCGCCACTGGACAACATCAGCCTGCTGCACCGGTACGAAGGCGAAGCCCGGCGCTGGGCCGCCGCCCACCACGGCTCGGTGGTGGAACTGCACGCCTACGCCGCGACGACCGAGGACCCCGCGAGCCTGGCGAACGCCATGGACAAGCGGCTGCACGAGATCTACCCGGAGACAGCCGACGCGAGCGTGACCGCGGAGATCAACCTGTGGCGGAGGGACTGCCCGCTGTTCGGGCTCGGCGACTTCGCCCGCCGTCCCACGGTGACCACCGCCGATCCCGGGCTGGTGCTCGCCGGCGACGGCATCCGGATCGACCTGCCGGTCGCCCTGATGGAACGCGCGGCGACGACCGGCTGGACGGCGGCCAACGCCCTGCTCGGTCACTGGGGATTGGCCGGGCACCCGATCCGCTCGGTCCCCAACCACGGCCGCATCGGCCTGCTCAACCGCCTGGCCGCGTCGCGGCACTTCGGTGGCGCCCCGGCGTGATCGCCGGCCTCTCGACCGGGACCCCGGCGTCTCTCGAGCGAGGGCTCGTACGGTGAGCGCCTCGACCGCCGAGCACCGGAGGCGTTGCCGTGTCCGCAAGACTCCGCTGCGCCGGGTACGTGATCGCGGCCGCCGCGCTCGGCACCGGCCTCGTTCTGCTCACGATGCCGATCACCGCAACGGACAACGAAACCCGCGACGTGGTCTGCGGCTCCGTGTTCGAGCAAGCCGACAGCGCCGGCCCGTGGTGCGCGGATGCCCTCACCGGCCACGAGGTAGGCGGCTGTGCGGCCGGTGCGCTCGGAATCCTGGTGTGCGCGCTGGCAGTCAGTTTGCGCTTCCGCGGAGAGCCGTGACCAAGCCGGTCACACCGCCGCCGGCCCGATCGCGCGGCGCCGGGACGCCGAGTCGCCGACGCGCGGCCGGGCGCGGAGCCCACGGCGTACGGCCCCACGGCTTGGCCACCGAAAGCCACGTCATGAACAGGAAAGCGACGATGTTCAACGCGGCGCCGTAGGCCAGCTGGCCGGCGACCGGGCTGGCGACGCCCGCCGCGCTCGCGGCCATGCTCTCCTCGACCCACGCGCCGAGGCCGTAGGTGCTGTAGACGATCACGGCGGCCGTCAGGACGAGCTTGATCAGCACCCACCAGTGCCGGGTCAGCCCCCACTTCGTCGCCAGGCACAGCACTATCCCGCCGACGAGGCTGGCGAACGCCGCCGGGATCACCACGAACTCGTCGATCCGGTCGATCATGGTGTAGCAGACGCTGCGCACCTCGGGCTGGTTCGAGTACCCGGCGGTCATCGCGAGCACGACGTTCGCCGCACCGGCGCCCATCCACCCGACGGACACCACGACGTGCACGAACACCATCAGCTGCCGCAGTCGCTTGCCGGCCGTCCATGGCCCGATCACCAAGATCGCCTCCACTTCCTTCGAGCATCCTGGCGTTCGCCAGGCGCCCTGTTCACCGCGCGGCCGCCAGGTGAGTCGAGTATGAAGCGATTGAGCACCCGCAGCGCGCTGGGCGACAAAGATCACCCTTCTCAGGCACTCAAAGCAGAATTCTTGCGCTTGCCCCGGCCGACCGGCTTTCCGCCCTGCTTGCTCTGGTCGAGAACGAACCGGGCGGCCCGGGTCAGGCAGAGCCGGCCTCACCGCGCTCCGGCCAACCCGTCCGGGGAAGCGCGTGGTGGCTCGATCCCGGATCTCCTCGAGTACCCGCCGGTCGCTCACCGTCGGCATCGGCTGGGCGGCCGGCTTGGCACACTTCGTGGCGCTGAGCGTGATCTTGTCGGTCATCG
This sequence comes from Amycolatopsis sp. NPDC004378, assembly GCF_053602455.1. Classification (NCBI taxonomy): domain Bacteria; kingdom Bacillati; phylum Actinomycetota; class Actinomycetes; order Pseudonocardiales; family Pseudonocardiaceae; genus Amycolatopsis; species Amycolatopsis sp. NPDC004378. Next base: position 52,502 of record NZ_JBSGDR010000027.1, read on the forward strand.
CCTACCGACTCTCATCGACGTCGACGGGCTCGCTCAGCGACACCCCGGTGGCATTCAGCTGACGCCGACCCCGGTCGTCGGCAAGCAAGCGCCGCAGTTCTCTGAAGCATGTCTGAAATGCCTTGGTCCAGGTGATCACAGGCTGTAGGACGACCGCTGATCGGTGGCCGATGGCCACCTTGATGCCCCCGGCCCGAACGACCTATCCCGACTCGGAGCAGGTTGTCGCCCAGGACGTGGCCGCGCTGCGCGCGTCCGTCGGAGCCGACGGGCCTGACTCCATCCGGGACCGGTTGGTGGCCGAGCTGACGGTCGGAAAACCTGAACTCGCCCTGGCTAGGGAGACGGCAGCACGCTCGCGCGAAGTCCAGTGGCCATCAGCGGTTCCGGGCCGGCTCCCCGCGTCGGCTCAGTCCTTGACGCTCCCCGCCGCGAGTCCGGTCCGCCAGAACCGCTGCAGTGCGATAAAAGCAAGGATGAGCGGAACGATCGACAGCAGTGATCCGGTGACGACGATGCTCTTCAGGTCCGGATCGCGGGTGATTTGGGTGTTGAGCGTGTACAGGCCGAGGGTGACCGGATAGAGGCGGTCGCTGGTGAGCATGATCAGCGGCAGCAGGAAGTTGTTCCAGATGGCGACGAACTGGAACAGGAAGACGGTGACCAGTGCGGGCGCCATCAGCCGCAATGAGATGGTGAAGAACACCCGCAGGTCGCCGGCGCCGTCGATGCGGCCGGCCTCGAGGAGCTCGTCGGGCACCGACGCCGCGGCGTAGACGCGGGCGAGGTAGACCCCGAACGGGCTGATCATGCTCGGCAGCAGCACCGACCAAACACTGTTGGTCAGGCCGACGCCGGCGAGCATGAGGAACAGCGGCACCGCCAGCGCCGTTGGGGGGACGAGCACACCGGCGAGGATGGTCGAAAAGGTCGCGTTGCGCCCGCGGAAGGTGAACTTCGCCAGGGCGTAGCCGGCCATCGCCGACAACATAGTGGCCGCGGCGGCTCCGACGATCGAGTAGAGGGCGCTGTTGGCGAGCCAGCGCAGGTAAACACCGTCGCCGTAGGTGAGAGTCCGGTCGAGGTTGTGGCCGAGCTGGTTGTCGGAGAACCAGAGGCTGAAGGTCGAGGTCAGGTCGGCGGCGGACTTGGTGGAGGAGACGACAAGCCAGAACACCGGAAGGAGAAAGTAAACGCCGGCTACGAACATCGCCGCCGTGGGCACGACGGACAGCCGTGCTTCGCGACTGCGCCGGGATCCTGTCGGCATTGATCTGGTCATAAGGCAGCTCGATTGCGCGTGATGCGGAAGAAGATCAACGAGAGCAGAGCAATCACGAGTGTGACGATGACGCTCATGGCCGCGCCGAGGCCGTAGTTCTGAGCGGAAATTTGTGCGTAAGCGGCCATCGATGGCGTGTAGGTCGAGGAAACTGCCGTCGACACACTCGCCATGACCTGCGGCTCCGTGAACAGCTGAAAAGTCCCGATGATGGAGAAAACGCCTGTCAGCACCAACGAGGGCGCGATGATCGGCACCTTGATCCGCCAGGCGATCGCCCAGCCGGACGCGCCGTCCAACCTGGCCGCCTCGTACAGCTGTGGGGGAATCGCCTGCAGCGACGAGTAGAGGATCAGCATGTTGTAGCCGGTGAACGTCCAGGTGACGATGTTCGCGATCGAATACAGGATGACATTGCCGGACAACAGGTCGGGACTCATGCCGAGCGGCTCGAGGAGCTGGTTGATCGGCGACAGGTTGGGGGCGTAGAGGAAGCCCCACATCACCGCAGCGATCACTCCGGGCACGGCGTACGGCAGGAAGAAGGCGAGCCGGAAGAAGCGACGCAGCCGCACGATGGTCGAGTCGAGCGCCAGCGCGAGCACCAGTGCGAGCCCGAGCATGATCGGGATCTGGATCACCCCGAACAGCAGTACCCGGCCGAGGGAACCGGTGAACCCGCTGTCGCCCAAGGCCGCGGAGTAGTTGCCCACTCCGGCGAACACATCGCGAGCGGCGCCGTAGGTGGATGTCCGTTTGACCGTCGTGAAGCTCTTCACCACGGCCACGACGATCGGGATCACGTAGAAGAGCACGAAGCCGGTGAGGAACGGCGCCAGCAGCAACCACGCGGCCCGCGTCGCGTAGTGCCCCCGCCGGGCACCTCCACGAAGCGCCCGGCGGGTGTCCGTTCGATCGGTGTCGAGATGGACGGGGGTCACGGCGGTCATGAGCGGATCCTCAGTTCGACGCCACGGGGATGGACTGGCGCTTCAGGTCCGTGATCGTCGCCGCTCCGGCGTCGGTGAGGGCCTTGGTGAGCGTGCCGTTGCCGGCCAGTGCGGCGCCGAAGCCGTCGCGCACGTGGGCGTAGGTCTGCTCCATCGATGGGCCCCACGTGAAGTCCTGACTGACGCCCTTGCCCGCATCGCGGAACACCGCATCGACGTCCTGGCCGCCGAAGAACGCCGTGTTCGCCGGCGAGGCCTTCGCACTGGCCTGGGCATCGGTGGTCGCCGGGTAGATACCGCCCTCCTCCTGCAGGATGGCCAGCGACTGCGGATCGGTGTTGAGCCACAGAGCGAACTGCGCCGCCTCGGCCGGGTGCTTGGAACCGGCGAAGACCGCGGTCGTCGACCCACCCCAGTTACCCGAGCGCTGCTCACCCTTGGTCCACTGCGGCAGCGGTGCGACGGCCCATTTCCCGGCCGTCGACGGGGCGGCCTTCGCAATGGTGCCGACACCCCACACCGCGCCGGTCCAGGTCGCGATCTGCCCGGAGTCGAGTGCCTTGTTCCACGACTCCGAGAAGCCTTGGAAGTTGGACACCAGGCCTTGGCTCAGCAAGCCCTGCCAGTAGTCGGCGACCTTGGTCGACGCGGGATCGGTCAGCGCGACCTTCCACTCCTGGGCGTTCTGGGTGAACCAGTGTCCGCCGGCCTGCCAGACCAGGCCCGCGAACCAGTTGACGTCCTTCTGCGGAAAGTGCGTGATGGTCAACGCCGGGTCGGCCGCGTGCAGCTTCTTGGCCGCGTCCGCGTACTCGTCCCAGGTCGTCGGAACCGGAATCTGGTACTTCTCGAACAGGTCCTTGCGGTAGAACAGCCCCATCGGGCCGGTGTCCTGCGGAACGGCGAAGACCCCGTCGCCGCCGACCGAAGCCTGCGCCCACGTCCAGTCGACGAACTTCGACTTGGCGTCCGCCACCCCCGGACAGGCCGCGATGTCGCGCAGCCCCTGCTGGACACGGAAACCGGGCAGGGAGTCGAACTCGACCTGGCCGAGGTCCGGTGCCTGCCCGGCCTTGAGCGCGGTGAACATTTTGTTGTACGTGCCCTGGTTGCCCTGTGGCGTCTGCTCGACCGTGACGTGGATGTCGGGATGACCGGCGTTCCACGCCGCGACTGCCTTGTCGACGCCGGGCAGCCAAGACCAGAACGACAGCTCGACCTTGCCACCGGTCGGCGCGCAGGAAGCTCCGGTGCCGGCAGCGGTCGTGTCGTCGCCGCCGGAGCAAGCGGCCGCAACCAGGCCGAGTGCGGCGAGAATCGCCGCGACCAGCAGCCGACGTGGACGGGATGGAGTGCGGAGCTGGGGAGTACGCCTCATTGCGCCTGTCCTTCTCGTGTTCGGTTCAGCCGAGATCGGGGGTATCGGTCAGCACGATGCGCGGACTGCGCACATGGTGCAGCTCGAGCACGCGGATGTCATTGCTCCCGCGACGCAGCAGCGGCCCGGGCAGGTACAGGGTGTGCTGCGGACCGCGGTCCCAGTAGCGCCCGAGGTTGAATCCGTTGACCCACGCCAGTCCCTTGCTGAAGCCGGGCAGATCGACGAACGTGTCCCCGAGCTCGTCGAGGACGATAGTGCCGTGCAGGAAGACTGGTCCTGCCAAGTCTTCGCCGGACGCGTCGGCAGTGGCGAAGTCGACCGCGTCCACATTGTCCAGGTGAAGGGGCCGCATCGTGAACGGCCCCTCGACGGCGACGCCGTCCAGCAGCACATCGCCGAGAATGCCCTTGGCATCGGCGAACTCGGGACCGTAGTTGACCCGGCCGAGGTTCTCCACCAGGAGCGTGACGGTCGTGCCGGGACGGGCGACGCGCAGGACCATACTGTTCACGCCGCTCTCGCGCTCCAGCACACCACGCTCGACGCCGTCGACGAAGACCTGCGCCCGGTCGCGCACACCCGGGACCGACAGCACATAGGTGCGCGCTCGGGCGACATCGAAGCTGTACGTGGTGAACCCGAAGTTCTGGCCCAGCTGCTCCATGGTGCGCGGTCCGGCTGCCTCATCCGGCGCCGACAGCACGTCGAGTACGTTCCACAGCGGAAGAGCCCGGGTCAGTTCCACGGTGTGCCCGCCGATCCGGGGTTCCGGCGTCGGCGCCTCGACCTGTGGCAGCGTGGTGTACCGGCCGAGAACTTCACGGTAGGCCTCGAACTTCTTCGTCGGCGTCCCATCTTCGGAAAGCGGCGCGTCGTAGTCGTACGACGTGATCGTTGGCTGGTAGTGCTCGAAGTGGTTGGCGCCGTTGGTGAAGCCGAAGTTGGTGCCGCCGCAGAACATGTATAAGTTCACCGACGCTCCCGCGGCGAGCATCCGGTCCAGCACCGCCGCGGCGTCCTGGGGCTCGCGCACATGGTGCTCTTCGCCCCAATGGTCGAACCAGCCGTTCCAGTACTCCATGCACATCTTCGGCCGACCGGTTTGGTGCGCCTCGAGCGTTCGCCACGCGCGATCCGGCTCGGTGCCGAAGTTCATCGTCCGCCACAGCCCGGGCAGGCTCCCGGACGCCACCATTACGTCGTCGTCCTGGTCGCTGGTCAGCAGCGGCACGGTCACCCCGGACGCACGCATCGTGTCGACGAGCCATTGGAGGTATACGGGGTCGGCACCGTGGTGCTTGGCGTGCGCACCGTACTCGTTCTCCACCTGCATCGCGATGATCGGGCCGCCACGGTCGTGTTGTAGCGCGACCACCTTCGGCAGGAGCGTCCGAAACCAGTCGTCGACTTGGGCGAGGTAAGCGGGGTCACTGCTGCGGAGCTGCAGCTCGCCGGTCCGCAGCAACCACGCCGGCAGGCCACCGAAGTCCAGCTCGGCGCAGACGTACGGGCCCGGACGGAGGATGACGTGCAGATCTTCGTCCTGGGCCGTCCGAAGGAACGTGCAGAGGTCGAGCATGCCGTCGAAGGCGTGTTCACCCGGCCGCGGTTCGTGGAGGTTCCACGGCACGTAGGTTTCGATGGTGTTGAGTCCCATGTAGCGAGCCCAGCGCAGTCGTGGCCGCCACTGCTCGGGCACGATGCGGAAGTAGTTGATGCTGCCGGACAGCACTCGGGTCGGCGTGCCGTCGATGAGAACGCCGGTTTCCCCGATTGTCACCGAACCTGACATCGCTCCCTCTCCGCCTGGCCGGGAACGTTCCCGGGAAAGTTCCCGGGAAGTATGACCCCGGCCTCCGCCGGCGTCAAGACCCCCGTCGAATCCTTCGACGCCCCGTGCGCTAGGCGGTCGCTCGCGGGACCAGCGAGACGGGCAGGACCAGCCGCTGCGGCTCTTGTGCGATGAGTGCCTTGACGAGCATCTGGCCGTGGGCGTACTTGTCGATGTGCACGGTGGTCAACGGCGGATCGAGGTAGGCCGACATCTCCAGATCGTCGAACCCGACGATCGCGCAGCCGGCCGGCACGCGCCGGCCGAGCGAGGTCGCGGCCTGCACCGCCCCGACCCCCATCAGGTCGTTGAACGCGAAAATGCCGCTGACCTGTGGATGAGCCGCCAGCAACGCGGTCGCGGCGGTGAGGCCACCGTCGATGCTCGGCAGGCCCTGGACCACCCGTGCCGAAACGTCACCCAGGCCGAACTCGCGACACGCCTGCAGAAACGCAACCCGCCGCTCGTCGACGGCGACCCCGACCGAACTGTCCAGCATGCCCAACTCGGCGTGACCGTGGTCGACCAGGTGCGCGACCGCCGCCCGGGTACCGGCGGCGAAGTCGTTGCTGACCGACATCATGCCGGTGTCGACGAGCAGCCGATCCGCGACGACCAGGGGAAGCGCCGCAGCGTAACCGGAAAGCGCGGCCTCGGACGTGCCATAGAAGAAACCGACGACTCCCCGCGCGGACCTCGACAGGACGTCCTCCAGAGCGGCCCGCTCCCGCTCAGGCTCGGCATCGGTGTTGTACAGCACGACGCTGCAGCCCAGCGCTTCCGCTTCGTCGTACACGCCGCGGGCCACCGCCGGGTAGAACGGGTTCGCGATGTCGGAGACGACCAGGCCGATCACGTCCGAACGCTGGGTCCGCATCCCCCTGGCCAGGGCACTGGGCCGATACCCCAACCGCGCCGCCGCCTCCAGCACCCGCGTCCGCGTGGCCGGAGCGATCTCGGCCAAGTCGTTCAGCGCTCGCGACACGGTCTGCCGCCCCACACCGGCTTCACGTGCGACGTCGTCGATCGTCACCCGCTTCGGCCGCGCACTGTCATTCGCGAAACCCGCCACCAGCGCCTCCCTTCCACTGCCGAGAGTAGAGCCCTCGCGCGCGTCGAGTGCGCCCGGACAGGCAGGCGAACTGCGCGACCGGTGAATCGGCCATTCTAGACGCGGTGCGGACGCACTACGCCAAGCAGGCCGAGTACATGCGGGCGGTGTCCGGCGCCTCCGAACACGAGATTCGTGGCGGGCTTGGATGGTGCCGTAGCGAGCGGTCGCGTGGTTTGCCGCATGCAGCCACACCGTCGAGCGGCTCCGGGTCACCACGTGCCGACAAGCCGATTTCGCCGGGAGAGACGGGTCGGAAAACATCCACAGTCCTGCGGGACTCAGTGGCCGGTGGTGCCGTCAGGGTGCCTGATCAGGAGCGGCGTGACCATCGCGGGAGACGTGGGGCTGCCCGGCGCGGCCGGCACCGTCACGGCCGGGGATGGACCTGCGTTATCGAACCCGGCGCCACCCCGCCACCCAGCAGAACTTCCTGGGAGCTGGTCCCCCAGTTCTTCGTCATTTTGCCCCATCCGCCGCCGAACAGCCTGGTGGCTTCTGCACGCCCGGCAGCGGTCGAGACATCGATAACAGCACCGGCTCCGCTTCCGCCCGGCTGCTTCCGGTACTTGTTCAGGTCGATCGCGACCGTCCGCTGGCCAGGCTCCCGGTGTTTCTTCGCCACCCGGTAGTCCTTCGTAGTCGAGATGAACCGGTCCTTGAACTCTTTCCTGTTTTTCTTTTTGCCGCCGTGCTGGACGTGCCCGGACGGTGTGCCCAGCTTGTCGTAGTTGATGCTGCCGTCTCTACGCCGAATCGGCAGACCGTTCTTGTCCTTCCCCTTGTTCGAGTCCTTGGGGAAAAGGCCCTGGCTTGGATCCTCCTCGTCTCGGATGTTGCGGTAGACGATGTTTCGGGAACCACCGCCGCACCCACCCGGTGAGCCGGTGAGGCCCAGCGGGTCCCGCCAGGTGACGGGATTGTGCACGTACGCCGCAGGATTAGGCGAGGGGTCAAGGCCCAGCGGGTCGTTGCTGACAAACCTCGCCGTGACCGGATCGTAATAGCGGTGAACGTTGTAGTGCAGACCCGTTTCGGCGTCAAAGTACTGGCCGGGAAAACGCAGCGGAATGTTTGCCTGCCCCGGAACCGAAGGCAGGGGCTCACCCCACAGGGTGGACCTGGCCTGCCAGGCCAGGTTTCCGTGCTCGTCCACCAACTCGGCCGGGGAGCCGATGAGGTCCGTGATGATCGAGTAGAACTCGGTGTCGACCCACGCCTGGTCCGGTGTCCGGATACGCGCGACCTGCGTGATCGGGACATCCGTGTCCTCCTGGTGGTTCCAGGTGGTCGCCCGCTGGCTGTTGTGCACCTGCTCGACCAGCGTGGTGTCGTCCCAGGTGAACTCGATCTGCTCGACGGCAGTCACGCCGTCCGGGGCGAGCCGTTGCTTGGCCACCCGGCGGCCGAGAGCGTCGTAGCAGTAGCGCCAACGTGTTCCCTCCGGGGTGACTGCACCGGTCATCCGGTCCTCGGCATCCCAGCTGAAGTGCCAGGTATCGGGCTTGCTCGACAGGCGTTTCCGCTGCCGGGTGACCACTCGGCCTTGCGCGTCGTAACGGTAGGCCAGACCGCCCGCTGTCCGCAGCCGGGTGCCCTGGTACACGCGCGATCCCTGCGTGTCGGGTTCCCTACCCGGACACGCCGCGTCCACCACGTTGCCCGCGCCGTCGTAGGCGTAACGCTCTGCCCAGCTGGCGCCACGCACGCCGATCACCCGTCCGGCATCGTCGAGTTCGAACACGCGATTGCCGGCGAGCCGGTCGTCGACGGCCGTCACATGACCGTCCGCGCGGTAGTGATAACCCCGCTGCTGGATCCGGCGCACCCGCGCGCCTCCGCCGGAGACGGCGGACACGTGCTGCTCGGCCAGCCGGTTGCGCGCATCCCACCGCTGCACCAGCACGACGCCGGTGTCGAGCAGCCGTTCGACCTCACGGCCGGCCAGGTCCAGCCCGAAGCTCAGCGCCCGCCCACCCGTGCGCAGTTCGACGGCCTGGTGGTCGGCGTCATGGTCCCAGAAGCTCTCCGCACCGGTCGGGGTGCGCCGGTAAACCCTGCGGCCCGCCGCGTCGTAGCGCGACTCGAGCACGCGGCCGTTGACGATCTCGCGCAGTTCCCGGCCGACCGCGTCTCGTTCGATCAGCACGTCCGCATCGGCGTTGACCGCCCGCACGAGCCGCTCGGCCGGGTCGTACTCGAACGTCTCGACTTGACCACCTGAGTGCTTCTCGATCACGTTGCCGAGCAGATCCCGGACGAATCGTATCGACTCCCCGGCCCCGTTCACTCGCTCGACGAGCTGACCTGCCGCGTCATAGGAGTAGCGAAGTTCGCGGCCGTCGAAGTCGGTCTCGGAGACGAGCCGGCCGGCCGCGTCGTACCGGTACTGCCAGCTCAGCCCGTTCGGATCACGAACCGCGGTCAGCCGTAGCGCGCTGTCGTAGTCGAACTCCAGCTTGCTTCCGTCGGGCCGGGTTTCGGCGGCGGGCAGATCGAAATGGGTCGTCTCGACACGGGTCTGGCCGCCTCGCGGATCGAGGTGCGCGACCTGATTGCCCTCGCCGTCGTACCGCCACTGCTCGATGCTGCCGTCGGGCAGGGCGACCGACAGGGGGTTGCCTTCGACGGTCCAACGGAGCGCTGTCACCGCGCCGAGTGGATCGGTGACCGTGGCGACGCGGCCGAACTGGTCACGGGTATAACGAGTGGTGCCACCCAGGCGGTCGGTCACGGCCAGCAGCCGGCCTGCGGCGTCGCTCTCCAGCCGGAGCACGCCCCCCAGCGGGTCGGTGACCGCCGTGAGACGACCGCGGCCGTCGTAGGTGTAGCCGACGCGGCTCCCCGCCGGATCTTCGATCGACGCCGGATATCCACGGTCGTCGTAGGTGTAACGCCAGACCGCGCCGTCCGCCTCCACGGCCGTGGCGCGCCGCCCCTGCTCGTCGAACTCGGCGAACTCCCGAGTGCCGTCCGGCCTGGTGACAGCGGCAAGCTCGCCGTTCTCGGTATAGGCATAGCGGAATGTGCGGCCCAGCGGGTCGGTGCGCGACAAGAGCCGGTTGAACTCGTCCCACTCCGAGAGCGTGACATGCCCGAGCGGATCGGTTTCGCGAACCAGCTGGTGCGCTTCGTTGAACTCCAGGAGGGTGGTGTACCCGGCCGCGTCCGTGTAGGTCGTCACCCTTCCGTCGTACTGCCACTCTCCGGTGAGTGCGCCGCCCGAGCCTTCGGTGCGCACGACGCGACCGGTGGCGTCGTAGTGGTACGAATACCACTCACCGTTGCGGTCCTCCCAGCGGCTGACCCGGCCGTCGGCGTCGTACCCGAAGCGCATCGGCCGCCCGGATGAATTGACGACTTCGGCCAGCCTTCCGCCGGCGTAGCCGAACCTGACCAGCGGGACGGTGTTCTCGCCGGTGCGGAGCGAGAATCCGGTGACCCGGTCGCCATCTGTGGTCACCTCGACGTGGTGCCCACCGGAATGCCGGACCGCGACCAGACGACGCGCGGAGTCGTAGTCGAAGTCGATCCGGTCCTCGGCGCCGGCCAGCACCGCGGAGATCGGTGAGCGGCCGGCCACCGCCCGTCCGAAGCGAAGGGACTGCCCCGCCAGCGGCTGCCGGACCTGGTAGCCGTCCGCCGTGCGGGACAGCGGCCACCGCGGCCCCGCCGCCGGAAGGACCTCGCCGCCACCGGCCGGTGGGTCGGGATAGACGAGCAGCGTGCCGTCTTCGGCCGCGAACACCACGCCCTCGGCGTCGAACTCCAGCCGCTGGTCCACGGTCGACGCCCAGGTGCTGCCGAACGACCGGCCGGCGCGATAGGAGGAAACGTGACTGCGGCTCAGTGTCAGCGGCAGCGCCGCCTCGATGTGCACGTCGGTCTGGGTGTCGAACATGTCGCCGGTGGCCGGGTCGACCGGATCGCCGGAGCCGGGCTTACAGATTTGGTCGCGGCCGGCGGCCTTCGGATCTTTCGGGCGGGCGCTGCTGGCTTTGGTGTGGTCGCCCGGGGCGGCCCGGCCTCCCGGGCCGTCCTTCGGCCCGGCGCCCGGATGCCCGCCGCCCAAGCCGTCCTCGCCCCTGTTCCCCGGTGGTGCGGGGTGGTCGTCACCCCGGGTTCGGGACGGGCCGCTGTGGTCGCTGGAGGCGGTGGTGGCATCGCTGTCCTTACCACGCGGCCTGGACTCCGGCGCCGCACCACCCTTGATGTCCTTCGGCTTCGCGGGTGGTTTGACCTTGCCCGGTTTGATGTTCTTCAACGCTTTCGCCGCGTCTTCGAACACCGTGCGGGCCTTCTTCAGCAATGGCATCAGGGCCTTGAGCGCTTTGACCAGCTTTGTTGTCAGGCTTGCGATTTTCGATGCCGTCTTCGCGACCGCCGCGATCACCTGTGGCACCACCCAGGTCATGCCGATCCCCAAGGTGAAGACCACTTGCAGCGCCCACGAAATCAGATGACCGACCAGCTCCGCGATGATGTCCCGGACCAGTGTCCGGACCGCGGCGACCACTTCGCCGGCGGTCTTCACCCCGCTCGACGCGCCTTCGCAGCCCTTCTGTGCACTCGCGATCAACATCGACGTGTCGGCGGCCCGCTTGCGGTACGCCTCCGCGGCCGGGCCCGACCAGCCACCCAAGTCCTTCTCGACCATGTCCACCAGCTCCGTGGACACACCTTCGAGTTCCTTGGCGACATTGGTCCATGTTTGCGCCTGCGCGGCGATCTCGTCGGCGTTGCCGGTAAGGCCGTCGAGGGCCGCTTTGAGGGGACCGACGTGCTCGATGAGCCAGCCGACCCCGGCGGCGAAGACAGCGCCGAAGGGATCCATCACAGCGGTCAGCGCGTCCAGCGCGGTACCGACGGCTCCCATGGCCACCGAGGCCCAGTCGCCGCTCTCGATCGCCGACTTCAGGCTGGTCGCGTCTTCGAGCAACGGCACGCCGGACACCGCGGTTGTCGAGTCCTGCACCGGCGCGACCAACGGATTGCTCACGATGATATCCCCTCATCCCTGCGAGTCGGGCGGACGTCGCAGACCCCTCTGAGCACACTAGCCGATCTTGACCCGGAGTTGCATGCGCGGCTGCCCGATCGGACAGCAAGGACAGTGCCGCGAGGGAAAACCGGCCGGGCTGAGCCGATTTCGTCACGGGCAGCCTGTCTCCGGCAGACCCGAGCCGGTGAGATCCGCGACGACTGAACCAGCTCAGCGCAAACGCACCGCGGCAAAACTCCGGCGCCCGGTCACGGCGGGTCCGTCTTGGTGTCTTCTCGCACGGCAAGTTCCTTTTTCTTCCACTTCTCCTTGGTGGCAGCCAGGCAGTCCGCGTCGGACTCCACCTCGTCCGCAAGCTTGAGCCCGATCTTGTTGTTCTCTTCATCAGCTTTGTTGTCCGCGGCGGTTCCCGGACGGCCGCGTTCGTGCGCGTCACCCATCGCGATGGCAAACTCTTCGCCCAGCCGCTTCTTGAGCAGACACTGCCAGTACACATGACGCACGGCGTTCTGCTCTTCCGCGTCCGTCATGTGCTCGACCTCCCGGAACACCTCGCGGTGCACACCAAGCCACCGCGGCACCTTCTGCGGATTCCGGAGGGCCACCATGCACTCTTCCTGGGAAATGTTCTTCCCGATCAAGAACGCATACTCCTGAATAGCGGGCCAGCCTTTTTCCAGTACCTTCTGGACCATCTCGGCCTGCAGAGCCGCGACCGCCGCCATGGTTTGTGAACCCAACGCGGCATTGGTCGCGTCCGGCATCGCGGTGTGCACTCCGACCAGTGCGGTACCCAGCACCAATGAGCCCAGGACTGCCACGTACGCCGGAAACACGTAAACCACGGCGACTGCTGCGGCCACGCCGAAAAACGCCTTGACGAAAGAAATCCCCCGCGGAGCGACTCCTTGTGCGCCGTCGAGCAACGCCCGGGTGCGTGTCATGGTGGCGAACACGTCCGCGCTCGGGACGGCGTTGCATTCGCAGTGGAAGTCGGTCCCACTGGGCACGCTCATCCGCATGGTCCAGGTTCCCGGCTGTGGGTTCTCGATGATCAGGCACCGGACCGAGAACCCGGACATCAGCACGAACCGGCCCCCCTCGTTGACGTCCTGGTCGTGGAACGTCCCGCCGGGGTCCTGAATCCGCATGATCACGTCTTCGGGAAAGTCGGCCGAACCATCGCCTCGCGTGAGCACCGCGTACAGGAAAGGCGTGCCCGGTTCGACAGTCATGGTGGTCGTCGTGTTCGTCAAAACCACGTTGCCCGGAAGTGACTCGGCGCTCATGACACAGTAGAAGCATCCGTTGTCACCTCCCACGTGTCCCACGAGTGGAGGCACGGTGGCCGGCTCGTCCTTGACGTCGAAGATGCCGTAAAGGCCGCCGATGCCGCGGTCGTCGATATCCGTCGGCTGATCGAAATACTGGCCCTCAACGACCGCCGGCGTCTTCCTCGCTGCAGCCTTCCAGTCATCGCTCAAGGAAAGTCCCCAGAGGCGTGACCGGTATCGGATGAAGCCGGGCGGGGTCTCGTCTTCCCGTTCCATGTGCCCCCAGAACCAGTCCGGGACACCGTCCACGTTCAGGACGTCGAACTCGCCCCACAGCCCCGCCACGCCCTTGTCCACGATGCGGGTCGGCCGGTTGAAGTACTGCCTCTTGATCACCGCCGGCGCGTTCTGCGCGGTCGTCACCCAGTCGGCCCCATCGGGGATGTTCCACAGCCGGGCCGAGAACTGGCGCACCAGCGGCCCGATGGGGCCGTCGTCCTGGAACTGCAGGTCACTTGCCGTCGCACCCAGGAATCCCGTGGAGTCCCACAAGCAGCGACTGGACACGACCGCCGGCGGATGCGTGACCGGTTCGGGCTCGGGGTGGCCGGAGGCGCGGTAAAGGGCCTTGATGATGCTCTTGCCGTCTTCCCAGACGTCGTCGGAGAGCTCCCAGATGATGACGCCCTGCGCCCCGACGTCCTTGAGGAAGTTCAGCTTGGTGACGGCGGTGTCCGGGGTCTCGAAGTAAAGGTTGTGAGCGAAGGGGTATTCCCCCGGCGGCAGGGGATCGGCGAGGACGGGCCGAGGCGTGCTGCCGGGGACTTGGATGTGCGCGTTCGAGGCCTGGTGAGCTTCGGGGAAGGCAGCCAGGATGTCCTTGTACCTCATCACCTTGTACCCCGGCGGAACCTGCCCCGTCAGGTCGTCCGGGTCCTTGCCGGCGGCGAAGTCGTAGCCGTAGATCGGTACCCCGGCCGCGATCTTTTCGCGAGCGATTCCTTGCCCCGCTCCCTGCCAGTTGACGAAAAGCGGGTTCGTCCAGTACCAGAGACTGTCCTCGACCGAAAGGATCGGGTTGTCCGCCACGTTGGCTTCGTCCCCAGGCGGCTTGCCCCCGGCCGCCGGGCTCGGCCAGCCGCCCTGCTGTTCGGGTTCGTAGGACTCCTGGTAAGTGTCCGACTGGCGGATGTCCGACGTGGCCTTGCCGCGGATAGTCCGCAAGGTCGTGTGCGGGCCCACCGGTGACCGGTTCCACGACCCGGTGAGGTCGTAAGTCATGATCCCGAGCCATTCGACGTGGTCGGCGAGTGCCGGATCGTAGTTGTTCCCGTACCAGGACGAGCCGAACGTGGTCGCCGAGACGATCTTTTCCGGCATGGCCTCCTTCAGCTTCTCGGCGAACAGCGTCAGACCACGGCCCGCGGGATGCGGCCCGTCACTCTTCGACCGGCCACCCAGGTCCTGCCCGCCGGGACGGCCCCACCAGCACTCGAGATCCAGGTCGACCCCGGCCAAGCCGTTTCCGGTGACGAAGTCGGCCACGCTGCGCACGGCCTGACCGAGCTGCGGAGCCGCCGGATCGTTGCCGACCGCTGTCATCAGATCCAGGAAGGCGTAGTCGTTCGCGCCGCCGAGCGCCACCATAATCTTGGTGTCGGACAGCTTCGCGGCGGTGATCACGTCCGGAAGGACAGCGCCGACGTCCGCGACCGACGCGGGGTCGAGCCCGCCGGGATTGGTTTCGCTGAAGGTCAGGAACGCGATGATCCCGTGCGTGAGGTACTGGTACATCTCGAAATTGCCGTACCCGAACCCCTCCGCTTTTCGCCAGGTGGGGATATAGGCGATGATCTTGGCCTTGTCGGTCTTCGCGTGCGGGGTCTGGTCGTACAGTTCGTCGAAGAACCGCCAGCCATTCGAGTTGGCATCCCCTGCTCCCGGCTCCGAAGCCCAGAAAGCCGCGCGGAAGACGTTGCCCTTGTACTTGATTACGGAACCCGCCTGGTAACCCTCGGGTTTCGCCTCCCACTCGGAGATGTCGGGGTAGTCAGAAGAAAAGCCCACTCAAATCACTCCTCGAATATTTAATACGGATACTCGAACGATCCGAAAATTCGACATTGATTGCCGCGACCGGCGCTCTCGTCAGGGCGAGCGGCGAACCGGTTCGCTCGCGGAAAAGTCCTGAATACCGAGCACTTCGACGAGAGCGAGCCGTCCGGCGTCTTCGCTGTTGGGCGTGGCGGTGAACAGCGCGACGCGGAGGTCGCCTCCGTGGAGGGTCAGGATGTCGAGGTCGAGGTGCAGTGGCCCGACCTGCGGGTGCACGACCAGCGCGCGATGAACTCCGTGCGCATTGACCGGTGCCGACCGCCATGCCCGCTCGAAGGCGTCACTCGCCGAGCGCAGCGCTGCGAGCAACGCGGCCAGTTCCCGGTCGGCGGGGTAACGACCGACAGCGGCACGCAGGTCCGCGACCAGGGAAGCGCGGAACCGCTCGGCATCGGCGGGATCCTCGAGACATTCGTTCATCCCGGTGAACTCACGCCAAACCAGGTTGCGCTCGTGCCCGCGTACCCGGTTCAGGTCACCGAACAGAGCAGCCCAAGAGGCGTTCGCGGCCAGCTGCGTCCACGATGCGGTGAAGACACCGACAGGTCCGGCATCGAGCCGGTCGAGCAGCCGGCGCGCACTGGACCCGAGGTGGGTCGGAACGCACCCCTCGCCGGCCGGCGCGTGGCCGGCCAGCGCGCAGAAATGCTCGTACTCCCCCCTGGACAATCGCAGCGCACGGCTCAACCCCTTGAGGACCGGCAGTGATGGCCGTGCCCGTCCCTGCTCGAGACGCCTGATGTAGTCGGCGGACACCCCCGCCAGCGCGCCGAGCTCCTCACGCCGCAACCCCGGCGTCCGTCGCCGAGTGGCCGAATGGGTGACGCCCACCAGTGTGGGTGGCACGCTTTCTCGCCATTCTCGCAGCGCCCGCCCGAGATCACACCATGCTCCACTCACAACACCGACAGTAACAAGCTGGTGATCATCTTGCCTGGGCCTGTTCGGCCCACGTAGGCCCTTACGCCAGGGTCACGTCGAGAGGTGCCGCACGCCGCTCGCGAGCACAACCGAAACGGCCGCCTCGATCGCGACGTCGTCGACACCGAGCAAGGCTGCCTCGCGCACCGGGATCGGGTAACGCGCGAACCAACCGCAGCAAGCCGTCCCGACCGACGGCTCATGGCGAAACGAGCTTTCGCACGTCGTCCCATGCTCGTGGCGGGCGACACGCAGGAGCGCAGCCCGCTGATTCGCGCCACAACCAGCCCACGAAATGAGCACCCAAAGAAGGAAAAGTTTTACTCACAAATCTTACGAACTTCCATCAATTCCAAAGATCCAAAAAGAGATTTCGTCGCCAGGCATTTACCAAAATAGTTTCCAATCCCTGCCTTGCCGCATGCGCCCCCAGGCACCATCATGGGCTGATGACTGATGAGCTCCCGATTCCGCCGGGGTTGCCGACCGAGAACGATCCTGTCGTGGTTCACGACGAATCGGATTTGCGCGTCACCGTCGTCCAGGTGGGATGGGTCGCAGTACGGAAGTCGCACGCCAGGTACCGCGGTCCATGGCCGTTGCGCTACGGCGCCATCGCGATGGATCCTCGTTGGCATGCGTGGCTACCGGTCAACGTCACGGTTGTCGAACACGGAACAGGCGTCTTGCTCGTGGACACCGGGGAGGCGGTCGACCAGCCACCTGGGCACTTCGGCTGCGGGGACCAGGTGCAGGAGTGGGTGTACCGGACCTACCTTCGCCTGCCGGTACGCAGAGGACAAGACGCCCCATCCCGGCTTCGCGCCCTCGGTATCGCGGCGCAGGACGTGGACATCGTCGTGATCACCCACCTCCACGGCGACCACACAGGCAATCTCACGGCTTTTCCTCGCGCACGCGTCCTCGCCGGACCGGGGGAGGCCGCCGGCTACCCTGGAGCCATAACGGCCAGGCTACGCGGCCGCAACTTGATCACTCCCCACTTCCCGGACGGTACTGTCGGCGACTTCCCGAAATCGCTGTGTCTGGTCCCCGACGACACGATTCGCGCGATTCCCCTGCCCGGGCACACAGTCGGTCACATCGGTGTCGGCATCACGGGCGCACGCTCCATCTTCATCGCCGGCGACAGCGCCCTCACCTACGACCAACTGCGCAGCCGCGGCACGCCCGGCATAGCCCTCGATCGCACAGCCAATCAACACACCCAGGATCTTCTCTGCGCCGTTCTCGACTCCGGCGGGTACGTCGTGTTGTCACACGATCGACCACCTCAGCCGTAGCGTCGCTCCAGGCCCGCGCGAAAACGCGTTTCGCACCCACGGAGTGATCATCATCGCGGCTGGCGATGATCGCTGCGGATCGAAGCGCGGATGGCCGAAGTCACGTGTGCAGACACGCACCTCTTCGCAGTCCTCGACGCGTGGCGCCACGGCATGATTGTTCCGGGGATACGACTCCCCGGAACAGAACCGGTCACCGCGAGACGACAATGTGGAGAAATCATGAATTTCAGGTGGCGATGGGCGCAGCAGGCTGCGGCAACGTCCGCGATCGGGGTGACTCTGCTGTCCGTGACCGCCGTTTCATCGCCCGCCGAAGCGGCCGCATCGACGGGCTGCAAAACGAGCACCTCGAGTGCCCAGAACCCCGTCGTGGTCAGCATGTGCGCAACCGCCACGAAGGACGACGCCGGCATCGACGCGGATGTGGACTTCGAACACTCCGCCACGTTCGCGGCCGGCACCTGTACCGTCGTGGCGGGCATCGTCGACCTGCGGGTGCAGGAAGTCCTCTATTCTCAGCACATCGACTGTGCGAACGCTCACTCCACCGGTGGGCATCTCGCCGTCCACAGTGAGCAACACACAGTTGGACGCGGCTGCGTGAACGGCGCCGACTACTCGATGCTCGCCGACGTGCGCACGATCGGAGAAAGTGGCCGGGAAACAGTCATCGCGCGGTCTTCGGTCCTGCTCGACGCGTGCTGATTGCCGGCAAACGGACGGCCGCGGCCGTGGTTGCCGGTTACGCGGCGGCTACGACCGCTGTCCTCGGCTTCATCCGGGAGCGGTGTGGTCCACGCGCAGCGCCTGAAGGGTTTCCGCTGTGCCGGAATCGTGCCCCGCTCAGAGCCGGTAGCCCCAGCTGCTGATCATCGGCAAGGACAGCTCCCACAGCGGCGAGGCCGCCAATTGCCGCCGCGCATCGGAAATCTGCTCTCGGGTGAGTGCGCGGTGTTCGAGCAGGAATGTCTCCCACTTGTCGAGGGTCAGCTGCCAGAAGCGTGTCAGCGCCGACCCGGGCGTGAGGGTGTGCATCTGGGCGTGTGCGCCGACCCGGGCCAGTCCACGGGCTTCGAGCCAGCGTGGCATCTGGGCCGTCCATCTCAGGTCGGCCCCGAGCGCGGTCGTCATCAGGCTGCTCACCGCCGCGAGGGCGACTCCTACTGGAGACGACTCGTCATGCGGGGGCAAGCCGGTGAACTCCTCGATCAGCACGACGCCCTGTGGCGCCAGTCGCGAGCACAATCGGTCCAGCACGGCTTCACGATCCGGCACGCAGGACAGGACGCACCGCACATGGATGACATCGAAGCAGGAGAGCGTTTTTTCCGTGGAGCCGTCGGCCGGGCGGACGCAATCGAGCAGGCGGTGGTCATCGTAGGCCTCGACGAGGTGGGCGTACTCCGGACGGGTTTGCACATCGGCGGTCCAGATCCGCGCACCGGGCATCGCGGCTCGGAAGTGGGTGACGATCGTGCCCGCGCCCGTCCCGACCTCGAGGACCTCGGTCACGCTGTCGCCGACGAGGTCGAGCAGCAGCATCGTGGTGATCGGATCCAGTGCGTCGGCTTGCAGCCGGAGGCGGAGCTTTTCGTCGTGGATGCAGTAGCGCTCACAGTCGGGGCATCCTTGCCGGAGATCGGTGGTTTCGGTCATGCACCCCTCCGCGTGGCCGAAGCGGCGGAACAGTAGCGTGGCGCGACGGCAGGTGGCCACTCAGCGGTGGTGAGCAGGCCGAGCTGGTAGGCCCTGGCGACGATGGCGGCTGTCGGAACGTTCAGCTTCTGGGCGAGCTGCGCCACGTGGTAGTCGACTCCGCGGCGGCTCAGCCCCAACCGCGTACCGATCTGATCGTGCGAAGCTCCGGCAGCCCTCAGTTCGAGAACGCGGATTTCACGCAGGGAGACCGTGAGCGTGCTGTTCTCGCCGGTGATCGCACCCGTGGGCTGCGCTACGCAAACCACTGTCGGCGTGACCGGTGCCCCGGAGGCGTTCACGGTGTCGTTGACCAGCACAAGTGTGATGTCCGCTTCGTGCCGGGTTCCCCGCTTCCAGTTCCGCAGCCCCAGGCTCACCTGAGCCGTGACACCGTTTTCCAGGGTGGCGCGGATGTGCGTGCCCGACAGTGCGTGGCCGGGGTCGTCGGTCAGGTCAGCGGCCATGGTCCCCCGCAACCCTGTCAGGGGTGTCCCGACCAAGTGGCAGAACGCCGGGTTGGCGTCCAGCACGAGACCGTCCAGGTCGATGACGAGCATGGCGGAGGGTGACCGGTCGAACAGAGTCCGGTAGCGATCGCGCCAGCGACGCAACTCGGCTTCTCGTTCGGTGGCCTCACTGACGTCGAGGAACACGCCGCCCACCAGCGGCTCGTTTTCGGGTCCGAGCAGCGGGAAGCGAAACCCGGCATGGGTGACCTCTTCGCCGTCTCGCCGCCGGAACGACGTCGTCGAGTACAGCGGCGCCGACGATGCCAGCACTCGCCGGTCCTCGGTCTGGATCTCCCGCGCGTCGTCGGGATCCAGGACGTCGCTCAAGGCGGTGCCCGGCAGATCATCGACGGGGGTGCCACAGCCGGCCGCCCAGGCCTGGTTCGCCCACACCACCCGGCCGTCGGCGTCCCGGATCACCGCGGGGGCCGGGCAGTGGCGCATGAACGCCTCGAACTTGGCCTCGGCCGCGCGCTGCGCCGCGGCGATGCGCACCTGGTCTTCGACATCGGTGGAGATCGTCAAGACCCCGGTGACCTCGCCGGCTTCGGTCAGAGGCGCCGATACCGACTCCCACCAACGCCCTTCCCAGGCGTAGCGGTCTCTGGCCACCTGGCCGGCCAGCGCCGCGGCACGCAACTGGTCCACGGACTGCCGCGCGGCCGAATCGAGGGGGAAGAGATCGTCAATGTGCCTTCGCCGCGTCGGGGTACTTCGGCGGCGTGCCTGCATGCCCGCACCGTCAAGAGAGAGCAGGTTTCCTTCGATGTCGGTGGCAGTCAGCACGATCGGCAAGTGGTCCAGCAGGTGCTGCGCCCGTCCGCGCGCAGCCACGAGATCGGTCACCTCCACCAGGGCCGTGCCCACCAGGATGCGTCCGCCATAAGTATGGATCGGAAAGCAAAATCCCTCGAAGAACCCCAATCTGCCGTCGTGCCGGCGACAATTGAGCGAGAGTGGAGCCGGCTCCTCACCGGCCAGAGCCAGCTGCTGCTGCTCGATTACTCGCTGAAATTCGTCCGGGGCCAGGCAGCCGCTGAGATCGAACGGACCCCGACCGGCCGAGGTTCCACCGAGAGCGGCACTGACCGCGGGCGATGCCCACTCGCAGCGCCCGCTGCCCGGCTTGCTCACCATCATGAGCATCGGCGCCCGGCTGATCAGCTCGAGCAGCCAGGTCGACTGGGCATCAGCCATGCGACCGATTGAGAGATCTGCTTGCACTCCCCCATCGTGAGGCATCCGGGCTGCCCGGAAGCCAGGCGCCAACGGAATTCACCGTGCATGTGCACAGCAGCAACCTCGAACGGGTGATTTTCGTGATCTCCGGCGCTCCCTCAAGGCGCAACGGTCCGCCGAACGGGGCCTCGGCGCCGGAGCCGGTATCCGCTTCAAGGCCCGTGCGCTGCAGGAGACTGTTCGCGCTCAGCACGACCGGGTCGGCCGGTGCTCATGCGGTTCGAGCACGCCCAAGCGGCCGCGGCGATGTCAAAATCGGCTTGCCATCGCCACACGGACGGCGAGCTGATTGCGAAGACAGTCGGAGGCGGCACAGGCCGCCGGGTCCGTCGACGGCCGACGACCTCGTCTCCCACATCCGGTGAACGAACGAGGCCCTTGACGCGATGCCGGCAAGCCTTCCCGGCCCGGGAGCCCCCTATGCCGGGTATGTGCAAATGCACAGCGCCGTTCCCTTCTACTGGGGCATTGCGGACCGGATCCTCATGGGGCATCGAGATACATCTGCGATGAAAGACTGGGCCGACCTAGGAGAAGCATGTTCGTCGGAAAGAAACTAGTAGTACCTGTGTTAGCCGCCGCGCTCGCCGTGACGGTACCCGCCGTACCGGCCGCGGCGCATGCCGACGGGCTGTTCCAGCTGTGTGCGCGCGGCGTCGTCGAATCCACGAGCGCCGCGATGACACCGTACTTCGTCAACGGCGACTTCGGCGGGACCACCGCGATCGAAGTCACCAACGTCACCGGCCCGATTCCGGTGTCCGTAACCATCGGCGACATCAGCGGCAACGGCAACCCCGACCCGACCGGTACCGTGAGCACCAAGCTCATCGGGCAGGGAGAGACATTCCGTTTCGGACTCTGGGGCAACGCCGGCGACAACCTGCGGCCCTACCAGTTCCAGCTGAACGCGGAAACGCCCTTCGTGAGTGGTGTCAAGATGGAGTACCGCGTCTACTCGGCGAAGTGTGGCGGCCCCCTGCACCACTGGGACATCTATCGACAGCGCTACGCGAGTGTCAGAAACGACGGCGGCGAGCACTGCATGGGGACGTTCGACTACCCCGAGATGCCCGACGGCGACCGCACCTGGGCGATGTCGTTCAGCGGACCTGCCGGGTTCGAGCCGGTCATCACGTCCTCCGACTCCACTCACGGATTTCGGCTGGACGACTACGGCCGGACCGGATACTCGAAGATCTGGCAGCCGGTCGACTACGTCGTCTTCCGAGACCTGAGCGGCAAGACGAGCGGCGAGCCCCTGGAGGTTCCGACGACCGGGGCCACCGGCGAAATCCACCAGAACTACTGGGCTTCGCATCGGTTCGGGAACGACTGCGGTCACGGGCCGGGCGAAGAGTGGCTGGAGGACTCCTACACGCAGCTGTACCGGCAGGAAATCACCTGGGAGGAAACCAGCGCCTGATCGCGTAGCCCAGGCAGTCGAACGGGAGGGCTCCCGAAGTCGGCCTGTTCCGTGCTGCGCTTTCTTCGGCCACCGGAGGTGCAACCGTCGGCCGACGCCTGTCGATCTCGCCGGCCATCGCCGACGACGGCGAAATGTTCCACACCCTTCGACATAGCCTTGTTGTAGAAGCGCGGCCGCTGGCTCGGCCGGCCGAGGCAGCGGCCGGCCGAGCTGCGACGCGTTCGGTAGTCCCCGATGACGTCGCGAGAGTCAGGCCATCGTCTCGCTGGGTTCCGCACTCGCGGAGTACCACCGCGCGAGGTAGGAGACGAGCCCCTCGGGTTCGCCGAGCGGACCCCGCCACGCGATGTACCCGTCCGGGCGAATCAAGACAGCAGTGGGCGTCATCGCCGCATAGGTGTGAAACACCCCGGTTTCCGCGGGATCGATGAGGTGGATCGCGGCCGGAAAACCCGTTTCCACCAGCACAGTCCGGTATGCCTGCTCAGCGACGTCGGAGTCACTCGGGGTCCCGGCCGGCAGGAGCAGAAGATGATGCCCGGTTCCCCGGAACAGGCCGAGGATGCTCTGCCCGCGCCGCGACCCGGTGCTCAGCAATACGTGCGGAGCGCGGTCCCCCACCCGGAGTCGACGACGGTCGCCGCCGGGGATGCCGTCCTGAACGGCCGGACTCGTGTCCGCGTAGCTCAGCGCGATCTGCGACACGGCCGAGTAGGCACGGCTCAAGACGCCCGGCAGAGCGGAGGCCGCGGCAGGCACGACATTGATTCCGATCTGGCGTGCGATTCTCGTGAGAGAATTCTGCGAAGTGAGGATACCGAAGGCTTTGTCCGTGCCGTTGACGACCGCTTGGGCGACCGGAAGGCGCTCCGGCTCATAAGAATCCAGAAGCGAAGTACGAGCGACACCCCGTACGACGGCCGACAGCTTCCACGCGATGTTGTACGCGTCTTGGATGCCGGTGTTCATTCCCTGCCCGCCGACGGGCGAATGGATGTGCGCCGCGTCCCCGGCCAGGAAGATCCTCCCCCGCGTGAAGTGTTCCGTGACGCGGTGGTGAAGCCGGTAGGCGGTGATCCACCGGGGATCATGCACCCGCGCCTCGACTCCGCCGCGGGTGTCGATGGCGTGCTGGACGTCCTCGAGAGTCGGGGTCGCGGAAGCGGGGAGCCGTGGGTCCGCGTTCGCCAGCACCCGGAACCGGGGCGACTCGCCCGCTTCGGTACGCAACGGGACGAACAGAAAGATGTCGTCTCCCGCGAGGCTCAGGTACAGCTGGTCGTGACCGAAACCCCACTCCATTGCCACATCGGCGAGGAAGTACTGGTCGGGGTAGCTGTCACCGACGAAGCCGAGTCCGAGAGAGTGTCGCACGACGCTGTGCGCTCCGTCGGCTCCGATCGCGTACCGGGCGGTCATGACGATGTCAGCACCGTCCGCGCCGCTCACCGTCGCGGAGACACCTTGATCGTCCTGGCGGATGTCCGTGACTTCGGCACCCCACGTCACGCGTCCGCCGAACTCCTCGAACTTGGTCAGCAGCAACCGTTCGGTTTTGTCCTGTTCGTGGACCAGCAATCGCGGAAACGGCGTCAAACCCTGGCCTGCGGCCGCGAAGTCGAGCAAGGGCTTGCCCCGGTTCAGTGCGCGGCCGTTGCGGATGATCACGGCGCCATCGACGGGCAGTCCCCCGCTCAGGGCACGCTCGGCGAGCCCCAGCTTGTCCCAGATCTCCAATGTTCGCGCGTGCACAACCAGGGCGCGCGACAGCTGGGTCGAGCCGGTCGTCGGTGCGACCACCCGCACGTCCACACCGTCCGCCGCGAGCACGACCGCGGCCGTCAGCCCGACCGGCCCCGCCCCCACGACGAGCACGTCACAATCCCGATCCGACCGCTTGCCAGTGCTCAAGCCCCTGCTCCTTCACTTGAACCGAATGTGTGTCCGGACCGGCGGATCGTATAACTCAACAGGTGTTGAACTCAACTGTCGTTGAATATACGATCGGGTGATGTCGGACTTGGACGAAGACCCAGCGCCGAGCATCGGCCTCACAACACGCCGGCCACGAAAACCGGGACGCCCCCGAGGCGAGGACGGCGACACCCGGACAGCGATTCTGCGCGCAGCGCAGGCGACGTTCGCCCAACGTGGCTTCACGGAAGCCAAACTGCGCGAAATCGCCTCGCTCGCCGGCGTGGACGTGTCATTGATCGCCTACTACTTCGGCTCCAAGAACGGCTTGTTCACCGCGAGCATGACCGCACCGGCCGACCTGTCGGCGGTGGCGCGCCACGTCCTCGACGGACCATCCGACGCCCTGCCCGAACGACTGGTCAGCACCTACCTGAAGCTCTGGGAACAGCCGCAAACGAGAGCTCCCCTGCAGACGATGATCCGATCGGCCAGCACGCACGAAGACGCGGCACGCCTGCTGCGGGAGTTCCTCCTCGAAGAACTGCTGGACCCGATCGCCCGCATGCTCGGCAGGCCCGACGGGCGGACGCGGGTGGCCTTGGCGAGCTCACATCTGATGGGAGTCGCTTTCGCACGACACGTGCTCGTGCTCCCTCCGCTCGCCGAACAGACGATCGAGCAACTGATCCGTCAGGTGACGCCGGCCATCCGCGGATACCTCGGCCGGCCGCCACGCCGCTGAGCGGCCGACGCGGTCACCTTGAACGGCATGAGGTGACAACCGCGCGCTCCACGGCAGCAACCGGAAATCCCAGCCTGGCTGCACGTTCGACACGGACCACTGTCGGACGACCTCTCGAGGCAACGCGAAATTCAAGATCGAGTTGTCCAAGACCGCCCCACTCCGAACCGGTCGGCCAGCAGTGACCACCACACCGCCGAAAATGCAACGGCCGACAGGCGGGCTCGACCTTCGTCCCGCGCACCGCGGGCCGCCACCAAGACAAACGCACGCCAAGCGCGAAGCTGAGTCCCAGCCGGCAAGGTCTTCTTTTCAGCTCGCGCCCTCGGCGCTCGGGCCGCCGGCCGAGCGTTCACCCGTCCAGCCGGCGGTTCATCCTTCCGCACAAGTATTTCATCACGCGTTGAGCTACAGTGGGGCCCACGGCGCCACGACAAAGGGATAGAACATGACCACGAAAAGCAGCCAGCCAGCTGACGCGATTCCCGACTCGGCCACGTGCGTGGTCGTCGGCGGCGGGCCTGCTGGGATGGTGCTCGCCCTTTTGCTGGCACGGGCCGGCATCGAGGTGGTCGTGCTGGAGAAGCACTCCGACTTCTTACGGGACTTCCGGGGTGACACCGTGCACGCGACGACCGTGCAGCTGATGGACGAGCTCGGCCTCGGCGCGCGCTTCCGGGCGCTGCCGCAGACCCACCTCGCCGGCATCACCTTCGTGAGTGCCTCGGGCGAGGTGATCCCGATCGGCGAAACCGAACGGCTACGCGGCACCTACAACTACATAGCCATGGTTCCTCAATGGGACCTCCTCACCTTGTTCGCCAAGGCCGGCCGCGAGGAGCCGACTTACCGCCTCTTCATGAACGCCGAAGTCACCGCGGGCATAGTCGAAGGCGGCCGGGTCGCCGGGGTCCGCTACCGGCGCAACGATGGCGGAGAAGGCTCTATCCGCGCGGACCTGGTCGTCGGCTGCGACGGGCGTACGTCGGTCTTGCGCGAGCTACTGGGCACGCGACTACGAGACTTCCCGGTACCGTTCGACACCTGGTGGTTCCGGCTCCCCAAAGACGACCGCTCTCGCGAGTTGACCACGCTCGAAGTACGCCCCGGTGGCGGAGACTTCGTGCTGACCTTGAACCGGACGGACTACTACCAGGTCGCTTACTACGGCGCCAAGGGATCGGACGCACGCTTGCGGGCGCGCGGTGTCGAGTGGTTCCGCGACCGCGTCGCCGAGCTCGAACCTCGCATGGCCGACCTGCTCCCCGCGATCACCGGCTTCGACGAGGTGAAACTGCTCGACGTGCGCCTCAACCGGTTACTCCGCTGGCACACCGAGGGGCTGCTGCTCATCGGGGACGCAGCGCACGCCATGTCCCCGATCGGCGGTGTGGGCATCAACCTCGCCGTGCAGGACGCGGTCGCCGCGGCCCGCCTCCTCGCCCAGCCTCTCCGCGAACACCGGCTCACGGCCTCCCACCTCGCCGCGGTGCGGCGTCGCCGCCGGATGCCGATGGCGGTCATCCAAGGCTTCCAGCGCCTCCTGCACCGGACCATGACCGGCGCCGCGCTCGACAAGGAGCCCGAAGACGTTCCCGGGGTCCCCCTCCCCCTTCGGTTGATCAAAGCCGTACCGCCCTTGCGGGCGGTCCCGGCCTACCTGATCGCCCGCGGCCCACGGCCTGAACACGCCCCGGACTTCGCCCGCCGACCCACTTCGCCGGTGACAACAGCGGCGGACAGCGGATGAACCGGTGTGCGGAGCCGACCGGATCATGGAGATCGACCTCGGCTGCAGGCGATTCGAGGTCCGGTGCATACCTCAAAGACACGCGTAACAGAGACGCGTTCAGCTCGGGCAACGTAACCACTCGGGGAAATTCTCCACGGGGGATGGAAAATCATGCCGGACGACCAAGAGAAGCTCGGTAATCGGCTGCCGCACCGCAACTCCTGAGTAGCTTTCAATTTTCGTGAGCAAAATTCGAGAACTCAGGAAAACCCCGACCGGACGGCGGCACATGTTCCCGCCCCGCAAGGATCTCCTCCGTCGCTCCGCGCTCGTGACGATCGCAACTGCCCTGTCGATCTTCTCTCCGGCGGCTGTCACGGCGTCTGCGGAAACGCAGGCCGCGCCGACTTCGGCGATCGGAATCCGTGTCCTGCAGGAAATCAAGAGTGGTCTCACCCCCGCCGAACGCAAGCTCCCGAGCCAGCTCGTCGTCGAAAGCAAGTTGCGGACCGACCACGCGCTGGCAGCGAAGCTGCCGCGCTACCGGACCGGGCTCGGCGTCGACCTGAACGGCCGGGTCGAGCTGGACGTCTCCTCCGCTTCACCAACGGCCACCGGCGAAGCGGTCGTACGTGCCGGCGGCTCGGTTACGAACACTTCGGCTGACGTCGTCCGGGTCAAGCTGCCTCTGCTTGTCGCCGACGATCTCGCGGCCCGGCAGGAGGTGCGCGGCATCCGGCTCGCGGCGAAAGGAGCGACCGCACGAATGCCCGGCGCACCCAACCACGACGCGACTGTCGGAAGGGCGCTGCGCCGAGCGCTCGCGACTGGCAAGCCCACGGTGACCGAGGGTGATCACACGCACGGAGCCGACACAGCGCGACAAGCGTTCAGCGTCACCGGGGCCGGCGTCAAGGTCTGCGTGATCTCCGACGGCGTCGACTCGCTGAAAGCGGCGCAGGCCGCGGGCGAGCTCCCGGATGTCGACGTGCTGCCAGGCCAGGCCGGCAGTGGCGACGAGGGCACTGCCATCCTCGAGGTCGTGCACGACGTCGCACCGGGAGCCACGCTCGGCTTCGCCGCGGGGCTGGTCACGGAAGAGAACTTCGCCGACAACATCCGGGCCCTGCAGCGGCTCGGTCACTGCCGGATCATCGTCGACGACCTCTACTACTTGGACGAGACCCCGTTCCAGGACACGCAGCTCGCCCAGGCGGTCGACGAAGTCGCGGCCGCGGGCGTGCTGTACGTCTCTTCGGCGGGCAATCAAGGCAACTTGACGGATGCCACGACCGGCTACTACGCGGGCGAGTTCCGCGCCTCGGCCACACGGATCGACGGGATCAACGGTGTCGCGCACGACTTCGATCCCGGCAGCGGGACCCAGACCTTCGACCCCCTGTCCCCGAACTCCTACTCGGTCCCGGTGACGCTTTTCTGGTCCGATCCCTGGGGCCGGTCGGACAACGACTACGACCTGTACGTGATGAACAGTGCGGGAGAGGTTGTCGCCTCCAGCACCAACCTCCAGAACGGCGCAGAGGACCCGTACGAGACCGCGATGGTTCCGGACGTGAAGACCGAGTACAAGGTGGCTGTGGTCAAAGCGCACGGCGCCGACCGGTTTTTTGCGCTCAACGCCCTGTACGGCAGGTTCGTCGACTCCGGGACCTTGAAAAAGTACAGCACCAGGGGTGTCTCCCACGGGCACGCGTCGGCCCGGGGAGCGATCAGCGTCGCCGCGGCGCCGGCCGCGACGGCCTACGACTACCTGCGGGAGAAGGGGGATCCGCCGAATCCCGCCGGCCCTTACCCCGGCGTGTTCACGGAGCGGAGCAAGTGGGAACGCTTCAGCTCCGACGGCCCCAGCCACGTTTTCTACCTGGCGGACGGGCGGCAGATCACCCCTGGCGATGTTTCGGCAACCGGCGGGGTGCGGCGGCTGAAGCCGGACCTCACCGCCGCCGACGGCGTGACAACCACTGCGCCGGGCTTCGAGACGTTTTATGGGACTTCTGCCGCTGCACCCCATGTGGCCGCGATCGCGGCGCTCCTGGTTTCGGCTAGACCATCGGCGACTAACGCCCGAATCAGGGCGGCCTTGACCGCCGGCACACTCGACCTCGGCCGGCCCGGGTTCGACTCGGTGACCGGCCACGGAATGCTCATGGCAGGGCCGGCGCTGGCCCGGCTCCTGGGCCCGGCGAGGTGAACCCGGCACAGCTCTGAGCGTGCGCGGAATGAACCGTGAGCCATCGCGGCCGATGCGTCCGATCAGGTCGATTCTTTCCACCTCGACGAAACCCGGACGCGATACTACGTGGTTTTCCCGCAGATTCGAGGTGCCTGCCGGAACTGGCTAACGTGATGCCGTCCGATCTCACGGAACCAACGCAGGGAGCAATGCATGATCTTCCGCAGGATCTTCTTGACCGCCTCCGCGGCTCTGATGCTGACGGGTGTGTCGGTCGGCTCCGCCTCGGCCGAGCCCGCCACGACGGCGGATGTGAACATCATCTACGTGAAGGGGTTCGCCAACGACAAGTCGAGCGCGGTGAAAAACTTCGGCCACGCGGTGACGGACACCCGCGCCCTGTGGACCGCCTCCGGCTACGCCTGCGGCACCGTGACGGAGTACGCCGAGAAGCAAGGGTCGTTCAAAGACAACGAGGGCAACAAGTGGTCGTGGAAGGTGTCCGGGCGCATCGACTGCATCAACTAGCCAGACACCAGGCGTGACGAGCGCGTCGCCGGTCCGACCCCCTCGGACCGGCGACGCTTTCCAGTTCTTCGAAACAGTGAACCCGCAGTGTTGAGCGAAAATTGACAATTGGGCCTCTGTCATCCGCTTCGGCAGACCCAAAGTCGATCTTTTGTGCTCCCGCCACCGCAGAAACATCCTTCCCGGAGCCTCGCCTGCCTAACCTCTCCTCGTCACCCGACGAAGGGAGCTCGAATGTTCCACCGCATCAGCAGAAGCGCGCGGATGAGAACCGTCCGGCGCACGATGGCCACGGGGATGGCCGCCCTGGCCATGACCGCTCTCGTCACGCCGACCGCGCGGGCCGACGACTTCAGCTGCGAACTCGCGGGCGTTGCGCTGCAGCCGGGCCAGACCGTGGCAGCCTGCGACGGCGCCGGCTACCGGCTCCAGCTGCAGGCCGACGGCAACCTGGTTCTGCGGAACTCCGCCGGTGACGCGCTGTGGGCCACCGGAACCGGGGGCAAAGGAGTCACGCGCGCCGAGATGCAGGGAGACGGCAACCTGGTGGTCTACGCCGGTTCACAAGCAGTTTACGACACGGGCACCGGCGGGTTCACGGGAGCCCAACTGCGGGTGCAGAACGACGGCAACCTCGTCATCTACTGCGAGGGCTACGCGGTGTGGAGTCGCTACCTCGGCTTCACCAACGAGCTTCAGGTCTTCCGGCAGCTTCCCTACACCGAGGGGCAGTACCGGGTGGTCGAGTCCTACCGCGACCAGCCGACCGACGGCAACGATCCCGACGAGCCACTCGACCAGTACGTTCCGACCGGCGCGAAAGCCGGGGACTTCGTCAAGGTCAGCGACGGCCAAGGACACGTCAGCTTCTACACCGTGCTGACCAAGTACGACGCTTCACAGATCGTGGAAGGCGCGCTCTACGGCGCGTCGCAAGGCGCTCTCGCCGGCGGGTTGACAGCGGGGCTTAAGGACGAAAACACCGTGTCGGTGCCCGCGCTCATCGGCGGGCTCGTGGGTTTCTTCGTCGGCACGATCATCGGCGGCGCCAAGTTCGTCTTGAAAACCGACATGATCCTGGTCCCGGGCAAAATCAACGGTCCGATCACGGGCTCCTACAACCAGCGGATCATCCCGGCGAAGGGGTACTACGTGCCGGGTGACCGCGTCTACCCCGTCCCTGTGTTCCGGAACAAGTGAGGCACAGTGTTCGCCACGATGCGGCGCACCGCCGCCACTGCTGTCCTGACGGCGATCTGCGCATTGGCTGCTGCGGTCGCCGCCGGCCCGGCCGAAGCCGGTGAATACAGCTGCGAGCTGAACAATGTCACGCTCAGCCCGGGCGACCTGGTCCGCTCGTGCAACGGCGGCGCGTACATCCTTTACTTCCAGGAAGACGGCAACCTCGTCCTGCGGAACTCCTCCGGCGACGCGTTGTGGTCCACCGGCACGGAGGGCAAGGGGGTGGACCGCGCGGTCATGCAGCAGGACGGGAACTTCGTGCTGTACGCGGGTTCCGACGCGAAGTACGCGACGGGGACAGGTGGGTACACCGGCGCGAGCATCCGAGTGCAGGAAGACGGCAACCTGGTGGTGTACGCCAACGGCACGGCCGAATGGGATCGCTACAGCGGCCTGCTCGGGGTTTTCTCGGAGAACACCCGCCCGCAGGACGGGACGAACTGCGAGCCGGCCTTCGTGGTGCAGAACTTCTCCGGTGAGGGCTCGATCGGCATCATCTCGGCCGGCCACTGCGACACGAAGGGCAAGAGTGCGGCCACCGTGTACGGCAACCAGGACTTCGAGATCGTCCCGGTCGACATCAACAAACTCAACGCGCCGACCGTTGTCGGCGGGAAGGAACTGCGCAGCGCCAACTTCTTCCGCGCGGGCTGGCGCGACGGAGACGTGTTCGTCTCGGACAACCGGGACAACACCGTGAACCCGAAGGCGATCGGCGCGATCGGCAACCAGGTCTGCCACTACGGCGGCGTATCGGCTTCCGCGTGCGGAAACATCATCCGGGACGACTATTCTCCCACTTACGTGCAAAATTCCTACGGATTCTACCTCCTCGACATCAAGTGCGCGCCGGGCGATAGCGGCTCGGCCGTGCTCAGCGCCGACGGCACCCGGGCGGTCGGGATCGTTTCCGGCCGCCGGGTGCGGGACGGCGCCTGCGTCGTTTCACGGCTGGACAAGGTCTACCCCGGAATGTCCCTCTACCAGCCGCCGGCTCTCGACGCGAAGTACCAGCTCTACTTCCTCGACCACGGGAAGTGGTACGCGATCGGGCAGCCGGAGGCGTCCCGGGACAAGTGCCTCGCAGTAGCCACGAAGGGAGGCTACAAGAACGTCGACATCCGCTGCGTCGCCGTCTGACGTTCCAGGTTCGGGCGGAAAGCAACGGCGCTTTCCGCCCGGACCGTTTTCGACTATTCTTCGGCTGCGCCGAAACCGGACCGAGGAGCATTCCGTGAAACCTGGCACCGTCCGCTGTGAATGGCGACTCCGGCAAGTGATGTTGTCTCGCGGGCTTCTGACCAGTTCGCAGCTGTGGCTCCTGTTGGGGCAGGCCGGGGTCAACCTCCCGGCTCTTGAGGTTCACAAGCTGGTCGCGGCGCCACCGGAAAACCTTTCCTTTTCCATGCTCGCGGCGTTGTGCGACGCCTTGGACGCGCATCCCGGCGAACTGATCGTGCGAAGGCAGGACGTTCCTTTCACGCTGACGGACGAGCCGGGTCGCGACGGCGTGCCAGGAGTGGTGGCGGCCGTCGCGACCCGGTGAGCAGCGGCGTCCTCAACCACCCGCGTGAGTACGCCGAACTGCCGTTTCGCGGCGGCCCCCGATGCGGAGGGACCGGCACGAACTTCGCCAGGTGGTGTCCGGCCGTGACGACGACGGAGGCCGGAACCACCTCTCGGTCCGGCCGGCGTCGCACTCTGGGGGTATGTAACGCCTGATCACCGGTTCGCCCTGCCACAGACCACCCGGTTCGCCGGAACTGCGCGAAGCCATCGAAGATTAGCAATGCCGATCTCGGCGAATAGCGATTGTCCCGCGAGACCGGACAATCCGCGGCGGTGTGTCGGCCGGACGGACGATGTTCACCTTGACGTTCGATTCAGCGAGCGGCTTCTTCAAGCAGGTCGGCCGCCCGCACTCCGCCGCCCGCCTGGTACGCGAGTTCACGCGCCTTGCGCAGGTTCGACCGGATGCCCGGATCGTCGGCGACGAACCGGACGGCCGACGCGAGCCGGGCGGGCGTGACGTCGACCGGGTCGAGGCGAACCCCGAGCCCGAGCCGGGCGACCCGCTCCGCGGTCATCGCCTGCTCCGCCATCTGCGGCACCACCACCATCGGAACCCCCGCGGCGATGGCTTCCATGGTGCTGTTCATCCCGCCGTGGGTGACGAAGACCCGGCTCCGCCGGAGCACCGCGAGCTGCGGCACGTGTGGCGCCAGGACGAAGTTCGCCGGGGCGGCCGGCAGTTCGACGGGGTCGACACCGTCCCCGTGGTTGAGGACGACCTGCTCCGGAGCGCCGCGGAACGCTTCGATGCAGTCGGCGAAAAACGCACGACGGCGGTTGAACGCCGTGCCCAGCGACACGAAGACCGCGTCATGGAGTTCGTCGACCGGGAAACCGGGGTCGCGCTCCGGCCGGGTCGCAACTGGTCCGACGAAGTGCACGGAGTCGTCCACGTCGAGCGGCGGGTGGAAGTCGCGGTGCATGAACACGATCGTCGAGCGGGCGGTATCCCCGAGCAGTGCCGCGGGGTCGGGCTCCGCGACGCCGTACCGGGCGGCGACCGCGGTCAACCGGGTTCCGTCGATCGCGCCGGGCAGGGCCCCGGCACCGCCGATGGCGGGCAACAGGTAGGACGGCGAGAAGTCGACCCCGTTGGCCCGCCGGCCGAGGACCAGGAAGGTCGCCCAGAACGCCATCTTCTCGGACAGCACGACGTCAGGCCGGAGCTCGTCGAAAAGCTTCTGCAACGGCTCGGCGGCCACTTCGGCGAACGCGAGCATCCGGTCCGCCACGTAACCCAAGGTCGCCGCGACGTCGCCTTCGGCGTTGTCCGGTGGGGTCAGCGGCTCGACAGCGAAGTCCCGGAGGCCGGCTCCGGTCGACTCGACCGCCGGGCGGAAGCGATCGGGCAGGAAGTAGGTGACTCGGTTCCCCCGCGCGACCAGCTCCGCGGCGATCGCCAAGGTCGGGTTCACGTGGCCGTGGGCGGGTGCGGGCAGGAACAGGTAGGAACTCATTTCTCTCCCGGGGATCAGGCCGGCAGGGCGGTTCTCCGCCGGTCCTCACCCACCATGATCCACAACCCCGAACACATTTTCAACTGGTGTTTAATTTATCCGAGAGGGTTCGCCGACGCTCATCGAGCCGAGGTCCGCGACGACCGAAGACCAGGGCGAGTAGAACATCTCACCCGAAGCCGAGTAGCCGCTGACGATGCCGTGAAGCAGCAGACTGCCGCCGCTCGCGGAAAACACCGGACCGCCGCTGTCTCCCTGCCCGACCTCGACGAGCGCCACGCTCAGGCAGGGAAACGTGAACCGGGTGCCGTAGTTGGGCTGCACACAGGTCCGGTCGGCCTGGTACCCCGTCGTCGTGCCGGTGGTGCGGCCCACCTTGGAAATCCTCGTCCCGGACCCCGGCGCCGACTGGACCGCGGCGACGGCGCCGTATCCCGAGATGTCGCGCTGGCCCCGGCCGTAGGTGAGAGCGATCGAGCCCAGCCTCTGGAAGGAGGCCGAATCGTAGGCGACGAAAACCGCATCCGCGTGCTTGCAGTTGCTTCCGGTCGAGCAGCCGCTCGAGTAAGCCGGGCCGAACGCGGAGACCGCACCCACCCGGCTGCCACCGGAGGGCTGGTTCACCCCCGTTCCCGTCGCGGAGAAGCAGTGCGCCGCCGTCACGAAGCCCGCGACGCCGTTGCGGACGACGTTCACCCCCAGGCTGCAGGTGCCACCGTCAGCACTGATCTCGACTCCACCGGGACGCGGGTTCACCGTGTAAACGAGCGAGGCCGCAGGGCGGGGACGCTCCGCGGAGCGGAACTCGACGGCCGCGAGGGGGATCCCGGCTTCGGCGAGGGCGTTCGAGACACGCGGACCACCGCCCGGCACGACACCCACCACAAGCGCGTTGCGCTCCTCGTCGATGTCGATCCATGCGACGTCCGGCAGGTTGCGGGCGACCGCGCCTGCCGCGGTCTTCCAGGCGTAGAGCCGCGCGAAGTCCCAGCGGACGGTCGCGGTGTCGACGACCGCCCGGCCGACCAGCCGGGCGCGCAACCGCGCGACGGCCGCCTCGTCGGTCCGGAGCACGGCCCAACCACCGCCCGGTCGCGCCGAAACGCCCGCGAAACCGGGTTCTTCGGCGGCGAACGCGGCTTTCGCCGCATCGCTGTCGAGCACGCCGGCATCGGCCCAGGGCACCTTCGCCGCGTTCACCGCGGACACCGCCGAACCGGCTCCGGCCGCCGGGACACCGGAGACGAACACCACCACGAGCGCCGCCACGGCGCTTTTCACCGGCAAGGACCTGATCACAAGGATTTCCCTTCAGCAAGAGGAAGTCCAAACTAGGCAGGAGAAAGTACCGACGAGCGGGTCTTGCCCCCAGCGCGAGAAAAGGGCCGGAAAAGTTCATCGTGCGGGAAAATGGCGCGGAAAAATTCCGCGGGAGTTCATCGCACGGCAACCGGCGTCACGTCGATTCGCCGCGCGATATCGCCGAGACGGCCCCATTGCTGCACGAACGCCGGGAACAGCACAGCCGCACCGGTGAAGCTGATCGCGTACGAGCACGCCGAGTAGATGTCCCCCGCCGAAGTCGAAGCGTCGCCGACAACGGCGAAAACCACCACCGCAAGCACGAGCCCCAGTCCCAGCACCTGGGTCACGCCGTAACTCACACCATCCACATCGGACAATTTGACCCGCCATCCGGTGAGGGCCGAGAAGTGCGCGCGCACGCTCTCGACGCGGCCGGACCGGATCACGTCGACCTCGCGCTCCAGCTGCTCGTTGAGCTCGCGGTTGAGCCGGGCCGACCGTCGTGAGTTCACGTAGTTGATCACCGTGCAGCACGCCATCATCGCGAGGCACACGAGGCCGACCGCGGTCCCGGCGCGCATGAGCATGAGCCACGAGCCCGCCATCGAGACCAGTGCCGTGACCAGACCGGGGATCTCCTGCTCGAAGAAGTCGACGAACTCACGGGACAAGGCGCTCCTCGCGACGACCTGGCCAGTGCCGACCCGGGCCGCGAGCTGGCCGGCGACGACTCCGGTCACCCAGGTGGCGTACATCCGCCCGAAGACCCGCGTGTCGCACAGCCGCCGGACCAGACCGGTCACGGCCAGCAGGCCCCAGTAGCCCGCGAGGAACGCGACGCCCCGGAAGTCGCGCTCAAGCGTGCGGTCGATCGCGACGCCGATCACCGTGGGCACGCCGAGTTGCAAGAGGTTCTCCGCCAGCATCAGGCTGTAAGCGGCGGCCAGCCGGAGCTTGGCCGTGGCGGCGAGCTGCCGGACCACCCGGCCGTGCGTCCCCCCGCTCATCACGGTTTCCGCACGGGTGTGGGGGCGGCGAGCATCGGAACCACCGCGCTGGGCTCGATGAACTCCCCCACCGGCCCGCCTTCGGCCTCGACCCAGGCGTGCGCGTAGAAAGGCGGTTCCCGTCGGACCCCGAGCCGCCAGACGGGCACACTGCCCCGAACGCGACACAGCAGGACGATGGCCAGCGAGCGGCGCAGGCAAGCATCGGCCCGGCCCGCGGCGATGTTCGACGCGAGCAGCCTGCGCCGTGCCTCGGCGGCCTCGGCCATGGTGGCCGGCCGGGCGCGGGCGGCCACGAAGTCCAGCACCCGGACCACCGTGGCGGGCGGTCGTTTGGCGAGTACCTTGGCGGCGAGCAGGCACATCAGCGCCGTCAGCCGGCCACCGATATTCACCCGGGTTTCCGCGGGGCCGCGCGCTTGGACGCTATCCACCGCGGATCGCTCCTCGCGCACGCAAGCCGGCGGCGAAGACTCCCACGTCGTGCCGGGCCCGCCGGTCGTCGATGCCGAACAGGGCGCTGACACGTTCGGCGATCTGCTCTTCGGACAGGCCGGCGCGGAGACCTTCGAAAAAGCAGACCGCGCTCGGGTTCAACCGGAGGAACTCGCCGTTCGCCGGGTCGAGGAGGATCTCGCCGTCACCGACCAGAGTGGATTCGATCATGCCGGCTCCATGCTCCGGCGCGGGCCCGTCACGGCCTCCGGCACGACAGCCGCCGAGCGGCTGCCGCGAAGCCAGATTTCCAGGCTGAGCGTGGCCGGAAGCTGGCCGGCAAGCACGTCGCGCACGCTCGGCCGGCGCAGCTCCGACCGCAGGACGTCCGGATCCACCAGGCCTTCCTGCACCAGCAGCGATCCCTCGAAGAGCGCCGCAATCCCGACTTCCCGGCTCCGGATTCCCGCCGCGTGGGTGTCCCCGCTGACCACGGTCTTGGTGGTCCGGTCGACGACGTAAGCGGGCACGACGCTCCGGAAGGCCGCGCGGAACAGGGGCTTGAACTCCCACGGACCGAACCGTTCCTCGGGCCGGACCCGCATCGCCGCTTCGATAACGCGATCGTCGGTGTACGGCGCCGACCAGCGCACCCCCTGGTGCCCGGCGACCTGGTCCATCGAGCGCACCAGCGCGGCCTGGGCCAGGTGGGCCTGGAGCTCGACATGACGTGAGCGCGAAGGATCAAGCGGGGCGTGCCAGGCGGCATCGGTCAGCGCGCGTTCGATCTCGCGCACCGCGTCACCGCAGACCCAGGGCGCGATCTCGGGCCGCAGCCCCCAGGAGAAATCCGGCCGCACGTGCTGGGCGCTCGCGGTCCGCAAGCGCTTGGGGCAGCCCAGCAGCCAGTCCCCGTAGGACTCACGATCGGCGAGCGCCGTGACGACTTCCCGGACGCCCCACCGGGTGGTGTGGCGATGCCCGCGGATGTGCCGGAGCGCGTGCCAGGGGCTGCTGCGCGCCAGGTCGTAGCAGTAGCTGCGGCCAGGCCTGGTGAGGTTGTCTCCCCCGGCTCCGGTGAGATGGGTCCGGGCGCCGCAGGCGGCCAGGACGCGGACCGTTTCCCACAGCCGGTTTGCGCCGAGGACGAGCTCGGAAGGCTCGTCGACCACGGGCCTTGGCGCGAGCAGGCCGGCGAACTCGCCAGGCAGCTCCCGCACGTGCTGCCGGACCGAGTGCGTGCCGGGGAGGTCCGCGGCGGCGGCGCAGGCGATGCGGTAGTCGTCTGCCGCTTCCGAGTCGTACAAGGTGTAGGTAATCAAGCTGCCGCCGTGTTCGGTGGCGAGGAAACAGAGCGAGGTCGAGTCCACGCCGCCGGACAGGTCCGCGGAGAGCCGGCCCCCGGGCTGCCGCCGTACCCTGGTGGCAGCTCTCAGTTCGGCCAGGACCTCGGCGGCGCCATCGGCCAGGCCGCGATCGGCCGGCTGGGCGTGCCACCAGCGCGGCAGCTTCACCGGCCGGTCGGCCGCGCGGGGAATCCGCACGGCGGTGCCGGGAGGAACCCGCTCGACGCCGTCCCACACGCTCCGCTCCGTGAGCGGGTGGGGCAGGGCGCTCACGAGGCGCAGCGCCAGCGCTTGTTCGTCGAACCGGCGGCCGTGCAACGTGGCCAGGACGTCGGACCTGGTGGCCACGATTGTGTGGCCGTCCTTGACGGTGCGGAAGAAAAGCCGGGTCCCGAACGCTGGGCCGGCCACGGTCACGGCGTCTTCGTCGCGCGCGACCACGTCGAAGCTGCCCGCGCCGATTCCGGCACGCAGCCGCGCGAGGTCGCCGGTCCGCCAGTACTGCCGGGCCGCGGCTTCGAGCCCGTTCCGGGACCAGGAAAACTGACCGATGAGCAGCAGTTCGCGGGCGCCACTCCCCACGCGGGCGACGGAGTCGGTGCCCAGGACGCCCAGCAGCCAGGGCCGTCCCGAGGGATATTTGACGAGCACCGGCTGCCGCGGAAATCCGCTCGCGAACGCCGGTGCGGCACCCGGGTGGTCCGCCAGCACGGCGAACCAGGAAGGTTCTCGAGTCGTTTCTCGCATGACCAAAGCCTTTCTCGCAAAACCGCGGGATCGTGGGGGGCGGCGCCCCCGGCCCCCCGATCGGGGGGGGTTGGGCCCTTCGGGGGGGCAGGGCACCGTGGGGGATTTTTTTCAGTGCGTTTTGGTTTTGTGTATTTAT
>NZ_JBSGDR010000028.1:0-87458 GCF_053602455.1 Amycolatopsis sp. NPDC004378
CCGCTATGCCAAACGCGCCGCCTATTACCAGGCTGAGCTCACCATCGCCGCAATCGTGCTCTGGCTCCGATGACTTACAGGACAGCTCCTAGGCGGTGCACCCGCAGCGCCAGCTGGATCTCCAGGGCACGCTCCGGCGCCTGCCAGTCCTCCCCCAGCAGCGACGCCACCCGCTCCAGCCGCTGGACCACCGTGTTGACGTGGACGTGCAGCACGTCCTTCGTGCGCGCGAGTTGCGAACCGCTCGCGAAGTACGCCCGCAGCGTCGCGACCAGTTCGGTGCCGCGGCGCGCGTCGTAGTCCAGGACGGGCCCGAGCGTCCGGCGGACGAACCCGTCGAGGTCGGCGTGGTCGCCCAGCACCTGCCCGAGAAAACCGAGCCCCGCCATCGCCGCGCCTTCGCCGGTCCGGCCCAGCGCGAGCAGCGCCCGCACGCAGCGCGCCGCTTCCGCGTGGGCCTCCGCGATCGCCGACGGCCCGCTCGCCGGCCCGGCGGCACCGACGGTGACCGGGCGGCCGGTCGCCGCGCCGAGGTCGGCCGCCACGCGGCGCGCCAGCTCGTCCGGGTCGCCCGCGCCGAGCAGCACGACCTCCTCCGCGTGCACGCCGACCAGTGTGGCGTGCCGGGCGGCCGCGCTCGCCAGGCGCCGCCGCGAACCGCCGTCCGCGTGCGCGACGAGCACCGCGTGCGGCGCCGAAAGGTCGATCCCCAGCCGGCGGCCGCGTGCCAGCAGCGCCCGGGGGTTGCGGTCGGGCGCGGTGAGCAGGTCGGTCAGCAGCTCGCCGCGGACCTCGTCTTCGGCCCGCACCACCGAACGCCGCAGCATCAGCAGCAGCGCCGTCACCACGCCCGCGCGTTCGAACAGCCGCCGGTCGGGGTCGGTCAGCCCGTCGCGGCCGGCCAGCACCAGGCTGCCGAGCAGTTCGGGACCGGCCTGCACCGCGCACACCCAAGTGTCCCTTGTGGACACCGCACGTCCGGCGGCGCGGGCCGCGGCGAGCGCGTCGCGGTCGAGCGCGACCGGCGCCGACGAGCTCGCCAGCAGCGCGCCGTCGGCGTCGTACACCGTGAGGTCGCCGTGCAGCACCCCGGCGACCGCGGCCGCGACGTCCGGCAGGTCGCCGCCGCGCAGCACGAGGTCGGTGAGCCGGTCGTGCGCGTCCTGGGCGCGTTCCATCGCTTCGTTGTGCGCGCGGATCGTCGCGTTGGCCTCGTTGAGCTCCGCGACGGCGCGGCGCGTCTGGTCGAGCAGGTTCGCGCTGTCGAGCGCGATCGCGGCGTGGTCGGCGAGCGACGACAGCAGCGCCACCTCGTCCGCGGAGAACTCCCGCGTCGAGCGGTCGGACGCGAAGAGCACGCCGAGCACCTTCGGCCCGATCGCCAGCGGGACGCCGAGGATCGCGGTCAGGCCCTCGTCCTTGACGCCGGAGTCGATGTGCCGGGTGTGCTTGAACCGGTCGTCGTTGAAGTAGTCCGACGTGGCGTACGGCCGCGCGGTCAGGGCGACCAGCCCGCCGAGGCCCTCCCCCATGCCGAGCACGATCTGCTGGAACTCCGCCGAGACCGACCCGTCGCTGACCCGGACGTAGGTCTTGTTCTCGGCTTCACGGTTCAGCGACAGGTAGGAGACGTCGACGTTGAGCAACGCCCGTGCCCGCCGGACGATCGAGCGCAGCACGGTGTCCGGATCGGACAGTGCGGCCAGCTCGCTCGCGGTGTCGAACAACGCGCCGAGCTGGGCCTCGCGCCGCCGGTGCTCGGCGAGCGTCTCGCGGATCCGCAGCGCCAGCTCACCCGCGCTGGCCAGCTCGGCCAGGTCCGCCGCGCCGAGCGCGCCCTCGGCGCGGGCCGCCACGACGACGTGCGCCAGCTGCTCGGTGCTCGCCCCGGAGGCGAGCAGGTCGAGCAGCCGGCGCAACGCGTCGCTGGGTGCGGTCACGGCGGTCATGCTAGGGCGAAACGGCCGCCGTCTCCGCCCGAACGTCGTCATCGTGCAACGATTCGCCGCGCGTCTCGCGGGCCGCGAGCAGGGCGATCACCGTGAGGACGCACATCGCCGCGACGTACAGCGACACCGGCACGGTGCTGTGCCACGCCGAGAACAGCGCCACGGCGATCAGCGGCGCGACGGCCCCGGCGGCGATCGACGACAGCTGCCCGCCGACCGAAAGCCCGGTGTAGCGCACCCGGGTCGGGAACTGCTCGGCGAAGAACGCGGCCTGCGGGCCGTACATCGCGCCGTGCAGCAGCAGCCCGACGGTCGTGGCCAGCACGATCACCGCCGACGACTTCGTGTCCATCAGCGCGAAGAACGCGAAGCCCCACAACGCCATCCCGATCGCGCCGAACAGGTACACCGGGCGGCGGCCGACGCGGTCGGAAAGCGCACCCCACAGCGGGATCGTCACGAAGTGCACGGCCGAGCCGATGAGCACCGCGCTCAGGCCGACGCCCTTCGGCAGGTGCAGCCCGGTCGTGACGTACACGAGGATGAACGCGGTCAGCACGTAGTACGAGACGTTTTCGGCCATCCGCGCGCCGATCGTGATCAGCACCTGCCGCGAGTTGCGGCGGAACACCTCGACGACCGGGACGTGCTTTTCGGCGCGCTTCTCGGCCTGCTCCTGGGCGGCGAGGAACACCGGCGACTCGGCCACGGCCAGCCGGATCCACAGCCCGATCAGGAGCAACACCCCCGACAGCAGGAACGGCACGCGCCAGCCCCAGGAGAGGAACGTCGCGTCGGACTGCGTCGCGGACAGGATCGCCAGCACCGCGGTGGCCAGCAGGTTGCCGCCGGGGGCACCGCACTGCGGCCAGCTCGCCCAGAAGCCGCGACGGCGGTCGTCGCCGTGCTCCGAGACGATCAGGACGGCACCACCCCACTCGCCGCCGAGCGCGAAGCCCTGGATGAGCCGGAGGAAGGTGAGCAGCAGCGGAGCAGCGACACCCGCGGCCGCGTACGTCGGCAGGACGCCCATCAGGCACGTCGAGCCGCCCATCAGCACCAGGCTGACGATGAGCAGCTTCTTGCGCCCGAGCCGGTCGCCGTAGTGGCCGAACACCAGGCCGCCGACCGGGCGGGCCAGGAACCCGACCGCGTAGGTCAGGAACGCCAGTAGCGTGCCGGTCAGCGGGTCCGCCGTCGGGAAGAACAGCTTGTTGAACACCAGCGCGGCGGCCGAGGTGTAGAGGAAGAAGTCGTACCACTCGATGGTGGTGCCGATCAGGCTCGCGCCGACGATCTTGGCGATCGCCGACCGGTGGGGTTGGCTCACTGCGGGCTCCACTTCCTTGTGGTTGGGCGGGTTCACGCGGCGGACCAGCCGCCGTCGAGCGGGATGGAGGCCCCGGTGACGTGGCCGGCGTGCGGCGAGCACAGCCACGTCACCAGGGAAGCGACGTCCCCGGGTTCGATGAGCTTCTTGATCGCCGCGCGCTTGAGCAGCACCTCGGCGACGACGGCGTCGCGCGGGATGTCGTGCTCGGCGGCCTGGGCGTCGATCTGCCCGTCGACCAGCGGTGTCCGGACGTAGCCGGGGTTCACGCAGTTGCTCGTCACGCCGTGCTCGGCACCTTCGAGGGCGGCGACCTTCGAGAGGCCCTCCAGTCCGTGCTTCGCGGCGACGTACGCGGCCTTGAACGGCGACGCGCGCAGCCCGTGCACGCTCGACATGTTGACGATCCGGCCGAAGCCCCGGGCGTACATCGCCGGGAGCGTGCGGCGGATCAGGAGGAAGGGAGCGGTGACCATCAGCGCCTGGATCCGGGCGAACTCCGCGGGCGGGAAGTCCTGGATCGGCGCGACGTGCTGGATCCCGGCGTTGTTGACCAGGATGTCGACCTCGGCGGGGAGGCCGTCGATCGCGGCGGGGTCGGTCAGGTCGGCCGCGTGCGCCCAGCCGCCGACCTCGGTGGCGGCGGCTTCGGCGTTGCGGGCGTCGACGTCGACGACGTGCACCTTGGCCCCGGCCGCGGCGAGGGCCCGGACGCAGGCCAGGCCGATGCCGCCGGCCCCGCCGGTGACGAGGGCGGTGCGCCCGTCCAGATCGCTGGTCATGGACGGGAACGGTAAGCGTGACCCGGGTCGCGGACCATGTGCGCGGCCGCCACAACCGCACAAGATCCTGTGGTTACGGCCGACAGTCCGCCAGCACCGACAGATAGTGCACGTTGGTCATGACACCCAGGAGGTTGCCGAACGGGTCGACCACCGACGCCGTCACGAACCCGGGTCCGCGCTCGGTGACCGGCTCGTACTCCTTCGCGCCCAGCGCGAGCAGCCGCGCGACGGTCGCCGCCAGGTCGTCGACGTGCCAGTAGACGAGCGCGCCACCGCGCTCGGCGGGACCGTACTTCCCGTCGACGAGCCCCAGTTCGTGCTGGTAGTCGCCGATCCGGAACTCGGCGTACCCCGGGCGTTCGAAGTAGGGCTCGACCCCCAGGAACTCCGTGTACCAGACCTTCGCGGCTTCGTGGTCGTCGGCGAAGTAGGAGACGGTGGCCATTCCTCGCAGCATGTTCCTGCTCCTCTCAAGCGGTGTGGAGCCATCATGCGGAGGCAAAGTGCTCATCGAGTGCGCACTTTGTTTGCGACACTTCTGCCATGCGCGCCGACCGTCTCGTGGCCACCCTGCTGCTGATGCAGACGCGCGGCCGCGTCACCGCCGCCGAGGTCGCCGCCGAGCTGGAGGTCTCGGTCGCGACCGCCCGCCGCGACCTCGAAGCGCTCTCGACGGCCGGGGTGCCCGTCTACCCCCAGCCCGGCCGCGGCGGCGGCTGGCAGCTCGTCGGCGGCGCGCGGACCGACCTGTCCGGGCTCACCGCGCGGGAGGCGCAGGCGCTGTTCCTCCTGGCCGGACCGGCGGCGGCCACGCCCGAGGTCAAGTCGGCGCTGCGGAAGCTGATGGGGGCCCTGCCCGGCACGTTCCGCGCGGACGCCGAGGCGGCCGCCGACGCGGTGGTCGTCGACCACGCGGGCTGGGGCGAGCGCGCCAAGGACCGGCCGCCGATGGTCGGGCTGCTGCGGGACGCCGTCATCGCGCGCCGCCGCGTCCGGCTCGCCTACGCCGGGCGCGAGCGGTCCGAGCGGCTCGTCGACCCGTGGGGCCTGGTCGACAAGGACGACGTCTGGTACCTCGTGGCGGGAACCGCGAAGGGCAGGCGGACGTTCCGGGTCGACCGGATCGTCGCGGCCACGCCGACCGGGGAGACCGCGGACCGCCCGTCCGAACTCGAGCTGGCGAAGGTGTGGGAAGAGGTCGTCGAGGAGGTCGAGAAGCGGCGTTCGCCGCTGACCGCGGACGTCGTGCTCGACCGCCGCCACTTCGGCGTGCTGCGCGACCGGTTCGGCCGGCACTGCGAGCTGGTCGCGGACCTGCCCGGCGACCGCGTCCGGGCGCGGGTGGCCGCGGCGGCGCCGGTGATGATCGCCCAGGAGCTGGCGGGCTGGGGCGCGCTCGTCGACGTCGAAGGCCCGGAATCGGTGAAAGCCGAGCTGGCACGCCTGGGGGCGGAGCTGGTTGCCCGGTATACCCCATCAGGTCCGGAATGACGTGTTCGGGTGTCAGGACGAGGTAAAGGGACGGTTCACGACATCGGCGGCGCACTGCGTGTGCACGCTGTGCCCGTTATGCTCGGTGAACGGCGTTAATCACTCCACAGTGGACATTAGGAAGACCTACTACGAGTGTCCGTTACCCACCGGTATCTGGCCGTTCGGAGTATCCGTGATCACCCGTTTGCTGCTACTGTGACGCCTCCGTGACCTGAACGTGTGTTCGGTGACACTCCGGTGAGGGCAGACGTAATGCGTGACGATGTGGTCGAGGCGAGTGCCGTGGTCGGACACACGCCGGACGTGGTGTGGCAGATCGTCGGATCGCCGGAGTGGTACTCGCGGTTCGTGCCGGAGATCAGCGGGTGCGAGGTCCACGAGCACGCGGCGCGCGGCCGCGGTCCCCGGGGCACGATCCGGATCGTCCCCGAACGCGGACCGATGCTGGAGGCGCAGGTCCAGGCCGTCGTGTACCGGCCGGGCGAGCACGTCGTGTGGTGCGGCGTCCCCGACGAGGGCACCTGGGTCTCGCTGGAGCTGAGACCCCTGGCGGGCGGCCGGACGGAGCTGTTCGTCCGGATGATGCTGTCGCCGGCGTACCAGGACCTGGTGTCTTCGGTGAAGAAGGACGTCCGCGCGCTCGGCCGCCGGCTCGACCTCTACCTGTCCGGGCAGCCCGACCCCGACGCCGACCGCGACGGCAACAAGGCCACCAAGCTGCGCACCACGAGCGTCCTGCTGCGCGCGGGCGTGCTCAGCGCGGGCCGGCCGGACAAGCTGGCGCGCCAGCTCAACTCCCTCGCGCA
Source organism: Amycolatopsis sp. NPDC004378 (assembly GCF_053602455.1). Lineage (NCBI taxonomy): Bacteria > Bacillati > Actinomycetota > Actinomycetes > Pseudonocardiales > Pseudonocardiaceae > Amycolatopsis > Amycolatopsis sp. NPDC004378. Next base: position 6,365 of record NZ_JBSGDR010000028.1, read on the forward strand.
GTGGGGCGCCACCATCGCGGGCGGCTACCAGGCCGCCGCGGCCCGCGTCCCCGACGAGCCCGCCCTCCACGACGAGCGCAGCCTCCGCACCTTCCGGCAGGTCCAGGACCGCAGTGACCGCCTCGCCAACGGCCTGAGCGAACTCGGCGTCACCGAGCGCGACCGGATCGCCCTGATGTGCCGCAACCACGGCGCGATGGTCGAGTCGTTCGTCGCCGCCAGCAAGCTCGGCGCCGACGTCGTGCTGCTGAACACCGGTCTGTCCGCGGCGTCGGTCAGGGACGTGATCGCCGAGCACAAGCCGACCGCCGTGCTGGCCGACGACGAGTTCGCGCAGACCATCGCCAACGTCCCGGGCGAGTTCGCCCGGATCAGCACCTGGCCGGACGCCGAGACCGGCTACCCGACCGTCGACGAGCTGATCCACGCCGCCCCCGCCGACCCGCCCAAGCCGGTCGACCGGCCGGGCCGGCTGATCGTGCTCACCTCCGGCACCACCGGGACGCCGAAGGGCGCGCGCCGCCCGACGCCGAAGGGCCTGGGCTCCGCCGCGGCGATCCTCGACCGCATCCCGCTGCGCGCCGGCGACCGGATCCTGGTGGCGGCGCCGCTGTTCCACAGCTGGGGCCTCGCCGCGATGCAGATCGGCATGGCGCTGCGCGCGTCGCTGGCCATGATCCGCAAGTTCGACGCCGAAGAGACGCTGCGGACGATCGCCGAGCAGAAGTGCGGCGCGCTGTTCGCCGTGCCGATCATGCTGCAGCGCATCATGGACCTGCCCGAGCGGGTCCGCGCGCGCTACGACCTCTCGTCGCTGCGGATCGTCGCGAGCAGCGGCTCGGCGATGTCCGGCGCGTTCGTCACCCAGTTCATGGACACCTTCGGCGACGTCCTCTACAACTTCTACGGCTCGACCGAGGTGTCCTGGGCGAGCATCGCCGACCCGGCCGACCTGCGGGCGGCGCCGACCACGGCGGGCCGCTGCCCGCTCGGCACGCGCGTCGCGATCCTCGACGAGGACCGCAAGCCGGTCCCGCCGGGCGGCGAGGGCCAGATCTTCGTCGGCAACGACATGCTGTTCGAGGGCTACACGAACGGCACCGACCCGGCGCGCGCGGCGGACCTGATGGCCACCGGCGACGTCGGCTACCTCGACGCGGCGGGCCGCCTGTTCGTCACCGGCCGCGCGGACGAGATGATCGTTTCCGGCGGCGAGAACGTGTTCCCGCGCCCGGTCGAAGAAGCGCTGGTGGCGCTGCCCGGCGTGCACGACGCGGCGGTGGTCGGCGTGGCGGACGCGGAGTGGGGCCAGCGCCTCGCGGCGTACGTCGTCCCGCGGCGCGGCGCCTCACTGCACGCGGAGGACATCCGGGCCTACATCCACCAGCGGCTGGCCCGGTTCGCCGTGCCGCGCGACGTGTACTTCGTGCCCGACCTGCCCCGCAACGCGACGGGCAAGATCCTCAAGCGCCTGCTGCACGACGACACGTGGCCGGTGACCTCGGACTACTGATGCCCGAGCACACCCCGGACGGCCGCTACGTCGTGATCGACGGCCGCCGCTGGCGCGCGACCGACCCCGAGATCCCGGACGACGTCCGCGACCGCCTGCAGAAACACCTGATGGCGGCCCGGCGCGTCCAGGATCGAGGGCGCGTCCAGACGGCGAAGGTGGCGTTGGGCGAACGCGGCGAGCCGTGGTGGGAGCAGACGTCCGCGCAACGCCGCCGTCGGTGGGAGAGCGGCCTGGCCGAGCTGGATCAGCCGACGGGCTGACGCAGCACGGTCTTGAGCCTCGCCGGGTCGGTCTTCCGCGGATCGCCGAGGTAGACCTCGTGGTGCAGGCCGGTCGGCTTCAGTCCCTGCTGCTCGAGGAACTCGTGGTGCAGCCGGGCCAGCAGGGGACCTTCGTCGTCGTAGGAGCCGACGTGGAGCGCCTGTGCGCACCGGCCTTCGCGCAGCTTCTCGAGCCGGACCGGCGCGTCGATCTTCTTCTTGCGCCGCACCGATTCGCGCGCTTCTTCGACGGCGTCTTCGCCGATCCACGCGGGTTGTGAGATCAGCATCGTCCACTGCCAGAAATCCTTGGCGCGCACGGTGAACGCCGTGTAGTCCTCGGCCCACCACAGGCCTTCCAGCGGGCCGACGACGAAGTCTTCGCCGGTCCGCTTCGCCGTCATCTTGATCGTGTAGGCGAAGGCGTACAGGGCTTCGACGGCTTTCTTGTAGGCCCCGGCGGTGTTGGGGTTGCCGCGGCCGTCGAGGGCCAGGAACTGCTGTTCGGGAACGTCGACCAGCGCCCAATCGAGGTTCTTCGGCGCGTAGAGCTGTTTCAGGTCTTTCTTGACGTCGTAGGGCATCAGAACGTCCTTCCGGCCAGCCACCGGGCCTCCGCATCGAGCTGCAGGATCGAGTAGTCGAAGATCGCCCGGACGAACGGCGGCACGTCGGCCTCGGCCGCGCGCCGGACCTCGGCCAGCCGCTCCTGGACGGCTTCCGCGCGCCGGGCCAGCGCGGACGCGAGCCGGTCCGGTGCGATGGCCGGGCTGTTCGCCAGCCCGACCAGCACGGGCGGGTGCAGCGGGCGCAGTTCGGCGATCGCCGCCTCCGCGGCTTCCGCGCACGCCTGACGGCCCGCTTCCGTCGCCGTGAAGATCTTCTTGGCCTTCGCGTGCGCGCGCTCCCCCGCGACTTCCGCGACCAGACCGCGGTCGCGGAGTTTGCCCAGCACGTAGTAGATCGAGCTGAACCCGAGCGCGGTCCAGTCGCGCATGCCCCGCTCGGACACGACTTCGTCCAGCTCGTAGCCGTGCCTCGGCTGCTCGGCGAGCAGGCCGAGCACCGTGAGTTCCGCGTCGGTCAGCACGTCGGTATTCTAGTACTGGAATACGGCAGGCTGTCCACGGCGCCGAAAATTGTCGGTGGGTGCTGGCATGCTTCTCCGGGTAAGCCACTCCGGGCCACTAGCCTGGGGAAACCGACCGGAAGGCAACGGAAACCAGTGGGGGGACAGGTGGTGACGGCGGTGCCGTGGACCGCGGAACGCGTGGCCGGGCTCGCGCCGGATCCCGCTTCGGAGAAGGCGGGCCGGGCGCTCGCCGCACCGGCGAGGTGGTCCGGCGCGGGGGCGTCCGAAGACGCCGTGTGGGGCTTCTGCCAGGGCAGCGGCAAGAAGCCGTACCAAACGTGCGTCGAGCTCGCCGAGCCCGCGTTCCGGTGTTCCTGCCCCAGCCGGAAGTTCCCGTGCAAGCACGCGCTCGGGCTGCTGATGCTGTGGGCCGCGAGGCAGGTCGACCCGGCCGAGCCGCCCGAATGGGTGCACGCCTGGCTCGCCGAACGCGCCGATCGCGCCCGCCGGGCGGAGAAACGCGCCGAGGCGGCGGGCCCGAAGGACGAAGAAGCCGCCGCGCGGCGTGCCGGCGAACGGGCCGCGCGCGTGGAAGGTGGCGTCCTGGAGCTGAAGATCTGGCTGACCGACCGGATCGGCGCGGGCTTCGCCGGGTTCGAGCGCAGTGGCGGCGAGGAGCTGCGCACGGTCGCCGCGCGGATGGTCGACGCCCAGGCGTCCGGCCTGGCCGGCGGGCTGCGGCGGGCGGCCGGGATCGTCGGCCGCCGCGACTGGCCGGAGGCCCTGCTCGGCGAGCTGTCGCTGCTGTACCTGCTGGCGGACGCGGCGACCCGGCTGGACGACCTGCCGCCGTCGCTGGCCGAAACCGTCCGCACGCGGCTGGGCTTCTCGGTCGAGACGGCTCGGGTGCTGGAAAGCGGCGAGCGCGTGTCGGACGACTGGCTGATCACGGGCGCGGCCGACGAGGAGAACGACCGGCTGCTCACGCGGCGCACGTGGCTGCGCGGCCGCCGGACGGGCCGGGACGCGCTGGTGCTGTCGTTCGCGCCGCCGGGCCGTCCGCTGGATTCGTCGTTGCCGGCCGGGCATTCGCTGACCGCGGAGCTGGCGTTCTACCCGGGCGCCGCACCGCTGCGCGCGCTCGTGGCCGAGCGCGGCATCCCGGCCGCGGCCCCGGCCGCCGACGGCGGCTCGATCGAAGACGCGCTGGCGGCGTACGCGCGGGCGATGGCCGCGGACCCGTGGCTGGAACGCTGGCCCGTCCTGCTTTCCGGGGTCACGCCCGCGGAGCACGCCGACGGCTGGTGTCTGTCCGAAAAGGACGGAACCGCGCTGCCGCTGGTGCCGTACGCGTTCCCGTGGTCGCTGCTGGCGATGTCCGCGGGCCGGCCGCTGACGGTGGCCGGCGAGTGGAGCCCCGCGGGGCTGCGGCCGCTGACGTGCTGGCACGAGGACCGGGCGGTGCGCCTGTGAAAGCCTGGGAAGACCTCGTCGGCACCGCCCTGCTCGGCACCCGCCGCCGGGCCGTGGACCCGGACACGCAGCCGGCTGCGGTCCGGGAGCTCATCACGGACCGCCGCGAACCCGCCGAGCAGCTGCTCGCCGCGGCGGCCGTGCTCACCACCTACCGCCGGGCCGGGCGGCAGCCGCTGCGCGACGTCCGGCCGCTGCCCGTGGCCGCGGCCGACGAGCGGCCCTTCGTCCCGCCGCTCGCGCGGGAACGGCTGGCCCGGCTGCTGGCCGCGAGCCACCCGGACCTGCTGCTGGAGTGGCTCGGCATCGTCGCGGGCACGGACTACCGCGTCCCGCCGGAAACCCTGCCGCTGCTCGCCGAAGCCGCCCGCAGCAAGGCCGCCCTGCGCGGCCCGCTCGTCACGGTCGCGGGCCCGGTCGGGGCGTGGCTCGGCCAGCGGAACCCGGACTGGGCCTTCCTTTCCGCGCCACCGGAAGAGTCCGGGGACGTCTGGCAGTACGGCAGCCTCGCCCAGCGCCGCCGCTGGCTCGCCGCCGAGCTGGCCGAAGATCCGGAAGCCGCCCGCGAAGCGCTCACCTCGTCGTGGAAGAGCGAGCCCGCCGACGTCCGGGCGGACTTCCTCGGCGTGCTCGCCGGGCACGTCCGCGCCGAAGACGAGGCCTTCCTCGAAGCCGCGCTGTCCGACCGCGCGGCCGCCGTCCGCGAACGGGCCGCCGACCTGCTCGGCCGGCTGCCGGGCACGCGCTACGGCGAAACGATGGCCGGACGGCTGCGGCCGCTGGTCCGCCGGCGCGGGCGGGTCCTCGAAATCTCGGTGCCCCCGGGGGAACGCGGTGAGGGCACCGTCCGGCTGCGCGCGCTCGTCGCGGCCGCTCCGCTGGCCTTCTGGACCGAGTTCGGCCCGCCAGCCGAAGTGGTCCGGATGGCCGTCGAGGGCTGCCCGGCCGGCGTGCTGCGCGACTCCTGGGCCACCGCGGCCCTGCGCCAGCGCGACGAAACCTGGGCGCAGGCGCTCATCGGCGCCGATCCCGGCGGGCGCACCACGCCACCCCTGCTCGGCGTGCTGAGCCCGGCCGGGCAGGCCGCCACGGTCGGGCACCTGGTGAGCCGGCTGCCCACCGAGTCGTTCGCGCGGCTGGTGCACGAGCTGCCCCGGCCGTGGACGAAGGAGCTCGGCACCGCCCTGCTCGACTGGATCGCCCGCCAGGACGACCACCGCCTGGTCTCGCACGCCGCCGTCGTGATCGCCCGCGCGGTCCCCGCGGCCTGCCTGCGGCACCCGCTGGCCACCACCCGGCTGACCATGGACGCCGGTCCGTGGCGCCGGGCGCTCACCGAAACGCTGAACTTCCGCCGCGAAATGTACGAGGAGCTCGCATGACCGCCCCCACCGTCCTCCGGCCGCACGCCGAACAGGACCACGCGGCCGAGTTGGCCGCGCTGGCCGCCGCCGACGACCGGGCCAAGCCGCCGCACTGGAACCTGTCGCCGTGGGCCGTCGTCGAGTACCTGCTCGGCGGCACCCTGCCGGACGGCACGGTGATCACGCCGAAGTACGTCGGCCCGCGGCGGCTGATCGAGGTCGCCGTCGCGACGCTGGCCACCGACCGCGCCCTGCTCCTGCTCGGCGTGCCCGGCACGGCGAAGACGTGGGTGTCCGAACACCTGTCGGCGGCGATCAGCGGGGACTCGACGCTGCTGGTGCAGGGCACCGCGGGCACGTCCGAGGAGTCCATCCGCTACGGCTGGAACTACGCCCGGCTGATCGCCGAGGGCCCGAGCCCGGCCGCGCTGGTCGAAAGCCCGGTGCTGCGCGCGATGCGGGACGGCAAGCTCGCCCGGCTCGAGGAGCTCACCCGCATCCCGGCCGACGTCCAGGACTCGCTGATCACCATCCTGTCCGAGAAGACCCTGCCGATCCCGGAGCTGGGCACCGAGGTGCAGGCGCGGCCGGGCTTCAACCTGATCGCGACGGCGAACAACCGCGACAAGGGCGTCAACGAGCTGTCGAGCGCGCTGCGGCGGCGGTTCAACACCGTGGTGCTGCCGCTGCCGGACACCGCCGAGGCGGAGATCGAGATCGTCAGCCGGCGGGTCGCCGAGCTGGGCACGTCGCTGGAGCTGCCCGCGGAGGCCGCCGAGCTCGCCGAGATCCGCCGGGTGGTCACGGTGTTCCGTGAGCTGCGCTCGGGCCGCACCGAAGACGGCCGCACGGCGGTGAAGTCCCCGTCCGGCACGCTGTCCACGGCCGAGGCGATCAGCGTGCTCACCGGCGGGCTCGCGCTGGCCGCGCACTTCGGCGACGGCGTGCTGCGCCCGCACGACGTCGCGGCCGGCATCCACGGCGCGGTGGTCAAGGACCCGGTGGCCGACCGCGCGATCTGGATCGAGTACCTGGAGACGGTCGTGCGCGAGCGCGAAGGCTGGGCCGACTTCTACCGGGCGGGCCAGGAGATCTCGTGACCTCGACCCACCTGCTCGGCATCCGCCACCACGGCCCGGGATCCGCCCGGGCCGTGGCGACGCGGCTCGCCGAACTGGAGCCCGACGTGGTGCTGATCGAGGGCCCGCCCGAGGCCGACGCGCTCGTCGAGCTGACCGAAGACCCGGCGATGGCGCCGCCGGTCGCCCTGCTGGCGTACGCGACCGACGACGTCTCGCGGGCCGCGTTCTGGCCGTTCGCCGTGTTCAGCCCCGAGTGGCAGGCGCTCGCCTACGCGCGCGAGGCCGGGATCCCGGTGCGGTTCTGCGACCTCCCCGCGGCGAACACGTTCGCCGCGGGGCCGGACGAGCACGGCGGGCCGCCGGGCGATCCGCTGGCGGCGCTGGCCTCCGCCGGCGGCTACGACGACCCGGAACGCTGGTGGGACGACGTCGTCGAGTCCCGGCGCGGCGCCGAGAACCCGTTCGAGGTGATCGCCGAGGCGATGACCGCGTTGCGGGAGGACGAAAAACCGCCGCGGGGCAACGAAGCCCGGCGCGAGGCGTACATGCGCTCGGTGCTGCGCCGCACCCGCAAGGACGGCTTCGAGAACATCGCCGTCGTCTGCGGGGCCTGGCACGTGCCCGCGCTGAGCGACCCGCTGCCGCCGGCGTCGCACGACCAGGCTGTCCTCAAAGGACTCCCGAAGCGGAAGGTCGCCTGCACCTGGGTGCCGTGGACGCACGGGCGCCTCGCCACGGCCAGCGGCTACGGCGCGGGCGTGCGGTCGCCGGGCTGGTACCACCACCTGTTCACCACGGCCGAGGACGTCACCACGCGCTGGCTGTCCGGCGTGGCCGCGGTGCTGCGGCAGGAGGACCTGCCCGTCTCGACCGCGCACGTCATCGAGGCGGTCCGGCTGGCGGAAACCCTCGCCGCGCTGCGCGGGCGGTCGTCGGCCGGGCTCGCCGAGGTCACCGAAGCCACCCGGTCCGTGCTGTGCGGCGGGGACGAGGTGCAGGTCGACCTCGTCACGCGGCGGCTGGTCGTCGGCGAACGGCTCGGCGAAGTGCCCGACCGGGTGCCGCAGCCCCCGCTGGCCGCGGACCTGACGGCGACGGCGCGGCGCCTGCGGCTCAAGAAGGACCCGATCGCCAAGGAGCTCGACCTCGACCTGCGCACGCCCGGCGGGCTCGACCGCTCGAAGCTGCTGCACCGGTTGCGGATCCTCGAGATCGACTGGGGCACCCGCGAGGTGTCGGCGCGGCGGAACAAGGGCACGTTCCGGGAAACCTGGGCGCTCGCCTGGGAGCCGTCGTTCGAGGTCGACCTGGTCGCGGCGGCCGTGCACGGCACCACCGTGCCCTCGGCGGCCACCGCCGTCGTCCGCGCCACGGTCGAGGGCACGCCCCCGCTCGACGAGGTCACCACGGCCGTCGAGAACTGCCTGCTCGCCGACCTGCCGGAAGCCCTGCCCGAAGCCCTCGCGGCGCTCGACGCGCGGGCGGCGGCGGACGCCGACGTCGCACGGCTGATGGGGGCCCTGCCCGCGCTTGCCCGGGCGACCCGCTACGGCAACGTGCGCGGCACCGACACCGGCGCGCTGGGCGCGGTCGCCGACCGCATGCTCGACCGGATCTGCGCCGGCCTGCCGCCGGCGACGCACGGGATCGACGACGACGCCGCGGCCCGGATGGCCAAGCTCGTCGACGGGGTGCACGACGCGACATCCCTGCTGGGTGAAGACGCGAAGCACCGCTGGCTGACGGCGTTGGCTCGGCTGGCGGAACGGCCGTCCCTGCCCCCGCTGCTCGCGGGCCGGCTCACCCGGATCCTGCACGACGCCGGGCTCCTGGACGCGCTCGACATCGAACTGCGGCTGGGCCGGGCCCTCACGCCCGGTATCGCGCCGTCGGCGGGCGCGGCGTACGTCGAAGGCTTCTTCGACGGCGGCGCGCTGCTGCTGGTGCACGACGAGGGCCTGCTGCGGGTGATCGACGCCTGGCTCGCGGGGATCCACGACGACGTCTTCACCGAGGTGCTTCCGTTGCTGCGCCGCACGTTCGGCGCGTTCAGCGGGCCCGAGAAACGGGCCATCGGGCACCGCGCGGCCGGGCTCACCGGCACCGCGCCGGTCGTCACGGTGGCCGCCGAACTGGACGAGGACCGGGCGGAGCGCGTGCTGCCCGTCCTGGCGACGCTGCTGGGGGTGGGGGCATGAGCGTGGACGCCGATCGCGTGCGGCGCTGGCGGCTGGTGCTGGGTGGCGAAGGCGCGGGCCCCGGCTCGGGGCTGGCCGAAGCCGAACTGTCCGAAGAGGACAGTGGGGTCGACGCGGTGCTGGCCGCGCTCTACGACAAGCCCGACGACGAGGAGACGGGCGGGCCGCGCAGCGCGAACCTGGGCGCGTCGGCGCCGCGGGTCGCGCGCTGGCTGGGCGACATCCGCCGCTACTTCCCCAGCACCGTCGTGCAGGTGATGCAGCGGGACGCCGTCGACCGGCTGGGGCTGACCCGGATGCTGCTGGAGAAGGAGCTGCTCTCGGCGGTCGAGCCGGACGTCCACCTGGTCGGCACGCTGCTCTCGCTGAACGGCGTGCTGCCCGAGGAGACCAAGGAGACCGCGCGCGAGGTCGTCCGGAAGGTCGTCACGGAGCTGGAGGAGCGGCTCGCCGAGCGCACCCGGGCGGCGATCAAGGGCGCGCTCGACAAGGCGTCCCGGACGCACCGGCCGCGGCCCGGCGACGTCGACTGGGCGCGCACCATCCGCGCGAACCTCAAGCACTACTCCCCCGAGCTGCGCACGATCGTGCCGGAGAAGATGATCGGGTTCGGCCGGCGTCAGCAGGCCGTGCAGCGGGACGTGATCCTGGCGGTCGACCAGTCGGGCTCGATGGCGGAGTCGGTGGTGTACTCCGGGCTGTTCGGCGCGGTGCTGGCGTCGATGCGGGCGCTGAAGACGTCGTTCGTCGCGTTCGACACCGAAGTAGCGGACCTCACCGAGCACCTCGCCGACCCGGTCGACGTCCTGTTCGGCACCCAGCTGGGCGGCGGCACCGACATCAACCGGGCGATCGCGTACTGCCAGAGCCTGGTCGGCCGGCCCGAGCAGACGCTGCTGGTGCTGATCAGCGACCTCTACGAGGGCGGCGACGAGGACGAGCTGCTGCACCGGATCGGCGAGCTGGTGAGCGCGGGCGTCCAGGTGGTGACACTGCTGGCCCTGTCCGACTCGGGTGCGCCGTCGTACGACCACGAGAACGCGGCGGCGCTGGCGGAGCTGGGTGTCCCGGCGTTCGCGTGCACTCCGGACCAGTTCCCGGAGCTGATGGCGGCCGCCGTCCGCGGCGACGACCTGCAGTCCTGGGTCGCCCGCGAGACCAGCTGAGTTGCGGAATGAAACCTGGTCGCCGATGGTTGAGGAGGGCGTGGGGTCAGTTCCCCAGGAAGGACGGCTCGCCATGAAGGTCCGCAGCTCGATCCGCTCGCTCGCCCGCCAGCCGGGTGCTCAGGTCATCCGCCGGGGGGCGAAGGTGGTCGTGATCAACAAGGACAACCCGCGCCTGAAGGCTCGTCAGGGCTGACTCGGCGCTGCTGCACGGCGGAAGCGCATCACCCCGTCGTCGACGCGGTTGAAGCGCATGTCCGCGAAGTCCAGCAGGTAGTTCTGGCGCATCATCCAGGGCCGCCGCTCGCCCTGCTTCGGCAGGCCGGGGGCGGCCCTTTTGATGTACCCCGAGGCCAGGTCGACGATCGGGCGAGGCCGGCCCGCCGTCGACGCCGAAGCCGCGTCCGGCAGGCAGAACGCGTACCCGTGGCGGTCGAGGTGCGCGAGCAGGCGGCACACGTACTGCGACGTCAGGTCCGCCCGCAACGTCCACGAGTTGTTCGTGTAACCCACGCACCACGCCAGGTTCGGGACGCCGCCGAACATCATGCCCTTGTACGCGCGCTGCTCCCCCGGCTCGATCGCCCGGCCGTCGACGGTCAGCTCGATCCCGCCGAACGCGACCAGCCGAAGCCCGGTCGCCGTCACGATGACGTCCGCTTCGAGGGAGCGTCCGGAGGACAAGAGCACCCCGGACGGCGTGAACCGCTCGATCCGGTCCGTCACGATGTCCGCTTTGCCCGACCGCAACGCCCGGAACAGGTCCGCGTCCGGGACCAGGCACAGCCGCTGGTCCCAGGGGTGGTAGTCCGGCACGAAGTGCGGGTCGACCGGGATCGACGCCGGCAACTGCGCCGCCACGCGCTTGCGCAGCGCCAGCGACGCCTTCTCCGGCAGCCGCCGCATGAGCTGGAAGAACACCGTCCCCATGACGACGTTCTTGCCCCGAACCAGCCGGTGCGCGAGCCTCTCCGGCAGGTGCGCGCGGATCCGGTCGGCGAGCGCGTCGCGCCCCGGCCGCGCCACGATGTAGGACGGCGAGCGCTGCAGCATCGTCACGCTGGCCGCCTCCCCCGCCATCGCCGGAACCAGGGTCACGGCCGTCGCGCCGCTGCCGATCACCACGACGCGTTTGCCGGCGTAGTCCAAGCCCGAAGGCCAGTGCTGCGGGTGCACGATCGCGCCCGCGAACTCCGCACGACCCGGGAAGTCGACGACGTGCCCGGATTCGTAGGAGTAGTAACCACTGCACAGGTACAGGAAGCGGCAGGTGAACGTCGCGCCGTGCGCCGTCGAGACCGTCCACAGCGCGTCCGGCGACGACCACGACGCCCGCACCACGCGGTGGCCGAAGCGGATCCGGCCGGCCACACCGTGCGCGGCCGCCGTCTCGCGGATGTAGGCCAGGATCGACGGCCCGTCGGCGATGGCCTTCGGGTCCTTCCACGGGCGGAACGGGTAGCCGAGGGTGAACATGTCCGAATCGGACCGGACGCCCGGATAGCGGAAGAGGTCCCAGGTGCCGCCGATCGTGTCGCGCGCCTCGAGCACGGCGTACGTCTTGCCCGGCAGCCGTTCCTGGAGCCGGCAGGCCGCGCCGACGCCGGACAGGCCGGCGCCCACGATCAGGACGTCCACGTGCTCGGCGGTGGTCATGACCGCCAGCGTACCGAGCTGGGGACCCCGCCGGACCGGGTCGGGGCACCGGCCCGGCGGGGAAGCACCGCTACAACCGCACGACCTTCGTCGCGCCGAAGGTGCCCTTGAGCGGCACCACCACGGGCTTGCCGTGCACCGTCACCGTCACGCTGTCCTGCGTCTGCGTCGGGTCCGAAACGGCCAGCTGACGCCATCCGAGGGCGACCGACGCGGGCCCGGACACGCGCACGTCCCCGACCGAACCGGCCGCGAAGAAGTTCGCCAGCAGGGTGTCCCCGGTCTGGACGGCCTGGACCGTCGCGGTGTTGGCCCGCACCCGCCACGCCCAGGACGCGGTGAGCGTCCCGACCACCGAAGCACCCGGCAGCACCGCGTACGCGTAGGTCGCGTCGACCGGCTTCACGCCGTGCTCCAGCACCAGTTTCTGGTACCGGCGGGTGTTCGGCGTCGTCGTGCCCTTGGTGTTGGCGCCGGTGTCGATGTCGCGCCACGCGCCGGTCCGGTCCTCGCGCAGGGCCGTCACCGACGCGTCGTCCAGGAGCACGTACCCGCCGACGTTCTCCAAGTGCGCCCAGTGCGGCCGCAGCGCGGCGGCTTTCCCGAGATCGGCCGGCACACGGCGGCCGTCCACGAGCAGCGTGCCCCGGCCGCCTTCGCCCAGGTTGCGGTTTTCGATCGTGGTGCGCACGTTCGACGCCGACGTGCCGGTGATCCCGGCGCCGAGGCAGACGATCCCGTTCGGCGTGAAGAACCACGACTTCTTGGCGACCAGAGAGCCGTCCCAGGACTTGAAGTCCAGCGCGAAGGCGCCGTGCCTGTCGTCCCAGCGGACGCCACCCGTGTGGGTGTTGGGGCCCACCGGGACGCCGCCGAACTTCGGGTCGGGCGGGCCGTCGTTCTCGGTCGTGCCCGGCAGGAGCAGCGGGTCGACCGTCGGCCAGTAGGCGTCGGTGTAGTGGCCCTTGGCGTTCGGCAGGAACGTGTAGAGCACGCCGTCGCCGACGTAGTAGCCCTTGAGGTTCTGGCCGTTGATGGACTCGTAGCGCGAGATCCGCGTCGAGCTGACGCCCAGGGACGCCGACCAGTCGTCGGTGACGTGCAGCATCCGGTCCTGCTGGCCGAAGACGCGGTGCGTCGCGACGACCCGGGCCGGGCGCGCACCCGAGGCGAGCATGTCCTGTGCGAACTCGATGCCCGGCGTCGCCACCAGGTCCGGGCCGGGCGCGAACCGTTCGGGGTCCGGGATTTCGAGGAACGGCGCGTAGGTGCCTTCTTTGATCCACTTGGCGGCGAGGGCGTTCAGGTCGGTCTTCGTCTTGCCCGACGCCGTGCGGGCCAGGACGAGGGTCGCGACGGTGAGCTGGTGGCCGATGTCGTGGCCGGTCTCCCCCTGACGCGACAACATCCGGCCGCGCACCGGCTCAATCAGCGCGCCCGCGTAGACGAACGGCGCGAAGCTGTCCGCGACCAGCGCGTAGATCTTGTCCTTCAGCGGTTGCGGAAGTGCGTACTCGGTGCCCGCGGTGACGTGGATGGCGCCGGCCAGGGCGGTGAGCAGGACGATGCCGTAGTGGCCGGGGTACGGGATGGTGTCGTGCTGGATGAACGAGCCGTCGACGTGGAAGCCGTCGCCCGCCGCGCGGTCCAGCTTCGCGACGACGCTCGCCGCGCCCCCGCCCGCGACGTCGGTGAGCGCGTCGATGCCGGTCCTGATCCACGCGGTGTCGCCGATCAGCGCGCCGGCGACGATGGAGATCAGGGCCTTGTCGGCGCGGTTGGCGCCGGTCTCGACGAGCGAGGTGTTGTTCGCGCGGACGTTCGGGTTGCCGACGAACCGCTTGATCGGGCTGACGTACCGGGCCAGCTGCTCGGCGCTCAGCTGGTCGGCGACGACCGACAGCGTGTGCAGCACGTAGTACGGGACGCCGATCTCGTAGGTGTACCAGTTGCCGATCTCGCCGACGTTTTCGTTGTACTGGCTCGCGTGGATCAGCTCGAGCGCCGCCTTGATCCGGTCGAGCACCACCGGGTCGCCGGACAGCGCACCGCCCGGCGTGCCCCAGTCGACGGCGATCGCGCGCAGCCGCGCGTACATCGACGTCGTGTAGTCACTGCCCGGGCCGAGCGGCAGATCCGTCCACAGTGGAGCACCACCGCCGGCGACGGACATGCTCGCGTTGTACGCCTTGGCGACCCGGCCGAGGTTGGCGAGCGCTTGGGTGCGCTCGGGCGACGGCCGGTTGATGCCGGTCTGCAACTGCCGGTAGGCGGCGACGATCGGCGCGGTCGCCACCGGCACCCCGCTCGCGGCGGCGGGCACCGCAGGGGTGGCCGCCGAAGCGAACACCGGACGGGTGAGGAACACGGTGGAGGCGGCCGCCAGGGCGCCGCCGCGCAGGGCGTTTCTCCGGTTCACGGGCATGGCAATGCCTCCCAGGAAGACATCCTCGGCTTACGGGGAACGGGATTCAGTTGTACGGCGGCGGATTCGGCGCTCGGCACCGAAAACTGTCGGTGCCGAGCGATAGGCTGGAAACGGGGGGCGCCCCCGCGGGCTTGCGTGGCTCCGGCGCAGTGACTCCGGACTCGGTGACTCCGGACTCGGTTGCGCCGGACTCGGTTGCGCCGGGTTCAGCGGCGCCGAAACCTGTCGGTGCCGCACGGTAGAGTGGAAACCGGGGGGCGCCCCCGCGGGGGTCGGGCAATCAGCGGGTGCCGTCGGTGCGGCGGGGCAGCTGCCAGGGGTTGGCCTCCTGCAGGGGTTCGGGCAGCAGCGCGTCCGGGAAGCCCTGCCACGCGATCGGGCGCAGGAAGCGCTCGATCGCCGCAGTGCCGACGGACGTCGTGGTCGGGGCGGTCGTGGCCGGGTACGGGCCGCCGTGTTCCTGGGCCCAGCTCACCGTGACGCCGGTGGGCCAGTCGTTCCACAGCAGCCGCCCGGCGATGCGGCCCAGGGCCGGCAGCACCGGCCGGATCCAGTCCACATCGGACTCCTCGCCGTGGATCGTGGCGGTGAGCCCCGGTTCGATGACGTCGAGCAGGCGCAGCAGCTCGGCCTGGTCGGCGTAGGTGACGATCAGCGACGCCGGGCCGAAGCACTCTTCGTGCACGGTGTCGCCGCCTTCGAGGAACTGCTTGCCGGTCGTGGCCAGCAGGGTCGGCGTGAACGCGGGCGACGAAGACTCCGACGAAGACACCACCTCGACGCCAGGGACCTCCTTCAGCGAAGAAAGCTTGTCGGCGTACCCGGCGGCGATGCGGTCGTTCAGCATCGGCTGCGCCGCGGCACCGGCCAACGCGTCCTGCAAGGCCGAAGTCAGGTTGTGGTCCTCGGGCAGGAACAGCAGGCCCGGCTTGGTGCAGAACTGCCCGGCGCCGAGCGTGAACGAACCTGCATACCCCTTCGCGACGGCCTCCCCGCGCGCCGCGATGGCGGCCTCGGTGACGACGACCGGGTTGACGCTGCCCAGCTCGCCGTAGAACGGGATCGGCCGCGGCCGGGCGTTCGCGATGTCGAACAGCGCGCGCCCGCCCGGGATCGACCCGGTGAACGACGCCGCCGCGATCCGCGGATCCTTCAGGGCGGTGACGCCTTCCTCCTGGCCGAAGATCACGTCGAAGAGGCCCTCGGGCGCGCCCGCGCCGACCAGGGCCGCGCGCACGATCCGGCCGGTCAGCGCGGACAGCTCCGGGTGGCCCGGGTGGGCCTTGAGGATCACCGGGCAGCCCGCGGCCAGCGCGGACGCGGTGTCGCCGCCCGCGACGCTGAACGCGAACGGGAAGTTGCTGGCCGCGAACACCAGCACCGGGCCGATCGCGGTCTTGACGCGGCGGATGTCCGGACGCGGGCCCATCGGCCACTCCGGGTCGGCGTGGTCGACGGTGGCACCGAGGTACTCGCCGTCGGTGAGCACCTCGCCGAACAGGCGCAGCTGGAACGTCGTGCGCTTCAGCTCGCCCGCGAGCCGCGGCGACGCGGGCAGGTGCGTCTCGGCGTGGGCCAGCGGGACGAGCTCGTCCGCGGCGGCGTCGAGGGCGTCGGCCGCGGCGACGAGCCAGCGGGCGCGTTCGGCCGGGGTGGCCGCGGCGGCGGGGCGGGCGGCCGCGGCGGCCCCCGCCAGGATCTTCTCGAGCGTGGCGGCGTCGGTGGCCTGGCTCATGGGTGGAACAGCTCCTCGGTTTCATGGGCGGCGGCGGTGGCCGTGGCCAGGTCGCTCCAGCGACCCGGCCCGGCCAGGCCGAGGTGGTACAGGTGCAGCTCGGCCGCGCCCGCCTTGGCCAGCTCGCCGACGTAGGCGGCGATGTCCGGCACCGGCGTGGCGGCGACCGCGGTGATGTAGCTGCCGATCGCCACGCGCTCGGGCAGGGCCTCCCGGGCCGCGGCGACGGCGTCCGCCCCGGTGGCGGGCGCCCAGCCGAACAGCACGACGGCGTCGGCGTCGTCCGCAGCGGACGGCGTCAGTCCCGGCAGCGCGCCGGTGACCCACGGGTCGAGCGCGCCGTGCAGCACGATCCGGACACCGGCGGGCAGCGACGCCAGCACCGCGGCCCGCAGCGCGTCGGTGGCCGCCTGCCGGGCCCGCAGCAGCATCTGGGTCAGCGACGGCGGCAGGTCGTCGGCCGTCACGCCCAGGTCGCCGGTCGCGACCAGCCGCCGAACCTCCTCGACGAGCTGGGCCCGGACGGTGTCCGCGTCGACGTCCCACGAAGCAGCGCAGGCGTCGCAGCAGCAGATCGACAGCAGCCGGACCACGGCAGGCGCCCAGACACCGTCGGTTTTCTCGTGCTGGTGCTGGTGCACCACGCCGAGCGGCCCGCAGGCTTCGAGGATCACCGACGCCAGCTCGAGCCCGGCGACGGCCTCGGCCGTCAGATTCGCCGCGTACTCGCGCACGGCGGGCTGTGATGGGCACAGCGCCCAGGGGTAACTCTCGCCGAAGCAGTTGCGCACGGCGACGTCCGGGTGCTCGTAGCCGAGCTGGGAGTTGTGCGTCAGCACGATCCACGCGGCGGCCGGGATCCCGGCGTCGTTGAGCAGCCGTACGGCGTCACCGCCGGAATCCTCCGGCGAGACCCAGTCCGGAGTGGACGGACGCAGCGTCCCCCAGCCGTCGGGAACCGGGCGGTAGAACGCCGCATGCCGCGCGATCACCGCGGTCCCCGCGGCCGACCACGGCGTCGCCGCACGAGCGCTGTGGTACGACAGCGCGACGGCCACCTCGTCGACACCCAGATCCCGGGCGCGCGCGGCGAACCCGGACTCCAGGACGTCCCAGGGGTAGGCGTATCCGGTCACCTTCACCGGGTCACCACCTCGCCGTGTTCGGTTCGAACCCGTCGACGTACTGGCGCATGTAGGTCACGTCGTCCCGTTTGGTCAGTCCACATCGGACGTAGTTCTCGTGCAGCCGGGCCAGCGCGTCCTCGTCCAGCTTGACGCCCAGCCCCGGCGTCGTCGGCACCGCGACGGCGCCCTCGCGGAACTCCAGCACGCCCGGCTCGATGACGTCCTCGACCTTCCACGGCCAGTGCGTGTCGCAGGCGTAGGTGAGATGGGGCGTCGCCGCGGCGACCTGGACCATCGCCGCCAGGCTGATCCCGAGGTGGCTGTTGGAGTGCATCGACAGGCCGACGCCGAAGCTCTCGCACGTCGTCGACAACGACTGCGTCGCGCGCAGGCCGCCCCAGAAGTGGTGGTCCGACAGCAGGACACCGATGGCGCGCGCCCGGAAGCCGGGATCGATGTCGCCGAAGTTCACCACGCACATGTTGGTGGCCAACGGCATCGACGCTTCGGCGGCGACCTGCGCCATGCCTTCGATGCCCGGCGTCGGGTCTTCGAGGTACTCCAGGACACCGTCGAGCTCGTGGGCCACGCGGATGCCGGTCCGAGGAGTCCACGCGCCGTTCGGGTCGATCCGCAGCGGGTGGCCCGGGAACGCCTCGGCCAGCGCGCGGATCCCGTCGACCTCCTGGCCGGGCTCGAACACCCCGCCCTTCAGCTTGATCGAGCTGAAGCCGTACTCGTCGATCATCCGCTTCGCCGAGCCCACCAGGGTTTCCGGCGTGGTGATCTCGCCCCAGGTGTCCTCGCGGCCGTCGACGTGCTTGCCGTACTTGTAGAACAGGTACGCGGAGAACTCGACGGCGTCACGCGCCTTGCCGCCGAGCAGGTCGGTGATCGGCCGGCCGAGGTACTGGCCCTGCGCGTCCAGGCAGGCGACCTCGAACAGCGAATAGACGCTCGCCACGGTCTTGCGGATGGAGAACCCGCCGATCAGGCCGTGCGCGTCGGTCAGCACCGTGCCGGACAGGGCCTCGGCGACCAGCCGCTGCAGGCCGGGCAGGTCGAAGACGTCGTGGCCGCGCAGCTGCGGCAGCACCTTCCGCACCTCGCCGAGGAACGCACTGTCCCCATAGGACTCGCCGAGTCCGACGATGCCGTCCTCGCACTTCACCTGGACGACGCTGCGCAGCGCGAAGGGCTCGTGCACGCCCATGACGTTGAGCAGCGGCGGGTCGGCGAACGCGACCGGCGTCAGCACCACATCGAGGATCTTCATCAGCCCAGCGCCTTCAGCGTCACGAAGCCGTCCTCCACGATCTTCTCGAGCCGGCGGATCTGCTCCGGCGTCGGCTCGACCAGCGGCGGCCGGACCGGGCCGACCTTGTCGCCGCGCAGCCGGGCGGCGGCCTTCACCAGCGAGACGGCGAAGCCGGGCGTCTCGTCGCGCAGCGCCACCAGCGGCAGGTAGAAGCCGGTCAGCAGCGCGTCCATCACGCGGGTGTCGCCCTCGCCGAGCGCGCGGTGGAAGCGGTGCGCGATCTCCGGCGCGAAGCAGTGCACCGCCGAGGAGTAGCGGGCGACGCCGATCGACGCGTACGCCTTGGCCGAGACCTCGGCGGTCGGCAAGCCGTTGAAGAACAGGAAGTCCCGCGCGCGATCGGTGTCGAGCGAGCGGATCGTGGTGACGATCCGGGTCATCACCTCGACGTCGCCGTAGCCGTCCTTGAGTCCCACGACCGAGGGAATCTCGAGCAGCGCCGCCGCGGTCGGCGCGGTGTACACGCCGGTGCCGCGGTGGTAGACGATGACCGGCACGGACGAGTCGCCGACGGCGTACCGGGCGAAGTCGACCAGGCCCGACGGCGGCCCGGTGACCAGGTACGGCGGCAGCAGCAGGACGCCGTCGGCGCCCCCGGCCTGCGCCGCCGCGACGCCGGCCCGAGCCGACGCCGCGCCGCCGCCCGCGCCCACCCAGACCGGCACGCGGCCGGCGGCCACCTCCCGGGTCCGGGTGAGCACGGCGGCGTGCTCCTCGGGCGAGAGCGAGCTGAACTCGCCGGTGCCGCACGCGACGAACAGCGCACCGGCGCCGGCCGCGATGTGGCTCTCCACGTTCTCCGCGAGCGCGTCGAGGTTGACCTCGAGGTCCTCGGTGAACGGGGTGAGGGGGAACGCCAGCAGGCCGTCCAGCTCGATCTCGTTCTGTGCCATCAGTTTCCGCTCTTTCGTCCTTGTTCGGTTCGGCCGGGTGTGGCCTGCCTCAGGCGGGCACGGTCGTGCCTTCCTTCATCCTGTCGACGTCGTCGTCGGTGTTCACGGTGTCGACGATCTCATCGGCGGCCGCGCTGCGCTCGGGCGCGATCAGCCCGAGGCCGACGTAAAGGGCGAGCGAAACCAGGATCGGCGTCGCGATGAGCACCGTTTGGTTCGCGTTGAAGACGTAGTAGCAGAGCGCGTAGGCGATCAGGCCGCCTGCCCAGGACACGAGCGCCGCGCGCGGGCCGCACTTGCGGAACCACGGCAGCATGCCGAGCAGCAGCGGGATGGAGATCGGGCCCATCAGCGCGGCGACCCAGTTGACGACGATCTGCAGCACACCGCCGAGGTTCTGCGCCTGCGTGGCCACGAGCATGGTCAGCGCGACGAACACGACGGTGGTGATCCGCGCGGCCTTCAGGCCCTGGACGTCGGTCCACTGCCGGGTGCGGCGGACCATCGCCGGGATCATGTCGCGGGTGATGACCGCGGAGATCGCGTTGGCGTCGGAGGACACCATCGCCATGGTGTGCGAGAAGATCCCGGCCAGCACCAGGCCGACCAGGCCCGGCGGCAGGAACGTCGTCGTCATGATCGCGTAGGACTGCGTCGGGTCCTTGATGCCGGGGATGAGCAACGGCGCGGCGAACATCGGGAACATCAGCACCAGCGGCCACAAAAGGTACAGCGCCGACGAAAGCCGCGCGCCGCGCCGGGCCTCGCTCGTGCTCGGCGCGGCCATGTAGCGCTGCGCCAGGTTCCACATGCCTCCGTTGTACTCCAGCGTCTTCACCAGCACGTAGACCAGCAAGAAAATGGTGGTGTACTTGGACGTCACGGGGTCGACGTGGTTCTCGGGGAGCTTGTCCCACATCGTCCAGAGCGCGGAGATCCCGCCGAGCTTGCCGAGGACGACGACGATCATCACGATCGCGGCGATGGCCTGGATGACGAACTGGCCGAAGTCGGTGAGCGCGTCGGCCCACAGGCCGCCGATGGTGCAGTAGACGAGGGTGACCGCGCCGGTGATCAGGATGCCGAGGTTGTAGTCGAGCCCGGCGAAGACGTGCAGCAGCGTCGCGACGGCGAACCACTTGGCCGCGATGTCGAAGATCTTCAGCAGGCTGCCGCTCCAGGCGAGCGCCTGCTGCGTCGGCACGTTGTACCGCTTGGCGAGGTATTCGAGCGGCGAGGCGACGCCGAGCTTCGAGCGCAGCCGGTTCCAGCGCGCGGCGAACAGCCAGCTGCCGATGCCCACGCCGATGCCGATGCTGGCGAAGCCCCAGAAGTACACGGTGATGCCCGAGGTGTACGCGACGCCCGCGTACGCGACGAAGAGCACGGCGCTGTAACCGGACATGTGGTGCGAGATGCCGGCCAGCCACCACGGCATCTTTCCGCCGGCCGTGAAGAAGTCCTTCACGTCGCTGACCCGTTTGTGCGACCACCAGCCGATCACGATCATCAGCGCGAAGTACGCGCAGACCATCGTCCAGTCGAGTGCGTGCACCGCAGGCTCCTTTCCGCGTCCACGTCGATGTGGGTCACTGTTCACATCTATGAACGGAGTCTGTTATAGTGATTATGTTCATCCATAAGAACGTTGTTCGGGACGCTAATATGGCCGGAGTCACAAGTCAACGGCCGGACGGAGGAGCACAAATGCCGCAGAAGGTGGACACGGCCGAGGGTGCTCCCGCCGAATCGTCGGGGGTGAAGTCCGCGCGCCGGGCCGTCGACCTCATCGAGACCTTCGCGGCGAACGACGTCTGGCTGTCCCTCTCGGACCTGCACGCGCGCACGGGCTTCCCGCGCTCCTCGCTGCACGGCCTGCTGCGGACGCTCCTGGAGGCCGGCTGGCTGGAGGCGGACGCCAACACCGCCCGCTACCGCCTCGGCGTCCGCGCCCTGATCTGCGGCACGGCGTACCTGGACCGCGACGCCGTCGTCCCGTTCGCCACCGAGGCGCTGGAGCGCATCCGGGAGAAGACCGGCTTCACCGCGCACTTCGCGCGCCGCAACGGCACCGAGGTCGTCTACCTGGAGACGCGCGAGTCGCAGCGCTCCACGCACCTCGTCTCCCGCGTCGGGCGCACGCTGCCCACGCACGCGACGGCGCTGGGCAAGGCGCTGCTGGCCGAGCTGACGCACGACGAGATCGAGACGCTGATGCCGGCGACGCTGACCGCACTGACCCCGAACACCATCACCACGCTCGAAGCCCTGCACGCCGAGTGCGCCGCGACCCGCGAGCGCGGGTACGCCGCCGAGGTCGAGGAGGGCACGCTGGGCGTCCGGTGCGTGGCCGCGGTGATCCCCTACCGGATCCCGGGCACCGACGCGATCAGCTGCTCGATGCCGATTTCCCAGGTGACCGACGCCGACGCCCAGCGCGTCGGCGAGCTGCTCGCCGAAACCACCGCCGAGCTCGGGCAGCAGCTGCGCCGGGCCGGCATTCGCTGACCGCCGCCCTTACCGAGAGGAAATCCATGACGGACCAGCGCGTGCTCATCACCGGGTCGGCGGGCGTCGTCGGCACCCTGATGCGGCCCCGCTTGAAGCGCGACGGCCGTGTGCTGCGCCTGCTCGACCTGGCCCCCCAGACGGCGTCGGACGCCTCCGAAGAGATCGTGACGGCTTCGGTCACCGACGCCGCGGCGATGGCCGCGGCCTGTGAAGGTGTCGACGCGCTGATCCACCTGGGCGGGCACAGCCGCGAAAACTCGTGGGAAGCGACCTTGGACGTCAACATCAACGGGACGCACACGGTCCTGGAGGCGGCCCGCGCGGCGGGGGTGTCCCGGGTCGTCCTGGCTTCCAGCAACCACGCGGTCGGGTTCCGGCGGAACGACGAGGATCTGCCGGCCGACTCCTCGCCGCGGCCGGACACGTACTACGGCGTCTCCAAGGCGGCCATCGAGGCGCTGGGAAGCCTGTACCACTCGCGGTTCGGCATGGACGTGATCGTCATCCGGATCGGCTCGTGCTTCGAGACGCCGTTGCCGCTGGGTCCGCGCGGCCTGACGACGTGGCTTTCGCCGGACGACGGCGCGCGGCTGTTCGAGGCCTGTCTCTCGGCGCCTTCGCCGGGGTACCGGCTGATCTGGGGCGTCTCGGACAACACGCGCCGCATCTACTCGCTGGCCGAGGCCGAGGCGCTGGGCTACAAGTCCCACGACAACGCCGAGGTGTACGCGGAGCAGCTGGCTTCTCGCCCCGCTCCGACGGGGATCGCGGCGGAGTACGTGGGCGGCCCGTTCTGCACCGCCCCGCTCGGCGAGTTCAACCCCCTCTGACGGGCGAGCGGCTTCGGGGACCGGTAGTTTCGGCGTGGTGCGCCGAGCACCTGGGCAGCGCTCCCGTCGGGGTGCTGTTCGAGCGCCGGTCGTCGTCCGAGGTGGCCGGGCTGCGGCTGGCCGACGGCCGGGAGGTCGTGGTCAAGGCCCGGGAGGACGACGGCCGGGCCGTGTCCTGCGTCGCCGCGCAGGCCGAGCTGGCCGCGCGCGGGTTCCCGTGTCCCCGGCCGCTCACCGCGGTCACCGTCGTCGACGGGCTCGCCGTGCACGCCGAGGAGTTCCGGCCGGGCGGGGACGTCCTGCGCGGCGACACCCCGGACGTCGCCGCGCGGTACGCGGCGGTGTTCGCCCGCCTGATGACCGAACTGGCCACCGTGGACGTCGCGCCGCCGCTGCCGAACCCGCCCTGGGCGCGGTGGGACCACCGGGATCCCGGGCCGTGGCCGTCGATCGGCTTCCTCGACGAACGGGACCAGAGCGTCGTGCCCGCGGACATCGTCGAGACGGCAACCCGGGCCCGGAAGCGGCTGCTGGCCGCGGACCTGCCGTGCGTCCTGGGCCACGCCGACTTCGAAGCCCAGAACCTCCGCTGGCACGACGACGTCCGGGCGGTGCACGACTGGGACAGCCTGGCGTGGCACCCGGAAGCGGCCCTCGCCGGCGCGGCCTCCGGGGCGTTCGCCGGCGCGTCACCCCCGACACTGGCCCCGGTCGACAGCTCCGCCGCGTTCCTCGCCCGTTACCAGGACCTGCGGGGCCGCCGGTTCACCGCGGAGGAGCAGGAGGTCGCCTGGGCGGCGAGCCTGTGGGCGGCGGCGCACAACGCGCGCTGGGAAGCCCTGCACGGCGATCCCCCGGTGTCCGGCGAGGCCGTCCGCGAGCAGGCGGCCGAACGCCTCCGCCGGGCGAACGCCTGAGCCCGGTTCACGCCTTGACGTACCGCGTCACCATCGCGACCAGCTCGTTCTCCAGCTTCCCGAAGTCCACCGGCTCGTGGTCGGCCACGAGCTGGTGGACGACCAGCTCGACCGTCGTGACGATCAGCCGGGCCGCCGTCTCCGTGTCGGCGACCCGGACCTCGGGGTGGTCGTCCAGCAGGTCCCGAAGGTAGGCGACCAGGCGCTTCTTGAGCAGCTCGACCTTCTCGAGGACGTCGGTCGACTTCGGCGCCTGCTCCAGCAGCACCCGCAGCAGCCGGGGCTCGTCGAGGTGGCTTTCGATCGCGCCGCGGACGAAGCGGCGGAAGATCTCCTCGATCGGGCCGGGCAGCTCTTCGCGCTGGACCCGTTCGGCGATCGCCGCGCCGTTGTCGAGGTGGCGGACGAGCAGCTCGGCGAGGATCGCGTCCTTGTTCGGGAAGTACTGGTACAGCGAGCCGATCGAGATCCCGGCCCGCTCGGCGATGCGGTTCGTGGTGCCCGCGGCGTACCCGTGCTCGCCGAAAACGTGAGCAGCCGCCGTCAGGATCCGCTGCCGGGTCAGCTCGGCGCGGACCTGACGCGGCTGTTTACGTGGCTGGATGCGGCGCTGGTCCGGTGTCACGTCGCCCCCCTCCTGACGCCTGAAAAGCGAGTAGCGCAAGATCTGAGTATTTGCTCATAATTGTGCCATGACCAGCACAAACACGCTGAACACCCGGTACCGCCGGGTGTCCATGGCCGAGGTCAGGAGCCGGCTGGGCGCCCCCGAGGAGATGATCGAGGGCAAGAAGCTCGACCACGTCGACAAGCACGCCCGGAGGTTCATCGCGCACTCGCCGTTCCTCGCGCTGGCGACGTCCGACGCTTCGGGCCGCGGCGACTGCTCGCCCCGCGGCGACTACCCCGGCTTCGTCAAGGTGCTCGACGAGCACACCCTCGCCATGCCCGACCGGCCCGGCAACAAGATCGCCGACTCCTTCCGCAACATCGCCGAAAACGGCGGCGTCGGCCTGCTGTTCCTCGTCCCCGGCGTGCGGGAAGTGCTGCGCGTCAACGGACGCGCGTACGTCACCGACGACGCGGACGTGCTCGCCCGGATGCGCACCGAAGCCAAGGCGCCGATCCTGGCGATCATCGTCGAGGTCGCCGAGGCGTACTTCCACTGCGGCCGGGCGCTGCTGCGGTCACGGCTGTGGGACCCGGCCAGCCAGGCGCTGGCCGAGGAGCTGCCGTCGGCCGGGGAGATCGTCACCGACCAGCTGGGCGTGGCCGTCGACCCGGCGGTGTTCGAGCAGCTCCTCGAAGAGAGCTACCGGAAGCTGTACTGACATGCAGAAGACGATCCTGGACCGCGTCGAGCGCGTCGCCGACGACGTCGTCTCCCTCGTGCTGCGCGGCGACGAAGGCGACCTGGCACCGTGGGAGCCGGGCGCGCACATCGACCTCGCGCTGCCGAACTGGCTGACCCGGCAGTACTCCCTTTGCGGCGATCCGTCGGACCGTTCCGCGTACCGGATCGCGGTCCGGCACGAACCGCTCAGCCGGGGTGGCTCGGAGTACGTCCACCTCTATCTGCGCCCTGGCCGCACGCTCGAAGTTTCGGTGCCGCGCAACCACTTCCCGCTCGTGGAAGCGTCGGAGTACCTGTTCGTGGCGGGCGGCATCGGGATCACGCCGATCATGCCGATGCTGCGGGCCGCCGGTACCGAGGCGACCCTGGTGTACGCGGGCCGGTCGGCCTCGACGATGCCGTTCGCGGCGGAACTCGCGGCCACGTACGGCGAACGCGTGCGGCTGCTGGACCACCGGCCGGACCTCGCGGCCCTGGCGGCGGAGTTCCCGGCGGCGGAGGTCTACTGCTGCGGCCCGGCGTCCATGGTGGACGCGGCCGAGGCACTGTTCCCCCGCGTGCACACCGAACGCTTCCAGCCGGCCCGGCGCGTCTTCGGGCCGGACACCCCGTTCGAGGTGGTGTGCGCCCGCTCCGGGCAGACCCTCCGGGTCCCGGCCGGCGAATCCCTGCTCGACGTGCTGAACCACGCCGGCAAGCCGGTGCCTCCGGGCTGCCGCGAGGGCGTCTGCGGGAGCTGCGAACTGCGGGTGCTGGACGGCGACCCCGAGCACCGCGACGACATCGGCGCGCCGGACGGGCGGATGTACCCGTGCGTGTCGCGCGCACTGTCGCCCCGGCTCGTGCTGGACGTCTGAGGATCCACCGGGTTCGCGTACCATCGCGGACAGCCTCGACGTCGAGGAGGCAGGCGTGGGCGAACTCGGGCTGGCCGACACCAACGGCATCCTCGCGCTGCCCTGGGTCCGGCCCGAACGCACCAGCGCCGGGCTCGGCTGGGACCGGGTCTACGTCTCCAAGCAGCGGGAACGCCCCTATCGCGCGCAGTTCGGCGCCGCCCGCAGCCACCAGCTGATCCTGCACCTCGACGGGCCCGTGACGGTCCGGCGCGGCGTCGGGACGCCCCGGGAACAGAGCCGCCGGATGCCCGTCGGCGGGTTGTTCCTGCAGCCGTCGCACGCCGAGCTGTCCGTCGAGCTCGGCGGCGAACTCGACACCGTGCACGTCTACGTCGACGACGACGCCGTCCAGGAGGCCGCCGGGGAGACCGTGCGGCTCGCCGAGGAGCTGGGCAGCTCGGATCCCCTGCTCGAACAGCTGGTGCTCAGCCTCGACGGCGTCGTCCGCGACTGGGAGCCCAGCGCCCGCACCTACGCCGACCAGCTCGGCGCACTCGTCGCCGCGCAGCTCGTCCGGCGGCACCGCGCCGGGCCGGTCTCCCCGCCCGTCACCCGGGGTCTTACGGACCGCCAGTTCGCGCGCGTCCGCGACCTGATGACCGAACGGCTGGCCGAGGCGGTGCCGCTCGCCGACCTGGCGGCGCTCGCCGGGCTGAGCGTCAGCCAGTTCTCGCGGCAGTTCAAGGCGCGCACCGGCCTCCCGCCGCACCGGTTCCTGCTGCGGCTGCGCGTCGAGCAGGCCGGGCTGTTGCTGCGCACCGGCGACGACCCGATCGCCGACATCGCCGCCCGCTGCGGCTTCTCCCACCAGGAGCACCTGACGCGCGTCCTGCGCGCGCAGCTCGGCACGACTCCCGCGGCGCTGCGCCGGGCAGGCTGAAGCACGCGCGTTTCGTGCCGCCCGGCAGCACGAACGTGCAGGACCGGCGCTCGTCGCCGCCGGATACTGCGTCGCATGACCTCGTTCAGCTACGCCGCGAACCCCGTCCGGGTGGTCTTCGGCTCGCTCGGCACCCTCGGCGACGAAGCCGACCACCTCGGGCTGAGCCGGGTGCTGCTGGTCGGCGGGCCGCGCTTCGGTGACCGGGCCGCGGCGGCCCTCGGCTCTCGGCTGGCCGCGCGGTTCGAGGAGCCCGCCATGCACACCCCGGTCGACGTCACCGAGCGCGCGCTCAAGGTCGTCGCGGAGCACGACGCCGACGGCGTCGTCGCGATCGGCGGCGGCTCGGCCACCGGACTGGCCAAGGCGATCGCGCTGCACACCGACCTGCCGCAGCTGATCGTCCCGACGACGTACGCGGGCTCGGAGCTGACGTCGGTCCTCGGCCAGACCGCAGACGGCCGCAAGACCACCCGGAAGACCCCGAAGGTCCGGCCCGAAGCCGTCCTCTACGACGTCGACCTGACGCTGTCCCTGCCGGTGCCCCTCTCGGCGGCCAGCGGGCTCAACGCCCTGGCCCACGCGGTCGAAGCGACCTACGCGCCGGACGCCAACCCGATGACCGACCTGTTCGCCGCGGAGGCCAAGCGGCTGCTCGTGAACGCCCTTCCGCGCATCGCCGCCGATCCGTCCGATGTGGACGCTCGCACCGACCTGCTGCGCGGTGCCTGGCTGGCGGGGTCGTGCCTCGACGCCGTCACGATGGGCCTGCACCACAAGCTGTGCCACCACCTGGGCGGGAAGTTCGGCCTGCCGCACGCCGAAACCCACGCCGTGCTGCTGCCGTACGTCATGGCGCACCTGGGGGTCGAGGACGCCGGTGAGGTGTTCGAGCTGGCCGCGTCGCTCCCGATCCCGCACTCGCTGGCCGAGCTGGGTCTCACCGAAGCCGACATCGAGGGCGAACCGGACCTGCTTCGCCAGGCCTTGCACGGCACCCGGCCCGCCACGCCGCCGAGCCTCAAGGCGCTGACGAAACAGGTCGCCGACAGCTTCGCGGGCGCGCCGGACCGTGTCCGCGAGCTGCTCACGGACCTCGTCGAGACCCTGCACGGCTACGCGATCCGCACCGACCTCACCCAGGACGAGTGGGAGTACGCGATCGGCTTCCTGACCCGCGCCGGGCACATCACGACCGACACGCGGCAGGAGTTCATCCTGCTGTCGGACACCCTGGGCGTGTCGAGCGTCGTCGACGTCCTGACGAACTCGCGGACGCCGGACACGACGCCCTCGGCCGTGCTCGGCCCGTTCTACGTCGAGGGACCGCCGGAAACCCCCCAGGGCGCCGACATCGCGGAAGGCCTGCCGGGCACGCCCTTGTCGGCCGACATCCTGATCACCGACACGGCGGACGTGCCGGTCGCCGACGCGATCGTCGACGTCTGGCAGTCCGATGAGGACGGTTTCTACGACGTCCAGCTGCCCGATCTCGACGGCCCGGTGCTGCGCGCGAGGTTCCGCACCGACGCCGACGGGCGGCTGCGCTTCCGGACCATCGTGCCCAGCGCGTACCCGATCCCCGCCGACGGGCCGGTCGGCGAGATGCTGAACGCCGTCGGCCGGCACCCGTACCGCGCGCCGCACGTGCACTTCATGATCGCCAAGCCCGGCTACCGCACGCTGATCACGCAGCTGTTCGTGGCCGGCGGCGACTACCTCGACTCCGACACCGTGTTCGGCGTCAAGGACGGCCTGATCGTCGACTTCGCCGACCAGCGGCTCGAGTTCACCTTCCGGATCTCAGGGAGCAGCGAATGAGCTACGACACCGATGTCCTCGTCGTCGGCAGCGGCCCGGCGGGCGGCTCCGCGGCGCTGCTGCTCGCCACCTACGGCGTGCCGACCGTCCTGGCCACGAAGTACGGCTGGATGGCCAACACGCCGCGGGCGCACATCACCAACCAGCGCACCATGGAGGTGCTGCGCGACCTCGGTGTCGAAGACCAGGCCCTCGCCGTCGGGACACCGCCGGACCTGATGGGCGACACCGTGCTCTGCACGTCGCTGACCGGGCCGGAGATCAGCCGGATCGCCAGCTGGGGCACCGGCGACCGGTCGGCGTCGGAGTACACCGCGGCGAGCCCGTGCCACATGATCGACCTGCCGCAGACCTACCTCGAGCCGATCCTCGCAAGCGAAGCCGCCGCGCGCGGCGCGAAACTGCGGCTGGACACGGAGTTCCTGGACTTCACGCAGGACTCCGACGGGGTCACCGCGCGGTTCCTCGACCGGGTGCGCGGCGACGAGTTCACGTTGCGCGCCAAGTACCTCATCGGCGCGGACGGCGCCCGCAGCCGCGTCGCCGAGCAGGCCGGGCTGCCGATCGCCGGGCAGACCGGCAAGGCCGGCAGCATGAACATCACGTTCACCGCCGACCTCGCGCCGTACGTGGCGCACCGGCCGAGCGTCCTCTACTGGGTGATGCGGCCGGGCGCGCACCTCGGCGGGATCGGGATGGGCCTGGTCCGGATGGTGCGCCCGTGGAACGAATGGCTGCTGACCTGGGGTTACGACATCTCCCAGGACCCGCCCGAGGTGGATTCCGAGGAGGCGACGCGGCTCGTGCGCGACCTCGTCGGCGATGCCTCGCTGGACGTCGAGATCACGTCGACGTCGTTGTGGACGGTCAACCACAACTACGCGACGGAGTACCGCAGCGGCCGGGTGTTCTGCGCCGGGGACGCCGTGCACCGGCACCCGCCGTCCAACGGGCTCGGCTCGAACACCTCGATCCAGGACTCGTACAACCTCGCGTGGAAGCTCGCGATGGTGCTTCGCGGCGAAGCGGGCGAAGGGCTGCTGGACAGCTACACGGCCGAGCGTGCGCCGGTGGGCAAGCAGATCGTCGACCGGGCGAACCTCAGCCGTGACCAGTTCGGGCCGATCTTCGCCGCGCTGGGCATCACGGGCGACACCGACGCCGACGGCATCACGGCCGGCCTCGAGACGTGCCTCGCGCCGACGGCCGAGGGCGCGCTGAAGCGGCGTGAGCTGGAGAAGGCGATCGAGCTGAAGCACTACGAGTTCAACGCGCACGGCGTCGAGATGGACCAGCGCTACACCTCGGCCGCCGTGCTGCCCGACGGCGCTCCGCCCCGCCCGGACCGCGACCCGGAGCTGTTCCACCGCCCGAGCACCGAGCCGGGCGCGAAGCTCCCGCACGCGTGGCTGGTCGGCCCGCACGGCCGTCGAGTGTCCACTTTGGACCTGGTGGGCGGCGGCCGCTGGACGGTCCTGACCGGCCTCACGGGCACGCCCTGGCGCGACGCGGCGGCGAAGGTGGGCGCGGACCTGGGCCTGGACCTGCGCACGGTCCGCATCGGCGACGACGGCGCCCGCGACGCCTACGGCGACTGGTCCCGCCTGAGCGCCACAGCGGAAGACGGCTGCCTCCTGATCCGCCCCGACGGCTACGTCGCCTGGCGCCACCCCACCGCAACCCCCGACGCCGCAACCACCCTCCTAAGGGCCCTGAAGTCCCTCCTGTCCCGTGCTTGAAGGGCCGGTCACGGGGTTGAGGCGGCTGTGATGGTCACTGGGGTCTTCGGGGGGCCGCTGCCGTCGCCGATCGTGGACTTCGATGTGTCGACGCCGCCCGAGGCGACCTTGTCCAGCACCGCCAGGCCCGGGTCGTCGATGCTGCCGAAGACCGTGTACTCCGGTGGGATCTCCGTCGGGCCGAAGACCAGGAAGAACTGGGAGCCGCCCGAGTCGGGCTGGGACGTCTTCGCCATCGCCAGGACGCCGCGGCCGTACGTCAGCTCGGGGAACACCTCGTCTCGGATCGTGTAGCCGGGGCCGCCGGTGCCGTCGCCGACCGGGTCGCCGCACTGGAGCATCTGCAGCCCGGACGCCACGGACAGCCGGTGGCACGCCGTGCCGTCGTAGAAGCCCTGCTTGACCAGGCTCAGGAAGTTGACCACCGTGCACGGCGCCAGGGCGCGGTCGAGCGTCAGGCCGATGGGGCCCGCGCTCGTCGCGAGCCGCGCCGGGACCGTGCCGGACGACGGCGCCGGGCCGTCGGGCGGCAGCGCGACCTTCTTCGGCGCCGGCGACGTCGGGTCCGGGGTGAACGCGCAGGTCACCGGGTCGGCCAGTGGCCTGGACCGCTTCGGCATCCCGGCCCGCTCCCCACCCGGCAGCGCGACCGGCGCACTCGGAGCCGTGGTCGTGGGCGGCGGTGACACGAGCGTCGCCGACCTGCCTCCGGGCGGCCAGGTCCCGACGGCGCTCCGGCCGGCCGGCTCGCGCAGGAACCCGGGATAGCCCCAGGCCAGGAAGGCGAGCGCCATCAGGACCACGACCACGACCGACCCGACGATCAGCACGACGGCGGCGGGCGACGTCTTCTTCGGCGGCACGGGCGGCACGGGCGGCTGCCACTGCGGGTACGGTCGGTCCCCCGGCTCGCTCATTCCCGCTCCCCTCGTCAATCGCCCATTGTGCCGCGAAGGTCTCCTCCCCGGGCGGGAATCCGGAAAGGAGACACGGCGGCTCAGCGTGTCACGGCAACCCCCACGGCGCGCTCGCCCCGCCCGGCTCGACCGGCCGCACCGCGAAGTCCGGCCGATCGCCCTTCCGGTACACGAACGCGTCCTCACCGCGCCCGAGTTCGACTTGGACGTCGCCGTTCGCGAGCCGACGCCACTGGCGGGCGCGGCCCCGCGCGTCCGTCACCGCGAGGTCGCCGTCGATGCCCGGCCGCAGCACGCACGGCGCGCCGGCCTCGCTGTGCACCTTCAGCCAGCGCGTCTTCCCGCCCGCCCGCGACGCGCTGAGCAGGAACGCGCCTTCGGTGCGGAAGTCCCGCAGCGCGATGTCGCCCCACGCGGCGGGCACCGCCGGGAACAGCCGGACCACCCCGCCCCAGCTCTGGACCAGCATGTCCTGCAGGGACTTCGCCGCCGACAGCGGTGTCTCGATGACCGGCCCGGACTCCTTGTACATCGTGTTCGGCTGGATGTAGCGCCGCTGCAGCTCGCCCAGATAGAACGCGGCCTGGTCGCCGCGCAGCATCTGCGCCGAGATCGACGCCGCCCCGGTGAACGTGTAGCCCTGCAGCGCGCCCTCGAAGCCGACCCAGTGGTTCAGCGACGTCTCGATGATCTGCCGGTGCTCCGGCTGCTCCCAGGTGACGTCATAGAGCGGGTAGATCTGCAGCAGGTGCGAGTAGTGCCGGTGCGACTTCGCGAACGGCACGCCGGCGCCGATCATGTAGCCGTTGACGTCGGCCGGGTAGTCGACGAGCGTCGCGAGGACGTTGCGCCACTTCGGCGCCAGCGGGTCGCCGGGTGCGGTCTGCAGGAGCGTCTTACAACCCCAGCGGATGAGCGACAGGTCGTAGTTGCAGTCGGGCGCGTCGACGCCGTATTCGGGTGAGAACGTCGGCGGCAGGTGCAGCTTCCCGTCCGGGCCCGGGGCGAGGAAGTGCAGGTAGTAGTTGATCGCCTTGCGCAGCAAGGGGAACAGGGTGCCGTCCAGCAGCCGCCGGTCCAGCGTGTGCCGGTAGGACAGCCAGACGTTGTGCAGTGCCCACGTGAGGTTGCCGACCTCCGGCGTGGGTGGGTCCTGCCCGGGGACGCCGACCGGAAACCCGCTGGTGGCGTTCGAGACGCCGTTGAGCAGCGTCATGTCCGTCGTGCGCGGGATGCCCGCGGAGTCGGCCTGGTACGGCGACGCCACCTGGCTGCTCAGCCGATCGCGGTACTTGTCCAGCGCGTAGCTGACGGCGTCGAGTTCCAGGTGGTTCGAGCCGTGGATCAGCCAGTACTCGAGCTGGACGTTGAGGTTCCACCACGTCGCCGGCCACGGGGTGTTCTCCAGCCACGGCCCGGACGTCGCCATCACCGGCGCTTCCCGCCGCGCGGCCGACGCGACCTTGTACAGCTGGATCCAGTAGAAGCTCTGCAGGCGGGTGTCCGGAATGGACAGGAAGCTCGCCCGGTAGTAGTCGTGCCACCAGCGCCGGTGGTCCTGCGTCAGGGCAGCGAACGGCACCGCGGCACGCACGGTCGAGAGGGCCCGCGCCACCGACGTCTTCGCCGGGTGCGACCACGCCACCGAGGTGTACAGCGTCCGCGCGCCGCCACGGGTGACTTCCCGCCAGGCCGTCACGTGCTCGCCGCCGGCCAGCAGCGGCTGCACGGCCAGCCGGGCGTCCCCGCTGCCGGACAGCTGGACCGGCGGGTTGGCCGTGTAGCCGGCGGGCGGCGGCTTGCCCCACACCGGGTCGGCCCGCGGGCTGACCGCGACGGCCGGGTGGAACACCCATTTGAACCCGCGTTCACCTTCGCTCGGCCGGATTTCGACGGCGAGCAGCGACTGTCCGGTGTGGACAATGGCACGCAGGCTCAGACTGCCCACCGCCGTCGTGATCGTGCCGGTCAGCTCGGCGTTCCACAGGTCCATCCGCCAGTCGATCGCGGTGATGGCGCCGACGGGCTCGAGCGTGAAGTACCCGATCGGCAGCCGGGCCAGCCCGAACAGCGACCCGAACTCCGGGCGGTGGTCCTGGACCTGGCTGTGCTGGACGTTGAAGCGGATCGCGTTCTGCCCCGGTTCGGCGTAGATGCCGGAGCCGAGGAACCCGTTGCCCAGGAACGGGCCCTCGTACCACGTCTTCGGCAGCCGCCGCCAGTACAGGTCGGCGGTGCCGAGGAAGCCGGCCCAGCCGAAGTCGTCGCTGCCGGGCACGTCGGCGAACGCCGGGGTGAGCCCGGCCGCGCCGGCGGCGATCCCGGCGACCGCGCCGCCGAGCACGGTCCTGCGAGAGATGTCCATTCCGACCTCCTTGTCGAAAGCGGGTGTCAGTCCGGCAGCCCCCACGCCGGCGCCGGGCCGAGCGCGGGGACGTCCCGGGGTGCGAAGTCCGGCCGCGCGCCGTGGGGCGTGACGACGGCGGTGCCGCCGCGCCGCAGCCCGATCGCGATCCGCCCGGGCCCGGCCGGGCGCCACGGCAGCCGCCGGCCGTGCTCGTCGCGGACGTCGACGTCGCCGGTGACGCCGTGCTGCAGGACCAGGGGTTCGCCGGCTTCGCTGTGCACGCGGACGAACTCCGTTTTCCCGTCCCGGCGGGACGCGTCCACCAGGAACGCGCCTTCCGCACGCAGGCCGGAAATCGAGGCGTCGCGCCAGGTCGCCGACACCGACGGGAAGACCTTGAGCACACCCCCGGACCCCTGCATCAGCATGTCCACAACGGACTGGGCGGCGGTGATCGGGCTTTCGATCGCGAAGTTCGAGCCTTCGCGGTACATCGTGTTCGCGGTCAGCTCGGTGTCGGCGACGACGTTCCGGTCGAGGAAGAACTTCAGGTAGCGCAGGGCTTCCTCAGGTGCGTCCATCACCGACGACATCGACGACGCGGCCGCGTAGCTGTAGCCGTGCCAGGCCGTCTGGTCGGCGATCCAGTGCTTGAACGTCCGGGTCATGACGTCGCGGTCGCCGGTCCGGTCCCAGACCTTCTCACGCAACGGGTACAGCCACAGCAGGTGCGAGAAGTGCCGGTGCGAGTCGGCCAGCGGGACGCCGTCGCCGATCAGGACGCCGTTCGCGGGATCTTCGTGGTACGGCACCAGTTTCGCGCTGATCTCCTGCCAGACCGGGACGCGCGGCTCGTCGAGCCGCAGGATCCGCGCGGTGTCGGCGAGCGTGCGCGCCGCCCAGCGGATCAGCGACAGGTCGTAGGTGCAGTCGGCGGCGTCGGCGTACTCCGGCGAGCGGGTCAGCGGCAGGTGCAGGGCGCCGTCGGGACCGGCGAAGAGGAAGTGGCGGTAGAAGTTCAGCGCCTTCGCCAGCGTCGGGTACAGCACGTCACGCAGGACGCGCCGGTCCAGGTGGTGGCGATACGCGAGCCAGACGTTGTGCAGGCCCCACAGCAGGTTCCCGGTCTGGTCGGTCTTGGACGTCGTCCCGGGGACACCGACCGAGCGCGTGCCGCCGGGCCGCAGCCGCCAGTCCCCCGGGTGCGAGAGCGCGTAGGTGTCGCCGTCGCGGTAGGCGGGCGGCACGGACGTCTCGAGGTTGGCGTGATCGCGCCGGAAGGTCTCGGTGACGGCGTCGAGTTCGGGGTGGTTGCTGCTGTTGACGATCGGGTAGGTCACCTGGACGTTGAGGTTCCACCACACCGCGGTCCAGCTGTTGCCGACCTCGGGGAACCACGGCCCCCACTCCGACACGACCGGGCCGCCGGCGCGGGTGGCGGCGGCGATCTTGTACAGCTGGATCCAGTAGAAGCGCTGGACCCGCTTGTCCGGCACCGAAACGAAACTGCGCCGGTGGTAGTCGTTCCACCAGCGGCGGTGCCCGGCGAGCAGCACGTCCGGGTTCGTCGCAAGCGCTTTCCGGACCGCTGCGAGGGCGTCGGTGGTGTGGGTCGTGCCGGGGAAGCTGTAGGCGACGGTGGCGGCGAACAGCCGTCGCGCACCGATCGCGCGTTCGCGCCACGCCGTCGTGTACCCGCCACCGGCGAGCATCGGCTGCGCGCAGTACCCGTCGCCGGTCTCGGGCGCGGGGTTCGCGACGTACTCGGGTGGCTTGCGGACGGTCCGGGTGGTCGCCGACTCCAGCGGCTGGAACGCCCACGCCGCCCCGGCCTCGCCCGCGCTGGGCGTCAGCGAGACGAGCAGCACGCCCAGGTCGTTGTGGATCACCGCGGAGAACGCGACCGAGCCCTGGGTCGTGGTGATCGTGCCGCCCAGCTCGGCGTTGTACAGGTCGAGCGTCCAGTCGACCGCCGTGATCGCGCCGGCCAGGGTGAGCGTGAGGTAGCCGATCGGCAGCCGGGACAGCCCGATGCCGGCCTCCCACTGGATCCGCTGGTCCTGCACCTGGGTGTGGCTCAGCATCACCTTGAGCACCTGCGGTGTCTTCCCGGCGTAGACCTGCGCACCGAGGTAGCCGTTGGCCAGGAACGGGCCCTCCTGCCAGTTCTTCGGCAGGCGCTTCCAGCGCATCCGGGCGTCCGCGGCGATATCGCGGTGCGGGTTCCCGCCGGCCAGCGCCGGCGGGGCCGCGCAGGCCCAGAGCCCCCCGAACGCCGCCGCTCCGGCCACGACCGAGGCAGCGCGGAGCACGGTACGCCGCGACACTGCGTCCATGAAGCGTCCCTTCGAATTCATACTACGTTTCACGAGATCCGGCGGCGGCGTCCGGCCATGTTTGCAGACAGACTCCCGAAACGCCAGGGTTGTTCACCCGTAAAGCGGCAGATACATCCGATGTCTCGGCGCGGAGGAACTCGCCGCGTGGCTCGGTCGTCTACCGGGTATGGCCTTGCTCCGGCGGCCCCGGCCGGTGGCGCCACCGGGGACGTTCGACCGGATCGACGACGTCCGCGGCGCGATCCGCGAGCTGTACGCGCGGCTGTCCGTGAAGACGTTCGGCACGCTCGAGCTGCCGCCCCCGCCGGGCCGCGACCCGCTCCTCGAAGCGCAGCAGGCGGCCGCGGCGATGACCCGGCACCTCGGCATCGGCGACGCGCGGGTGATCGTCGCGTTCAGCCCGCTCGGCGGGCACGTCGGCGAGGTCGAGCTGGGCCCGGGCCCGGAGTACTTCGTGACCCTCAGCCCGCACTACCAGGACGACCCGCGCGACATCCCGGCCGTGCTCGCGCACGAGGTGATGCACGTCTTCCTGCACCGCCACCGCCTCTCCCAGGCGGAGGTCTTCGTCGACACGGCCACGCTCTACCTCGGCATCGGACGGCCGATGCTGGCGGCCTACCGCGTCGACGTCCGGCAGGGGCTCGCCACGCGCCGCCGGACGACGTCCCGCGTCGGGTACCTGTCTCCGCCGGAGATGGGGTACGTGCTGGCGAAGCGGGGGCTGGCGTTCGGCGAGCCGGTCCGCCCGTTCACCGGCGTCGCGGACGGCGCCTACCGGCTCGGGCACCAGCGGGCACTCGAGGACTACGCCCGGCCACCCCTCGCGGGCGCGCCCCGGCGGCAGTACGAACAGGACAGGCGCGCCGGCCGCTCGACGGCCGGCTACCGCTTCTCCGGAGACAGAGTCACCTTCGCGTGCCCGGCCTGCGGCCACGGCACCCGGCTCCCCCTGAACCGCACGGCCACGGCCCGCTGCGGTACCTGCGCCTCGACCTTCCGCTGCCAGACCTGAGCATCCGGCTGCGGCAGACCCCTAAGCGGGCAGTGGGGGCAGCGCCGGGGTCCACAGCCAGCGCTCGAAGAAGCTGTTCAACGAGCGCGCCGCGTACGCCTCCGCCATGGCGACGAACGCGTCCGTCGTCACCAGGCCGTGGCGGTGGTCGCCGGTCCACGCCTTCAGCAGCGCGAAGAACGCCGGGTCGCCGATCTCCGCCCGCAGCGCGTGCAGCGTCAACGCCCCGCGCTTGTAGACGCGCTCGTCGAACATCCGCGCCACACCCGGGTCGGCGATCCGGACGTCGGCCGGCTTGGCCTTGATCCGGGTGTGCCACGACCGGGCCAGCGCCGCGGCGGACTGGCCGCCGGACTCCTCCGACCACAACCACTCCGCGTACGTCGCGAAGCCTTCGTTGAGCCAGATGTGGCGCCAGTCGGCCACCGTCAGGCTGTTGCCGAACCACTGGTGGGCCAGCTCGTGCACCACGAGCCGCTCGTACGTGCGGCGGCCGTCGACGTGGTTGGCGCCGAAGATCGCCATGCCCTGGGCCTCGATCGGGTCGTCGAGGTCGTCGTCGGTGACGACGATGACGTACTCCTCGAACGGGTACGGCCCGAACAGCCGCTGCAGCATCTCCATCATGCGGCCCTGCCGCCCGAAGTCGCGCTCGAACAGGCGCCGCAGCCGGGGCGGCACGGCCGCGCGCTGCGGCACCGTCTCGACGACCGACTCGATCCGCCCGCTCCCCCGGCCGAAGCCGAGGCTCAGCCGGCGCAGGCTCATCCCCGTGTGCGGGAACCAGCCGCGGCCGGTCAGCTCGATCTCGTCGTAGCGGCCGATCTGGACGCTCATCAGGTAGGTCGCCGTCGGCTCGGGACGCTCGAAGACCCACTTCGTCGTGCTGGCCGACGTCGAGCTCTCCACCAGGTCGCCGGTGACCGCGACGAAGTAGGGCGACGCCGTCGTCAGCGTCACCCGGTAGGTCGCCTTGTCCGCCGGGTGGTCGTTGCACGGGAACCACGACGGCGCGCCGACCGGCTGGCTCGCCACGAGCGCGCCGTCGGTCAGCTCGTCCCAGCCGACGTCGCCCCAGCGGCTCCCGACCGGGCTCGGGTTGCCGACGTAGTGCACCTCGATCGTGAACTCGCCGCCCGACGGGATCGACTTCGCCGGCTTGACGTGGAGCTTCGCGCCGCGCTTGAGGTACTTCGCGGGCTTGCCGTCGACGAGCACGCGGTTGATCCGGAAGTCCGCGAAGTCCAGGCTGGCGCGGGAAAGGGCCTGCGTCGCCTCCGCCGTGATCACCGCGGAGGCCGCCAGCCGGTTCGGCCCGACCTTGTAGTCGAGCGTCAGGTCGTAGTGCTTGACCCGGTAGCCGCCGTTGCCGTGGGCGGGCAGGTAGGGGTCACCGGAAGTATCCGCACCGGGTGCCGGAGCAGGAGCCTTCGAAATCACCCGTCGCGAACCTTTCCTCGTACCGACGTACCAAACCAGGCTCGCACGGACGGGTGAGTCCGGCGAGCCAGGCGGGTACTTCGTGACCTTCTACTTACCCGGCCACGCCGAGATCGGGTTCCCGAGCCAGCGGGTGTCGGCCGGCACCTCGTCGCCACGGGTCACGAGCGAGCCCGGGCCGACGGTGGTGCGGGCACCGATCCCGGCGCCCGGCAGCACGATGCCGTGCGGGCCGAGGGTGGCGCCCTCGCCGAGGTGCACCCGCGACATGCTCATGATCCGGTCGTGGAACAGGTGCGTCTGCACGACGCAGCCGCGGTTGATCGTCGCGCCGTCGCCCAGGGAAACCAGGTCGGCCTCGGGCAGCCAGTACGTCTCCAGCCAGACGCCGCGGCCGATCTTGACGCCCATCGTGCGCAGCCAGGCGGTCAGCAGCGGCGTGCCGCCGACCGAGCCGATCAGCCACGGCACCGCGAGGGCCTCGACGAAGGTGTCTGCCAGCTCGTTGCGCCAGACGAAAGAGCTCCACAGCGGGTGGTCGACCTCGCGGAACTTGCCGACCAGCAGCCACTTCATCACCGTCGCGGTCAGCGCCGCGACGACGCCGGCGGCCAGCAGGGCGGGCCCGGCCAGCAGCAGCGCGACGCCGAAGCCGAACGCCGTGGCTGCCCACAGCAGCCCGAAGGCGACCGAGACGGTCAGCGCGACCGCGCACATGACCGGGATGATCCGGCACAGCTCGACCAGCGCCCGCGCCGCCTTGAGGTGCAGCGCCGGGGTGTAGGTGCGGCTCGTGTCGGCCTCGCCGATCGCGCGGCGGACCGGCAGCGGCGGCATGCCGAGGTACGACGAGCCCTTCTTCGCCTTCAGCGGCGTCGAGGACAACACACCCACGAGCCCCCGCTTCGGCACCGACCGGCCGGGCGCGGTCATCCCCGAGTTGCCGAGGAAGGCCTGCTTGCCGATCCGGGCCGGGGCGACGTGCAGCCAGCCGTGGCCGAGTTCGTAGGTGGCGACCATGGTGTCGTCGGCGAGGAACGCGCCGCTGTCGACCTTGGTCATCTTCGGCAGCGCCAGGACGGTCGACGCCTCGACGTTGCGGCCGACCTTCGCGCCGAGCAGCCGCAGCCACACCGGGGTGAACAGGCTGGCGTAGAGCGGGAACAGGCCTTCGCGGGCCATGCTCATCAGGCGCTCGGTGGCCCAGACCTGCCACGCGACGCGGCCGTGCACCGGGTGGTAGCCCTCGACCATGCCGATGCTCAGCGCCCGGACCCCGGCCAGCACGAGCAGCATGTAGGCGAGGAAGTACGCGGCGGTCGCGGCCGGGACGAAGATCATCGCCCGGGTGAACGCGTCGAGCAGCGTCGGGGCGCCGGCGATCGCGTAGCCGAGGACGGCGACGCCCGCCAGCGCGGCGATGCCGGGCAGGAACCCGAGGAGCATCGACGTCGCGCCGTAGACGGCGGCCCAGAAGTGCGACCGCGGCGGGCGGCTCGACGGCCACTTCAGCGCGTCACGCTCGTCCTTGGCGACGCGCGCGGCCGGCGAACCGGCCCAGCGCTGCCCGGCCGGGACGGCGCCGCGGACGGTCGAGCCGGCCGCGATCTCCGCGCCCTTGCCGATCCGGACACCGGGGAACAGCGTGCTGCGCGCGCCGATGCGGGCCTCCGCGCCGATGCGGACCTTGCCGATGTGCACGACGTCGCCGTCGACCCAGTGGCCGGACAGGTCGACCTCGGGCTCGATCGCGGCGCCGCGGCCCAGCTTGAGGAAGCCGGTGACCGGCGGCGGCGAGTGCAGGTCGACGTCCTTGCCGATCCGCGCGCCGAGGGCCTTCGCGTACGTCGTCATCCAGGACGCGCCGGCGACGCTGTCCGCGCCGGAGAACTCGGCGAGCTTCTCGGCCGTCCACAGGCGCAAGTGGACACTCCCGCCACGCGGGTAGGTGCCCGGGCGGACGCCCGAGAGCAGCACGCGGGCGCCACCCGCGGCGATCGCGATCCGGCCGGCCGGGCTGAACAGCACGACCCAGGCCAGGCCGATCCACGCCCAGTTCAGCGTCGGCGCCCAGGCGAACCCGAGCAGCGCCAGGATGTTCGACAGGGCCGCGGCGAGCGTCGCCCAGCGCAGGCCGACAACCCCCATCAGCGGGATCGTGAGCAGCGTCTGGATCACCCCGGCGCGACGCGGGGTCGGCGCGATGTCGCGGCGCTCGGTGGCGGCGCCGCTCAGCGCGTCCAGCATCGCGGCCAGCGCGCCCAGCTTCGGGTGGGCGTAGACGTCGGCGACCGACACCTGCGGGTGCCGGGTACGGATCCGGGCGACCACCTGCGCGGCCGTGAGGCTGCCACCACCGTGGGTGAAGAAGTCGGCCTTCGGGTCGTCGACCGACACGCCGAGGATCTCGGCCCAGCCTTCGGCGAGCCACGTCTCGGTCGGCGACAGCCCGGCGGCGTCCACAGTGGACAGCGGCCACGGCAGCGCGGCGCGGTCGACCTTGCCGG
Source organism: Amycolatopsis sp. NPDC004378 (assembly GCF_053602455.1). NCBI lineage: Bacteria > Bacillati > Actinomycetota > Actinomycetes > Pseudonocardiales > Pseudonocardiaceae > Amycolatopsis > Amycolatopsis sp. NPDC004378. Next base: position 47,169 of record NZ_JBSGDR010000028.1, read on the forward strand.
ACGTGCGCGTCGGCAGGTCGTCGACGACGGCGAGCAGCGGCACCAGCGCGGCGGGCAGGTGCTCGCGCAGCCGGTTCGCGGCGTCGTCGTGGTTGAAGGCCTCGTCACCGGGGACGACGTACCCGACGAGGACCTGGTTGCCCGCCTTGGTGCGGCGGATCGCGGCCGCCGCGCCCTGCACGCCCGGCAGGGCCTGCAGCGCGGCGTCGACCTCGCCCAGCTCGATGCGGCGGCCGCCGAGCTTGACCTGCTCGTCGAGGCGGCCCAGGAACAGCAGGCCCTCCGCTTCGGCGCGGACCATGTCGCCCGAGCGGTAGGCGCGCTGCCAGCCCAGCGACGGCAGCGCCGCGAACTTCTCGGCGTCCTTCTCGGCGTCGAGGTAGCGGGCCAGGCCCGCGCCGCCGATGACGAGCTCACCGGTTTCGCCCATGGCGACCGGCTCGCCTTCGTCGTTGACGACGGCGAGCTGCCAGCCGGCCAGCGGCAGGCCGATGCGAACGGGGCCTTCGCCGGTCAGCTGCGCGGCGCAGGCGACGACGGTGGCCTCGGTGGGGCCGTAGGTGTTCCAGACTTCGCGGCCTTCGACGGCGACGCGCTCGGCCAGCTCCGGCGGGCACGCTTCGCCGCCGAAGATGAGCAGGCGGACGTCTTCGAGCGCGTCGGCGGGCCACAGCGCGGCCAGCGTCGGCACGGTCGAGACGACGGTGATGCGCTGCGCGACCAGCCACGGGCCGAGGTCGACGCCGGTGCGGACCAGCGCGCGCGGCGCCGGGACCAGACAGGCGCCGTGGCGCCAAGCCAGCCACATCTCTTCGCAGGAGGCGTCGAACGCGACGCTCAGCCCGGCCAGGACGCGGTCGCCGGGGCCGATCGGCTCCTCGGTGAGGAACAGCTCGGCCTCGGCGTCGACGAAGGCGGCGGCGCTGGCGTGTGTGACCGCGACGCCCTTGGGCTTGCCGGTCGAGCCGGAGGTGAAGATGATCCAGGCGTCGTCGGCCGGGCCGGGAACGCCGTCACGGCCGCCCGGCGTGGAGTGGACCTCGATCTTGCCGTCGGTGGCGACGGCGGCGACCTGCGCCTCTTCGAAGACCAGCTCGGCGCGCTCGTCCGGGTCGTCCGCGTCGACCGGCACGTACGCGGCGCCGACGGACAGGGTCGCGAGGATCGCGACGTACAGCTCGGCGGTGCCGGAGGAGATCCGGATGCCGACGCGGTCGCCGAGGCCGACGCCGTAGCCGCGCAGGCGGCGGCCGTAGGCGTCGATCTCCTCGAGGAGCCGGCGGTAGGTCAGGGTGGTGGTGCCGTCGTCGATCGCGGCGGCGTTGGGGTGCCGCTCGGCGGTGGCGGCGACGATGTCGAGCAGGGTGCGCTCGCTGGCGCCCAGGCCGGACCAGAACAGGGCCCGGTCGGCGACCGGGGTGGTCGACGGCGCGTGCGTCACTTCGGCGACGCAGGCCAGCGGCATCGTGATTTCCGCGTCGACCTCGGGGGCCGATTCGGCGGGTTCGATCGTGACGGTCATCAGGCAGCCACCTCGACCGGAACGAAGACGTGCAGGGACGAACTATGGGCGCGCAAGCCCATCACTCACCTTCCGCGAGCCTCATCGGGCTTGCACTCCTGAATGAGGCGCCCGCAACGACCGTCCACTCTAACCGAAGATGAACGTAAGATATCTCCAGGGTCACGACGGAGTGTCGGACCTCACCGAGAACGCCCTGACCAGCGTGATCCAGGTCGCAATTTTTGGGTCACGCCGGTCAGCGCGTCAGGAATTCACCGCGTTTTGGCGGCTTTTCCGCCGATCTTCGGCTTCGCCTTCTTTTCCCGGACGCGCACATTCACCCGAACGGGGCTGCCCGCGAAGCCGAACCGCTCACGGAACTTGCGTTCGATGAACCGGCGATAGCCCGCTTCGAGGAATCCGGTGGTGAACAGCACCAACGTCGGCGGCCGAATGCCCGCCTGCGTCGCGAACAGCACCTTCGGCTGCTTGCCGCCGCGGACCGGCGGCGGGGTGGCCGCGATGAGGTCCGACAGCCACGCGTTGAGCTGGCCGGTCGGCACCCGCTGGTCCCACGACGCGAGCGCCGTCCGCAACGCCGGGGCGAGCTTGCGCACGGACCGGCCGGTCAGCGCGGAGATGTTGACCTTCTCGGCCCACGGCACCCGGACCAGGCCGCGCTCCAGCTCGCGGACCATCGCGTGCCGCCGGTCCTCGTCGACCAGGTCCCACTTGTTGAACGCCAGCACGCACGCGCGCCCGGCCTCGACGACCATGGTCAGCACCCGCAGGTCCTGCTCCGACAGCGGCTCGGCCGCGTCCAGCAGCACGATCGCGACCTCGGCCGCGTCGATCGCGGTCTTGGTGCGCAGCGACGCGTAGTACTCGGCGCCGGCGGCGAAGTTCACGCGCTTGCGCAGGCCCGCGGTGTCGACGAACCGCCAGGTGTCGCCGTCCAGCTCGACCAGCGAGTCGACCGGGTCGACGGTGGTGCCTGCGACCGAGTCGACGACCGAGCGCTCCTCGCCCGAGAGCTTGTTGAGCAGGCTCGACTTGCCGACGTTCGGCTTGCCGACCAGCGCGACGCGCCGCGGCCCCGACGTCACGGCGCCGCCTTCGCGCGGCGACTCGGGCAGGGCCTTGAGGATGGCGTCGAGCAGGTCGCCGGAGCTGCGGCCGTGCAGCGCGCTGACCGGGTGCGGCTCGCCGAGGCCCAGCGACCACAGCGACGCGGTGTCCGCGAGCAGCCGGTCGTCGTCGACCTTGTTCGCCGCGAGCAGCACCGGCTTCTTCGAGCGGCGCAGCACCTTGGAGACGGCTTCGTCGGTGGCGGTCGCGCCGACCGTGGCGTCGATCACCAGGAGGACGGCGTCCGCGGTCTGCATGGCCAGCTCGGCCTGGGCGGCGACGGAGGCCTGCAGGCCGGTCGCGTCCGGCTCCCAGCCACCCGTGTCGACCAGGGTGAACTTGCGGCCACCCCAGTAGGCGTCGTAGGCCACGCGGTCGCGGGTCACGCCCGGCACGTCCTGCACGACGGCTTCGCGGCGGCCGAGGATGCGGTTGACCAGCGTCGACTTGCCCACGTTCGGGCGGCCGACGACGGCGAGCACCGGCTGCGCGAGCGCAGCCTCCTCGGCCAGCTCGGCCGCCTCGATCTGCGCGTCGAGCGCGGCGAACTCGGTCTCTTCGGACCAAGTGCCGTCGACTTCGCCGATGCTGTCGAACTCTTCCATCTGAACCCAATTTCCCTTATGGCGTAACGAATCCGTTTTCGGCACGCCAATCGTCCAAAGTCTTCACGAGCGCCGCGAGCTCACCGCGGAGCTCTTCGGTGCCCTGGTCGAGCCCGGTCTTCCCGGGGCCGACCTTCGGCGTGAACGGCTCCCCCACGAGGATGTCCACGCGCGGGCGCCAGCGCCGCTTGCCGTCGGCCGGCTTGCGCGTGCCCCGCGTCGCGACCGGGAGCACGGTCGCGCCGGAGGCCCGGACCAGCCAGGCCGCGCCGCGTTCGGCCGCGCCGACGTCGCCCGCGCCGCGCGTGCCTTCGGGGAAGATCCCGACGACACCACCGCTTTTGAGCACGCCGACCGCGGTCATCAGCGGTTTGCGGTCGATCTCGCCGCGCTTGAGCGGGATCTGCCCGATCGCCAGCATGAACTTGCCGACGATCCCGCCGAACATCTCGGCCTTGACCAGGAACGCCGAACGCCGCGGCAGCATTCCGAAGATCAGCTGCGGTTCGATCATGGAGCTGTGGTTGGCGATCACCAGCACCGGCCCGGCGGCGGGCATGCGCTCGCGGCCGTGCACCCGGATGCGGAAGGCCGACCGCAGATGATACCGGGCGAAGACCCGCCCGGCGTCGTGGAGCCAGCCGACGGAGCCTTCCGGCAACCCGTCAGCTTTCATCGGGCGACCTCGGCGTTGCACCCCGCCAGCAGGCCGCGGTGGCTGGCCAGTTCGCTGAGGGCGACGATCACCTGGTCGATCGACAGTTCCGAGGTGTCGACGTGCACCGCGTCGTCGGCCGCGCGCAGCGGGGAGGCCGCGCGGGTCGAGTCGAGGTGGTCGCGGCGCTCGACGCTGGCCAGCGCGTCGGCGACCGACGACTTCCGGCCGGCGGCGGTGTCCTGGGTGCTGCGGCGCGACGCGCGGACGTCGGCCGACGCGGTCAGGAAGACCTTGAGCGGCGAGTCCGGCGCGACGACCGTCCCGATGTCGCGGCCCTCGACGACGATCCCGCCGCGGTGCCCCACGACGTCGTCGATGATCCGCCGCTGCCGCGCGACCAGCAGCTCCCGCACGTGCGGGACGGCCGAGACCGGCGAGACGGCCTTGGTGACCTCGGGGCCGCGGATGTCGGCGGCGACGTCGTCCCCGCCGAGGCGGATCTCGGGCCGGTCGGGGCTGGTGCCGATGCTGAAGTCGGCGCGGTCGGCGACCTCCGCGACGGCGGCCGCGTCGGCCGGGTCCACGTCCGCGCGCAGCACGGCGAGGGTGACCATCCGGTACATGGCGCCGGTGTCGAGGTAGCCGGCCCCGAGCCGCTGGGCGAGCTTGCGGGCGACGGTGGTCTTCCCGGTCCCCGACGGGCCGTCCAGCGCGACCACACCTCGTAGGGCTCCCGTCACCGGCACTCTCCTCGCGTTCTCGACCTGGCTGGGCTGCCTCCATTCTGCCGGTCGGGCCCCGGAGCGGATCAGTCGCCCCGCGTGCCGAAGCGGGCGACCACCAGCGCGAGGCGCTCGTCACGGTGCTCGGGCGACAGCCGGTGCCCGCGGTCGAGCGTGACCAGGCCGTGCAGGGTGCTCCAGAACACTTCGGTCAGCGCGCCCGCCTCCCGCTCGTCCGCGACCGGCTCGATCACCGCGAGCAGCCCGGCGAAACACGCCTTCATCACGTCCGGTGTGTCGTCCTGGGCGAACGGCAGCTCCGAAGCCAGCGTGAACATCGCGTCGTACAGAGCGGGCTTGGCTTCGGCGAACGCCACGTACGCCCGCGTCACCCCGCCGAGACCGCCTTCGCGCGCCTCGGCCAGCACCTTCGCCAGCTCGGCGAAGCCCTCCAGGGCGGCCGCGGACATGATCGCGTCCTTGCCGCCCGGGAAGTGGCTGTACAGCACGGGCTGGCTGTACTCGATCAAAGCCGCCAGCCGTCTCGTGGTGACGGCGTCCCAGCCCTCCGCTTCGGCGAGTTCGCGGGCCGCGGCGACGATCCGTTCCCCGCGTTCGGTCCGGTCGCGCACACGCCGTTGTCGCTGGGTCATGCCGAAGATGCTAGCACTGCTAGACAAACTAGCGCCGCTAAGTTAGCGTTGCTAGAAATCCTAGCGATGCTAGAAAACCGGAGGGAACACCATGATCGTCACCGGCTACGTCCTCGTCGCGCTCGTCTCGCTCGGCATCATCTACGTCGGCCTCAACTACCTCTTCGCGCCGGCGAAGATCGCCGCGGGCTTCGGCTTCACCGAGGTCCCCGAAAACGCCGAAAGCTTCCTCAACGTCAAGGGCGGCCGCGACGTCGGAGCCGGGCTCATCCCGCTGGCCCTGATGATCTACGGCGACCCGCACGCGCTGGGCTGGGTCATCCTCACCGCGGCCCTCTGGCCCGTCTTCGACATGCTGATCGTCCTGCGCCACCAGGGGAAGAAGGCCACCGCCTTCGGCGTCCACGGCCTGACCGCCGTCGTGATGGTCGTCGCGGCCCTGCTCCTGCTGCTCGGCTGAAAACCCCGCGAATCGGACACGTGGGTTACGGTGGTTGGGTGAACGTCGAAGTAACCCCTCTTCCCGGCATCGGGGTCCGCAAGGACTTCAGCACCCGTACCGGCCGCCGCATCGGCGTCGTGTCGCAGCGGGACGGCCACACCGAGCTCATCGTGTCCAAGTCGGACGACCCGGACGCCTGCGCCGCCTCGATCCCGCTGACCGCGGACGAGGCGGGCACGCTGGCCAACCTGCTCGGCGCGCCGCAGCTGGTCGCGCAGCTCACCGAGGAGCACCAGGACCTGCCGGGGATCAGCACCAAGCAGCTGCCGATCAAACCGGCCGGCCCCTTCGACGGCCGCACGCTCGGGGACACGGCGATGCGCACCCGCACCGGCGTGTCGGTCGTCGCGGTCGCGCGGGCCGGGCAGGTGCACCCTTCGCCGACGCCGGACTTCGCCCTCACCGGAGGCGACCTGCTGGTCGCGGTCGGCACGAGCGAAGGCCTCGAGGCCGCCGCCAAGATCCTGAAGTACGGCTGATCCCACCATGGACCACACCGCGCTGTCCCTGATCGAACTGGGGGCGGTCTTCTTCGTGCTGGGCGCGCTCGGGCGCCTGGCCGGCAAGATCGGCCTCTCCCCCATCCCGCTCTACCTGCTCGGCGGCCTGTGCTTCGGCTCGGGCGGGCTGATCCCGTTGACCGACATCGGCGGCTTCACGCACCTGGCCAGCGAAATCGGCGTCGTGCTGCTGCTCCTGCTGCTGGGACTCGAATACTCCGCGGCCGAGCTGTTCACCGGCCTGCGCCGGTCCTGGACGGCGGGCCTGCTCGACATCGTCCTCAACGCCGCGCCGGGCGCCGCCGTCGCGCTGCTGCTGGGCTGGGGCCCGATCGGCGCGATGGTGATGGCGGGCGTCACCTACATCTCGTCGTCCGGCATCGTCGCGAAGGTCCTCGGCGACCTCGGCCGGCTCGGCAACCGCGAGACGCCGGTCGTGCTGTCGATCCTCGTGTTCGAGGACCTCGTGATGGCGCTGTACCTGCCGATCCTCACCGCGGTGCTGGGCGGCGTGTCCCTGCTCGGCGGGCTGGAAGCGGTCGGGATCTCGCTGCTCGTGATCACCGTGGTGCTGGTGATCGCGCTGAAGTTCGGCCGGTACGTCTCGGCCGCCGTCGACAGCCCCGACCGCGAGGTGTTCCTGCTCAAGGTCCTCGGCGCGGCGCTGCTGGTCGCGGGGCTCGCCTCGGCGATGCAGGTGTCGGCCGCGGTCGGCGCGTTCCTGCTGGGCATCGCGATCTCGGGGTCGACGGCGGAGAACGCGACGCACCTCCTGGAACCCCTGCGCGACCTGTTCGCCGCGGTGTTCTTCGTGGTGTTCGGGCTCAACACGAACCCGGCGTCGATCCCGCCGGTGCTCGGCTGGGCCGTGGCCCTGGCGGTGGTGACGACGTTGTCGAAGGTCGGCACCGGCTGGTGGGCCGCCCGGCGCCAGGGCATCGGGAAGATGGGCCGGGCCCGCGCCGGAGCGGCCTTGGTCGCCCGCGGCGAGTTCTCGATCGTCATCGCCGGCCTGGCGGTGACGGCGGGCGCCGTCGACGGCGAGCTGGCCGCACTGGCCACGGCGTACGTCCTGCTGATGGCCATCCTCGGCCCGACGGCAGCCCGGGTCGTCGAGCCGATCGCCCGTGCCCTGCAACGGAAATCGGCCACCAAGACGGCTCCGGTCGAGGCGAACTAGCGCAGGTCCGCCCGGCCCGCCGACGGCACGAACGCGCCGCCGTCGAGGGCCGGGTGGGTCGACGCGGCCGGCAGGACGCCCGCCACCGGCACGGACACCGACGTCCGGGCCAGGTCCAGCGTCACCCGCCCCGGCTGGGCCGGGCCGCGGATGAAGCTGCCGTCCGTCCCGCCGACGATCAGCGCCAGGGCGTGACCGCGCGGCACGACGTGGTCCGTGGCCGCCAGCCGGAACGTCATCGTGTACGCCGTCCCGGGCGTCAGCGGCCGTTCCTGCGACAGCGACGCGTAGTTCGCGAGGTCCGCCCAGCCGCGGCTGAGGATCGTGTAGTTCACCTTCTTCACGTCGGCCGACGTCACGCGGTAGCAGGCGTCGTCGCCCGACGTCGACGATCCCCAGCAGTTCTCCGAAGTCCCCGTCTTGATGCCCTCGCCGCTGCCCGCGAAGTTGCGGATCGTCGCCGCGCCGAGGTCCACGAGGATCGCCGACACGCGCGCCGAGGACGTGCTCGGGGTCGCCGTCACGGTGATCGTCGAGATCCCCGAGACCTGCAGGTCCGACCCCAGCGTCCCGGTCGAGTAGGTCAGCGCGGCGCTGCCCGGGCTCGTCACCCAGGTGTCCTCGCCGACGTTCGGGTTGTCGGTGAACGACGCCGTCCCGGTCGCCGCCGAGGTGCCCAGCGCGCCGCCGGTGTGCGGCCGCAACGTCGTCGCCACCGCGTTCGCCGCCGGATACGCGCTCTGGTCCGCCCACTGGTCGGGCTGCCGCTCGACGCTGGCCTGCGGCCCGTTCTGCACGCCGTTGTCGATCCCGAGCAGGTAGTGGTCGAACCACCGGTGCAGCAGGTCGACCCAGTCGGCGCGCCGGTAGTCGAACGGGTCGACGTGCCCGGTCTGCGACAGCCAGATCTTCTTCTCGACGTTCAGCGCGGTCCACCACTGTCCGAAGTGGATGGTCTTGACGTTGAGGTCGTTGACGCCGTGCGAAAGCAGCACGCTCGCGCGCACGTTGCCCGCGTTCTTGACGTAGTCGCGGTCCGCCCACAGCGGCCCGTAGTCGCCGTTCGCCGTCGCGCCGGCCGTCAGCACCTGGTTCTGCGCCGAACAGTTCTGCCCGCTGTTGCGTGCTTCGACGGTCTGTGCGAGGCCCGCCGGGTTGAAGCCGAACGTGGCGCCGTCGGAGCGGTAGTAGTCGTACCAGGAGCTGATCGCCGAGATCGGCACGATGGTCTTCAGCCCGGCGACCCCGGTCGCGGCGACGCCGTTGGCGATCGTGCCGTCGTAGGACTTGCCGATCATGCCGACGTTCCCGGTGGTCCAGCTCGCGCTCACCGCGCTGCCGCCGGTCTTCGCGCTGTAGCCGGTCGCGCGGCCGTTCAGCCAGTCGACGACCTTGCGCGCCGAGTCGACGTCCGAAGCCCCGCCGACGTCCGCGCAGCCGGCCGAGCGGTTCGTGCCGGCCAGGTCGACGAGCACCACGGCGTACCCGCGCGGCACGAAGTAGTTGTCGTAGAAGAGCGGGAACTTCACCGGTTTCCCGGCGCTGTCGTACGACTTGAGCTCGCTCTCGTTGCCGCGCCCGCAGCACGAGTAGTACGGGCTCGCGTCCATGATCACCGGCACGCCCGAGGTCAGCTCGCTCGGCCGGACGATGTCGGCGGCGACGCGGTCGGGCTTGCCGTCACCGTCCCCGTCGTGGCCGATGTCGACCCACACGGTTTCGCGGATCGCCTTCGCGTAGTCGTAGACCGGTTCGCTCGCCGCCGGCGCCGCGGCCGCCGGGGCGACCGCACCCGACAGGAGCACCGCGAGGACCCCGAACACCACCCCGAGTCGCATGCCGGTCACGCTAGCGAGCCGGTCCGGCCGCCCGCCACGGCGGAAAGTGGGTAGCTTGGCGGACGTGACGGAGTCCCTCCCGGCCGTGAGCCGCACCGCCATCGGCGTCGCCGGTTTGCGCGCCTACGAAAGCAGCCGCCCGGACAGGCTGTTCGACGACCCGTACGCGGCCGCGTTCTTCGAGGCCGGCCGCGCGGCCCTGCCCGGCTCGAACGCCGGCAACCTGGGCACGCTGTTCTACCCGCAGGTGGTGATCCGCACCCGGTTCTACGACGACCAGCTGCTCGGCAGCGACTGCACCCAGGTGGTGCTGCTCGCCGCCGGGCTGGACACGCGGGCGTTCCGCCTCGCCTGGCCGGTCGGCACGCGGCTGTTCGAGCTGGACCTGCCCGAGGTGCTGGCCTTCAAGGACGACGTGCTGGCCGCGCAGCACGCGTCGCCCGCCTGCGAGCGGGTCGTCGTGCCGGTGGACCTGCGCGAAGACTGGGCCACGGCGCTGCGTGGACGCGGGTTCGACCCGGCCGCGCCGACCGCGTGGCTGGCCGAGGGCCTGCTCATGTACCTGACGCCCGAAGAGGCGGAGCGGCTGCTGACGACCGTCGGCGAGCTGTCGGCACCGGACAGCCGGATCGCGTTCGAGCACCGGCCGGGCACCCCGCCGGACAGCCTGATCGCCCGCGCGAAGGCCGCCGCGGGCGGCGAGCACGTGACCTCGCTGTGGCGCGGCGGGCTGGGCGGCCGCGCGCCGGAGTGGCTGGCCGCCCACGGCTGGGAGCCGTCGACGGTCACCCGCGCCGAGCTGGCCGCCGCCTACGGCCGCCCGTCGGACGACGACGCGACCGCCGGCGGCTTCGTCACCGCCGTGCGGTGACAACCGGGGCTTCGCCGCCCGGATCCCCGAAAACCGGCTCAGAGCTCCACGTTGCGGTAGAGCGCGCCCACTTCGCCCTTGGTCAGCCGCCGGATCGAGCCGACGCGCTGGTTGCCGAGCTGGACGTCGCCGACTGCGGTGCGGACCAGCTTGAGCACCGGGTGGCCGGTGTCCTTCAGCAGCCGGCGCACGATGTGCTTGCGGCCCTCGTGGATGACGAGCTCGACCAGCGACTTGCCGGAGTGCATGTCCTTCACGCGGAACTGGTCGACCTTCACCAGGCCGTCCGGCAGCTCCCAGCCCTTGCGCAGCTCCTTGCCGAGCCCGCGCGGCACGAGGCCGTCGACCTCGGCGAGGTAGGTCTTGAGCACCCGGTAGGACGGGTGCATCAGCCGGTGCCCGAGGTCGCCGTCGTTGGTCAGGAGCAGCAGGCCCTCGGTGTTCTCGTCGAGCCGGCCGACGTGGACGACGCCCGGCGTCTCCTCGTAGCGGCCCATCAGGTACTCGCCGACGCAGGGGCGGCCGCGGTCGTCCGACATCGTCGAGTGGACGCCCTTGGGCTTGTTGAAGGCGAGGTAGATCAGGTCGTCGCGCAGGTTCACGCGGGTGCCGTCGACGTGGATGATCGCCTCGTCGGGGTGCACGCGGCGGCCGAGCTCGGTGACGATCTCGCCGTCCACCTCGACCCGGCCGGCGGCGATCAGGTCCTCCGCCGCGCGCCGCGAGGCGACGCCGGCCTGCGAAAGCACCTTCTGCAGCCGGACGCCGTCGGGGTGTTCACTGGATGTCATCGATGGTGTCCACTTCGGGTAGCAACGGAGCGATCGCGGGCAGGTCGTTCAGTGACGACAGCCCCAGTCGCTCCAGGAACAGCTCGGTCGTCACGTACAGCGTGCCGGTCGTCTCGGGGTCGGTCCCCATCTCTTCGATGAGGCCACGCGCGAGCAGCGTCCGGATCACGCCGTCCACGTTCACGCCACGCACCGCGGCGACCCGCGCACGGGTCACCGGCTGCCGGTACGCGATCACGGCGAGGCTCTCCAGCGCGGCCCGGGTCAGCTTCGACCGCTGGCCGTCCAGCAGGAGCTTCTCCACGAACGGGGCATAGACGTCTCTAGTGTAGAACCGCCACCCTTCGCCGACGCGCCGCAGGTCGATCCCGGAGGCCCGGTCGGTGAACTTCTGCGCCATGGTCCGCAGCGCGACGACCACCCGCGCCTTGGGCTGGTCGACGGTCTCGGCGAGCGATTCCTCACTGGCCGGGGAGTCGACGACGAGGAGAAGGGCTTCGAGCGCGGCTTCGAGAGCCTCGTCGGTGGTGACGTCGGGAAGCGAGCCGGAGTCCCCGGCGGCGACGAGGTCCGACTCGGGATCAGCAGGGTCGAGCGCGTCTCCGGAGTCCGCGGACGCAGCGCTTTCCCGTGAAAGCGACGGCTCGGGCTCGTCGGCTGGGGTCTCCTCGGCGGGAGCAGGCTCGTCGGCCGGAGCCTCCTCGGCGGCGGTCTCCTCGGCGGGAGCCTCGTTTGCGGGCTCTTCCACCGCAGGTGCCTCCGCGACCAGCGGCTCGAGCGGCTCGCCGTCCTCGGTGACCGGCTCGCCGGACAAAGCCTCGTCCAACGCCAGCTCGGCCGCGGCCTCGCCCGGCGCGTCGGCCGCGGGCGTCTTGTCTTCGGGGCTCACCCGTACTCCTCTTCGTCTCCGGCGGACCGGTCCAGCTCGGCCGCCGCGGAGGCTTCCGCCACCGAACCGCCCGTCCAGCGGACGTGCAGCTCCGCCAGGGCCTCCGTCTGCTCGAACTGGACCGTCGCCTCGCGGTAGAGCTCCAGCAGGGCCAGGAAGCGGGCCACGATCTCCACCGTGTGCTCGCAGTCGTCGACCAGCTCACCGAACGTCGCTTGGCCGCGTGAGGCCAGCTTCACCCGCAGCAGCGCCGCGTGCTCGCGCACCGAGATGCGGCCCATGTGGATGTGCGCGATCGACACCGTCGGCGGCGGCTTCGGGCGGAACACCGCCACCGCGATCTCGGCGAACTTCTGCGGCGTGACGCCCAGCATCACCTCGGGCAGCAGCCCGATGAACCGCTCCTCCAGCGCCACCGACCTCGGGTACCGCCGCAGCGCGCCCTGCTCCAGCTCGCCGAACAGCGCCGCCACCTGCTTGTACGCGCGGTACTGCAGCACGCGCGCGAAAAGCAGGTCACGCGCTTCCAGCAGCGCCAGGTCGTCTTCGCTCTCGACCTCGGCCGACGGCAGCAGGCGCGCCGCCTTCAGGTCCAGGAGCGTCGCCGCGATGACCAGGAACTCCGTCGTCTCGTCGAGGTTCCAGTCGGTCCCCAACGCCCGCGTGTAGGCGATGAAGTCGTCGGTGACCTGGTGCAGCGCGACCTCGGTGACGTCGAGCTGGTGCTGCGAGATCAGCTGCAGCAGCAGGTCGAACGGGCCCTCGAAGTTGGCCAGCCGCACCTTGAACTTCGACGTGCTCAGTTCCTCGGTGTTCAGGCCCTCGGGGATCATCCCGCCGTGCACCGTCTGGTGTTCTTCGGGAACCTCGTCCGCCGGAGCCGGTGCCGGGGCAGGCTCGTCCATCAGCCCTCGGTTTCGCCGCCGTCTGAGCCGACCACCCGCAGCCGCTGGACCAGCACCGACTCGTCGCCGTGCTGGTCGAAGTCGGCGAGGAGCACCGCGACCGCCTCGCGGACCAGCCGGCCACGGTCGACGACCAGGTCGTGCTTCGCGCGCAACGTCAGCCGGGCCTGCTCCATCGCCAGGAGCTCGTCGCCGGAGACGTAGACGGTGATCTTCGCGTCGTGCTTGGTCCGGCCGGACCCGTGCGGCGCCGCGCTGCGGGCGAGCTGCTCGGCGCGGCCGTTACCCGCCGGCTTCGGCTTTTCGACGGGCTCGGCGGGCGCGGGCGGCGCCTGCGGGGGAAGGTCGAGGGCGGGGCTGGCGGTGCTGGTCGTAATCCTGAAGAGTTCCGACGCTCCGGGCAGGGAAGCGCGCCTGCTCACCGAGCGATCACCTCACGGGCCAGCTGGCGGTACGCCGCCGCGCCGGCCGACTTGGGCGCCCAGCTCGTGATCGGCTCACCCGCGACCGTCGTCTCGGGGAACCGCACGGTGCGGTTGATGACCGTGTCGAACACGGTCTCGCCGAATGCCTCCACCACGCGAGCCATGACCTCCTTCGAATGCAGGGTTCTCGGGTCGTACATGGTGGCGAGAATCCCGACTATGTCCAGTTTGGGGTTGAGGCGTTCCTGCACCTTCTCGATGGTGTCGATCAGGAGGGCGACGCCTCGCAGACTGAAGAACTCGCACTCCAGCGGGATGATCACGCCGTCCGCGGCGGTCAGCGCGTTCACCGTGAGCAGGCCGAGCGAGGGCTGGCAGTCGACAAGAACATAGTCGTAGTCGTTCATGACCGGACGAAGGACCCGTAACAACGTGTGCTCGCGCCCTACCTCAGCGACGAGCTGGACCTCCGCCGCGGACAGGTCGATGTTGCTCGGCAGCAGGTCAACGCCGTCGACGCGGGTTTTCATCAGCACGTCGGTGGCGCTGACCGACCGCTCCATGATGGCGTTGTAGACCGTGTGGTCCAGTTCGTGCGGCTGGATGCCGAGACCGACGGCGAGCGCGCCCTGCGGGTCGAAGTCGACGAGCAGCACCTTGCGCCCGCACTCGGCCAGCGCCGCGCCCAGGTTGATGGTCGACGTCGTCTTGCCGACGCCGCCCTTCTGGTTGCACATCGCCATGATCTTGGCGGGCCCGTGCTTCTCCAGCGGCGGCGGTTCGGGGATCTCGCGGATCGGCCGGCCGGTGGGCCCGATCCCCTCGAGCTTCACCTTCTTGCCGTTGCGCTCCTGCGGGTCGTCCCCGTCGTGGACGGCCGGTGTCGCGATCTTGACGTCGGTCAGGTTCGCCGCCGCCGACCCGGCGGACTCGGCCGGGTGGGCCGGCTGGTTCGGTGTCGACATGGCGAGAAGGCTCCTTGTTCGTCGCGTCCGACGCAGCCTATGCGCGGAGCCGGAGCCCCGGCAAAGCAACGCGCCGGACTCGACGGGGCAATGTCACTCGACCGTCGGTGCAGCTTATGAAGGCCCTTCGGCGTTTCCAGGGCCGTCTAGCCCAGTGCCCGCGGGTGGGCAGTCGCGTACACCTCGCGCAGTGTGTTGACCGTGACCAGCGTGTACACCTGTGTCGTCGTCACCGAAGCGTGGCCGAGGAGTTCTTGGACGACGCGGACGTCCGCGCCGCCTTCGAGCAGGTGCGTGGCGAAGGAGTGGCGGAGCGTGTGCGGCGAGACCGCGGCGGCGATCCCCGCTCGTTCGGCGGTGTCCTTGAGGACCTGCCACGCGCTCTGGCGCGAAAGCCTGCTGCCGCGGGCGTTGAGGAACAGCGCCGCCGTGCCGCGCCCGTGCGCGGCGAGCGCGGGCCGCGCGCGGACGGTGTAGGCGTGCAGCGCGGCGAGCGCGGGACGGCCGATCGGGACGAGCCGCTGCTTGCCGCCCTTGCCGTCCAGGAGCACCGTGCGTTCGCCGTCGTCGACGTCGTCGACGTCGAGCCCGACGGCTTCGGAGATCCGGGCGCCGGTGGAGTACAGCAGCTCGAGCAGCGCCCGGTCGCGCAGCGGGCGTTCGCCGTCGGGCGGCGGGGTCTCCAGCAGCCGCAGGACGTCGCCGACCGGCAACGCCTTGGGCAGCCGCTTCGCCGGCGTCGGCGGGCGGACCTCGCGGGCCGGGTTGTGCTCGGTGAGTCCTTCGGCGTGGGCGAACTTGTGCAGCCCCCGGACGGCGACCAGCGCCCGGGCGGCCGAAGACGCGGCCAACGGCCTGTGGTCGTCGTCGCCTTCCCGGAGGGCGGCGCCGAAGGAGGTCACGTGCGCGGGCGTGACGTCGACGATCTTCGCGACGCCCACGCCGTCGAGGTGCGCGGCGTACCGGCGCAGGTCACGGGCATAGCTGTCCAGGGTGTTGCGCGCGGTCCCGCGTTCGACGACCAGGTGGTCGAGGTACGCGGCGATCACGTCGGCCGTGCTGCCCGCGCCTGCCACGCGGAACACCTTAGGCCGCCCGGGGTCCGTGACCCGGCAGAAACCCCGTTCCCGGGTTCACGCGGTTACCTTGGATTCATGGAGCCGGACGAACTCCGCATCGGGACGGCCGAGCGGGAGGAGGCGGCGAGGCTGCTCGCCGACCACTTCGGCATGGGCCGCATCACGCCGGACGAGTACGAGACGCGCGTGACGGACGCGTACGCGGCGGTGACGGTGGCCGACCTGCGCCCGCTGTTCGCCGACCTGCCGCACCCGCACCCGGGCTTCTTCGGCCCGCCGGCGCCGATGTACGCCCAGCCGACCCTGCAGCTACCCACCTACGGCCCGAACCCGTACGCGCCACCACCGGCCCCGATGCCGTACCGCCCGGTCCCGTACTCCTACCGGTCCAAGACGGTGGCCGGTGTGCTGCAGATCGTGCTGCCGTTCGGCGCCGGCCGGTTCTACACCGGCCAGGTCGGGCTGGGCCTGCTGCAGCTGTTCGTCGTCCTGGTGACCGGGATCGGCATCCTCTGGCCGATCATCGACGGCATCGTGCTGCTGGCCAACGGCGGCCTCGACGCCCAGGGCCGTCCGCTGCGCCCCTGACGCGGGACGCAGCGGACCGGCTCAGGCTTCCTTGCGCTTGGCGAACGCCGTCGGGCGGTCCTCCCACGGGGCGTCGGCCGGACGGGCCGAAGCCGCGCCCGAGAGCACCACGTGCGCGGCGAGCACGCCGGACACCGTGGCGCCGTTCACCAGCTCGCCCGCCAGGGCCATCCGCACCGCCTCGGCGAGCGGGAACTTGCGGATGACCAGGTCCGCCTCCTCCTCGCCGAGCACGTCACGCTCCACATCGGACAGTCCGCGGGCGAGGAACACCCGCACGACCTCGTCGGTGAAGCCGGGCGACGCCGCGACGTCGACCAGGGTCACCCAGTCCGACGCGGCCAGCCCGACCTCCTCGACCAGCTCGCGCTTGGCCGTGCCCACCGGGTCTTCGCCGAGGTGGTCGATCAGGCCGGCGGGCAGCTCCCACAGCCGGTGCCCGATCGGGTGCCGGTACTGGTGGATGAGCGTGACCTGCTGGTCTTCGTCCAGCGCGACGATCGCGACCGCGCCGAGGTGCTCGATGACCTCGCGGACCGCGGTGTCCCCGCCCGGCATCACGACGTCGTCGATGCGCAGGCCGACGACGCGTCCGATGTGGACGTCCCGGCTCGAGGCGACGTTGAACTCGTGCTCGCCCGGTGCCGTCATCGGGCCGCGACCGGGGCTTCGGGCAGCTCGACCGGCAGCCGCTCGGCGACCTTGCGGTCCACCACGGCCTTGACGAACGCGCTGAACAGCGGGTGCGGCCGGGTCGGGCGGCTCTTGAGCTCGGGGTGCGCCTGCGTGCCGACGAAGAACGGGTGCTTGTCGGCGGGCAGCTCGACGAACTCGACCAGGCGGTCGTCCGGCGACGTGCCGGAGAACACCAGGCCCGCGTCCGAGAGCTGCTTGCGGTAGGAGTTGTTCACCTCGTAGCGGTGCCGGTGACGCTCGGACACCTCGGTGGTGCCGTACGCCTTGGCGACCTGCGACCCCGGCTTGAGCTTCGCCGGGTAGGCACCGAGCCGCATGGTGCCGCCCATGTCCCGCTCCCCCGCGACGACGTCGCGCTGGTCGGCCATCGTCGAGATCACCGGGTGCGTGGTGTTCTCGTCGAACTCCGACGACCCGGCGTCCTTGATCCCCGCCAGGTGCCGCGCGGCCTCGATCACCATGCACTGCAGGCCCAGGCACAGGCCGAGCAGCGGGACGCCGCGGGTGCGGGCGTACTCGATCGCGCCGACCTTGCCCTCGATGCCGCGGATGCCGAACCCGCCCGGGATCAGCACACCGTCCACATCGGACAGCACCGACGCCGCGCCGGACGCGGTCTGCGCGTCGTCGGAGGCGACCCAGACGATCTCGACCTTGGCGCGGTGGGCGAACCCGCCCGCACGCAGGGCCTCGGTGACCGACAGGTAGGCGTCCGGCAGGTCGATGTACTTGCCGACGACCGCGATCCGCACGACCTCGCTCGGGTTGTGCACCCGGTCCAGCAGGTCGCCCCACACCGTCCAGTCGACGTCGCGGAACGGCAGCCCGAGACGGCGGACGACGTAGGCGTCGAGCGCCTCGCCGTGCAGCACCTTCGGGATGTCGTAGATGGACCGCGCGTCGGGGCAGGCGATGACGGCCTCGGTGTCGACGTCGCACATCAGGCCGATCTTGCGCTTGAGGTCCTCGGGGATCTCGCGGTCGGCCCGGCAGACCAGCGCGTCGGGCTGGATGCCGATGTTGCGCAGCGCGGCGACCGAGTGCTGGGTCGGCTTCGTCTTCAGCTCACCCGAGGGCGCCAGGTACGGCACCAGCGAGACGTGCAGGAAGAAGCACTGGTCGCGACCCACGTCGTGGCGGACCTGGCGGCAGGCCTCCAGGAACGGCAGGGACTCGATGTCGCCGACCGTGCCGCCGACCTCGGTGATCACGACGTCCGGCGAGACGTCGTTCTCGTCGGGCTCGGCCGCGGCGGTGATCCGGGACTTGATCTCGTCGGTGATGTGCGGGATGACCTGCACGGTGTCGCCGAGGTACTCGCCTCGGCGCTCCTTGGCGATCACCTCGGAGTAGACCTGACCGGTTGTGACGTTGGCCTTGCCGTCGAGGTCGCGGTCGAGGAAGCGCTCGTAGTGCCCGATGTCGAGGTCGGTCTCGGCGCCGTCGTCGGTGACGAACACCTCACCGTGCTGGAACGGGTTCATCGTCCCGGGGTCGACGTTGAGGTACGGATCGAGCTTCTGCATCGTGACGCGAAGCCCGCGCGCGGTAAGGAGCTGACCGAGGCTGGAAGCCGTGAGTCCCTTACCCAGAGAGGAGGCGACGCCCCCGGTGACAAAAACGTACTTGGTAGCCCGTGACTGAAGTCCCACGGGCCGCCAGCATATCCCACGTTCGCGGATCCGCGCGCCGTGACTCACCCGACGCGCCCGTTATGACCGACGCCACCCGCGCGGGTGAACCTCAGGCGGCGGCCTTCACGAGCCGCAGCCGGGGCCGGCCGGTGAGCGCGCGGCTGCCCGGCAGGCGCCGCAGCGCCTCCACGATGAGTACCGTCAGGACGATCGTCGCCAGGTAGATCACCAGGCTCAGCCACGGCGCACCGAAGCGCTCCGCGACGTGCGGGATCACCGGGCCGAGGAAGGCCAGGGCGAGCGGGTGGACGAGGAACACGCTGAACGAGCGGTTCGCCGCCCACGAGACCACGCGGGCCCCGCGGCCGCCTTCGCGGCGGCGCGCCGCCCACCACGTCGTGAACGCGTAGATCGCCGCGATCACCGTGACGCACCACGGGATCAGGTACGGCTGGAACGGGTCGCTGGCCACCTGCGGGAACGTTCCACTGTGGACGGTGCGCAGGTAGCACCACTCGGTGCCGGCCAGCACCGCCACGAGCGCGCCGCCGAGCAGCACGCGGTGGCGGCCGACCCAGGCGTGCACGGCCTCGAAGTGCATGGCCACGACGGCGCCGAACAGCGTGTAGAACTGGTACGGCAGCACAGTGGCGTACAGGTGGGTGATCGTCTCGTAGCTCACGCCGAACGGCTGGTAGGTCATGAACAGCGTGACGCCCACCTGCAGGACGCCGCTGCCGAGCAGCAGCCACTTGTGCTTGCCCTCGGTCGCCCGCAGCAGCTTCATGATCAGCGGGAACAGCAGGTACACCTGCATCGTCACCAGCGGGAAGTACAGGTGGTACCAGGCGCCGCCGGTGACGAGGTCCTTGAGCAGCAGGGTCATCGACGCCTCGAGCGAGCCGGGCTGCTGCGTGCCGGTCACCAGCGAGAACGCCCAGAAGAACATCGACCAGGCCAGGTACGGCGTCGCGACCAGCGGCAGCCGGCGGCGCCAGAAGTCGCCGGGGGTGATCTCGCGTCCGCGGTTCTGGAACACGAGCACGAACCCGGTCAGCGCGAAGAACGCCTCCCGCGTGAAGTGCAGCGGGGTCTCGACGGCGTTGGCGCCGACGTCCTGCGGGAAGTTCGTCGCGCCCACCACGTGGATGAGGATCACGCAGGCGAACGTGATCAACCGGAAGAGGTCGATCTGGTGCAGGTACGGCGCTTTGCCACCCGGTCTCGCGGTCCGGGCGGGAGCTTCGAGAGTGGCCTGGGCAGTCGTCATCGTGCCGCCGTTCCGGCACCTTCGTCGGCGTGCTTCACGTTGTCAGACTTGCCACCCATTCTGTGAATTTCCCATGAAGGCACTGGGAAGCGCCTGTTGGGCGTGCTCGTGCGGGCTGTCGGATATGCCACGTCCGCTCGCGGTGCGCGGAACTTGTAACCATGTTAGTGCTCAGCGTGAAGGGCCACCACGCGGGCGTGACGACACCCACGTGACGGCCCTTCGGGGAGGAACTCAGAAGGCGCCGACCCCGTTCGGGGTGCCGAGCCCGGTCGGGCCGTCGTACCCGGTGACGGCCGTGCACAGGTAGGTGCCGCCGCACGAGCCGTTGCTGCCGCCGCTCACGTCGTAGAGCGAAGAGGTGTGCGAGTAGGCGGTGTTCGCGCCGCTGACCCCGCTCACGCCGCCGAGAGCGTACACGCTGCCGACGACCGGGGCCGCGACGCTCGTGCCGCCGAACACCATCCAGCCGCTGCGGCCCTGGTAGGCCGTGCTGTCGTAGACCGCCACGCCGGTCGCCGGGTCGGCGACGGCGCTGACGTCGGCGACGGTGCGCCGGGCGCAGCCGCCGTCGGTCTGCCACGAGGGCTTGGCGACGTAGGCCGAGCAGCCGCTGCCCGCGCCGCTCCACGCCGTCTCGGTCCAGCCGCGGGTGGTCGACGCCTTCTTCAGGCTGGTGCCGCCGACCGCGGTGACGTAGCGCGACGCCGCCGGGAACTCGACACCGTAACCGGAGTCACCGGAGCTGACCGTGATCGCGACGCCGGGGTGGTTGAAGTACTGGCCCTCGTCGGTGGTCTCGCCGGAGTACTCACCGCCGCCGTAGGAGTTGCTGACCACCTCGGCGCCGAGCCGGACCGCGGTGTTCACCGCCGTGCCGAGGTTGGCCATGCTGGCCGTGCTCGCCTCGACGAGCAGGATGTTGCACTTCGGGCAGATCGCCGAGGCCATGTCGACGTCGAGGGAGATCTCCTGCGCCCAGCCGCCGTCCTTGCGCGGGTAGGACGTCCCGCCGTTCTGGTCGGACTTGGCGAAGCAGGGGGTGGTGCTGGCGTCGACCGACGACGGCGTGCACGACGCCAGCGCGGGGATGCCGTACTGGGCGCGGTAGACGTTGACGTCGGCGAAGGCGGTCGGGTCGTCGTTGGCGTCGACGATCGCGATCGTCCGGCCCGCGCCGGCGCTGCCCGCGAGGGAGCCGAGGTTGTACGCGGAGAGCAGGTCGGCCGGGCCGAGCCCGGACGGCGTCGCGGCCGCGGCGGCGGTGACGTGGTCGGTGTCGATCCAGGCGTTGCAGGCCGCGTACCCGGCCGGCGCGGCCGAACAGACGCGCTGGACGTGCCCGTGCTGCGCGGGCGCCGCTTCGGCGACGCCGGCGGTGGTCAGGGCCAGGGTGAAGGCGGCTGCGAATACTGTCGCTCTACGCACAGTGAACCTCCGGGAGGTGGGGACCCGGTCGGCGGGACCGGTGAGCGAAGACAGTAAGCAGCCGTTCAGCCGTGTGACACAGACCAAAGTCGTGTCATCTTTGCTCTCAATGGTGGAAAATCCGGGCGCACGGCGGCAATCCACATCAAACCGGACTCGCAGCAGGCCCCACTCTGAGTAGCAGTCAGCCCGCCGGACGCTCCCCCGGCTCGTCTTCGCCGAAGAGGGACTTCAGCGTCACCTCGCGGTTGACCCGCACGTGCTCGACGGCTTCGGCGTGCGCGCGCTCCGCGTCCCCCGACGCGATCGCGTCGGAGAGCCGCCGGTGCTCGTCGAGCAGTTCGGTCCAGTGCTCGTTCTGGCTGGTCAGCCAGCGGAGCCTGCCCTGCAGGGGCTGCAGCATCGTGGTGAGCAGGGCGTTGCCCGCGATGGCCACGATCTCGTCGTGGAAGCGCGAGTTGAGCACGGTGATCCGGGCCGCGTCGCCGCGGGCCGTCGCGCGGGCCGAGTCGGCGAGCATCCGCTCGAGCCGCTTCAGCTCCGGCGCCCCCGCCCGTTCGGCGGCGCGCCCCGCGGCGAGCCCTTCGAGCGCCTCCCGGACGTCGAAGAGCTCCTCGACGTCGACCCGCGCCAGCTGCCGGACGACGATCCGGCGCGCCGACTGCTCGACGAGGAAGCCCTCGGCCTCCAGGCTGCGGATGGCTTCGCGGACGGGCACCCTGGACACGCCGAGGTCCTCGGCCAGCTCGCGCTCGACCAGCCGGTCACCGGGGCGGAGCCGGCCGGTCAAGATCCGTTCGCGCAGCTCGTCGCGCACCCGCTGGCGGGTGGCCGCGAGAGGTTGCCGCTCGCTCGCCGTCGTCACCGGTCCCCTCTCTTCAACACGCTCGTAACACGAGTTTACGGACCGGAGGGTTGACGGCGGCGGACCTGGGGGTGATATTTGGGATGCCAAATTTTGGTATCCCAAATCGCCGTCACAGTACGTCGATCGGAGGCCCGCATGACCGCCGCCCCGCTCACCGATGCCCAGCAAGAGACGACCGCGCCACCGGATCCCCGGCTCTGGAACGAAGACCTGGCCCCGGCGAAGGACCGCCGGTGGAAGGTCTACGACATCTTCGCGCTGTGGATGTCCGACGTGCACAACCTCGGCAACTACACCTTCGCCGCCGGGCTGTTCGTGCTCGGCCTGTCCGCCTGGCAGGTGTTCACCGCCCTGCTGTTCGGCTTCGTGATCATCTACTTCGGCATGAACCTGATGGGCCGGATCGGCCAGCGCACCGGCGTGCCGTTCCCGGTCGTGGCGCGGATCAGCTTCGGCACGTTCGGCGCCAACCTGCCCGCGCTGATCCGCGCGATCATCGCGATCTTCTGGTACGGCATCCAGACCTACCTCGCGAGCGTGGCCATCACCCTGCTCGTGCTCGCCATCGACCCGGGCCTGAAACCGTTGACCGAACACGGTTTCCTCGGTCTGCACGCGCTCGGCTGGATCTGCTTCGTCGCGCTCTGGGCCGTCCAGGCGCTGATCCTCACCCGCGGCATGGAAGCCGTGCGCAAGTTCCAGGACTGGTGCGGCCCGGCGATCTGGGTCGTGATGATCGCGCTCGCCGTCTGGATCCTCGCCGCCGGCCACTGGAACATTTCCCTGACCAGCAGCCCGAAACACCTCTCGACGGGCGAGCAGATCCGCCAGTGGTTCGGCGCGGCCGGGCTGATCCTCGCCACCTACGGCACGCTGATGCTCAACTTCTGCGACTTCTCCCGCAACGCCCCGGACCAGAAGACGGTGCGGCGCGGCAACTTCTGGGGCCTGCCGATCAACTCGACGGCGTTCGCGCTGCTGTCGGTGATCGTCACCGCGGGCAGCATGCAGGTGTTCGGCGAGGCCATCACCGACCCGGCCGAGCTGCTGGCCAAGGTGCACAGCACGCCGGTGCTGGTCGTCGGCGCGCTGACGTTCGCCATCGCCACGATGGGCGTCAACATCGTCGCCAACTTCGTCTCGCCCGCCTACGACCTGGCCAACATCTGGCCGAAGCGGATCACGTTCACCGTCGGCGGGCTGATCAGCGCCGTCGCCGCGCTGTGCGTGCTGCCGTGGAAGCTCTACTCCTCGCCCACGGTCGTCAACTACTTCCTCGGCGGGCTCGGCGCGTTCCTCGGGCCGCTGTTCGGGATCATGATCGTCGACTACTACCTGATCCGGCGCGGCAAGGTCGACGTCGCGCAGTTGTTCGTCGACGGCGGGATCTACCCCCGGGTGAACCCCCGTGCGCTGGTGACGTTCTTCCCGACCGCCGCGCTGTCCGCGGTGATCGCGCTGGTGCCGTTCTTCGCACCGGCCTCGCCGTACTCGTGGTTCATCGGCACGGCGTCGTCGGCGGCCCTGTACTTCGCGGTTTCGAGGAAGCACCGATGAGGATCGTCGTAACCAACTGCAACACCACTGAGGCGATGACGAAGGAGATCGAAGCCGGAGCACGCGCCGCCGCGAGCCCGGGCACCGAAATCCTGGCGCGGACACCGAAGTGGGGACCGGAGTCCGCGGAGGGCTGGCTGGACAGCTTCCTGTCCGCCGCCGCGGTGCTGGACCTGCTGCGGGGCCTGGAAGAACCGTTCGACGCGGTCGTGCTCGCCGGCTTCGGCGAGCACGGCCGCGAGGGAGCCCGCGAGCTGCTGGACGTCCCGGTCGTCGACATCACCGAAGCCGCCGCGCACCTGGCCTGCCTGCTCGGCCGCCGCTACGGCGTGGTGACCACTTTGGACCGGACGTGCGGGCTCATCGAGGACAGCCTGCACTCCGCCGGCGTCGCGCGGAACTGCGTGACGGTCACCGGCGCCGGGCTCGGCGTCCTGGAACTGACCGACGAGCGCCGGACGGAGTCGGCGTTGCTCACGGCGGGCCGCCGCGCGCGGGACGCCGGGGCCGAGGTGCTGGTGCTCGGCTGCGCCGGGATGACCGGGCTGGACCGCAAGATCGCCACGATGCTGGGCATCCCGGTGATCGACGGCGTCGCGGCGGCCGTCCGGCTGGCCGAGTCGCTCGTCGCGCTGGGCCTGACCACGAGCCGCGCCGGGTCGTACGCCAAGCCGCTGGACAAGCACCGCACCTGGCCCGATTGACATCGCCCACGCCGCCGGACAGAATCCCCCTGCCGTACCGCCGCCCGGTGACGAGTGGGGACTTCGACGTCCCCGGAAGGCGGTCGAAGTGCGAAGGCTACGCGTTCTGGGCGCGCTGGCGCTGTCGGCGAGCATGCTCCTGGTCCCGGTCAGCGGGACAGCCACGGCCGCTGCTCCCCCGCGCACCGTCGTCACCGACGGGGCGAAGCTGGCGGGGATCAAGCAGGCGCTGCGCGGCGGCCACGCGTCCACGGCCCAGCGGGACGCGCTGAAGGTCGTGCTGGACAAGGCGAACACCGCGCTCACCGCGGGCCCGTGGTCGGTCATGGACAAGCCGTCCGCGCCGCCGAGCGGCGACAAGCACGACTACACGAGCCAGGCACCCTATTGGTGGGCGAGCCAGCCGAAGACGCCGGAGAACCCGCAGGGCTGCCCGTACGTCAACAAGGACGGCCAGCGCAACCCCGAGGCCGACGCGATCACCGACCACACCTACCGGATGGTGGCCTGGGACGCGATGTACTACCTCTCGCTCGCGTGGTACTACACCGGCGACGCGAAGTACGCGAAGCGCGCGGCGCTGGACGTCCGGACGTGGTTCCTCGACCCGGCCACCAAGATGAACCCGAACATGACGTACTCGCAGATCGTCCCGTGCCGCACCACCGTCAGCGGCACCGGGATCATCGACTCGACGCAGTCGTTCAGCCAGGTGCTCGACGTCTTCGCGCTCCTCGACACCGGCGCGCCGGACTGGACCGGCCAGGACCGCTCCGGCGTCAGGGCGTGGCTCGCGCAGTACCTCGACTGGATGCAGACGAGCCCGCAGGCGAAGCTGGAACTGGCCGCCACCAACAACCACGGCACGTTCCTCGACATGCAGAACGCGACGATCGCCGCGTACCTGGGCCGGCGGGACGCGGCGCGCAAGATCGTCCTCGACGCGGAGAAGAACCGGTTCCCGGTGCAGTTCGCCGCCGACGGCAGCCAGCCGCTCGAGCTGTCGCGGACGATGTCGTGGCACTACGCCAACTTCAACCTCACCGCGTGGGGCCGGATGGCCGAGCTGGGCAAGAACCTCGGTGTCGACGTCTGGAAGTACCGGGCGCCGAACGGCGTGACGCTGCGCAAGGTCGTCGACCAGCTGATCCCGGGCGCGCTGCAGGGCGCCGCGGGCTGGCCGCACCAGCAGATCGGCGTGTTCGACCAGTCGATCGCGGCGGACATCTTCCACGCCGCGGCCGAAGAGGCCCACGACACCGGCGCGGCCGCCGCGCTGAAGCAGATGCCACTGCCGGCCGGCGGCGACACGTGGCCCGTGCGCGTGTCGTGCTTCCCGCTGGACCCGCCGCTCAAATAAATCCGGACACAACACCGCATAGCGCACCGTTTCCCAGATTGGTCTAGTCCAAAGCATTGACACTCGGTGTCCACGCGCGCACATTCATCACCGGGGCCGGACCCGCTTCGTGAAGAACCGTCGCGTACGCCCTCTCCCGCGCCGTCGCGGCCCGGGAGAGGGCCGTCCGCCTGCGCGAGGAGACGCCATGCAGCGAAGATTCGCCGTGCTCGCCGCCGCCGCGGCCGCGGTCGTCGTCGGCGCCCTGACCGTCGCCGGCCCGGCGACGCCGGGTGCGGCCGCCGCCACCTCCGGCGGGGTCCGGATCGCCTACTACGACCAGTGGAGCATCTACCAGAACGCCTACTACCTGAAGAACGTCGACGCCATCGCCGGCAACCTCGACTACCTGCTCTACGACTTCGAGAACATCGACCCGGGCAACCTGACGTGCTTCGAAGCCACGAAGGCGACGACACCGGACCCGGGCGGCGAAAGCGATCCGAACGCCGGTGACGGCGCCGAGGACCAGTTCGCCGACTACCAGAAGACGTTCGGCTCCGACATCAGCGTCGACGGCACCGCCGACACCTGGAACCAGCCGATCGCCGGCAACTTCCACCAGCTGCAGGAGCTCAAGGCCAAGCACCCGAACCTCAAGGTGCTGCTCTCCATCGGCGGCTGGACGTACTCGAAGTACTTCTCCGACGCGGCCGCGACCGACGCGTCGCGCAAGAAGTTCGTCAGCTCGTGTCTCGACATGTTCATCAAGGGCAACATCCCCGCGTCCGGCGGCTACGGCGGCGCGGGCACCGCGGCGGGCATCTTCGACGGCATCGACATCGACTGGGAGTACCCGGGTTCCCCCACCGGGCACGTCGGGAACCACTACAGCGCCGCCGACACGGCGAACTACACCGCGCTGATGGCGGAGTTCCGCAGCGAGCTGGACGCGTTGGGCGGCAAGCACTACGCGCTCTCGGCCGCGTTGCCGGGCGGGCAGGACAAGATCGCGAAGATCCAGACCGACAAGATCGGGCAGTACCTGGACTTCGGCAACGCGATGACCTACGACATGCACGGCGCGTGGGACGCGACCGGGCCGACGAACTTCCAGGATCCCCTGTACTCCTCGCCGAACGACCCGTCCGGCACGATCCCGCCGGGCACCGAGAAGTACACGATCGATTCGGTGGTCAAGGACTACCTGCACGGCAACAGCGCGTACGGCATCGCGGGCGGTTTCCCGGCGGGCAAGCTGACGCTCGGCATCCCGTTCTACTACCGGGGCTGGACCGGCGTGCCGGCCGGGTCGAACCACGGCCTGTACCAGTCCGCTTCGGGTCCGTCGGCCGGACATCCCTTGAGCGGCAACGTCCCCGGCGTCGCGATGTACAAGGAGCTGTCCGGGATCGTCGACAACCCGTCCGACACGTACTGGGACCCGGTCACGCAGTCGGCCTGGTTCTACGACGGGACGAACTTCTTCGGCGGCTCGTCGGCGCAGTCGATCAAGGCCCGCACGGACTACATCCACTGCACGGGCCTCGGCGGCGCGATGATGTTCTCGCTCTACGACCTGGACCCGGGCTCGACGCTGCTCCACGCGGTGGTCAACGGCCTGGCCGCGTCGACGCCGAACTGCTCGGCCCCGCCGACCACGACCCCGCCGACCACCACCACTCCCACGACCCCCACCACACCGACGACCCCGACCACCCCGCCGACCACCACCACGCCGCCGACCACACCCACGACGCCGCCGACGATCCCCGCGTGGGCACCGAACACGGCGTACGCGGTGGGGGCGAAAGTGACCTACAACGGCATCACGTACACGTGCCGCCAAGCCCACACCTCACTGGTGGGCTGGGAACCGCCGAACGTCCCGGCACTCTGGCTCGCGAGCTGAGCTGACCGTCAGTTCCCGTCGGGGTGACCGACCCCGGGCGCGGGGGCCTGGGCGTTGCCGGCGATGCCGTACCGTCCAGCGCCCCCGTCGAGCTGTTCCTTCAGCGCCAGGATCGTGCTGACCCGCCCGGCCGACGTGTCCACGTTGTCCACAGTGGACAGGATCGACGTCGCCGAGGTGTCCGCGCGGACGACGCCCAGTGCGCCGGTGCCGTCGGCGGAACCCGCGTCACCGGCCAGCACCGTGCCCGCACCGCTGCGGTCGAGCTGCGTGGCGAACCGGGCGACCGTCGCCGCACGGTCGCCCGCGCCGTCGCCGGTCGCCGCCGACCCGGTGAGCACGATCGCCAGCTGGGCCGGCTTGACGTCCGGGCCCGCCTTGACGAACCCGCCGTCGGTGAGCCCGCCGATCGCGGCCGCGAGCTCCTCTCCCGAGGACTGCGGCTTCGCGGTCGTCTTGTCCAGCAGCAGCACCGAACCGAGCAGCGCGCCGGCGAGCGTGCCGGAGTCGCCCGCGGTCGGGAACTTCGACCCGGCCGGCTGCAGCCGCGTGGCGACGTCGCGGAGCTGGTCGGCCTTCTCCGGGTCGGAGAACGCGGCCGTCAGCTGGACCTCGCCGGTCACCGAAGCGCCGGACTGGCCGACGAGCTGCTTGAGCGCGTCCCGGTCGGACGGGCGCGCGTCTTCGGTGGTCACCAGCACCACCGACCGCTTGTCCAGCGCGCCGGCGACGACCTTCGGCCCCATCGACCCGGCGAACGCGTCCGCGTCGGCCAGCCGGGCGTTGAGCGCGTTGCGCTGCGCCTCGAGGTCGGAGACCTGGCTGCCGAGGTCCTTCTTCTCCCCCGCGAGGCCGGACAGCAGGCTGCCGTTGAGCGCGGTCGAGCCGAGCACGACCCCGACGGCCAGCGCGAGGAAGCAGGAAGCGATCGAAACGACGTGGTACCGCAGCGAAATCACGTGAAGAGCCCCTTGACCCAGCCGGCGAACGAGTTCCAGGTGTGCCGCAGCCAGTCCAGGTAGACCGAGCCGACGTCGGACACCAGCAGGGCCGCGGCGACGACCACGACCGCGGCGAGCACGAGCAGCACGACGGCGCCGATCGACACCCGGCTGCGGTGCAGCGTCGCCACCGCCTTGCCGTCGACGAGCTTCGTGCCGAGCTTGAGCCGGGTCAGGAACGTCGACGGGTTCGAACCGGACCGGCCGTGGTCGAGGAACTCGCGCAGCGTGGCCTGGAAGCCGACCGTCACGACCAGGCTCGCGCCGTGCGCGTCGGCCAGCAGCAGCGCGAGGTCTTCGGCGTTGCCCGACGCGGGGAACGTCACCGCGCCGATCCCGAGGTCCTGGATCCGCTCGACGCCGGGGGCGTGCCCGTCCGGCTGGGCGGGCACCACGACCTCGCCGCCGCCGCGCAGGGTGGCGGTGCCGATGCCGGTGGGGTCGCCGACGACGACGTCCGGCTTGTAGCCCTGCACGCGCAGGGTGTCGGCACCGGCGTCGACCCCGATCAGCACCGGCCGGTGCTCGGCGACGTACTTCCGGAGCTTCTTGAGGTCCTCGGCGTGGCCGTTGCCGCCCGCGACGACCAGCACGTGCCGGTCGCGGATCGCCACCTTCAGGTCGGGCACGCCGACGCCGTCGAGGATCAGGGTGCGCTCGCGGCGGAGGAACTCGATGGTGTTCGCCGAGAACGCCTCCAGCTGCGTCGACATCCCGGCCTTGGCCTCGATCATCTGGTCCGCGACGCTGTCGGCGGTCTGCTCGATGCCCGAGGCGACCTGCCGCTCGCCGACGTAGACCAGGCCCTCGTGCAGCCGCAGCTTCGTGCCGTCCTTGATCGTGCGCAGCAGCTCGCCGCCGACCGAGTCGACGAGCGGGATGCCGGCCCCGATGAGGATTTCCGGCCCCAGGTTCGGGAACCGGCCGGAGATCGACGGCGACGCGTTGACCACGCCGGCGACCTCGGCCTCGACCAGGGCGTCGGCCGTCTGGCGGTCGAGGTCCAGCTGGTCGAGCACGACGATGTCGCCGGGACTGATCCGGCGCAGCAGCTCCCGGGTGCGGCGATCCACGCGGGCGACGCCGCTGATCCCCGGGAGGGGTTCTTGGTTCCGCGTGAGCAAGCCGGTGAGCTTCATGTGGCCGATGGTGACAAATTTGCTCGTGGGACGAGGTACGCCACGCCGTAGCGGGTGTGACTCGTTGTGGTGAGCCCCGCCTCTCCTCAGGCCTCCGACTCCTCCGAAAGGGACCCGAAATCGAGGTTCACCCAGGGGCTCGCCGGGTCCTGAAGGAGCTGGTGGTGGACCCGCACGGCCGCCGGGTACCACTCGCCGAACTCTTCGTCCTCGGCGTGGAGGACCCGCCCCATGACGTAGCCGGCCGACAGGTCGGCCCATGACTGGTGGTAGCGACGCGCCAGCGAGCCCGCTTCGAGCACCATCAGTTCGGCCGTGAGCGCGTCGCAGTAACCGGCCGCCAAGCCCCAGCGGGCGATGTTCACCGCGCGGCCGACGTCCCACGAAAGCGCGGTCGTGACGAACCCTTCCGCGTCGACCAGGCCGTCGGCGCGGAACCGCTGTTCGTACCGGGACACCCGGCGGACGGTGTGCCGCAGCTCGTCGGCCTGCTCCTCGGCGTCGTTCTCCGCGCACCACCGGTCGACCAGCTCCGCCCAGGTCAGCGGGTCGAACTCGCCGTTGCGCACCCCGTACTCCGCGGCGAACCGCAGGCGCAACATCAGCACGAGGTTGCCCGGCGTCAGCGCGTAGCCCTCGCCGATCAGGTCGGCCATGGTGGCGCGCCAGGCCGGCGGGTCGGGCACACCCCACCAGTCCCGCAGGCCCCGCACCTCGGCGACGTAGTCGTGGCGGCGCGCGTCGAGGACGTTCCACGGCGCCGCGTTGAGCACCGCCAGGTGCGCGCCGCACGCGAGCGCGTGCGCGATCGGCCCCTCGAGGTGCCCGTACGGCGCGGTGATCAGCCGTTCGACCTGCTCTTCCAGCGGTGTCACGTCATCGTGGTGCGCGTCGAGCCACGGCTGCAGCGTCGCGCCGGGCAGCCGCCACTCGCCGCGGGTGCCGCGGTTGAACACGACCCGCTCGTGGCGCCCGACGCCGTCGACCGCCCAGTCCAGCGCGCCGCTCATCGCCACGACGTCCGGGCCGAGGTCCGGCAGCGCCCCGCGGGTGAAAACCTGGAGGAACTCGTCCCCGCCCGTCTCGAAGTAGACGTTCGGGAAAGTCTCCGCGCGCTCGTCGAGGATGCTGTGGGCGTCCACCCGCCGGATCGGGACGAAGAGCTCTTCCCCGGCGAGCAGGCCGAGGTAGCGGTCGAGGTCGCCGTCGCGGCGGGCCGCGGCCAGCTGGGCCTCGACGTCGGCGGGGGGTGGCAGCATCACGGGGCGGCTCCCTCCACTCGGCCGGTCAGCACGACGAGCTTGCCCGCCGTCCGGTTGTGCTCCAGGTCGTCGTGCGCCTGCCGGATCTCCGTCATCGCGTACACCTTGGCCGGGCCGAGGCTCGCTTCGCCGGTGGCGATGCGATCGAGGTACCGCTGGAGGACGGAGGCGGGCAGGTCGTCCGCCTCACCACCATAAGCGGTCAGGCGCACCCCGGCGGGAAGGTATCCGATCGGATAGAAGTTCGAGATCGTCCACTGGTTGGACAACATGCCGGTGAAGCAGACGGTTCCGTGCACGCGAGTGGCTTTCAGGGTGTCCGGCAGGGTCGGCGTCCCGACCAGTTCGAGGGCGGCGTCGACCCCTTCGGGCACGATCTTCCGGACCTGGCCCGCGAGGTCGCCGTCGTCCAGCAGCGGGTGGTCGACGCCGTGTTCGCGCAGGGTCTCGAGGCGTTCCGGCTGCCGGGTGGTCGCGAAGACCGTGGCGTCGAGGTCTTTCGCCAGTGCCGCGGTGGCGAAACCGAGCGCGGACGTGCCGCCGCGGATCAGCAGCGTCTGGCCGGCCCGCAGGTCCAGCCCGGTGGTGAGGGAGCCGTACGCGGTCTGCAGGGTTTCCGGGACCTGGCCGAGCACTTCCCACGGCAGGCCGGAGCGGAACGGGATGACCTGGCTCTCCGGCACGACGGTGTATTCGGCGTAGCCGCCGTCGAAGGTGCGGCCCATCCCGCCCATCATGGTCGCGACCTGCTGCCCGCGGGCGAACCCGGTACCGGCGTCGACGACCCCGACGGCCTCGATCCCGGGCACCCGCGGGAACGTGACGCCGTCGGCGAGGCCCAGCCGCGTGTGCAACTCGGACCGGTTGAGCCCGAACGCCTTCACGGCGATCCGCACCCAGCCGGGTTTCACCTCGGGCAGCGGGAGTTCCGCGAGTTCGAGGTTTTCGACGGGACCGGGTTCCCGGAGTACCACCGCGCGCATCCTGGGTCCTTTCTTCGCAAGCGAACAGTCCGCACAACAACTGTCCGCGCGAGTACTATTCCCGGCGTGAGCCTGTCCCGAGACCACGACGCCGCCTGGCGCGGCTTCCTGCGGTCGTCCGCGCTGCTCCTGCGGGCGCTGGACGCGGACCTGCGCGCCGAGCACGGGATGACGCACCGGACCTACGACGCGCTCGTCCAGCTTTCGGAGGCGCCGCGACGGCGGCTGCACATGAAGGACCTGGCCGACGCCCTGGTGCACAGCGCGAGCGGGCTGACGCGCCTGGTCGACGGCCTCGAGCGCGCCGGGTTCGCGCGGCGCGAGGTCGACCCGGGCAACCGCCGCGCCACCCTCGTGGTGCTCACCCCGGCGGGCCTCGCGGCCCTGGAGGCGGCGTGGCCCACCCACGTCCGGGGCGTGGAGCGGTACTTCGCCGACGAGGTGAGCCGGGACGAGGCGCGGACACTGGCCGCGGTCTTCCGCCGGATCGCCGGCGGACTGGAGAACTGAGCGGGTATTCGATCATTTCCCACTGGAATACCGCCGCCGATTTTACCAACCATTTACCAATTTGGCCGCCATTGTTGCCCGGCACCGCGGCGAATTCCTGTTCGAAAGTGACGAACAGCCCTCCCATCAGGCAAAAGCCGAGGTCGCGGCCGCGTGTCGGAGTGGTCACTGTAGGTCCTTGATCCGTTCCGGAACGCTGTCACAATTCTCAGGAAGTTTTCCGGCGCGGGCCACTGATACTTGTCGCACAGCCGACGGCTGTGCAATGCATCCCGTGGGGGCGATCGCATTGCGCCACCGAGCGTTTCCCATGCCACCCGGGAGTTTGCCCATGCAGTCCAGCGATGTCGGCGTCATCGGCGCCGGCGCGGCTCCGGTCGCGCCCACCCTGCCCGAAATCCCGGCGCCGAGGCTCGCCGCCCTCGAGCGGCTGCCGCGGCCCGCGGTCCGGACCGGGTTCAACCACGCCGCGCTGTCGGTGACCGACCTCGAGCGCGCGATCGCGTGGTACGAGCAGATCTTCGGGCTCAAGCTGCTGCTCGGCCCGTTCGCCATCAGCAGCGACGCGCCCGGCGGCGGGCCCGCGTCCGACATCTACGGCGAAGGCTGGCAGAGCGCCCGGCTCGCGCACATGGTGATGCCGGGCGGCGCCGGGCTCGAGCTGTTCCAGTTCACCGGACCGGTGGCCGAGCGCCGCACTGAGAACTTCGACTACTGGCGCACCGGCATCTTCCACATCTGCTTCACGGTGCTCGACGTCGCCGAGACGGCCAAGCGCATCACGCTGTTCGGCGGCCGTCAGCGCAGCCGGATCCACCAGGTCGGCCCGGCGTCGTGGTTCTGCTTCTGCGAGGACCCGTTCGGTAACGTGCTGGAGCTCGTCGACCAGACCTTCGAGGAGCTGTTCACGCCGCCGCCGGGCGTCGAGGACCCGGACGCCTGCTGAGCCGGCCCGGGTGGGGCCCCGCCCGCGTGCCCCACCCCCGCCCTACTTCTTCTTCGCCGCCTTCTTCCGCTTCGGCTCCGGCTCGGCTTTGGCCTTCTCCGCCGTCGCCAGGAGTTCCTCGGCGTGCGCCCGCCCGGTTTCGGTGTCGTCCATGCCCGCGAGCATCCGGGCGAGCTCGTTGACGCGCTCGGACTGGCCCAGGTTCTTGATCCCGCTGCGCGTCACCCCGCCGGTGTGGCCCTTGTCCACCACGAGGTGCTGGTCGGCGAACGCCGCCACCTGCGGCAGGTGCGTCACGACCAGGACCTGGTGCGTCCGTGCCAGCCGGGCCAGCCGGCGGCCGATCTCGACCGCCGCGCGCCCGCCGACGCCCGCGTCGACCTCGTCGAACACCAGCGTCTGGACCGTGTCCGCGTGCGCGAGCACCACCTCGATCGCCAGCATCACCCGCGACAGCTCACCGCCCGACGCGGCCTTGTGCACCGGCAGCGGCGGCGCGCCGTCGTGCGCGCGCAGGAGCAGCTCGACGTCGTCCACGCCGTCCGAGCCCGCGTGCACCGCGCGCCCGTCGATCGTCAGTGCGTGCGTGTCGCCGTGCTCGGCCGGGCGCTGCTCGACCGTCACCTCGATCGCGGCCTGGCCCATCGCCAGCCCGGACAGCTCGCGCGTGATCTCCGCGGCCAGCTCGGCCGCCGCCTTCTCCCGCGCACCCGACACCTCGGCGGCGTGCGTGGCCAGCTGCAGGGCGAGCTGGTCGCGCCGCAGCGCCAGCTCGGCGAGCGCCTCTTCGGAGGTGTCCATCGATTCGAGGCGGCGCCGGGCGTCGTCGGCCCAGGCCAGCACGCCGTCGACGTCCGCCGCGTACTTGCGGGTCAGCCGCTTCAGGTCGCCCTGGCGCGCCAGCACCTTCTCCAGCAGCGCCGGGTCGGCGTCCAGCGTTTCGACGTACGAGCCGAGCTCGGCCCCGACGTCGGTCAGCAGCACCGACGCCTCCTCCAGCCGCGGCGCGAGCTCGCGCAGGACGGAGTCTTCGGACGTCGAAAGCCGCCGCAGTGCCTCGCCGACCAGGCCCAGTGCGCCCGGGGCGTCCGGGTCGCCGTCCGGCGAGCCCGACAGCGCGACGTGCGCCTCGGTCGCGGCCGCGCGCAGCTCGTCGGCCGCCGCGAGCCGCTTGATCTGTTCGGTGAGCTCGACGTCCTCGCCCGGCTCCGGCGCGACGGCGTCGATCTCGGTGAGCCCGTGCTTGAGCAGGTCGGCCTGCTGGGCCATCTCCCGCGAGCGCGTCGACCGCTCGGTCAGCTCGGCGATCACCGCCAGCCACTCGGCCCGGACCTCCCGGTACGCGCTCAGCGGCTTCCCCACCGCGTCGCCGGCGAACCGGTCGATCACCTCGCGCTGCTCGCTCGGGCGCAGCAGCCGCAGCTGGTCGTTCTGGCCGTGCACCGCGATCAGCTGCTCGGACAGCTCCGACAGCACGCCGACCGGCACCGACCGGCCGCCCAGGTGGGCGCGCGACCGCCCGTCGACGGCGACGGTGCGCAGCGCGATGACGCTGCCGTCCTCGTCGACGTCGGCGCCGGACTCGGTGACGAGCCGTTCGGCGCCTTCGACGCCCGAATAGGTGAACCTTCCTTCCACGAACGCCTTGAGCATCCCCGTCCGGACCTTGGACACCTCGGCCCGGCCCCCGGAGAGCAGGTGCAGCCCGGTGACGACCATGGTCTTCCCGGCACCCGTCTCACCGGTGACGACGGTGAAGCCCGCGTGCAGTTCCAGCAGGGCGTCCTCGATGACTCCGAGGCCCTGGATGCGCATCTCGGCCAGCACGCCGCCTACGGTAGCGGCCCCCACCGACACTCTGCGCGCGCGGGCACCCGGCGAGTCGCCGATATGTTCGAAAGAATCGCCGAGCGGTGGGTCACTCGCAGGGACGCGCGTGGCGCTCGCGCCAGCTCTTCACCGGCAGCGAGAACTTCTGCACCAGGCGGTCGGTGAACGGGCCGTCCCACAGGCGGACCAGCCGCACCGGCGTCTTGCCGCAGGTCACGCGCACGCGCGCGCCCGGCGGCAGGTCCAGGTGGCGGGTCCCGTCGCAGGTCAGGACCGCGGGCGAGCCGTCCGGGTCGATGCCGACGGTGATCACCGAGTCCCGCGAGACGACCAGCGGCCGCGCGAACATCGCGTGCGCGTTGCTCGGCACGACCAGCAGGGCCTGAACGTCGGGCCAGATGATCGGGCCGCCGGCCGAGAACGCGTACGCCGTCGAACCGGTCGGTGTGGCGCAGAGCACACCGTCGCAGCCGAAGGCCGAGACCGGCCGGCCGTCGACCTCGATCAGTGCGTCGAGGACCCGTTCGCGGGTGCTCTTCTCGACGCTGGCCTCGTTGAGCGCCCACGTGCGGGCCAGCTCGGTGCCGCCGTCGGTGACCGTGACGTCGATCGTCATCCGCTCTTCGACCTGGTAGTCGCCGTCGACGACGCGCTGCACGGTGTCGGCGAGCGCGTCCGAGTCGGCCTCGGCGAGGAAACCGACGCGGCCGAGGTTCACCCCGAGCACCGGGACCCCGGCCGGGCGGGCCAGCTCGGCCGCGCGCAGCAGCGTGCCGTCGCCGCCGAGCACGAACACCAGCTCGACGCCCGCGGCGGGGTTGTCGTCCGGGTCCACGACCGTGCACCTCGCGCCGACGCCGTGTTCGTCCGGGTTGATGAGCGCGCAGACGTCGTCCTCGATCACCCGGATCCGGATGCCGGCCTTGGCGAAGCGCGCCGAAACC
This sequence comes from Amycolatopsis sp. NPDC004378, assembly GCF_053602455.1. Classification (NCBI taxonomy): domain Bacteria; kingdom Bacillati; phylum Actinomycetota; class Actinomycetes; order Pseudonocardiales; family Pseudonocardiaceae; genus Amycolatopsis; species Amycolatopsis sp. NPDC004378. Next base: position 82,995 of record NZ_JBSGDR010000028.1, read on the forward strand.
TCGCGCGCGGCTTCGCCCGTCGCGTCGCGATCGGGGTGCACCATGAGGAGCACTTCACGTTCGGTGGTCATGCGGGCCCTTCCTCGACGGCGGTGCGGACGAGCCGCTCGGCCTCAGACCTGTCTACCGCGTCCACAGTGGACTCGGCCACGTGATCTTTCCTCAGCCACACGAAGTACTCGACGTTCCCGGACGGCCCGGGCAGCGGGCTGGCGGTGACGCCGCGTAGCGCGAGCCCGAGCTTCGCGGCCTCGTCGATGACGGTCAGCACTGATTCGGCGCGCAGCTCCGGGTCGCGGACCACGCCGCCGCTGCCCAGCCGGTCCTTGCCCACCTCGAACTGGGGTTTCACCATCGGCACCAGGTCGGCGCCTTCGCGCGCGCAGGCGGCGAGCGCGGGCAGCACGAGCTTGAGCGAGATGAAGCTCAGGTCGCCGACGACGACGTCGACCTGGCCGCCGAGGTCTTCGGGCGTGAGGTTCCGGACGTTGGTGCGGTCCATGACCACGACCCGCTCGTCGGTGCGGATGCGCCAGTCGAGCAGGCCGCGCCCCACGTCGGCGGCGATCACGGTCGCGGCGCCGTTGCGCAGGAGGACATCGGTGAAGCCCCCGGTCGACGCGCCGGCGTCGAGGCAGCGCTTGCCCTCGACGCTCAGGTCCGTGAACGCCTCCAGCGCGCCGAGCAGCTTGTGCGCGCCGCGCGAGGCCCAGCCGGGGTCGTCCTCGTCCCGGACGACGATGGGCGCGTCGGACTCGACGCCGGTGGCGGGCTTGCCGGCCACCATGCCACGCACGGTGACCTTGCCTTCGGTGATCAGGGCCGAAGCCTGTTCGCGCGACCGCGCAAGGCCGCGCCGGACCAGTTCCGCGTCGAGGCGCGCCCGCTTGGGCACCGTGGTCAGACCTTGTCGATGCTGGAGAGGGCGACCGTCAGCTCCGTGTGCACGGCGTCGAAGCGCTCGACGTGCTCCGCGAGCGGCAGCGCGTCGAGGTCGTCCAAGCCGGCGACGGCTTCGTCGATGCCGGCCCGCGGGTCGGTCTGCTGGGAGAACGAACCGGGCGGCGGGCCCGGCACGGGGTACGGGTGATCCTGCACGTCACAAACGGTATCAGTCAGGCCAGGCCGAGCCGTGTCACGGCGTCGCCCTCGACCTTGGTGATCCCGGACTCCCAGGCCGCGTGGCACAGCGCGCGGAGCAGGTCGAGGTCGTCGCCGTCGCCCTCCGCGACCAGGGCGTCGTCGCGCACGGTGACGGTCCAGCCCGGGCGCGGCCCGATCTTCAGGTCCTCGGCCGGGCTGGTGAGCGCGGTGAGGTCCTGGGCGAGGTAGGTGCCGCGCTCGGCCGGGGTGGCCTCGATCAGCTGCTTCGGCGTCGCGACGCCCGAGAGGACGACGAGCGAGTCGATGCCCGCGGCGACCGCGCCGGCGATGTCGGTGTCCAGCCGGTCGCCGACGACCAGGGGCTTGTCCGCACCCGCGGACCGCGCGGCGGTCTCGAACAGCAGCGGCTCCGGCTTCCCGGCGACCAGCGAGACGACGTCGGTGGCCGTGCGCAGCGCGGCGACCATCGAGCCGTTGCCGGGCAGCAGGCCCCGCTCGCTGGGCAGCGTCGCGTCGACGTTGCAGGCCACCCAGAGCGCGCCCGCCCGGATGGCCAGGCAGGCCTCGGCGAGCGCGGCCCAGGTGTTGTCGGGCGAGTGGCCCTGGACGACGGCTTGGACGCTCTCGGCGTTCTCCCGCACCGGCGTCAGCCCGGCCTGCGCGACCTCTTCGGCGAGCGACTCGGTGCCGACGACGAGCACCTCGGCGCCGGCGTCGAGCCGCTCCTTCAGCAGTTGCACGCCCGCCTGGGCGCTGGTGTGCACCTCACCGGCGTCGGCGGGCATGCCGAGCCCGGTGAGGTGGTCGACGACCTCGGCAGGCGCCTTGGACGCGTTGTTCGTGACGAACCGGACGGGGGTGCCGTGCTCGCGCGCGGCCCGCACCGTCTCCGGGGCGCCCGGGATCACCCGGGTGCCGTGGTAGACGGTGCCGTCGAGGTCGAACAGGACCGCGTCGTAGGCCGCGAGCAGCGCGTCACTCATCGGTTTCTTCGGCGCCCTTCGGCTCGTTGGTCAGCTCCGCGGCCCGCTCGGCGGCGTCGGTCTCGTCTTCCGCGTCGGCCTCGGCGGCGTTGAGGAACCACCGGATGGCTTCTTCTTCCCGCCCGGCCGCGACGAGGTTGTCGGCGTAGGCGTAGAAGAGGCGCGCGCTCCACGGGTCGCGCTTCTCGGCCTTGAGGTCGTCGCCTTGCAGCGAGACGACGGCGGCGTCGAGCTGCCCGAGATCCCGCCGCGCCCCGGCGGCGACGATCGCGAGCTCGACCTGGGTGGCCTTGCTCAGACTCGCCTTGTCGGCTTCTTTCGCCAGGTCAAGGGCCCGCTCGGGCCGCCCGAGAGCGCGTTCGGAGTCGGCGATGATGGCAACGTGCTCATCACTGCGCGTCATCCGCCGAACGGCCCGCAGTTCCGAGAGGGCCTCCGCCCAGTTGCCGACGTGATAGGCGACGAGCCCCAGCGCCTCACGCACGATGGGCACGCGAGAAGCCTTGGCCTTGGCGTACTTGGCGTGCTCGAGAGCGGCCTCGGGATCACTGTCGATCAACCCCCCGGCGGCGACGAGGTGCTTCCCGACGGTCTCGGCCAGGCCCTTCGGCAGGGTCCTCAGCTCACGGCGGGCTTCCTCGTCGAGATCGGAGAACTCGACGTCTTCGGGCAGCTCGGGCGCCTCGAGGAGCTCCTTGGCGAGGGCCTCGTCGTCGAGCGGAGCGGAGACCTTGGGCCGCGCGTCCCGCCGAGGCCGGTCGTCGCGCCGCTCGGGCCGCTTGCCGGAGTCGCGGTAGCCGCCGGCCCGGGTGCCGCGATCGCCTCGTGAGTCGTCCGACTTCGCCGAGTAGCCGCCAGCCCGCTCGTCACGCTTGCCTGCGTAGCCCCGCGAGTCATCCGACTTCGCTGAGTAGCTGCCGGCACGGTCGTCGCGCCTGTCTGCGTAGCCCCGCGAGTCATCCGACTTCGCCGAATCCCGGTAGCCGCCGCGCTTGCCGGAGTCGCTGTAGCCGCCAGAGCGGTCGTCGCGCTTGGCCGAGTCGCGGTAGCCGCCGCCGGTGCGAGCGCCGCGATCGCCTCGCGAGTCGTCGTTCCCGCCGCGGCCACGGTCGTCGGACCGGAAGCCGCCGGGCTTGCCGCCACGGTCGTCGTCCCGCCGCTGGTAGCCGCGCGAATCGTCGCGCCGCCCACCACTGCGGTCGTCGTCTCGGCGCTGGTAGCCGCGCGAGTTGCCACCGCGGTCGTCCGAACGGAACCCGCCGGACCTGCCACCTCGGTCGTCCGAGCGGTACCCGCCCGGCTTGCCACCGCGGTCGTCGCGCCGCTGGTAGCCCCGCGAGTCATCGCGCCGGTCGCTACCCCGGTCGTCCGAGCGGAAGCCACCCGGCTTGCCACCGCGGTCGTCGCGCCGCTGGTAACCGCGCGAATCGCCACCGCGGTCCTCCGAACGGAACCCGCCCGGCTTGCCACCACGGTCGTCATCGCGCCGCTGGTAACCGCGCGAATCGTCGCGCCGGCCGCTGCGGTCGTCGTCGCGCCGCTGGTAGCCCCGCGAATCGCCGCGGTCGTCCGAACGGTAACCACCGGGGCGCCGGTCGTCGCGGCGATCTGAGCCACCGCGGCCTCGGTCGTCGGAGCGGAAACCACCCGAACGGGCACCGCCGCGGTCTTCCCAGCGCGGCTTCCGGTCGCCGTACGAGGCCTTGCCCTGGGGGCGGCCGCCACCCGGCCGGCCGCCACGGTCGTCGGAACCGCGGCCCGAACTCCGGTCGCCGCCGCGGTCCTCGTACCGGCCGCGGTTGTCGGCCCGGTCGTCGGAGCGCCCGCCCGAACGGCCGGGGCCGCCGGAGTACCGGCCACCACCAGGCCGGTCGCCCGAGTCGCGGTAGCCGCCGCGACGGTCGTCGCGGTCACCGAAGCCGCGGCCGCTGTCACGGCCCTGACCTGCGTTTCCTCCGCGCTGGTCGCGGGGACCGTCGCCGCCGCGGAACGGCTTGCCGCCGCCGCGGACTCCGCGGTCGTCGCGGCGCGGCCGGCCCTGGTAACCACTGTCGCGGCCGCCGCGGTCCTGCCGCGCACCGCGCCGGTCTCCCCGGGGTGCGTCCGACCGACCGCGAGAACCTTCGTCCCGCCGTGCCGGTCGGCCGGACCCCTCATCCGCTGAGTCTCGTCGACCGAACTCGGACACTTGGCCTCCTGCCATGCAAAAAATCTTGTCCTGGACATACGCGTACGGCCCGCTAGGGCAGCCAACTGGCTATCCTAACGGGCCGTACGAAAGTTAAGTTCGGCGGTGTCCTACTCTCCCACAACCCTTCGGTTGCAGTACCATCGGCGCTGTCAGGCTTAGCTTCCGGGTTCGGAATGGGACCGGGCG